>JBFXGJ010000029.1:0-26995 GCA_050178135.1 Methanoregulaceae archaeon | reverse complement strand
TCGCCCGGTCTGGCAGCAGGCGACTCGCTCGCCCTCCACCGGGCCGTCCCGGTCGAGCGAGCGGGGAAAGCCCGAGGCGCGGCAGGGATAGACCCCGGCCTCGAGGGACCGGAGGTCGCGGACGTGGTACTCGAAGGCCAGGCCGAGCTCGCCGGTGAGGCCGGCGGCGGCGAGGTCGGCGCAGATGGCGGCCAGGCTCGGCACCGGGGGCTCGACGTCGTAGACGTGGACGGTCCGCAACGCCTCCTGCTCAGGATCGAGGACGAACGTGACGTGCTCGTCGCGGCCGAAGAAGACGGTGCATCGCCGGCCGGTCTCACGGGCGAGCCGGACGAGACAGGCCCGATCGGCGAGCCCGACCCGGTCGGGATGGACCGCGACCTCGGCGGCCGGGAGGACGAGGGCCTCGCTCCGGACGGGGCGGACCAGCCCCTTCGCATCGGGGTCGGGCTCGACCCGGATCAGGTCGTAGGAGTCGCCCGACGGACGGAGCAGGTACCGGGTCAGAAAGTAGACCTGCTCGCCGCAGGGGCGGGAGGCCGCGACGCCGACCTCCCGGCACTCGGGGATCACGCCTGTCCCCGCAGGAACTCGACGAGCCCGCCCGCCTCCAGGATCTCCTGCATCCGTGGCGAGAGCGGCCCGCACGCGACCGGGGGGCGGGTCCCGGCCCGGACGGTACCTGCAGCCAGGTCGATCTCGACCGTCTCTCCCTCGTCGCAGTCGAGCGACGCCTCTGCCACCGGGAGACCGAGGTTGACCGCGTTTCGGAAGAAGATGCGGGCGAAGGTGGGCGCGACAACCGCCACCACGCCGGCGTCGCGCAGCGCGCGGGCCGCCTGCTCGCGTGACGAGCCGCACCCGAAGTTGGGCCCTGCGACCAGGACAGAGCCGGCGAGTCGGCCGGCGAGGGTGGGGTCGAGGTCTTCGAAGGCGTGGGTGACCCAGGTCGAGGGGTCCCGTGTCCGGAGGTATCGCCCGGCGATGATCTGGTCCGTGTCCACGTCGGCAGGGAGGAGAACCGCCGGCCCCCGGAGCCTCATGACGACACCTCCGGCGAGGCGATGGCGCCGGCGAGCGCGGTGGCGGCCGCAGTGGCGACCGACCCGAGGTAGATCTCTCCGCCGACGCCCATCCGGTTCTTGAAGTTCCGGTTCGCGGTCGAGAGGCAGACCTCCCCCTCGCCGATCACGCCGAGATGGGTGCCGAGGCACGGTCCGCATCCCGGTGGCCCGATCGTGCACCCGGACTCGAGGAGGCGTTCGACCACGCCGGTCCGCGTCGCCTCCAGGAGGGTGCGGCGCGACGCCGGGATCACGATCGTCCGGACCCGGACCCGGCGGCCCCGGAGGAGGGTGGCGAGCCGCTCCAGGTCCTCGAACCGCCCGTTGGTGCAGGTGCCGACGAAGACCTGGTCGACCGGCGTCTCCTCGAGCTCGGCGACCGGCCGGACCGTGTCGACCCGACCGGGGAGCGCCACGACCGGCTCGACCGCGCCGAGGTCGATCACCACCTCCCGGACATACTCCCCCTCCTCGGGGCGCTGTTCGGCGACCTCATGGCCGTAGCCGGCGAGGTAGCGGCGTGTCACCTCGTCGGCATAGAAGAGGCCCGCCTTGGCGCCGGCTTCGATCGCCAGGTTGGCGCAGGTCATCCGGCCGGCGATCGAGAGCGCCTTCGTCCCCTCGCCCACGAACTCGAGTGCGCGGTAGGTCGCCCCGTCCATCCCGAGCCGGCCGACGTAGGTGAGCGCGAGGTCCTTCGGCTCGGCCATCCCTTCGAACCGGCCCTGGAGGTCGACCCGGACCGTCTCGGGCACCCGGAGCCAGGTCTCGCCGGTTGCCCAGATCGCGGCCATGTCGGTCGCCCCGACACCGGTGGCGAACGCGCCGAACGCCCCGAGGGTGCAGGTGTGGGAGTCGGCGCCGATCACCACCTCGCCGGGGAGGACGTGTCCCTCCCCCATCAGCTGGTGGCAGATTCCCTCGCCCACGTCCGAGAAGAAGAGCCCGTGCTCGACCGCGAACCGGCGCAGATCGGCCTGGAGGTCGGCCGTGACGGAGGTGTTCGCCGGTGCCAGGTGATCGAAGAGGACCGAGAGCCGTTCAGGCGCGGCGAGCGGTCGTCCGATCGTCCGGAACGTCCCGAGGGTGAGGACCCCCGTCCCGTCGTGGACGAAGGCCCGGTCGACCCGTCGGTCGACACAGGTGCCGGCCGGAGCGCCAAGGATCCGTTCGGAGAGGGTCGGCATCAGGCCGCTCCCTGGACCCTGCGGATCAGCTCGACGAGCACCTCCGGGGTGACGCAGCACTTCTGTTCGCTCCGTTCCTTGACGAGTGTGAGGACCCGCCCGATCTGTTCGCCGTCGAGCGCGAACCCCAGCGACCGGACGACGTACTCGAGCGCTCTTCTCCCGGTGTGTTTGCCGAGGTGGAAGTGTCGCTTTGTCCCGAGCAGGGCGGGGTGGACGTACTCGTAGCAGTCGGGGTCCTTCAACATCGCCGCGATGTGGATCCCGCTCTCGTGCGCGAAGGCGTTCTCGCCCACGATCGGGTGCGTCTTCGAGACCGGGATCCCGGAGCACTGCGCGACGAGCGCCGAGAGCTCAGGGAGGAGGGTGAGGTCGTAGCGGTCGACGCCGCCCTTGAGCCGGAGGGTCACGAGCACCTCCTCGAGCCGGGCGTTGCCGGCCCGTTCCCCGATCCCGTTCACGGTGGTGTGGAGCTGGAAGGCGCCGGCCTCGGCGGCAGCGATGGTGTTCGCGGTCGCCATGCCCAGGTCGTTATGGCAGTGCGCGCAGAGCGGCACCGGGCTCGCCTCGACGAGATCTGCCATCACGCGGTGCATCTCGAGGGGGGTGAGGCAACCGACCGTGTCCGCGAACGAGGCGAGGGCGGCGCCGTGCTCGCCCCCGGCGCGGTACATCTCTATGAGGAACGCCGGGTCCGTCCTGGAGGCGTCCTCCGCGGCGAACCGTACCTGGAGACCGTGGTCGTGGGCGTAATCGACGATTCCGAGCGCCTCCACGAGGACGTCCTCTCGCGGGCGACCATACTTATGGAGTATGTGCAGGTCCGAGGTCGCGAAGAAGATGCTGACCATGTCGACGTCGGTCTCGAGTGCGGCGTCCACGTCCTCGCGTCGCGCCCGGGCGAGGCAGCAGATGCGGGCCTCCAGCTCGAGGGCGGTCACGGCCCGGACACAGGCCTTCTCGTAGGTCGAGACGGCGGGGAATCCCGCCTCTATCACTTCGACTCCGATCCGGTCGAGGAGGGTCGCGATCGACGCCTTCTCCTCGCAGGTGAACGAAACGCCCGGGGTCTGCTCTCCGTCCCTGAGCGTCACGTCGCAGATCTCAATATTCCACGGTTCCATAACGGGCTCCATCGGGGCACCTGCCCCGGATGATCACGGTCATCGGTCGTTCGGGGGGGACGAGCAGCCTCTCGAGGGCCTCGTGGTCGTCGGCGTCCACCTTCGTCGGCGACGCCCAGTCCAGGTAGGCGGCGAGGTCGGGAACCTCCTGCCGTCCGGTCATGGCAAGGCATCGGTTCTGGAGCACGACGGCGAGGAGCGGAGTACCGGCGGCATAGGCCTCGATCAGGGCGTTGATTCCGGAGTGGAGGAGGGCGTAGTCCCCGGAAAGGGCGACCCCCGTGCTGGTCGTGGCCACGCCGATCGATGAACCGAGGCCGTACCCGGCGATCCCATGCTCATACGGCGGTGCGAGGGCGAAGAGGGCGCATCCGGTGTCGCAGATCGGGACGAGACCGCGCTCCTTCATGAGCGAGATCGCCGGTCCGAAGGGGCATTCGGGGCAGAGAGTGCTCCGTCGTCCGCGCCGGCGGTAGGTCTCGGGCTCGCCGGCATCGGGCGGGGGGCGCAGGTGGCGGTGCTCCTGGAGGAACGGCCGGCCGAGCTCTTTGAGCGGCGCTGGCCCGATCCCCGACGGCGGGGGGTAGACCGTGCTGATCCGGGCGGCCCCTTCGGCCGCCCCGACCCCGATATCCCCGGTACCGGGCCGGTTGAGGCGCGATCCGGTCGACCAGGAGAAGAGGGCTCGCGTCCCGCGTCGTGCCCGCTGGAACCGGCCCCTGTGGGTCAGGTCGGCGCCAGGGCGTGGTCGGGCCTGTATCACCCGTGGAAGCGGCTCTCCCAGCAGTTCTCTCTCAAGGAGGGGTGGCGTCAGGCGGACGAGCACCACCCGGGATTGGGCCTCGGAGAGGCGGAACGCCTCCTCGATGCTCGCGAGCGCGTTCTCGGGTCCGGGCTCGATCACCGGGACCTCGGCTACCTCCCCGTAGTACCGGGAGTCCTGGGCGTTCTCGGACCAGCGGCTGTCCAGGTCGTCGCCCACCAGCACGACGACGCCGGCCGAGATGCCCTGCGTGGTCGCCTGGACCATGGGGTCGGCGCAGGCGTTGAGGCCGACGTGCTTGACGATCAGCCCCGCTCTCCTCCCCATCAGGGAGTGGCCCAGGCAGTGCTCGAGCCCGACCTTCTCGTTCACGGGCAGTCGCGTCTTGACCGCGTCGATGAGCCCCGTGACCGGGTATCCCGGCACGCCGTACCAGTGGTCGGCGGCGAGCCGGCACGCCTTGCCGAGCCGATGTTCCGCCGTCACAGGTCCCTCCAGGGGACGATGTCGCATCCCGTGCAGGCAGCACACATGGTGACTGCTCCGCTCCCGTCGAACCCGGCCTTCTGCAACCGCACCTGGAGGTGGTGGGCTGCCCGGTCCAGGAGTTCGGGGCCGGGCCGCTCGAACTCGCTGCACCCGGCGACCGGGTTGAGGGGCCTGAGCTCGGGGACCACACCCAGGTCGACGAGCAGGTCGATGCAACCGGTAAGCTCCTCCCACGTCTCACCGAGCCCGAGGATTACGTTCGAGAAGACGTGTCCGCGCCCGAAGAGCGGGACCGACGAGGCGAGTGCCTCGATCACCCCGTCGTACGGGAGCCCGGGGCAGAGTCGCTCGAAGAGTTCGGCCGTCGCCGTCTCGAGGTTGAACTTCACCTCGACCACACCGAGCGCGTGCAGGCGCCGGGGGGTGTCGGGGGCGGGGAAGATAGAGACGCCTATCGGGAGTTCGAAGACCCTGAGGGCCTGGACGACCTCGCAGACGTAGTCCGCCTCCTCCTCGATCGACTCCGCGATCCCGCTGGTCAGGGCGATCGCGTCGACCCGGTCACGGACACGTTTGACGAGCGCGACGCACTCCTCGATCGACCGGCGTCTCCCCTCCCGGAGCGGAACGGTGCAGTACCGGCAGCGGTACCGGCACACGGGCGAGACCGTGATGAAGGCCTGGCGGGGGCAGTGCAGCCCGACCGGTTCGATGCGCCCCTCGACCACCTGCCCCGCGCACTCGAGCAAAGCCTGGCCGTCGGGCCGGGCGACGAGGGTGGCCGGCGCCTCGTCGGTGATCGGGAGCCGAACTCTTCTTTTTCCGTCGGAGAAGAAGACGGCACCCGTGCCGCCGGCACCCGGGCCGGCGGTCGAGTCGGCGAGGGCGTGCTCGGGGAGCCGTCCCACGACCCGGCACCCGCCCGCGGCGAGGGCCCGCTCTTTCAGCCTGGTCCATCGCATAACTCGAGCGCCTCGTCGTAGCGGGTGTAAAATGGAATGGCCGCGATGGCGCCGATGACGCCCCGCCCCGCCAGGTGGAGCGATAGGCCGGGGGTGTCCCTCACGCCATCGAGCGCTGCCGGGTCCACCTCGCCCCGCTTCACCGCGTCGGCGAACGGCTGGAGGGCGCCCGGGTCGAAGCCGGTAAAGACCGCCATCCCGGTCTCGTCCGAGAGGGAGTACTCCGTGAGCAGGGACCGGACCCTCGTGGCGAGGGCCACGGGGTCGCTCGAGGCGAACTCGAGGACGATTGCGACACAGTTCTTGGTACGGAACCGGACCGGGAAGAGCTGGACGATCGTGTGCGAGAGATAGACGTCATCATCGTTCTCCACCGCCCGGCCGATCCGGTGGGCGAGCGTCCAGGTGGCCCCCTCCTCGGGGGTGTCGGTGTCGTCGATCCCGATCAGCACCCTTTGCCGCTCGGGAAGCCAGACCGTCGCCTGGGCTCGCCGGCCCCCGCCGCAGGGATCGGCCTCGGCCCGTTCGATCCCGCCGGCGACGGAGCGCGAACCGGCTGCACCGACACCGCCGCCGCCGAGCCCGATGTAGGTGATCGCCAGCTGCCCCTCGCTCCGAGCCACGCTGGAGATCCCCGCCGGGAACCGGGACCCCTCGAGCGGGAGGTCGACCTGCCCCTCGGCCAGGAGGTAGCGCATGGACGGGCCGACGCACCGGACCGAGCGGACGAGCGGGCTCCTTTTATAGTGGTGCCGGGACCACATCGCACCCCCGAGGCAGTCGTAGAACTCCACCAGCTCCACCTCGCCCGGTCCGCCGGCCACGGCGACAAGCCGCCGATAGGGCACCGTGTATGGGTCAGAGATGCTCACCATGGAGTCCTGCCGCCTCGGTCCCCTCGTTCGCCCAGAGGAGTGCTCCAAGTGCACCGATCCGCCCCTTGCCGCCGTTCGGGTCGATGAACCGGACCCCGAGCCGGTCTGCCATCCCGGCGGCGTCGTCTTTGGTCAGGATCTCGGTCTTCACCCGGCGCATCTCGTCTTCGGCGGATGGATGGACGATCCCCTTTCGGACAGCGACCCCGGCGTCGGGGGAGAGCGAGTGCTCGTCGACGAAGCCCACGATGAACTCCTCGAGAGCGCGTGCCTGGTCCGGCCGGACGGCGTAGACGAGGGCGGACCCGACACAGTTGGTGGTCTTGTTCGGAACCGCCGGGTTGAGCTGGACCAGGCGCATGCCGAGGAGGTGGGTCTCCTCGACCGGGTTGGCCGCGGCGCACTGGAGTGCGAGCACCCACGTCGCCCCGCCGGCCGACGTGTCGGTATCGTCGATCCCGAAGACCACTTTCTCGTAAGCGGGAGAATAAATGCGCACACGGTTCTCGCGGGCGCCACCGACCTGCAGGTCCTCCTCCGATGGGTACACGGCCCGGGTCACCCCGGGCGCCTGCGGCAGGCAGGCTGCCACTCCGACCCCGGCACCGGCAATCCCGGCCCAGCTCGTGACCACCTCGTCACCCTCGAGTTCCACTGCCTCGAGGGCCTGGCCTCCGCTCCTCGCCTCGGCCGGGCCGAACCGGACCGGGAACCGTCCGAGCCGGGTCAGGATCCTGAGGGTCGAGCCGTCGACCGAGCAGGATGTGATCGCCCCACCGGCTCGCTGTCGGTTCATCGCGTCCCATTCCACGGGTCCGCGGGCCCGGCATGTCTCGCGTATCTCTGCCACGCCGGCAGCCTGATCGACCATGACGAGGTACCGTTCGGAGAAGAGCGCACCAAAACGCGCCCTGACTTCTGTGGGGGTGAGCGTGATCATGTTACCGCCGAAATATTCGTTAACAGGTTTGTCGGCAACATCGTATTTAAGGCCTTCCAACCGTCTCCCGTCGACACTGGGCGGAGTGGATCCAAAAAACGGGCTGGACCAGGTTAGAGTTTTTTTTATATCCCCCCCAAAGCCTCAACGTTTCGAGATGGTGCATGGGTGCTCCGCAAATGACCATGAACTCGCACTTCGACGAACCATTGAGTATCACCCAGTCGCCCGAGCCGTCGACAATCCACCGAATATCCAGGCTGCCTCACCTCACCGCGCCATCAGCGCGAACACACCCCATCCGAGATATTCACGCGTGCACGCGGCGTAGCGTTCTGGATCCACAGTCAGTCTGGCTCTCACATCTATCGCGAGGTCATCGTCGGGATTCGCATCGAGCCATCGGCGCATGGTGAGCCACTTGGCCGCTTCGTACCGATCCCAGCATTCCCGGTCAGCCAGGACCATCTCCACAACATCGTAGTCGAGGTCGCCGAACGATGCGAGAAGTCCTGGAAGCGTGAGAAAGTCGGAGATAGAATTGGCATTGCATCCCCTGGCAACGTCTTCCGTCGGTGGTACCCGCAGCCAGTAGGGCTCGCCGATGAGGATGATCCCTCCCGAACGGAGACTCTTGGCCAGAAGCTCGATGGTGCCGGCGACGCCTCCGCCGATCCACGTGGCACCGATACAGGCTGCCACTTCGACCTTTTCGTCGGCAACGTAGCCGATAGCATCGCCGTGGATGAACCTGACTCGATCGGCGACTTCGAGTTCTTTTGCGCGGAGTTCCGCTTGCTCGGTGAACAACTGGCTCATATCGACGCCACCACCGATGATTTCGTAATCGCGTGCCCAGGTACACAGCATTTCGCCTGAACCACTGCCGAGATCGAGCACGCGAGCTCCCGGTTTTAGGCGCAACGCTCTGCCGAGAGTGGCGAGTTTTTCTGGTGTGAACGGGTTATGGATGCGGTGCGCACTTTCGGTAATGGTGAAGATACGTGGGATGTCCATTGTACACACTCCTTTTACTACGGTGTGTCGTAACTGGAATGTACCCCTGGTGCCTGTCGTTGAGAAGGGTTGTGTTTTCACTCCACCGCTTCAACAATTTTCGTTGTTGCCATGGTGTTCCGGAATCAAACCGGTATCCACACTCTATAAAAAACAGTGGGACAGAATTCGTATGGATTCCATCATTTTCATAGCACTCTTTTGGGCTGATTTCAACAATTCATTTTTGCTCACCATCGACCAGGGGGCACGGGTCTTTCTTCAATCCTGGAAAAACCATCTTCCCGCCGATGACTTGGAAAAAGGCTCAAGGATTCTCCGTCGATCCCAGGTCCTGCTCGATGTTATATTTAAATGGTGTGGCTGGAAGCGGGCGGAGGAGATCACTCGAATAACCAATATGAATGATATTTGGGCTTATTTGGTGAAATAAAGGTCAATATTTAGTTTGGTCAAAAAAGGAACGTATTTATATGTCGAAGTTCTTGTATTGTGCATAGAGGGTGTTAGATGAACGTTCGGACCAAACTACTCTTTGTTCTGCTGTTTCTCGGATGTTCACTTCTCGTTCAATCCGCGTTCGCTGCGACGATTGTCGCCGCAAGTGACGCCGGTGCGGCCTCGAAGGCCAGCGCGGACTTTGTCTGCGACGGGAACGGTGACCAGGAACAGATTAATAACGCCCTTGCGCGCGGTGGGGAGATCATCCTCACTGAGGGGACCTTCCGGACCTCGGGAACGGTCTATGTCAAGGGGAACTCGGTCTTCCGGGGCCAGGGGCCCGATAAGACTGTCCTCTCGATGGCCGGGGATTATGCAGCGCGGGTGGATATCGCCCTGCCTGGTGTGACGGTGAGCGACCTCAAGATCACGAACCGGGGCTGGCTGATGATCACGACGTCAAACGTAAAGGTGCACGACGTCACGATCCAGGACTCCAAGAAGACCGCGCCAACGGTGAATGGCATGTTCTTTGTCTGGGCGGACGGCCGGGTGTGTGAGAATATCGAGTTCGTGCGGTGCAAGGCGATCGATGTCGGTTCGACCGGTTTCAACCTGAACGGCTGCCGCTCCCCCCGGGTCAACCGGAACATCCGGTTCGAGGACTGCCTCGCCCTCCGCTGCGGCAACGCGGGTTCAGGCAAGATCTGGGCCGTCGGGTTCGACTTCCACGAGGGGGCCGACCTCTACGACCTGTATGTCAACAACTGCCGGGCCGAGGACTGCTGGGAGTCCGGGTTCTACTTCGAACCGAACTTCTACAACGGGGCCGACCCCAACACCGCGATCCCGGTCCAGGTGAACAGCCGGGTCAATAACTGCGTTGCGGTCAACAACGGGTGGCGGAACACCGAGCCGACCCGCTTCTACATGACCGGGTACTACCTATCGTCCGGTGTGACCCTCAATAACTGCGTCTCTCTCAACAGCCGGAACAACGGCTTCTGGGTCTGGCAGGGCGCGAAAGACGTCATCCTGAACAGCTGCACCGATGACGGGGCGGACAAGTCCTTCCAGGTGCGCACCGGGACGAACCTCCGGTTCAACAACTGCGTCTCGAAGAATGCCCGGACCCACGCGCTCTATGCATGGGGTTCGAGCGATGTGGTCTTCTCCAACTTCCGGATCGTGAATCCCAAGAAGTCGAGCGGCGCTGTCTCGCTCGGGCTCCGCGAGGACCACCCGAACGACCCCTGGCCCGTCAAGGGCTGCACGTTCGACATCCTCCTCACCGGGGCGAACCCCGACACCCTGGTGCGGTACTACAATGCCCAGAACAACGTGGTGAAGATCAACGGTGACACGTCTGGTCCCGAGCCCACGACGACGATCACACCGTTCACGCCGGGTCCAACCTCGCAGCCGACAGCGACCGGCATCCCGACGGTCGATCCGTCACTCACGCCGGGTCCCCTGCCCGCCGCCGTCGGGAACGGGGTGATCCCGGGTGTCATCGAGTTCGAGGACTACGACGACGGTGGCGAGGGGGTCGGGTACCACGACACGACCGCCGCCAACGAGGGCGGGGCATACCGGCAGGACAGCGTGGACATCGAGTTCAACCAGGGTGCCGGCAGCTACGTCATCGACTACACCCGTCCGAGCGAATGGCTCCAGTACACGGTGAACGTCACCACGACGGGGCTCTACGATGCATCCTTCAAGGTGGCCTCGCCGAACTCCGGTACCTCCTTCGTGCTCAGCGTGGACGGGTCGCAGGCAGCGACGGTCTCGGTGCCGAAGACCGGTGCCTGGGGGACCTACGTCGAGGTCAAGAAGCAGGTTTCGCTCACGAAGGGCAGGCACGTCCTCCGGGTCTCGACGACCGGGTACCACAACCTCTGCTGCATGAAGTTTGACCTCGCCTCGGGGACCGGGCCCACGCCGATCGTGACGGCGGAGCCGAGCGCCACTGTGACGCCGGCGCTGACCGTCACCCCGCAGCCGACGTCGACAACGACGCCCGTTGAAACGCTCCCACTGCCCCAGCAACCCGGGGCGAATATCCCGGGCGTGATCGAGGCTGAGAACTACAATAGCGGCGGCGAGGGCGTGGCCTATCACGACACCACCCTAGCAAACGAAGGGAAGGCGTACCGAACCGACGAAGCGGTCGATATCGAGTATGCGACAGCCGAGAAGAGCCATGCCGTCGCCTGGGTCCGCCCGGGTGAATGGATCCGGTATTCGGCCACCGTGGCCCAGGCTGGCGTATACGACGTCTCGTTCCGCGTCTCGAGCAACCGGGCAGGTGGCTCCTTCAAGATGCAGGTCGACGACAGGGACGTCTGCACGGTGATGGTGCCGAACACGGGCAGCTACCTCAGTTACACCACCGTGGTCCAGCAGGTCTCGCTCCCAGCCGGCGTCCACACGGTCCGTCTCTACTTCAACGGGTACACCAACATCAACTGGATGAAGTTCCAGGCGAACTCGGGGACCGCACCGACCACCACCACCACGACCACGGCGGCGCCGACGGCAACCGCGACCACCCCGACGGTCGCCTCGACGCCGGTGATGCCGCTTCCGCCGCCGGTCCCCCTCGTCTACGGTGAGGCCCGCGTCCCGGGTGTCATAGAGGCGGAGGACTACAACTCCGGCGGTGACGGTGTCGCCTACTACGACACGACCCCGTCCAACTTCGGCGGCGTCTATCGAAATGAGAACGTGGATATCGAGCTGAACGAGCAGGAGGATAGTCCCGTTGTCTGCTGGATCCGGCCAGGCGAGTGGCTGAAGTACACGGTGAACGTGGAGCGAACGGGCTACTACGATGTCGTCTTCCGGGTCTCCAGCCCGAACTCGAACTCGCAGATGCACCTCCAGGTGGATGGGGCGACAGCGACGACGATCGCGGTGCCGAACACCGGCGACTTCGATAACTACACGAACGTGACCCGGCAGGTGAAGCTCAACGCCGGCCCGCACGTGCTCCGCCTGGTCTTCAGCGGGTACCAGAACATCAACTACATGTCGTTCGCATACGCGGGCTCGACGAGCGGGACGAGGGCCCTCGACCCTGCCGATGGGCAGCAGCTGACGCCGACTCCCACGGTGACCCCCCTGCCGACGGTGACGCTGGTCCCGACCGCGGAGAAGACGCCGATGGTGACGATGACTCCGAAGGTGGTCACACCGAAAGGCACGGCGACGACACCGGCCCCGGTGGATCCGATCACCCCCCAACCGACCGTCTCACCGAAAGTGACGACGACGACGGCGACCGCTGTAACGCCGGCGCTTCCGGTACCGACGACGGCTGTGCCCGACGCGGCACCAGCGAACAGCACCGCCGAGAAGTAACTTTTTTTTATCGGTCAGCACGGACCCCAATATTCGCGAGGCCTACTCCTCTGGCCAGTGCCCGGGGGGACGATTCACTCGAAGAAATGAAGAAATGATAGTGTAATGGTTTTTTTTTTAGACCCGTAAAAGGATCTGGAAGCTGGACGTGTCGGCACCGAAGAACCGGCGGGTGAACTCCACGGCCTCCTCGGGCTCGTATTCCTTGCAACTGAAGATGTCGATATAGGCCGCGTTCGTCTCGTTCGCAAAGTGCCCCGAGATGAGCGATGTCTCGATCAGCTGGGTCATCGAGTACCCTGCAACCCGTTCGTTGGGGCCGAAGTGGATCACCTGCGGCTCGCCGAAGCGCTTCATCTTGATCAGGTCGCAAATTTCAACCACGTACTGCCGGATCTTGTCGGCATCCCGAATCGTCACCGGGTCGCATCCCTTGAGGTCGATGCAGGTGCAGAGCCCCCACGCATCCTTCTCCCGGAACTCCCGGACGATCTCGCTCTCTCCTCTCTTCTCAGCCATGTATCAGCTTCCTTTCGTTACCGCATCAGATGATGAGTTTATACACGTTTTTGACCTGGGAAATTAAACTTTTGCAAACCCACAACAAAGCGATTCCCATCGCCGTTCGCTGCAAAGCGCGTTGGATCGACGAGCGGTCTCCTGTCGGTCCCAGCGCAGATCGCGTGGTCTCGAACCCTGGCGAAACGCAGTTCGTCAGTTGCCGCATCATGCTCCTGAACGGTCCGATAATCCTGGTAGAAATCGCGCGCCGTTCGCCTGATGCACAGAGAAGAGAAAGAATTATGTGGCGAGACTCGGGTTATCACGAATAAAGAATTTTTAAAATAGTTAATAATCAAAAAAATAAACCAAAATTAGTTGTCAAATCAGTTGGTCGAGTTCCGAAGAAAACCTCGATTCATCGTCGATTTGGAAAACAAATGGAAAATTATTAATAAGGCCACAAAGGATTTTTACTTTGACCTAACAGCAGCTGTTTAATACGTTGCTGGTCTAGGTGCATGATTCAGAGAGGTGTATCGATCAATGGTATTTCATCCACCAGTAGCAATCGTTGCGAAGGCAGGAGACGCCGGCAAGTACAAAGTCGGTCTGCCCTCGTGGAACATGGTGCTCCGCGGGTTCTTCTCCGGTGCATTCATTGCGATGGGCGCGGGTCTCGCGACCGTCTGCAGCACGGGGATCACGGCCGGCACGGCAGCGACGAACGCTGGCTTTGTCAACGCGGGTTTCGCCGCGGCCGGTGTCTCGCAGCTCATCCTTGGTTCTGTGTTCCCTGTCGGGCTTATCATCACCATCCTCACGGGTGCTGAACTCTTCACCGGCGACGCGATGCTCGCGCCCGTCGCGGCTTTCATCCACAAGGTCTCCTGGGCCAGCGTCCTGAACCTCTGGGTCTGGGTCTACATCGGGAACCTTATCGGCTCAGTCTGTTGGGCGTACATTATGACGTACGGACCGTATTCGTCGGTCAGCGCGACTGGCACGATCACGGCCAGCGCCTTTGGCGTTCGGGCTGTTCAGATCGCGATAGCCAAGGTAAGTTACTTCGGAATGGCGGGCATGTGGTCTGCATTCCTCAAAGCCATCGGCTGTAACTGGCTCGTCAACCTGGCCGTCCTTCTCGGGATCTGCGCCGACGACCTGATCGGCAAGTTCTTCGGGATCTGGTTCCCGATCATGGCCTTCGTCTCGTCCGGCCTGGAGCACTCGATCGCGAACATGATGTTCATCCCCGCCGGGATCATGACGTCCTCCCTCCTCACCGAGGCACAGATCGTCACCCTGGGCGGAGCAGAGAAACTGGCAACCCTCAACTGGGTCTCCATGTGGACCAACAACATCATACCGGTCACGCTGGGTAACATCGTCGGCGGTATGATCTTCGTCGGCCTGCTCTACTGGATCGCCTTCCGCAAGGAGATCGAGGCGCTCAAGTAACCCCAGAAGACTCAATGAAAATTGGAAATATCCGGGTGAGACCCGCGATCCTGCCGATCGCGGTCTTCCTCATCCTCACTTTTATTCTTCTCTACACTGTCTGGGTCACCGGTGACCGGAACCTGCTCATCTGGGGCATCCCGGCGCTCGTCTTCATCCTGCTGATACCCCTGGTCCTAAACTACATGAGCCAGCACCAGTATGCGGGCCTGGTCCCCATCTACGAGGCGGAGGCAAAGACCGTCCGGGTCAACCAGGTGAACCTCTCGCTCCTCGCCGAGCCCGTGCGGCTCGTGGGGATCGTCGAGCAGACGCACTTCCAGTTCCTAAACCGCCCGACGTTCGTCGTGGGGGATCGGACTGGCGAGATCTCGGTCAAGATGTTCACCGCCCCGCAGGAGAAGATCCGAAAGGGCGACCGGGTTGAGGTGCTGGGCCAGGTGATCAAGCGGTACGTCGCGGCCGGTGAGGCCGTGATCAACGCGGTCTCGATCCGAAAGATCGAACCCGTGGTTACCGAGGATGCCGAGCTCGAGAAGCCGCAGAAGAAGGGGCGGCGACGCTGAGTGCCACTCGGCTCAGGCCCCTGCATCTCCCGGCAGACTCCCACTTTTTTACCGCTTTTGTGCAGTATTCGCCCGTGAATCGGCTTCCTTTTCGATGAAAAGAACTTTATCCGGACACGGATACACGTATGTGAATGGCACGGAAGGCCGGCAAGAAGAGTGCGGCAGAGGAGGCCCCCATGAAACTCTTCTATATCTTTTACAACCAGGAGAGGTGGAACAACTGGCTGCAGTCGCTCTCGGAGGCCGACTTCGAGGGCGACGGGGGCGAGGACGTCCCCGAGGGGGTCGCCATGCTCTACTCCTTCTCAGAAGATATCACCCTCTCGGTCCTGAAGATCGTCCGACTCTGGCAGAACGAACGGTTCGGCGTCGAGGAGACCCAGAAGAAGATCGAGGATGTGGAGGCGATCGTCCTCTCTCCGCTCCCCGACGGCCCCCTTGTCGAGGTGGTCGGGCCGGTCCAGGAGAGCCTCCTCGTCCTCTTCGCCGCGTGCCGCCGGTTCATCGAGGGCGATTATGATAAGGACGTCAAGGCCCTCGTGAAGCGCGGACGGGCCCTTGCCGCCGAGGGATCGGACGAGTCCCTGATCGTCGCCGCCGAGATCGGGGCCGCGGTGATCGGCGGGGCCGCGTGCTGTGCCAAGTACGTCAAGGACGACATCGAAGACCCGACCCTCTTCGACGACTGGCTCGTCGAGATCGAGACGATGGGGGAGGCGATGAAGTCTCTCAAGAACTTCGACGAGGAGCCCGGCGAGGGGGCGTGATCGCCGCCAAGGCCCGCCTCCGCTCGATCCGCCGGCTCGAACGGATCGCCGGGTTCCGCCTCCCGGACCGGGCCTTTCACGGGGTTGTTCTCGACACCCTGGCGTCGCGCCTGGACTTCGACCGGCTCGACCCGACGACCCGTGAGCAGCTCCTCGAGTTCATCGCCGACTTCCTCCGCTGCGACTGCAAAAAGTCCCCGCACTGCGGGTGTCCTGAGCGCCGTTTCGCGGCGACCGTCCTTGATCTCCGCGAGGCGGGCCTCGACCACCGGCAGATCAGTGCGCATCTCACCGACCTCTACGGGATCGAGCTCTTCCCGGCGGATATCCTGTCGTACCTGGAGGACTCGGTCCACGTGCTCGAGGCGGTCGAGAAGGTCGCCGCGCTCCTTGACCGGCCCATGGTCGCCGCCGGTGCCAGGACCCACATCGAAGCGCTCGAACGCTGAAGACGCCGTTCTCCCCACGGGGTCGCGGTTTCCGGCGCCGCGTAGCGGCTCGTATCCCCAGTCTTCTCGATACTTTTTATATTCTTCATGCTGACCTGTTTGGGATGAAGGTCGTGGTTACCGGCGGAGCAGGGTTTATCGGCTCCAACCTCGCTGAGGAACTCTTGAACCGATACGAGGTGACCGTCCTGGACGACCTGGCCACCGGAAGAGCGTCAAATCTCGAGGGCCTCAACGTCGAATTCGTACAGGGCTCGATCCTGGATGCCGAGCTCCTGGCCGAGGCCTTCCGGGGGGCACGGTACGTCTTTCACGAAGCGGCCCTCCCCTCGGTCCAGCGTTCGGTCGAGGACCCGGCGCGTTCGAACCACGTGAACATCGACGGCACCCTCAACGTGCTGATCGCCGCCCGCGATGCAGGGGTGCAGAAACTCGTCTTCGCCTCTTCGTCCTCGGTCTACGGCGACACTCCGACTCTGCCAAAAGTCGAGACGATGACCCCTTCGCCGATGTCGCCGTATGCGGTCACGAAACTGACGGCCGAACACTACTGCCGCGTCTTCGAATCGCTCTATGGCCTTCGGACGGTCGCGCTCCGGTACTTCAATGTCTTCGGGCCCCGGCAGGACCCGAAGTCCCAGTATGCCGCGGTCATCCCGAACTTCATCACCCGGGTTCTTGCCGGTGAGCCGCCCGTGATCAACGGTGACGGCCGGCAGACCCGTGACTTCACCTTTGTCAGGGACGTGGTCCAGGCCAACATCCGTGCTGCCGAGTCCGATGTGACCGGTATCTTCAACATCGCCTGCCAGAAGCGGATCGACCTTCTCGCCCTCGCCGACACGATCATGGACCTGGTCGGGACGAGGATCGAACCGGTCTTCAACGAACCGCGGGCCGGCGATGTTCGGGACTCCCTCGCCGACATCACCCTGGCGCGCTCGGCCTTCGGCTACGCCCCTGCATTCACGCTCGAACAGGGCCTTTCAGAGACGATACAATGGTTCGCCAGAAAGTGACCGATTCAACCGTCTGCGTAGTCGGGCTCGGCTACGTCGGCTATCCGCTTGCAGAGGCCTTCTCGTCCCACCTTCGGACGATCGGGTACGACATCGACACGGGGAAGCTCGACCGCATCCGGTCGACCCCCGGAAACCGGATCGAGGCGACCGACGACCCGTCCCGGATCGGGGAGGCGGACGTGGTGATCATTGCCGTTCCGACGCCGGTTACCCGGGCGAAGGACCCCGATCTCGCCCCCGTGAGGGCCGCCGCCGAGACGATCGGGACGCACATGAAGCGCGGTGCGATCGTCGTGCTCGAGTCGACGGTCTACCCCGGTGTGACCGAGGATGTGATGCGGCCGATCCTCGAGGAGCGCTCAGGGCTCGTCTGCGGCACCGACTTCGCCATCGGGTACTCCCCCGAGCGGATCAACCCCGGGGACGAGGAGCACGTCCTGCCCCGGATCGTGAAGATCGTCTCGGGGATGGACGGTCCGACAACCGATCTCCTCGCCGAGCTCTATGGCCTGGTCACCAATGTCTACCGTGCCCAGTCCATCAAGACGGCTGAGGCGGCGAAGGTGATCGAGAACATCCAGCGCGACCTCAACATCGCGCTGATGAACGAGCTCTCACTCATCTTCTCCCGGATGGGCCTTGACACGCAGGCCGTCCTCGACGCGGCAGGGACCAAGTGGAACTTCCACCCCTATCGCCCGGGGCTCGTCGGTGGGCACTGCATCCCTGTCGACCCGTACTACCTGGTCTATCGTGCCGAGGAGCTCGGGTACCACCCGCAGGTGATCCTCGCCGGACGGTCGATCAACGACCACATGCCCAAGCACGTGGCCGAACTCGCGATCAAGGGGATGAACGATGCCGGCAAGGTGATACGGGGCTCACGCGTCGTGATCCTGGGCCTCACCTACAAGGAGAACGTCCCCGATACGCGGGAGAGCCCGTCCCATGAGATGATCCACGAACTCAAGGAGTTCCACGCCGAGGTCTATGGCTACGATCCGCTCCTCACCACGGAGGAGGTCGCCCGGTTCAACGTGCACCCGCTCTCCGACCTGTCGATCGAGGCGGACTGCATCATCATCAACGTCCCCCATGACCAGTTCAAAGACCTCACGCTCGAGGACGCTCGCCGTATCAGCAAGGGGACGCCGGTGATCATCGACGTCAAGGGTGTTCACGGCCGGTGGCAGGAGCTCGATCCCACCATCCAGTACCGAAAACTCTAACTCGCATGTCGCCGTCGTCCGAGTCCGCAACCGGCCCTGCGACAGCCTGGGGAGGGGATGGCCGATGGCCTCGCGCAGCCTGAAACAGCGGCTCTTCTCTCTCTTTGTCGCCGGCTTTCGAGTCGTAGGGGGTGTCTTCTTCGACCGGAGGCTGCTCGTCGGCATCTACTTCGACGACTCGATTACCGGCTGGAAGTGGGTCCTGCGTGGGATCCTCTTCCAGAAGATCCTGGGGTTCAACCGCAACATCACCTGGCCCGTCTCCCCGCTGAACACCGTCTCGGTTCGTCACAACCTTGAGTTCCAACCCGACGATATCAACATGTTCAACGAGATGAGCGGCAAGTATTTCCAGAACTTTGCTGCGCCGATCCGGATCGGGAAGGGGACCTGGATCGCATCCAACGTCGGGATCATCACTGCGAATCACGATCCGACCGATCTGAATCGACACCTGCCGGGAGAGGAGGTGGTGATCGGTGAGGCCTGCTGGATCGGGATGAACGCGGTGATCCTGCCTGGTGTCCGCCTGGGGCCGCGCACGATTGTCGGTGCCGGATCGGTCGTCACCCGCTCGTTTCCCGAAGGAAACTGTGTGATCGTCGGAAACCCCGCGCGGGTGGTCCGGCCCCTCCTGCCGGATCAGGGCGACGCCGGGCTCACACCGAAGTAGCCCATCCCGCGTGGAAAAGAGGCGGTCTGGTTGAGCGTGCGCGTATTCTGCGGACTTGAGACGACGAGTGATGGGACCGTGACCCCAAATTCGTGGGCCGGGAACCAGTACGATCCTTCACCGTAGTCCATCGATGCCCTCTCGACCTGGAGTTCCGCCCGGTCGAGGCTCAACGAGACCACCTTCGCGTCCTCGAAGTTCATGACCCGCCGCACCTTCTGATGCAGGTCGCCGCGGCCGAAGATCGCGACCAGCGGACGGATCCCGGCATCGATCCGGTACTCCGCCACCACCGTCGCCTGTTCGCCCGAGAGCGTGATCGTGACCTGGTCGAACGAGAGGTAGCTGTAACGGTTCGCATCCGTTGCGGCTGCTCCTCCGACGAGGGCAAGGAGCAGGACCGCGCAGATGAGGGCCGATCGCATCACACATACGTCGTCAACCAGGGGATAAAGCCCTTGTCCCGGATGCGCGGTCTATTTATCGGTCCCCCCCCCACCTCTCATCGCCCCGCCGAGACAGAGAAACGGCTGCCGGAACAGTCCGGGGGAAGGATGTTTTCAGCATGAAACTTATTACCAAGATCCTGGACATCGCTGACCGTGGTGTCCTTCTCAATAAGGTCGATGCACGCAGCATCGGTGTCGTCGAAGGTGCCCGCCTCATGGTCAAGAACCATGCGACTGGAAGCACGGTCTCAGCCATCATCGACACGACCAGCACTCTCATCGAGCCGGGGACGATCGGCCTGTACGGGCTGACGAGCCGGGCACTCTCGGTGACCGAAGGGGCCGAGATCGAGGCATGGGAGGCCCCAAAGCCCGCCTCGATCGAGTTCATCAAGAAGAAGATGAACAACGAGCGGCTGACGGCCGAGGAGACCCGGGCGATCGTCCGGGATATCGTCGACGACTCCCTCTCCCTGCCCGAGCTCTCGGCCTACGTGACGGCGAACTACATCAACGGCATGGACATGGACGAGGTCGAGCACCTGACCCTCGCCATGGTCGAGACCGGCAACCAGCTCAAGTTCTCCAGTCGCCCTATCGTGGACAAACACTCGATCGGCGGCGTACCCGGGAACAAGATCTCGCTCCTGATTGTGCCGATCATTGCAGCCGCCGGCCTGAAGATCCCGAAGACCTCGTCGCGGGCGATCACCGGCGCGGCCGGAACGGCGGACCTGATGGAGGTCCTCGCCCCGGTGGAGTTCTCGGCTGAAGAGGTCCAGAACATGACCGAGAAGGTCGGGGGGGTGATCGTCTGGGGAGGCTCGACCAACATCGCTCCTGCGGACGACCGGATCATCGTGGTGGAGTACCCGTTCAAGATCGACGCCCGAGGCCAGATGCTCGCATCCGTCATGGCGAAGAAGTTCGCGGTCGGGGCGAACCTGGTCGTGATCGACATCCCGGTCGGCCGGACGACCAAGATCCCGGACCTCGCCGAGGGGCGAAAGCTCGCTCGCGAGTTTATCGACCTGGGGGAGCGCCTCAAGATGCGTGTTGAGTGCGCGATCACGTACGGGGACGCCCCGGTCGGCCACACGATCGGCCCTGCGCTCGAGGTGCAGGAGGCCCTTGCCGTGCTCGAGGGTGCCACCGAGCCCCAGTCCCTGGTCCAGAAGTCCCTCTCGCTCGCAGGCATCATCTTCGAGATGGCCGGCAAGGCGCCGCGTGACCAGGGGTACCTGATGGCCGAGGAGATCCTCCGTTCGGGCAAGGCGCTCGAGAAGATGCGGCAGATTATCCACATCCAGGGAGGCGATCCCACGGTGACCGCGGAGTCGATCCCCCTCGGGTCGCATACTCACGTGGTGAACGCCCCGGAGTCCGGGTACGTGGTGGAGCTCAATAACCGGTCGCTCGTCTCACTCGCCCGTCTCGCGGGTGCCCCGCAGGACCATGGTGCCGGCATCCGGCTCCACGCCAAGCCCGGAGAACGGGTGGACAGAGGCGCCCCGATCTTCACGATCTACGCGGACCGCGCCTGGAGGTTGAAGCTCGCCATCGAGGAGGGGCGGCGGCTGATGCCGGTCCTGGTCGAGGGGATGCTCCTCGATCGCGTGCCGACCGAGTACCACCTCTGACCGGGCGTGTGCTTAATGTTAACACGGAGCAAATAGTTCCGGCGGAGAGTGCGAAGGGGGACCCTTCTCCCTTTGCCATCGGGATATGTTCTGGGACGAGAGACATGAGACGATGCGGCCAGAAGAACTGGAGAAGCTCCAGCTCTCGCGACTGCGCGAGACGATCGAACGGGTCCAGCACGTCCCCTTCTACCGCGACCTCCTCGCACGGGAGGGTGTACGGCTGGAGGAGATCAGGACGCTCGAAGACGTGCAGAGGCTGCCGTTCACAAAGAAACAGGACCTGCGCGACGGCTATCCCTTCGGGTTCTTCGCCGTCCCACTCTCCCAGGTGGTCAGGGTCCACACCACCTCGGGCACAACGGGCAAGCCAACGGTGGTCGGGTATACGCGAGGCGATCTCGACCGCTGGTCGGATCTGATCGCCCGGAACCTGACCATGGTGGGCCTGACGGAGAACGACGTCTTCCAGAACGCAGTCAACATGGGTATGTTCACCGGCGGGCTTGGCTTTCACTACGGGGCCGAGAAGGTCGGAATGACCGTCCTGCCGGCCGGCACGGGGAATACCCGTCGCCAGATCGAGATGATCGACGACTTCGGGGTGACCGCGATCCACTGCACCCCGTCGTACGCGATGCACCTCGCCGAGGTGGCGGAGGAGATGGGGACGGACCTTCCCACGCTCAGGGTCGGCATCTTCGGGGCGGAGCCTTGGTCGGACGCGACACGAGACGACCTCCAGGACCGGCTCGGGGTGACCGCGTACGACAGTTACGGGCTCTCCGAACTCTTCGGGCCCGGGGTCGCGTTCGAGTGTCCCGAGCAGGACGGCCTTCATATCTGGCACGACAGTTACCTCGTCGAGATCATCGATCCCGCCACGGGAGAGCAGCTCGGGCCGGGGGAGCGCGGGGAGCTGGTCGTGACGCCGCTGGTAAAAGAGGCGATGCCGCTCATCCGGTACCGGACGGGTGACATCACCATGCTCCTCGAGGACGACTGCCCCTGCGGCAGGACCCGCCGGATCGCACGGTTCTCGGGCCGGGTCGACGATATGCTGATCATCCGGGGGATCAACGTCTTCCCCAGCCAGATCGAACATATCCTGATGGCCCTCCCCGAGGTCGGTGACCAGTTCATGGTCTACGTCGACCGGAACGAGCATCACCTCGACGAGATGACGATCCACGTCGAGGTGAAGCGTCCGTACTTCTCAGGCGAACTTGCCGACCTCGCCCGGATACAGCAGAAGATCGTGCGGACGCTCCGAGACACGCTCGAGCTCCGAACGGCCGTGCAGCTGGTTGAGCCCGGCAGCCTGCCGCGGTTCGAGGGGAAGGCCCGCCGGGTCGTCGACAGGAGGACAACCGTATGAGTCACTGGAACCCCCGCTTCGAAGAGATGCCGGCCGCTGAGCTCGACCGGCTCCAGTACCGCCTGCTCAAGACCCTCGCCTACCGGCTCTACGCCTTCTCTCCGTTCTACCACGCCCGGATGCGCGATTCAGGCGTCCACCCCGACGACATTCGCTCGCTCGAGGACGTCCGGAAGCTTCCGTTCATGTACAAGGGCGACCTCCGCGACAACTACCCGGACCGTCTTTTCACCGTGCCCCACGAGGAGCTGGTCCGCTACCACGTCTCCTCCGGGACCACCGGCAAACCGACCGTGGTCGGCTACACCGAGAAGGACATCGACCTCTGGACCGAGTCCCTGGCACGCGCCCTGACCTCGATCGGGCTCACGCGCGGTGATGTGATCCAGGTCAGCTACGGGTACGGCCTCTTCACCGGGGGGCTCGGGCTCCACTACGGGGCGGAACGGATCGGTGCCACCGTGCTTCCGACCTCGGTGGGGAACACCGAGCGGCAGATCGAGCTGATGCAGGACCTGGGGGCGACCGCGATCTGCTGCACCCCGTCCTACCTGCTCCACATCGGCGAGGTGGCCGAGCGGATGGGCATCCACCTCGGGCGCGACACCTCGCTTCGGGCTGGCATCCTGGGTGCCGAGCCCTGGACCGAGGAGATGCGGCGCCATGTCCAGGAGTGGCTCGGTATCCGGGCCTACGACATCTACGGGACGAGCGAGCTCTCGGGGCCGATGTTCACCGAGTGCGCCGATCAGCGGGGTGTCCACATCTGGCGCGACCTCGCGCTGGTCGAGGTGATCGACCCCGAGACGGGCGAATCCCTTGCACCCGGCGAGCGGGGCGAGCTGGTGCTCACCATGCTCCAGAAGGAGGCTCTCCCGATCTGCCGCTACCGGATCGGAGACGTCAGCTCCGTCCTGGACGGCGAGTGCAGCTGCGGGAGGGCCCACCCGCGGATCGAAAGGATCACGGGCCGGGTCGACGACATGCTGATCATCCGGGGGATCAACGTCTTCCCGAGCCAGATCGAGCACGTCCTCCTCGGGCTCCCCGAGGTGGGCGAGCACTTCCAGATCGAGGTCGACCGGAAGGGGGCGCTCGACGACATGCTCGTGCGGGTGGAGGTCCGGAAGGAGGCCTTCTCGGACAAGCTCGCGGACCTGATGGCGATCCAGCGCCGGGTGGGCGACCGGCTCAAGAGCGTATTGAACGTCGCGGTGAGGGTCGAGCTCGTCGAGCCCGGCTCCCTGCCGCGGTTCGAAGGAAAGGCAAAACGTGTGATCGATAAGAGGGTGTTCTGATGGCAGCAAACGAGTTCATCATACGGCAGATCTCGGTCTTCTCCGAGAACCGCCCCGGCCGTCTGGCCGCGATCGCCCACGCGCTCGAGGAGGAGCGCGTCAACATCTTCGCTTTCTCGATCGCCGAGGCGAGCGGCTTCGGCGTCGTCCGGGCGCTCGTCGATCAGCCCGATCGGGCGCATGCCCGGTTGAGCAGGGACGGGTTCAACGTCGCCTTTACGGACGTGATCGCCGTCAGGATGCGCGACGAGCCCGGCGGCCTCTACGAGGTGGCGGCGATGCTCGGCGAGGCCGGGATCAACATCGAGTACAGCTACGCCTACAGCGGATCGGCCGGCGCCGTGCTCATCCTCCGTGTTGACCGCCCCGAGGAGGCGATCGAACGGATCAGGAGTGCCGGCAAGGACCTCCTCTCATCCGCGGCCTTCAGTTAGGTCCGCCTCTTCTCCCATTTCAACAGCTCGGAGACCGAGGCGAGCGTTCCGCCCCGACGGAGCTCCTCCCGGATCCGCTCCTCGGTCTTTCGGACCTCGACCGCACGCCGGGCGACCTCGTAGGCCCGCTCACGCGGCACCACGACCACCCCGCTCTCGTCGCCGACGATCCAGTCGCCGGGACGGACGACCTGGCCGGCACAGCGGATCTCCGCGTTGATCTCGCCGAACCCCTTCGGCTCCCCGGCGTTTGGGCAGGTGCCCCTCGCGAAGAGAGGAAACGCCATCCGCCGGATGTCGTCGACATCACGGACCGCCCCGTCGATCACGATACCGGCCACCCCGCGGTTCCGGGCCGAGAGGGTGGCGAGCTCCCCCCACGGAGCGACGTGGGTTCCTCCGTCGTTGTTGATCACGATCACGTCCCCGGGCTGCGCCCGGTCGATCGCCTCGACCGGCTTCGCCCAGTCGCCGGCGAAGGTCTGGACCGTCACGGCTGGGCCGGCCATCCGGAGTCCGGGTGAGAGCGGGACCATCCCGATCATCGCGCCGTGGCGGTGCATCGCGTCGGTCACGTGCGGCGCGGAGACCGTGGCAAAGAGCGCCCTTGTCTCCTCCTCGAGTGAGCGGACGGTCTTTTCGGCCACCTGCGGCGCATCGAGTGCGGCCTTCACCGTCCGGGTCGACGCCTCCACGTCGGCCGAACGGACGATCGAACCGCCGACGATCACCACCGAGGCCCCGCTTGCCGCCGCCTCGGCAGCCGTCCGGGCATCGAGCCCTCCGGCGACGGCGAGGGGTACCATCACCTCGCCGGAGAGCCGTTCGATCAGCTCGACCGACGACCGGCCGATCATCTGCTGGTCGATCCCGACATGCGCGTTCAGGATGTCCACCCCCATCTCGACGAGGCGTCGGGCGCGCACCACGGGGTCGGCGACGTTGATCAGGTCAGCCATGATCCGGACCCCATAGAGACGGGCGGCACGGACCGACTCCTCGATCACCGTGTCGTCGGCGTCGGCGAGGACGCATACGACCGTGGCGCCGGCCTTCGCGGCCATCTCGACCTCGAGTGTACCCGTGTCCGCAACCTTCATGTCGGCCACGATCTCGTGGCCGGGGAAGCGCTCGGCGAGCGCACGGACGGCGGCCATCCCCTCGCTCTTGATCAGGGGCGTCCCGACCTCGATCCAGTCGGCTCCCCCTGCGACCGCCTCCGCGGCGATCACGAGGGCCCGTGGCAGTTCGAGGAGGTCGAGCGCGACCTGGAGGACCGGCGTACTCATACCGGTAGGGGTGCGCACCCGGCTCCGATTAAGATTTCTCAATCCGTGCCTTGAATCATCCGGAGATTCGGTCCACATCGGCAGAACGACAACGGTTCTTCGCTCTCCTTGGCACTTCGTTCCCGAACGTGCTGCCCCCCTATCCGGGAGGTGCGCAGCGCCCTGCCGGCTTTCTTTGCAAGGGGACCTCTTCTGAGCTCTCTCCGTGGTCCGCGGGGTGCAGACCAGCAATGTCGACCGGAGTCATGAAGGTCGTGCCCGGTCGACGGAAATGACGCCTCCTGGGTTCATTCTCACGATCATGCCGGGCCATGCATCTGATCCCCAAATCCATCCGGCTCTCGTCAAGGGGGGAACAACGTCGTCGTGTATCTTCCTGCGATACTGCGTTGGTTGAAACGTCTGAGGTGTGGAGGTTCGGTCCGGGCATCGACCCGGCGACGGGCAAACCGGCTCCTGGTACGGACGGCATCAGGAGGGTTTACTATAATTTCAAAATTATAATTATAAAAATGCTTATATCGAACGTCCTGTCATGTAGGGACATGGATTCGAGAAAAGTGGTCGCTGTCCTGTTTCTATTCGCCCTCTGCGGCGTATCGTTCGCAAGCGCAGCCCAAATCACAACCGTGGCAGCGGGCAATCAGACGATTGTCCAGCTGGCCCAGGCCCACCCGGAACTCTCGACACTGGTGACAGCGGTGCAGGCGGCGGGACTCGTCGAGACACTGAGCAGCTCCGGACCGTTCACGGTCTTCGCACCGACCAACGACGCCTTCAAGGCCCTGCCCCCGGGTACGCTTGACGCGCTGCTCGGCAACAAGTCGGAGCTCACCAATGTGCTGACCTACCACGTCGTCCCGGGCAGCCTCGTGGCCACCCAGGTCGCCTCGAGGCCCTCGTTGACGACCGTTCAGGGCCAGGCACTCGCGGTAACCGTCCAGTCGAGCGGCGGCGTCCGCGTCAACGGGGCGACCATTGTCCAGACCGACATCCCGGCGAGCAACGGTGTGATCCACGTGATCGACGCGGTGCTGATCCCGACCGCCGCAACCCCGTCGCCAACCCCGGTCGTCACAGTGACACTCACTCCGACGCCCACCCCGACTCCGTCCGGTTTCGACGCCGTGCTGGTCTCGGTGTGTGCCCTCACCGGGATCGCCCTCCTGATCGGCGCGCGCCGGCGATATTAATCCCCCCTTTTCCGGTTGAAGCCGAGACCCCGGTCGATCACGACTCGAACTCAAAAAACCCCTGAACCGAAACTGCCGGTCGCCCGATCGGGGTCGAGCTCGACATTGCCGAAGCATTAAATGGTCGCCCCGGTTATCTTGTAAGGAACGATGGACCTCCTCTCCGTCCTGTTGATCGTTGCCGGCCTTGTTCTGTTCGAGACCATCTGCAGCATCGACAACGCGATCATCAATGCCGAGGTCCTCTCGACGATGTCGCACCGGGCTCGCCGGTGGTTTCTGATCTATGGCCTCTTTATCGCCGTCTTCGTCGTTCGCGGGGTTCTCCCCTGTTGATCGTCTGGGTCGCAACTCCCGGGCTCGGGCCCGTCGAGGCACTCACCGCGACTTTCTCGAACGACCCCCGGGTGATCGA
>JBFXGJ010000028.1:0-27338 GCA_050178135.1 Methanoregulaceae archaeon | reverse complement strand
CCAGGTCCGTGACGCCGAACGCCCGCGCCATGCCCAGGTTCGCCGCGATCGCCTCGACGCGGCGGTAGTCGTCGAGCCGCCGGCCGGCCATGTAGCCGTACGCCGCGCCGTTCCGGATCGCGATCAGCGCGTGTGAGAGCGCCCGGTCGGCCTCCTCGGCCGCGGTCAGCACCGCGACGGGGCGACGGTCCGCAGCGATGATCCGGCAGAGCCGGCGCAGGTACTCGCGCGTCTCCTCGCGGGTTCGTCGGCGCGCCATTCAGGCCACCGCCATGCACGCCGCCGGCGCCGCGAGGGCGGAGGGAACCCCCTCCACCTTGCGGACGATCTTGGAGGTCTCGCCGAGGCCGCGCTCGTAGTGGACCTGAAGCTGTCGCGTCGGGACAAGTACGGAATCGTGCCCGACCGAGAGGATCACGCTCTTACCGGTCGATGAGATCGAGGCCGAGCCGTACCGGACCTGCTCGACGTCGACATAGTCATCCGTGAGCCGGAGTCGGTAGATCGGCACGGTCCGCCCGGCAAAGAGGAGCCGTATCGATTCTGCCGACACAAAATAGGTGGCCGGCTTGCCCTTCATGATGCTGAACCGGATCGCGTCGTGCTGCCGCACCGCGATCCCGATGGTCTCGTAGGTTTCTGACATTGGTTGGCCTCTTGCAGTGCTTCGCACAACACTACAGTATAGGCGTTAATACTATAAATAGTTTATACTTTGTTTATACAATGTTTAAGATTACGAATCTTTATCACTCACTTGGTATAACACAATCCCATTGTGGACAAGGTCGAGATAACGGTCAGCGGCTACGTGGTCGATGAGAAGAAGGCGACGAAGACGGGCAACTCATCGCACGTGTTGTTGCCGGCCGCCTGGGTGGGAAAGCGCGTCAAGGTTATCCTGCTCGACCCACTCGAGTCGGATTAAGAGAGGTCCGCCCGTCCCTTGCCGGCTGTGTATGGTGCGAGAAGATACCGCAGGGGCTATCATCCCCCCGTGCCTATAGCTGTCCGCCTCCGGCCGGGGCAACGGGGCAGGGTTCTATCGAGATTGGCCTCTTGCAGTGCCTGCCCCGTTCTTTTCCTAAAGTTCTTTCATATTCGCAACCCCTCGCGGAGATCCAACCCTCGGCATCATCATCACCGCCGAGCGAAGCGAGGCGCGGGGGGAGGGAGCGCCTCAGCGCGGCGGAGGGGGGGCTGAATAGCGTCCCCCCTCCGCCGACATCGGAGGTACCGGCGAAATGTGTTTCAATCCTTGTTTTTGTGGATGGTGGTCTCGAACGTGGTTCCGTATCGCGAGGGGCCGAAGCAGGTCATGTTTCTATGCTTATTTTCGTGGATGATGGTCTCGAACTCGGCGGCGGCGAGCCACCGGTGGCGGGTGAGAGTATCAGTAATCATACCGCGAAAGATCAATGTCGGGGGGAATGAGAACCCATGGTGAGAACTCGACAACAAATGAATCCCCGAAAAACTTCGTAAGCCAATCGATCTCAGCACCGATGCGGCTCGGTGTGTACGCCGGGGGGGTGTATTGTTCAAGGGCAATATTGATAAGCTCGGTGATAAAGCCGTCATCGGCAGAGTGCCAGCCGTGATCATCTCGCCATGCACGAATACCATCTAGCTGAATAATCCAGAACAATTTCATGTCACACCTTGTTTTTGAGGTTCGACCCATTTGACCCCTCGGAGCTGATAAAGCATGAATTCGAAATACTCCGGATCGCGTATGAGAAAATGTTTCAATCCTTGTTTTCTTGGATGATGGTCTCGAACCGAGTGGATGAGACGGGCAATTGAAGCTGCATGTACTGTTTCAATCCTTGTTTTCTTGGATGATGGTCTCGAACCGCGGTTGGGCGGCATCATCCGGTGGGACCAGGTCAAGTTTCAATCCTTGTTTTCTTGGATGATGGTCTCGAACTCTGGAAGGACGGGCGGAAGACGGTGGTTGATGTGTTTCAATCCTCAGTAGTTCGCTAATTTTGTAGGGGCCCAGATGTAGCTCTGATTGCTGATTTGAGAGTAAAAGCGGCAGATCTATATTCTATACAGGCGGCCCCCTATGGTTCCCCAACCCAGGGACACGACCTGCACTCAGGGTTCGTCTATTCGACCGAATCAATGCTTCGATCTCGCTGTCGCTGCTCTGGATCAGCATCTGAGCATCCCGATCCATGGATCTCTGACTCAGACCACGATCTTCCGTACGGTGGTGGGGATGGCGACGATGCACCAGTCCATTCATTCGATCAGCTCGCTGCTGGAACGGAGTCCGTGTGAGACTTCCCTTCGCTACCATCTGGCCAAGCTCTCCATGGCTGACCTGGAAGCCGTGAATACGGCTATTCTGAGTCACAATCTCTCCTCTGTCCTGACATCAGGGAATGCGTACACGTTTGCCATCGATTTCACGAACGACCCGTACTACGGATCATCTGTCCCGGAGAACGAGCGGTATGTCATCCGGAGCCAGCTCAAAAAATCAACCAACGATTTCTACTCGTATGTCACCGTGTACGCGATCACCCGAAACCGCCAGGTAACGCTGGCGGTCTATCCTGTCACGAAGGGCACCTCCAAGGTCGCGTATATCACTCGGTGCCTGGACGCAATCGCGATGGCTGGCCTGAAAATCCAGGTTCTCTGTCTCGATCGAGAGTTCTATGCGTACGATGTCATCGAGTTCCTGACGACTGCTCAGGTTCCGTTTATCCTGCCCGTTCGAAAACACAGCCAGGCAATGAAAGAGCTCCTGATAGGAACACAATCGCGATTCGGAGACTATTTCATGCATGGAGTCAAGCCGCTCAAACTGAAGATAGCCATCGCGGTGAAGTACGCGAAAGGGAAACGGGAGAAGCATGGATCCGAGAATCTCGGCTATGTTGTCAACGGCATCGACTGGGATCCCCAGAAGATCCACAAACGATACCGTTCCCGGTTCGCGATCGAGTCGTCGTACCGGATGCGCAACCTGGTGAAACCCAGAACCTCAACCCGCAACCCGGTGATCCGGTATCTCTTTGCCATCATCTCATTCCTCCTCAGGAACCTCTGGATGGCCGTCCTCTGGACCCGGTTTTCTCCCGTAAAACCCGGTCCTCGGACGATTGAGATGCGCGCGTTCCGATTTGATCAGTTCCGGCTGATGATCTGGGAAGCCGTGCGATCGACCTTGAAGATCGTGCGGAGTATTCACGCACTCAGAAACCCGGGATAGATAAAGAGAGCATGGAGTGCCGACGAATGAGAACTGTTAAGGAGGGAAATTAGCGAAGTACTGAGATTCACCTCGATTTTTTCACCTTCTCCAAGTTCGTAATGTACAAAGATCTCGACCCAGGCGCATGGCCTGGAGAGAGTACGCCAGCTCACCACCCACTCATCGCCGAGATCTTCGGGGACAGACCAGCCGACGAGATCGCGGCTGGACGGGCCCAGCCCTTCCCTGAGCAGGAGGTCGATGCCCGGCTCCCGGTCGGATCCGTCTACCATGTCCTCGATGCCGACTCATCGCAGATCGCGGTGATCCAGGATCTGAAATCCGGCTTAGATCTTGTCGTCGAAGGACCGCCCGGGACGGGAAAATCTCAGACGATCGCGAACATGATCGCCGAGTTCCTCGCGATCGGCAAGACCGTCCTCTTTGTCAGTGAGAAGATGGCGGCACTCGATGTGGTCAAGGGGCGGCTTGATTCCCTCGGGCTTGGGATCTTCTGCCTGGAGCTCCACAACAGTAAAAAAGCCAATAAGAAGAAGGTCCTCGGCGAGATTCAACGGGCCCTTGCCTATCAGTGCCCGACGGACCGGGGGAGCGGTGAGACCCTCCACGATGTCGAGGAGCTCCGAAGCGTTCTGAACGGATATACGGCAGCGCTGAGCAACCCTGTCGGCAACCTGGGGTTCACCCCGTACCAGCTCTACGGGATGTCGGAGACGGCTCGACGGCACTATCTCTCCAACGGCCATCAGATGCCGGTCGTCGCGCTTCCTGCTGCCGATGCGATCACACCTGCCACATGGTTCCCGGCAATAAACGCGCTCAAGGAGATCGATGCGCTCCTGCCCCTCGTCACTCCCGTCGAGGAGAACCCATGGCGGTTCTGTTCACCTGGGTCGTTCTTTGTCAACGACGTGGAGGACGTCCGCATCCACCTGTCGGCGGCCTTTGAGGCTCTCGATCTGATCCAGACCACGACCGCAGAGCTCGTTGAATATGCCGGCATCGCCAGTCCGGCAACCCAGACGGAGCTGATCAATGCCGTTCATGCAACTGAGCTGCTGACCGCGTCGGAGCCGATCGACCAGTCGGTACTGTTGAACGAATCATGGAATGGACCGAACGACGAGGTTGAGGGACTTATTCGGACGATCGAGGCGTACCAGACCCTCCGGATGGTCCTTGGTTCCCGGATGGGCGACCGAGTCTTCGAGATCGATCTCGATCCCCTCATCCTCGAGTTCGAGGCAGCATCGAAGAGACTCCTCCATTCAGTCTTTGGCCCCTACAGGAAGATGCGGCCTCAGATCGACGCCTACTACCTCACCCAGGAGTCACGGAGCGACGAGACCCTCCTCGAGGATCTGCGTGAGGTTCGGCGCTGCCGTGCTCTGCGGCAAGAGATCCGCGAAGCCTCCAGCCTCGGTCAGTCGATGTTCGGGGCACCGTGGCGCGGAGAGGAGAGCGATCCAGCGTATCTCCGCGCCTTCTCGGGGTGGATCGTGCGGTTCCGTCACGAACTCCTCACCGATGTCCTGACATCCCGCTCGGTCGAGATTGTCAGCCGGGGAGTCTCTGCCGATCGGGTACACGAGTTCACGACCACGATCGAGGAAGCTCGGACGACATTCAACTCCACCGTGGCCGGGCTGCTCGGGCGACTGCACGCAGACTGCGCACGGTATTTCCCCGGCGGCCTCGATACCGCCCGATTCGATGATATTCGGGTCGTGCTCGAGGCATGGACGACGGGCCTGGACCGGCTGGTGCCCTGGACTCAATACCTGGCAGCCCGCGAGGAGGCCAGGGAGACGCTAGCCGCCTCGTTCGTGACCCTTGTTGAGCAGGGCCAGCTCCTGAGCGGAGACCTCCGCACCTGCCTCGAGGGAAATTATGCGATCTCTCTGCTCCGTGGAGTCTTTGCCAAGAACCCCGCGCTCGAACGGTTCGTCGGACGGGTTCACGAACAGCGGATCGTGGAGTTCGCCGATCTCGACCGCCGGATGATTCGCGAGAACCGGCAACGGATCGTCCGGCTGCTCTGTCAGAATCGGCCGGCCCTTGCCAATGGAGCGACCCGCGCCTCCGAGCTCGGAGTCCTTCAGAATGAATTCTACCGGAAGCGGGGTCACCTCCCGATTCGGCAGCTGCTGGTCAAGGCCGGGGCCCCGATTCAGAAGATCAAACCGTGCTTCATGATGAGCCCGCCGTCGATCGCTCAGTTCCTGGACCCCCGTTCGATTCAGTTCGACATCATCATCTTTGACGAGGCGAGCCAGGTCAAGCCAGCCGAGGCCCTCGGCGCCCTCCTCCGGGGCCGGCAGGTTGCGGTTGTCGGCGACTCCCGACAGCTTCCCCCGACTTCGTTCTTTGATAAGATCGTGGCGGCGGAGGAGCCCGAGGACGGAACGGACGCGATGCCGTCGGACATGGAGAGCAGCCTGAACCTCTGCAAGACACGGTTCCCCTATCGGACGCTGCGGTGGCATTACCGTTCCCGGCACGACTCGCTCATCGCGCTCTCCAACCAGGAGTTTTACGACAACCAGCTCTACGTGTATCCCTCTCCGATGCGGGAGGTGGAAGAGCTCGGATTAAAGTTCGTCTATCTCCCCGAGACGGTCTATGATCGGGGCAAGAGCGGGATGAACCGCGGCGAGGCCCGGGCGGTTGCCGAGGCCGTCATCGATCACGCCCGGCGCTATCCGACGCGGAGCCTCGGCGTGGGCACGTTCAACATCCACCAGCAGGAGGCGATCCTCGAGGAGCTGGAGCGGCTCCGGGGAGAGAAACCGGACCTCGAGAGCTTCTTCGCGGCGAAGGGGACCGAGACCTTCTTCGTCAAGAACCTGGAGACGATCCAGGGGGACGAGCGTGATGTGATCTTCCTCTCGATCGGCTTCGGGTTTGACGCCCAGCACAAGATCTCCATGAACTTCGGGGCCCTCAACAAGGACGGGGGCGAGAGGCGGCTGAATGTGCTGATCACCCGGGCACGCCAGCGGTGCGTGGTCTTTGCGAACTTCCGGGCCCGGGAGTTGCCGATCGCGGATCTCGCGACCGCCGCTCGCGGTGTCCAGGTTCTGAAACTCTTTCTGGAATATGCAGAGACCGGGCAGGTCCCCTGTCCAGCTGGGCCGCTGGCGGACTCTGACTCCCCATTCGAGGATTCGGTCTACGCGTTCCTGACCGAGAACGGCCACGAGGTCCACAAGCAGGTAGGGTGCGCCGGCTACCGGATCGACCTGGCCGTGGTCAATCCCGAGCGGCGCGGGGAGTATCTGATCGGGGTCGAGTGCGACGGGGCGACCTACCACTCGTCGCGCGTGGCCCGGGACCGGGATCGTCTCCGGCAGCAGGTCCTCGAGGGGCTGGGGTGGCGGATCACGCGGGTCTGGTCAACCGACTGGTTCCGGAACCCCCGGGCATGCCAGGAGGCTTTGGCGGGGGCGATCGCACAGGCCCGGGAGGTAACACAGGACGGGATCGTTCTTCCAGAGCCGGTTGCCGAGCCTGAGCCCCCGGTCGAAGACGCGGCTCCCGAGACAGGCGCGGCGGCACTCCCTGAAACCCCGGCACCTACTGAGAGCGGAGAGAGTGAGGAGGCGCTGGCTCCGCCTTACGTACTCTGTAACTCGCTCGTCGCCCCGACGGGGATCGAGCCCAAGGACTGTCCTCCGGTGAAGATGGCGGCACTCGTCGCAGAGGTGGTCGCGGTCGAGGGGCCGGTCCACGTAAAGGAGGTTACCCTACGGATACGTGATGCATTTGGCGCCAAGCGGACCGGCCGGCAGATCCAGGCGGCGGTTGATGCCGGGGTGGAGAAGGCGGTAGCACTCTGGGGGCTCCAGCGCCGGGGTGAGTTCCTCTGGCCCAAAGAGGTCCCGTCGACCATCGTCCGCCGGCGCGGCGAGACGGTCAAGCCGCAGATAGAGATGATCTGCGATGAGGAGCTCGAGGGGGCGGTGCTGCTCGTGCTCGAACGGCAGTATGCGACGGAGAAGGGGGCGCTCGCGACCGCGGCGTGCCGGGCGGTCGGGATCCGGAAAGCGAGCGGTGAGACAAAGCAGCGCGTTCAGCAGGTTATAGACGGCATGATATCCCGAGGGATGGTCGCGGAGAAGTCGAACGGGCTGATCGATGCGACGGTCGGGCAGTCGGATTTGGGACTGACGCCACCGATAGCATAAATTTGCGGGGTAGAGGATTGACCGCCCAGTCGATGCCTCCACCGGCGGTGATGGCGATGGCGACGGCTACGATATCGGCGATGAGGGTTCCTATCATGGTAGTCCCTCCTGAGAAGAGAGTAGTTGGGGGGGGGGTGGAGGCTGGTATCAGTATCGGCTTCCCTGAATTAGTTCCGCTCAACCTATCGAAAGATCATTCCATCAACTCTCTGATAATCTCCTGCGACCCTTTCGGTTGAGTAATCTCAATTGCATCGAAAAATTTCTTCCGAAACTCCACCGCGGAGAACAATGCCCATCGCGCACAGCCTGCGCCAAGACATTCGTAGGGGAAAAACTCGTATCCTGTTGTCGCGAACGGATTAGGAGGAAAATGATCCCTCAGGGCATTCAGCCCGTAAGGGTCATCATCGCAGGCTGGTTCGACCTGCTGCCACTCAGGCTGAAAATGCGTCAGGGCATTTCGCAGCGCAACAATTGCTCTGACATCCCGAACCGATATATCGTCCTCCGGCAAATTTTCGGAGGTAACGGCTTGAGCGATGATATTGAACTTGCCAACAAGGCCAGCCTGATTTCGTTTTTTCTTCTTTCGGTCGGGCCACTTGTCTAACATTATGTCTCGAGCGATCGCATCGATCGAGTTACAATGATCGGACCCGTCCCTGATATGGCAGAAGAGTTCGTTCGCCGATGCTTCGAGAAATGCGACTGAGGAGAGGATGGCTCCCGAGGCGTAGGCAATGTCCTCAAAAAGGAGCGAGCTATTCTCTTCCGGCGTTCTGCCATCGATATGCTGACCCTCAACTCGTTTACAGTGCTTCGTACAGTAACAGGCGCACCGTAGATGGTGCGCTGAAAATGCCCGTTTTATCCGCGCCTCTACCCTTGCGACATGAAGGAGTGTGGCAGATGCGCTACCTCCACTCCTGTTACCGGGATCGTTTTCGTTCATCATGTGGGAATGGGGTCTACCAGATCTCGACACACAACCCTAGCCTGCTCGAGCACCGTCTCCGTCGCCTTCTCCTGCCGGTTAGGTGGGTACCCGTGCACCTTCAGGATCCGCTTGACCGTCGCCCGCATCTTCGCCCGGACGCTCTCTTTCACGGCCCAGTCGATCCTGATGTCCTTCCGGATCTTTATGGCGATCTCCCGGGCGATCGCCTTGAGCTCCTCGTCGCCGAGCTCCTGCACCGCGCTCTCGTTCGCACCGAGCGCATCGTAAAACGCCTGCTCGGCCTCGGTCAACCCGAGCTCCCGGCCCTTCTGCGCCGCCTCGCGGAACTCTTTCGCCATGTCGACGAGCGCCTTCATCGCCATCGCGGTCGAGACGGCCCGGGTCTCGTACTTCTTCATGGTCTCGCCGAGCATCTCCGAGAACCGCCGGGACTGGACCACGTTCTTGCCGAAGCGGATGCGGATCTGCTCCTTGAGCAGCCGCTCCAGCAGGGCGACCGCGAGGTTCTTCTGCGGGATCCCCTGGATCTCCGCCAGGAACTCGTCGGAGAGGATCGAGAGGTCCGGCCGCTCGATGCCAGCCTGGTCGAGGATGTCGATGATCCCCTCGGGCGCCACGACCCCGGCCACGAGCTGCCGGATCGCATGGTCGATCTGCCCCGGCGCCGGCCGGCCCGGATCGATGGTCGCGGTCTTGACGAGCGCGGCCCGGATGGCCTGGAAGAACGCGACGTCGTCGCGGATCTCCTCACCGAACCCGGTCGTCCGGGCGATCGCGTAGGCACGGGAGAGGAGGCCGACGGCCTGGAGCAGCCGCTTCCTGCCCTCCTGCTGCGCGAGTATGTGCTCGAGCGCGGCCGGGAAGAGCGTGAGCCGCTCGCCCGGCGTTCCCGTCGACCACCGGGACCAGTCGAAGCCGTGGAAGAGGTCGCAGCAGACCTCGTAGTACTGCCGGAGGAGGTCGACAGCCGCGTCCAGGTCCAGCACGGAGGTCCGCGAGCCGGCGCCACGCTGTTGCGTGTAGATCGCGAGGGCCTCGCGGAGGTTCTCAACGAGCCCGAGGTAGTCGACGATCAGGCCGTGGGGCTTGTCTTTCCAGACGCGGTTGACCCGCGCGATCGTCTGCATCAGCCCGTGCTTCTTGACGGGCTTGTCGATGTACATGGTGTGGAGGCAGGGCGCGTCGAAGCCCGTGAGCCACATATCGCGGACGATCACGATCTGGAAGGGGTCCGTCGGCTCCTGGAACCGGTGCCGGAGGGCCTCCCGCCGCTCCTTGTTCCGGATATGCGGCTGAAGTTTGGCGTCGTCCGCGGCGGAACCGGTCATCACGACCTTGATGGCGCCTTTGGTGTCGTCGTCGCTGTGCCATTCGGGGTGGAGGGCGACGAGGGCGTTGTAGAGGTCGACGCAGATCCGCCGGCTCATGCAGACGATCATGGCCTTGCCCTCGAGCACCTCGCGCCGCTCGGCCCAGTGCCGGTCGAGGTCGGAGGCGATCAGGTGGACGCGCCGCTCGGCGCCGACCACGGCCTCGAGCGCGGCCCACTTGCCCTTGAGCCGCCGACGGTCGTCCTCTTCCATCGTCTCGGTCAGGTACTCGAAGTCGGCGTCGAGATGCGGCTGCTCGTCCTGGTCGAGGGCGAGTTTCGCCTGCCGGCACTCGTAGTAGATCGGGACGGTCGCTCCGTCCTCGTTCGCCTGGACCATGTCGTAGACGAGGCCGATGTAGTCGCCGAAGACCTCGCGCGTGGACCGGTCCTCGGCCTCGATCGGGGTGCCGGTGAACCCGAGGAACGAGGCGTTGGGGAGGGCGTCGCGGAGGTACTTGGCGTAGCCGTACCGGAGCTGGCCGGTCTTGGTGTCGTAGTGGGCGTCGAAGCCGTACTGGGACCGGTGGGCCTCGTCCGAGATGACGACGATGTTCCGCCGGTCGGAGACCTGCGGGTACTGCTCCTCGTCCCGGTGGAGCGAGAACTTCTGGATCGTGGTGAAGACGATGTGGCCCGAGGCGACGCGGAGGCGTTCGCGGAGGTCTTCGCGGCTCCCGGCCTGCTCGGGGCGCTGCCGGAGGAGTTCTTTGCAGGCGTCGAAGGTCTCGAAGAGCTGGTCGTCGAGGTTGGTCTCGTCGGTGACGACCACGATCGTCGGGTTCTCCATCGCGGGGGTGACGGCGAGGATCCCGGCGTAGAAGACCATGGAGAGGGACTTGCCGGCACCCTGGGTGTGCCAGACGACGCCGCAGCGGCGGTCGCCGCCGGGCTGCGAGGCGTCGACGGTGGCGGCGATCGCGGCCTCGACGGCGTGGAACTGGTGGTAGCCGGCGGACTTCTTGATCACGACGGTGCCGCGCTGCTCGAAGACGATGAAGTGGCGGAGGTAGCGGAGGAAGCGGGACTTGTCGAACGCTCCGCGGATCAGGACCTCGAGCTCGGGGATGAATTTGGATGCGATCTCGTCGCCGTCGATCGTCCGCCAGGGCTGGTAGCGCCCCCAGTCGGCGGAGAGGGAGCCGATTCGCGCCTGGATGCCGTCGGAGATGACGTTGACGGCGTTGAAGGTGAAGAGCGAGGGGATGCGGTCCTTGTAGGTCTCGACCTGGTTGTACGCCTTCTCGATGGTGGCGTTCTCGTCGGCGGCGTTCTTGAACTCGAAGACGGCGAGGGGGAGGCCGTTGACGAAGACGACGGTGCCGGGCCGGCGGACGTCCTTCTCCTTGAGCGTGTACTGGTTGACGGCGAGCCAGTCGTTGTTCTCGGGGTCGTCGTAGTCGATGACCCGGACGACGGGGTAGACAAAGGAGCCGTCGGGGTTGCGGCACTCGACGGAGACGCCGTCGGTGAGGAACCGGTGGGCGGCCCGGTTCTGTTCAATCAGCGACGGAAAGTCGATCCGCATCAGCCGGCGGAGGGCTTCGTCGATCGCCTCACGCGGGAGGTCGGGGTTGAGCCGGACGAGGGCCTCCTCGAGCCGGCCGAGGAGGAGGGGTTCGTCGTAGCTTTGGCGTTCGGGCTCGAGGCCGTCGGGGGCGATGGTGTTCCCGTTGAGGACCTCGTACCCGAGTTCGGCGAGCCAGTCGAGCGCGGCGGTCTCGACGTCGGACTCGGTGTAGGCCTGAGACGCCGACATGTTAGCGGACGGTCGGTGCGACAGTGTCGACTGAATGAGCGGTCGAGGAGCCTGATGAGGAGAGGAGCGCCGGCATAGACAATCACAGATGCCAGAGGTTCAGCGCCGGACACGATAAGGGATGCGATCTCTTGGCGTCGTCAATCAATGTGTATTCTGAATTTTTTTCGCACTTCAGGGAACCAGAGAATCGGGCTTGAAAAGATAAAAATAGGTAAAATTGTTGAGATTATGATCCGAAATGAGGGGAGAAATGGAACCGCCCATTTCCACTCTCATTTCAAGTGCCCCGCTCCGGCTAATCCCCTTTGCCACTTTCGAGGCATCATTTCCGGTAGTGGTATTTGCTCCCCCTCCCCTTTCCGGTGAGCGTGATCTCCGGGATCTCTTGCCGCAGCTCGGCCATGATCTCTTTGATATGATACCGATCCAGCTGGGTGATCTCCCGCAGTTCCTCGTTTCCGATGAACGGATCCTTCTCGTTCATCCGCTGCTTGAGCACCGAGATAATTCGAGTCTTCGCCGCCTCGGTCTCGATCCGACGGCTACGATCCGGGTGACCAGGGGCCTTGATCTTCCGGTGCACCGACGAGCAGAGGCGCCAGTACGTGCCTTTTCCAGTCCCTCCCCGTTCGATATAGTCGCGGACATTCTGCATGTCGTGCAAGATGTCGAGGGTCTCCCGCTCCGATCGTTGAATGAGGTTCGACGCGGTGGACGTCTTCATCTCAGGATGCTTGTTGAGATGGTTGAGGATGAGCAGGTGATCGAGCGAAAGGGCGCGTCCCTCGTTTCCCTCCCGCTCGACGAACGCTCTGACGGAGGGAGAGAACTCGCCCTCCATCAGCGTTACGACGACGGAGTGACCCCGCTCTTCGATGTGGGGCGGCTCTTTGCCCTCGACCAGCATTGCCTTGTAGATCCGGGGAATGCCAAGGTTGCTCCTGTTGGCAAGACGGAGCCGAGTTAAGGCGTCGACCAGTAGAGGGTTTCTCGGGGTGGGTGGATGACGAAGGATATTCCCAGGGGTGATCCCGCCGATGAAACCTCCCGGGTTGCCGATCTCTATCTTTGTGGGGTACTGTTTGACGATGATCGGGCTGCCGCCCCGGAGGTCTGCATGGCAGAACGCGTTCATCAGCACCTCCCGCAGGGCGATCTCCGGGTATGCCCGGTACTCGAAGTGGAAGAGTCCCTGTTTGACGGTCGTGATGGGGTTGTCCGCGCTGATTCGTTCGAGGAGTTTCGTGACGCCGGTGATCAACGCGGCCCGGCCGTCCAGCCGATCGATATAGTCGGTCTCGTCCTTCATGCGGAGATAGGTCCAGGTGTATCCCGGGACGAACCGCGCAATAGCCTCCTCCTTGCCGACCAGGAGGAGCCCGGCACGGGTGAGCTGCCCCCCACGGATCAGGCCGAGGGACGCGAGAAGTTCGGCCGTGTCCTTCTCCATCAGTTCGGCCGGGGCCTGCTCCTTCTGAAGCGCCAGGCGCAGGATCTCCATCGCCGCTTCAGAGAGGTGCTCTTTCGGCGAGCCGGGGATCAGGCCCGAAGTAAAGTCTCCATCTCCGGACTCGAGGAGTTTCTTCAACCTGACGGACCCGGTCATGGGCTGGCAGTCCGTCCCTACCCGGATCTTGGCCCGCCCCTGCGTATCGGTACACATAGAGTGGGCGGAAGGGACGGTGATCAGCAAGAGCCGGCCCGTGCCCTCCGGGACTGCGATCTCGTCGATCTCCGGGGTGAGCTTCGGCTCGGTCTTGTTGTAGATCGTTCGTTTGATCTGGTCGCACTCGATGTGACCGGGGATCCCGAGGATTGCGTTCTCTCGGCCGATACAGTCGTCCTTCACCCCGATCACGAGGCATCCGCCGTCTGCATTGGCCATGCAGATCGCTGCCTCAACGATCATGTCGATGGAGTCGCTGTCGCTTCTTTGCTTCCACTCCTTGAAGTCCAGCCACTGGGTCTCGAGACTGTCCGCGGTGCATTCTGTGAGCTGTTCGAGGAGCCCCGGAATCTGATCCCGTGAGAGCATGAGGTGATCCTGATCTCTATTCTGTGGCGATCCGCCTAAAAGGGTGTATCCTGCCGTTCGTGAACGACGCCGAGGTGCACCTCGGCGCACCGCTGGCAAGGTGTCCTCGGTGGGTGGGTGCGATCTCTGTAGTGCGTATCACTCGCCGTTGGCGACGTATTCCGCCCAGTGATTGATCAGGAACCCCCGGATGCCGGGGCCGGGGTTGTAGGCAGGGTAGATCGTTCGATACGCGGCTTCAGCCTCGAAGAAGTCTTTGAACGGGAGTTTCCGCGTATGCGTCGCAAGATAGAGCATCCCGATGGCCGGCGATCGTGACTCCCCCTGGTTGCAATGGACGAGAACGCGGGTGTCGCCGATATTCGAATGGATGAAGTCGAGCGCGGCGTCGATGATCTCTTTGGGCACAAAGGCCGGGTTCGGCGGGTCGATCAGGTTCAGGATGAGCCGGCCGTCCCGCCGGGCGATCAGGTACTCGGGATGGTCCTTCGGAGCCGCGCGGGTGCGATAGCCGAGCGCCTGGCGGTGGTTCGGGTCCTTGCAGGCGTGGACGATGTGCCAGCCGGACTCGCACCGGACCCGGCACTCGTAATCGTTCTCGTCTCCGATGAAGAGGTTGGGGTGAATCTCGATCATGTAGGTCCGCAGATGAGACTGTCGTCTGCACGAAGATAGTCGCTTGGGTGGTGATTTTCTTAGTGCACGACGCCGAGATACCGCTCGGCGCACCCCTGGCAGACATCGTCGGTGTGCATGTGCTCCGGGCCGAGCGTGGCCTTGCAGTACCGGCACGTCCGGAACGATGCGCGACGCTGCCGGCCGGCCTCGTCGACGAGCAGCCGGCAGACGTCGAGCGCGACGGCCGGCGCGAGCTCGGGCCAGCGGACGACGCCGAGCAGCACCGGCTTCACGACGGGCTCGTGGGGATGTGGCCAGTCGAGCTGGTAGCGGTAGATGCGGACCTCGGCATCCGTCCGCTCGACAACGACCTCGGGCGGATCGCCGTAACTCTCGGCCTCGGGTGGAAGGCCGACGAACCACTCGGGGCCGGCGGGGTAGCGCTCGCGGAGGAGCGCGGCGAGGTCCTCAAGAAAAGCCGGCGTCTTCTTTCGGCGGGAACGGGGCCGGCCGGGCATCAGGCGTCACCATCAGCAACGGAAGATTTCGAGCCATCGTCTATCTGACAGAGTTCGTCGTATTTTTTATGGATCTCACCTATCCGAAGTTGCATCATGTTGGTGATAAAATAGTCGAGAAAGTTTTCTGTAAAAAACTTCATCCGATCCCGATCAAATTCAGAAACCGATGCAAATTTTGCCCGATGAGCGATCTTGTTTCTCACCGAATAAAACCTGTCGAGCTCGAGGGCCATTTGCGTGGTTATGTTCATAAAAATACAACGCAGGCGCTGTCTGACTTTCCATTCACTTAGTCTCTCATGTTTAAGTGCGAGAAGCTCAACGCAAGTCCAGAAGAAAAAGAAGGCGTGCCCCACCCTCTTTTCCGTCACTCCCTCATGGTAGGCAGAGAACGCATCCACTACGATGGTCTGAACTGGTGGTGAAGCTTGTCGATATTTTTGTAGCATAGTAATCACAGTTTGGATCTGTTGAGCCGAAACTGGATGGACTTCTACTCCAGATTCAATTAGACTGAACGCAACAGGATGCAGGAACGACTCTTCCTCAAAAACGAAGAACAAACCTTGGTTGATATCTGTTATTGGCCCGATTGTGCCAAGAAGTCGCATCGAATACGAATGAAAAGTGAGGAGGAACGCGAGCACGCCAAGGATAAATTTTACAAATTGGTACGAGATGCCCTCAGCATATAGGCTATTCCGAGCGTACACTTCGGTTTCGAAGACGGTGAAATCCGAGAAGTCGATGTTCAAGTCGAAAGATTCCGCCTGCCTGATACCCTCTTCGATTTCCGGACCGGAAAGTATCTCACGAAATTCGGAAAACGGATATGCTGTTATCTTGATATTTTTATCCGCATACGAGAACGGGACACCGTGAAAATTCACATTAACCGGGATTAGACACCGGTAACGGCGTCGGGGTCTCCGAGAGAGATCGGTTACAAATTGCTGAAAAATTGTTTTAAGTTCAGAATAACTGCTAATTTGTTGTCGCTTGGCTGCCGCTGCAACTTCAATAGGTAAAATTACACCATCGAGTTTTCTTGGAAGTGTGATGCGCAATCCCCTTAACTTCCGGTCAAAATGATTATTATCGTCATCAAGCAGTTGCTCGAGCAGCAATGTTGAGAGAATCTTATATCGTTGGATGTTGCCATTCCCATAGGTGATACCGCCGTTTTCCGTTACTTCAAATGAGGCGAGTAATTCCTGAATAAGAGCATCAGGAAAAGAGGTACTCATGCAACCATTTCCTTTGGGTGCAATGAATGAACCGGAAGATCACCTGAAAGCACCCGTGGAAGGAGAGCATTACGAAGTGCAGAAAGGGATCTGGCTCCATCAGCATTGACACGTATACGGTCGCAAAGCGGTCTAATAATTTCAGAAAAGCGAAAAGAGATTTCTCTATCAGGCAAAATGAATGGAAGCGAGAGAAGGTTCTCCTGGGTGATTTTTGGCTGAACCGCACCTGTGATTAAGGGTGACACGTCTGAGGCCTTTAAAAAAATGAGTAATTGTTCCGTTGAAATGGGATCTTTACCTTTCAAAATATGGGCGTGATTGTTAACCCAAAATTTCCCCCAGACATATTGGACCACCGGCGAACCTTCGGCATTCACAACTGTACCATCTTCCCCCACAAGAATGTGAACGCCTTCGAAAAGGTAGTCATCGACATAATCCACGATGGACGCCGCCCCGTAGTAAGGGTACTGGCCTTTTCTTTGAGCTCTTTCTAGACTTGACAACGGAATTCTTCTTGCGTCGTACACCACGGCCCCATCTTTCAAAGTAGCTAGTTTCCACCCCTTCGGAATCTCCCCGAGCTCCGACTCCGCGAACCCGTCGGGGAAGAGCGCCGCCGTCGCCGCGTCCATGCCGGCCGGCCGCCGGCCCTCGGCCTTCGCCCGCACAGGGTCGAAGTCGACGAACCACGACCGGAAGAGCGCCCGGGCCATCCCCTCGAGGGTCGCGTTCATCCGCCGGTTCAGCTCGATCGTGTCGTCGAGCGTGCCGAGGATGTGCGCGATGCAGCGCTGTTCTGGGAGAGGAGGAATGGTCAGCGTGAAGTTCGGAACATCCGCGCATTTAAGGCTGTCAAAGACCGCACCGTAGTTCAGGTATTTCTCGATCTGGTCCCACCATTCCGGCCCGCGGGTTAACCAGCGTAGGAATGGAGGATACACTTTGGTCCCCTTTGATCGAAGCAGGACGAGGTTTTGACCCACGGCGAATGTTTTACCTTCGGGCACATACGCGGTTTCGCCCGGGTTACACCTCCGCGACAGTACTACGTCGTGGGCTTGCGGTTTTGCTTTTCGCGTCCAATCCTCGAAATCATCGGCAGAAATCAAACGGGCATCTGCCAAGTCTAAATGCCCCTCTTTTAGTTGCGGTATTGCCACGTATGGAAATCCCGCTTCGCAGACAGACGGAGTCCGATGATCGCAGTCGATGAGGTCGATGCCCGCCTCTCGTAAGCTAAGCTGAGGCCATTTCTGAGTGGATTCCGAACCTGATGCTGTTGAGTACTCCATCTTATGGATTACACCTCGAACCGTTCCCGCGCCAGCCGTACCGCCGCCGCCAGTCGCGCCTCCAGAACCTCACGTGGCGGCAGTTCCGTCAGGTACTCCGCCACCCGGATCCCGCTCGCCGCCAGCTGCAGCAGCTCGACGTGCTCCTCCGACTTGCCCGCGCAGAGGATAAGGCCGAGCGGCGACTCCTCGCCGGCCTCCCGCTCGTACCGGTCCAGCCAGCGCAGATAGAGCTCCATCTGCCCCTTGAACCCGGCCTCGAACCGCCCGATCTTCAGGTCGATCGCAACCAGCCGGCGAAGCTTTCGGTGGTAGAAGAGCAGGTCGATATAGTAATCCTCCCCGTCGACCGTGATCCGCTTCTGCCGGGCCACGAACGAGAAGCCCGCGCCCAGCTCCAGCAGGAACCGTTCGAGCTCCGCGATGATCGCCGTCTCCAGATCCCGCTCGCTGTAGGCATCCGACAGGCCGAGAAAGTCGAGGAAGTACGGGTCGCGAAAGACCAGGTCTGGCGTCACCCGGTCCTCATCGCGCAGCGCCGCGAGCTCCCGCCGCGCCAGCTCCTCCGGCTTCCTTGATAGCGCCGTCCGCTCGAAGAGCATCCCCCGGACCTTCGCGTGCAGGGTCCGGACCGACCACCGCTCCAGCCGGCAGAGCTCCGTGTAGAACTCCCGCTGCAGCGGGTCGCCGAGCTTGATCAGCTCCACGAAATGCGACCAGCTCAATTGGTGCGACAGTGTCGCAACAATCTCCACGTCCGGGAACTGCTCCGCAAACCGCACGGCGCGTGTCAGGTTCGGCCGGCTGAACCCCCGGCCGTACGCGGCCGTCAGCTGGTCCGCCACCGTCTCCACGATCCGCCTGCCGTACGCCGCCCGGGCCTCCTGCAGCACATCCTGCCGGATCCGGGTGCCCAGCCGCCAGTAGAGCAGCACCATCTCTGCGTTGACCCCGACCGCGACCCGGACCCGCGACGCCTCGATCAGCGCTCGCAGGTCGTCGAGCAGCACCGGCATCTGCCCCTCGACCGTCGCCGGCAGGTCATCGTGCTCGTCGCTCATCGCCCGCCTCACACCTCGAAACCGAGCCCGGCGAGGTTTTCCCGGATCGCCGTCTCGAGCCGCGCCGACTCCGCGAACTGCTCCCTGAGCTCGGCCGTCAGCCGCGCCATCGTCGCCTCGAACCCCTCGCCGTCGTCCTCGACCTCCGCCGACCCAACGTACCGTCCCGGCGTCAGCACGAACCCCTGCGCCGCCACCTCCTCGAGCGTCGCCGCTTTGCAGAACCCGGGCACGTCCTCGTATGCGCCGGCGCCCTCGTCCCCGCGCCAGGCGTGGTACGTCCCCGCGATCCGCTCCATGTCCGCCTCCGAGAGCTCCCGGTGCCGGCGGTCGATCATCGGCCCGAGCTTCCGGGCGTCGATGAAGAGCACCTCGCCCCGCCGGTCCCGCAGCCGCCGGTTCTGCTTGTCCCGGGCGATGAACCAGAGGCAGGCCGGGATCTGCGTCGAGTAGAAGAGCTTGTCCGGCATCGCCACCACGCAGTCCACCAGGTCCGCCTCGAGGATCCGCCGCCGGATCTCCCCCTCGCCCGACTGGTTCGACGAGAGCGAACCGTTCGCCAGCACGAACCCGGCCGTCCCCGTCGGCGCGAGGTGGTGGATGATGTGCTGGATCCAGGCGTAGTTCGCGTTGCCTGCGGGCGGCGTCCCGAACCGCCATCGCACGTCCTTGGCCAGGCTCTCGTGCCACCACTCCTTCATGTTGAACGGCGGGTTCGCGAGCACGAAGTCCGCCTTCAGGTCCCTGTGCTGATCCCGCGTGAACGAGTCCGCCGGCTCCTTCCCGAGGTTCGCCTCGATCCCCCGGATCGCGAGGTTCATCTTCGCGAGGCGCCAGGTCGTCATGTTCGACTCCTGGCCGTAGATGCTGATGTCGTCCCGCCGGCCGCCGTGCGCCTCGACGAACCCCTCGCTCTGCACGAACATCCCGCCCGAGCCGCAGCACGGGTCGTAGACCCGGCCCCGATACGGCGCGAGCATCCGCACCAGGACCTCGACCACGCACCGCGGCGTGTAGAACTGCCCGCCCTTCTTCCCTCGGCCGACGCGAACTGGCCGAGGAAGTACTCGTACACCCGGCCGAGGAGGTCCTTTGAACGGTGCTCGAGATCGATCAGCGGGATCCCCGCGATCAGGTCGATCAGCTCACCGAACCGGACGTGCTCGTACGCCGGCCGGCCGTAGTCCTTCGGCAGCACGTTCTTGAGCCGCGGGTTCTCCCGCTCGATCGCGACCATGGCGTCGTCGAGCTGCTTCCCGATGTCGCCCTGCTTCGCGTTCGCCTGGAGGGTCGCCCACCGCGCCTCCGGCGGCACCCAGAACGCGCCGGCGCCGATGTACTCGTCCTTCTCCTCGGGGTCCGCTCCTTCGGCCGCTTCGGCCTCGAGCTCGGCCCGCCGCTCCTCGAAGGCGTCGGAGATATACTTCAGAAAGAGCAGGCCGAGCGTGATGTGCTTGTACTCGGCCGCGTCCATGTTCGACCGGAGCTTGTCCGCAGCCGTCCAGAGGCTCGCCTCGAAGCCGATCGTCGCGCCGTTCGACTCGGCGGACTTCTTCTTCCGGCCCCGTTTCGGCTGTGCTCTGTCAACGACGGGCGCGTCGTCAACGGCCAGGCGGGTCTGTGGATCGGTCGGGGGCTCCTCCATGATGATACGATCTCAGCGCGACCAACGAAAGACATTGCCACAGACCGGTCCGCTGAGCACGAATGACAACGTCCAAGAAGGACCCGATCGTCGTCCAGAACCCTGGAGTATTACGAGAAGTGGACATTCGAGGAGAGCCACTGTAACCAGCTCCTGACCGTGGACGCCCGTCTCCGACGAGTGGTAGTGTTATACCGCCCGTCAAATTCATCGATCAGGTCCATGATCTCCTGAATCTCGACAGATTCAGCCACGAACCCCCGCTCTCTCATCCGGGTGATCGCCTGTCGGAGGGTTGGTCTCCGCAACAGCTGGCGGACCAGGAGATGGTTGCGACAGCGCCGTGTCCTGCAGCCCTGCAGCTCCGTCCCGAGATCGGTCAGCACGAACGATCCCCGGTTCGATCGATCGCGGTTGAGGAAGCCCATGTAGATCGCGGCATCGGCATAATAATCCCCCTGGCGCACATCAAACTCGAAATAGTCGCTGATCGACTCTTTCGTTATCGGGTCCCCGTTCGACGAGACGATGAGATCGATGACCTTGTCGAGGTCGTTGGCCTGCGGATATGGGACAGGCCTCGGTTCGGCCTCCTCGGGTGGGACCGATGCCAGCAATGCGTCGAGATCCACGGACAGAACCGGGTCCTCATTGACCGAGAAACACCGATGCTCGACAATCTCGATGTCGCCGTACTGCTCCCCAAACCGGAACCGGGTCAGGTAAAAGAGGCCGTTTGAATAGGAGAAGAAGATCGGAACAACCGGTTTATCGGTGCGCGTCGACCAGTCCTTCCAGGGATAATACAGCTGCCTGATGTGAAAGTCGGCCCTCTTTCCCAGTTTGGCTCCGATCAGGTATACCCCGTTCTCACCCTCGAACCCAGAATCGATCTCGATCTGGACGCCGTTGATCTCGACCGGTTCGTCGATCCCCGGGAGAGTGACAGAAAACCGGTTTGACCGGTATCTCCCTCGGATTGTAAGAGAGAGGGTGGGTTCCGATGTAAAGGTCCGCAGCACCGATGCGAGATGAGCAAAATCGATCGCCTGAAATTCAGTCGAGATCGATCCGAGGCTCAGGGTCTGGATCCGGTCCGCCTCGATGCTCGAATCGTGTCGTTCCGCTTTGACCTCATCCACGCTCGCATCGAAGGAATAGTAACTCTGGGGGCGGGAATCCCTGAAGATGACATACTCTCCATTCTTCACAGGGAGGATCGCCAGGTGATGTCTCCGGAAGAGGGCAGGGCGTGACTCCAGCGTGTCCTGCTTTGCCATGAGCCGGGGTTCTCGCTGGCCAACCTCCTTCAGCGTCGTTGCACTGATCCTGGCACATCCCACCCGCTCTATCTCATCGAGGAGGCCGAGTTCCAGGAATACCCGGTCCCAGGCGGTATCGTTCAGTGAGGTCATCGGCACTCAATAATTCGTGACGATGATCTCGTTAATCTCGCCCCGTTTCGTCCGATCGGAGTTGATCATCCGTTTCGCCGGGACTCGCTCAATCCGGTAGTCCGCGTAGAGCGTGTCAAAAAATTCGTCATCAGGATCGATATTTTTCGGATCCGAGTTGCTGAGCATCAGCCTCGCTCCTGCTCGATCGCATGCTGCAAAGAAACGGGCGAGGCGTCGCTGTTCGTCGTCATTGAACCCATTCTTCGAATAACTGGTAAACGACGAGGTCTGGTTGAGAGGCCGGTAGGGGGGATCGAAATAGACGAACGAGGTCTCAGAGATGTGCGGTGCTGCTGACTCGAAATCGCCCCAATGGATCTTGGTGTTCTGGAGGACCTCTGAATCCACGATCAACAGATCCGCGTTCAGGATCGTTGGATTTATGTACCGCCCAAACGGGACGTTGAACTCTCCCCGTGAATTCACGCGGAACAGGCCGTTAAAACAGGTCCTGTTCAGGAAGACGAGCTGTGCGACCCGGTTCGTCCAGGATGACTCGAACCGGTTGGGATTGACCTCGGCTTTCGTCTGATTGAACTCGTCCCGGATGTGATAGAAGAACTCCTTCCGGGACGTCTCATCTCGTGACAGAAACCGTGATTCGAGTTCGCCAAGATGGTTGATGAGTGAATCGACATCGTCTCGCACCACCGTGTAGGCGAAGAACAACTCCTCATTGATATCGAAAATATGGCACTCTTGAAAATCGAAGACATTATTGAGCTCGAAAAAAACGGCTCCGCCTCCCACGAATGGCTCGACGAACGTCGACAGTTTCCCCTCCCTCAGTTCCCGAGGGAGTCGCTTCTCGAACTCCTCGAGCAGCTGGTTCTTCCCGCCGGCCCACTTCAAGAAGGGTTTTGCACGGATATCTCTCATTATCGTCTCCACAACGGCCCGGAGGACTCCTCTCTCAGGGTATGAGTTTGAGAATAATTAGTCCTGGCGATGAGCCCACGAGGAGAACTGCGATCAACCTCAAAGGAGTTCGGTGCTCTCCGATTGTCCTCCGTGAGGTGGCACCCACCGTGCCCGGAAGGCCGTGAGCATGACCGGGGCCTCGAGAACCTCGCTGTTCCATGCAAACGATGCCTCCTCGCCGTTCTCCCGACAGAACTCCTGCAGGGCGAGCATGTGCGAGAGCCCCTCGAGCGCTGGTGCACTTTCGAGCAGTTGATACGTCGGCCGAAGCAAAGGCCGGGGGAGGAAGACCACGCACTTCTTCCGCGCCCTGGTCACGGCCACGTTCAGCCGGTTGAGCCCGTAGATGAACTCGGCCTCCGAGAGCGCCGTCTCCGCGTCCGAGACGCCGTACGACACCAGCACGGTATCTCTCTCTTTCCCCTGCATCTTCTCCACCGTGTCGATCAGCATCGCGTCCCAATCCTCGGTCAGCGAGCGTACCTGGGATTGGATAGCACGGATCTGGACGTGGTGCGGCGAGACGACGCAGACCCTGTTCGCAAGGAACGCACGGCTGTCATCCCCGCCAAGCCGGAGGCAGAGCCACCATGCCACGGCGGCCACCAGCTCGGCCTCGACCACGTTCTCAACCGTGGCCTGCACGTTCTCCACCACCACGAGCACGAGCGGAAAGGCCGGGTCGAGGAGCCACTCGATGATGCCCCAGTGCGCATTTCCAGTCCCGGGAGGTGAGCGTTCGAGCTCGAGAGCCTGGTGTCCAATGCTCTCGTCCACCGACGTGTACTCCGTGCTATAGAGCGTCACCGCCGGGAACCGGGAGAGGGTGTAGTTCATCCGCCGGTTCTCGAGCAGCTGCTTCGTGTAACGAGGGGACTCCTTTTTGTCCCGCTCGCGCAGGTAGGCGAAGACCGAATCAAACAGTCCGGGCAGATCGTCCTCCGGCTCCGGGTAGTGACCTTGAATGATCGGCGGCAACTGGAGATCGTCGCCGGCAAGCAATATGCGGCCGCCCGGCACGAGGTGATGGAGCGCCAGCGAAAGTTCGCCCCATTTCACCTGCGAGGCCTCGTCCACAACGAGCAGGTCGTACTGGCGCTCGTCGTTCTGGATCTTCCTGAAGGCGTGCATCGTCCCCCCAACGATGAGCACCGGGAGATTCCGCAATCCATGCCCTCGGTCGAGGTTCTTCACCGAGAGAATGGGGATGGTGAAGTCTGCTGGCGGCGGGGCACCGCTGGACGCATACTTCTCCAGTTTGTAGATCTCTACGTCCTCGGCGTGGACAGCACCCCATGCTTCGAGCGCCTCCTGCACCTTACTCAGCAACTGGTTCACGGTATCGTGGGTGAACGCCGTGATGAGGATGCGCATGCGAGAATGGCACCCGCTCCGGCCCCGCGCCAGGGCCGCAATCATCGCCTTGAGGCAGTAGGTCTTGCCCGTCCCCGGGGGGCCCCAGAGGAGGGTGAGGCGGTTCTCCAGCAGGTGGTGAAAGGCCCCTCTCTGGCTTCGGCTCAGCTCGAACCGATCGACCTCCTGGAGGGCCCGGTCCTTGACCCTCTGCTCCTCGTGCACGGGGACCGCACATCCGATCGGGTGGCGCAATAACTGGAGAAGGTCAGGGTTGTTCTGCGCGTCGATCCGCTGGAGCTCGTCGATAATGGGGCGGCTTGTGAAATCCTTGAAGAGCGGGTGAACCACCACGGCAGAACCAGCAGGATACCTCTCGTCGATCGAGTGCGAGCCAAATCGGAGATGCGCATGGGTGACGAGATCGCTCTGGCCGTCTGCCGTGACCCAGACGTAGGCGATCGCCGGGTCCATGGTGAACGACCGCTCCCGGAGTGCGTAATCGTCATGGGTGAGCGCGCGCCGGTCGTCGCCTGCATCGGTCAGGAGGCACCGTTCTCCACCGCAGTGTTTCTCGAAGAGATGTCGATCGAGTGGATACTCAAGTCGCCAGCGGTCGTCGTCCTCGCGCACCAGGGGGATGCTGATCCCCTCCTCCAGGCGATCGGGGAGGGGCCTGGCACGGAGCCGGCGCGTTTCGAGCGCGCCGACGAGGGATTCATAGCGCACGATGAACGCCAGTCGCGAGATCTCAGGATGACGAAAGGGCCAGGTGTCGGGAAACGCGAACGGCCGTGCCCTGGCAAAGAGTGAGCCCACCGGCACGCGCTCGCGCAGGCCGTCGACGATCATCGTGGTCGCCATGAGTCGGCGTTCGATCTCCTCCCGGATCTCGTCGACACGAGACGTCCGTCTCTGCGGGTTCTCTGCGTTCCATGCGTTCAGGATCGCATCGCTCCTGAGCATGTTCGAGTAATCGTACCAGAATTGGTCCCGGATGGGGAGCTGGTAGTCGAACTTCCTGGAGGGAAGCTTCTTGGCCACGTCGGCGAGCCGGTATGACACCTCGAGGGGGAGGGCGAGCAGCTGCTGGATGACCGATGTCAGGCTCACGATGGGGAACGGCACCTCGTCATGGGGGTGGCTGTCCGCCGCCGAAAGCGACGTGTCCTGGTAGTAGAAGAGGAGATCCAGGGCGATGGGGGCGAGCTCAGGGTCGCCGAGGGCCTCGAATACGAGCTCGGTGAAGAGCTGTTCTTCGTGCGTATCGAAGACATAGGTCTGGAGCGAGAGCGGGTATTCGCCGCCACTCCGGTTGCGGTTGAAGGTGTCGAGGCTGGCCAGCTCGGCATGGAGCGCCTGGAGAAACGCGGTGCCGACGGCGTCGCATTCCTCTGGTTCGGGCGCGACGAAGACCTGCGTCCCGTGAGAGGTTGGGTAGGCACGCTGTCCTCCGAACCGACGGAATCCGGCTGCGTACACCTTCCCCGTCGTCGGATCGCGCTGGAGTGTGATCGCGAGGCGCACGCCCTCACTGACCGGGAGTGAGAGTGACGAGCCGCCGATTGGGATCGGCTTGAGTTCGAAAAGGGCATCCGCTGCCGCTGCGAGTCGATTGCGCTGGTTTCGAAGCGATCCGGACTGCGCAAGAATTGTCGCCGCGTCGTCCCGATGGATAAAGTCGTGGAACTCGTAGAGCGTGTTGATCGGGGTGCCTCCCGGCCAGGACGCCTCGCGGAGGAACCGCCGACCGCCGGGCGTGAGATAGGGGATCTGCGAGACGGATGGGTGAATCACGCTCCTGGCTTCCCGCTTGCAGGCCGGATAGTAGACGCACCATTCGCAGCGGTAGTAGAAGTGCCAGCCGACCTCGTCCAGAGGGGCTTCAAGGATCGGTCTCAGATCTGATCGCAGGAAGTCGGTCACAATCCGGGTGCTTGGCCGGAGCGCGAAGGGCTCAGGGTCATCGGCATCGATGAGCCAGACGGCTCCCTCGTCCATATCGACCGAGAGACCAAGTCTCTCTGCTCGGCACCGGGCGTCGAGCATCATGGCATAGAGGGTGACCTGGATCCGGTGTGAACCCTTGACGTGCTGGCTCCCTTTCACATCGATCACCCGCAGTCTCCCTGCCCCGTCATCGGAGGCGGCGCATTCGATCAGGTCGGGGCGAACGAAGTGAATGGTGCAGAGGTCATCGGGAATGCCGAAGCCGCGCAGGAAGTCCGGGGGAGGGATGAGGGTTGTCTGGTAGAGATACGAGCCGGTCTCGAGTGAGCGCAGTCTTTCAACCGTCTCTTCGGCCGAGAACTGCCGTTTTGTGATGACTCCCTCCCCGTCGGCGACAGAGACCCGGTCTCCCAGCCTGCGCACCACGGCCTCCTCCCAGCGAAGGCCAGCGTCGAGCAGGGCTTCGGCCGAGATGCCGCGGTTCTTGACCGGTACCGGTAGTTTCTGCTCGCGGGCACTGGCATCAGGGGTGGCGCTGTAACGAAGGTAGCGGGGACACTCGAAGAAGAAGTAATAGCCTATCAGGGATGGACTGAGATTGAATGGTTCGATGAATACCACCGCGGTTGCCAGGTGAGCTGTATGAATCCATCGTGTTTCAATCAGGATAAAAGAAATGTCGACCGTTGACCCGGAAATACGGCGTGCTGTCGTGATTCGGTCGGTCTCTCAGACCGCCAATTATCATGTCCATTGCTCCTTCACCCTAACTGTGATGGACACCATCGCCCGGACCGGAGCCGGCAGAGTCTGCTCCACAGCGAAGCCGGTGAAGTCGAACGAGCCTCGTGACGGCGGATGCACCTCGACCAGGTTCGCCGGACGGTCCGTCACGATCGCGCACCGGTTGCCGGCCATCGCGTAGCCCCGTGCACGGGATCGGGCCAGATCGTCGACATATATCGGCGCGTCGAGGGAGATCGACAATGATATTCTGCAGTTCCATGCCTATCGGCGCGGATTGCCCCATCCGATCCGGACGGCGACGGCCCGGAAGACGAAGTATTATGGTGTCGCGCGTGATACCCGAGTATCACGATGGCAAGCGGAACGGTGAAGCTGAACGAGGAGACCAAGGTCCGCCTGCAATCGCTCAAGATCCATCCGCGGGAGACCTACGACGACGTGGTCTGCCGCCTCGTCGAGATGGCGATCGATCGCGAGCCGATTGATGCGGACCTCGCGGAGCAGCTCCGGCAGTCGGATGCCGACATCGCAGTTGGCCGTCTGGTCGACTTCGACGAGGTCTGTGACGAGCTGAGGCTGTAACGTGTGGCGGGTCGTCCTGACGACAGCGGCCGATAGAGCTTTCCGGAAGCTAGCAACGCACGACCGCGTCATGGCGGGCCGGATCAGGGACGAGCTTGCTGTCCTGCGGCAGCAGGAGAACCCCCATCTCTTTCTGAAACAGCTCGAGGGCTACTTCCCCCCGAACTACTCGGCGAAGATCGGATCGTATCGCGTCGTGATGGAGCTCGACGACGACGAGCGCCTGATCATCGTCCGTGGCATCGGGCATCGAAAGAACGTCTACGAACGAAGGTAGACCCGCCTCGCGATCTCTGCCGGGAAAGGGACCGGACTAGACCGTCCTTTCCGGATCGTGCGGTGGATTGTGTCTTGATGGGATACTGACAACCTTACCGTCTCATCGATATCCC
>JBFXGJ010000027.1:0-28504 GCA_050178135.1 Methanoregulaceae archaeon | reverse complement strand
GCGGGGAGCGCCACGGGGGCGGCGGCGTCCTGGCACCGGACCTCAACCCGGTCGGCGCACCCTGCACCTTCGATCCGCGCCCGCGCTGCCTCGACGGCTCCCGGACGGTTCTCGATCCCGATCCCCCGGCACCCGAGGGTAACGGCGACGAGGGCAAGGACGGACCCGCTCCCGCACCCCAGGTCGAGGACCAGGTCGTCGGGCCCGATCCGGGCGAGCCGCGCGGCGGCAAGCACCCGTTCGGGGGTCGTCGGGTTCATGATCGCGAGGTCGGACTGGAGGTCCCAGGCGCTGGCATCGTCCATGCATCGTGCGTGGACATCCGGACCATATCAAGGTGCGGCCGTTGCCCGTCATCATTGCCGGGCAATATCGAGGAGCATCGTCGGAGTGCAAATTACTATTATATACCGGCGTGAATGGATGCCTGTCGACAGGAGGTCGACGGGGAGGAGAGAGAGATGGTAAAGAAAGAGTCCGTCGCCGAGCTCGTTTCGAGGCTCGTCCAGGGAACCACCTACGAGATGCTTGACGCGGCCGAAGCGATCGGCCGAACGGGGGAGAAGGGGGTCAGGGCGGTCGCCCCGATCCTGAAGTCAGGCGACCGCGAGAGCCGCTGGCGTGCCGCGGTCGCCCTCGAGCGGATCGGCGGCCCTGCGGTAGAGACACTCGTAACTGCCGCCCGCGACGAGGACTTCCTCGTGCGGGTCCCGGCGATCTGGGCCCTGGAGCAGATCGGAGACACCCGTGCCGTGGAGCCACTGATCGAGAACCTGAACGGACAGAACGAGTGTTGCCGCTGGATGGCGGCAGCAGCCCTCTCGAAGATCGGGGGCGACCGGGAGCGAGCCGCTGTCGAGGACGCCTTCGCCGCCGATCCGGCGGGACGGGGCATCGTCGAAGAGCTGATCGAAGGGTCCTGAACCCGCGGTGGCTGCCCCTGCTGGGACAGAAGGCCGGGTCAATCTTTTTTTCAATCGGTGGTGCGGGGGAGTATCGCCCGGGCAGCCGCTCAGACCGCCTGGAACGAACCCAGGATGGTATCGAGTTGGGAGACCAGGTGCTCATGCGCTCCGGGGAGCGCCCAGAGGTGGAACGTATACCCGGTGTCCCCGCGGGTTGTCACCACCAGGACGTTACGGTAGGCGATGTCCTCGTAGCGGACGGCGTAGAGCAGCCGGTGGGCGGGATTGTCGGCGACCATCACCTGCTTCTCCTCGATCACCGCCGCACCGACGGTGAGGAGGTGGGCCCGGCTCTCGGTGAACCACCGGTCGAGGACATCGAGGCGTTCCGTCGGCGGGAACTGGGCCGAGAGGTTCGGGGTCGTCGAGACGAAGAGCTGGCTTCCGCTCCCGAGGTCGAAGGTCAGGGTGACGTTCCCCCCGGTGTCCGCATCGTCCTCGGTGAGGTTCCACGCGGGGGGGTAGGTGAACGAGAGGCCGTGCTTCTGGTAGATCGCCTGCTCCGGGGCTGAGCAGCCGGCGCCGACAACGAGGACGACGAGGAGGATCCCGGCGGCGATCACGAGTGAACGCATCGAGAAAAGGGTTTGGCGCGCGAGGTAATCAGGCCTGCGGGTCCGGCGCGCCACCCGCTCCACCGGCGATCGGGGCGGCGTTCGGCCCGGCAAGGATCTTGCCCATCAGGACCAGGTCCTCGTATCGGCCGTCGAGGCAGAACGCCTCGCGCCGGATCCCCTCCACCTCGAACCCTTCCTTCTGGTAGACCCGGATCGCCCGGGGGTTGGTCGCGGCGACCATGCAGTCGAGCCGGCGGAAACCACGGCGCCGCACCTCCGCCTCGATGAACCGGAGCGTCGCGGTCCCGATACCCTGCCCCCACGCAGCGGGGTCGAGGTAGAGAAAGAAGGTCGCGGCGTGGGAGAGCCGGGTGCCGGGCGCCTGGACGTAGAAGCCGGCGCCTCCCACGACCCCGTCGACAGCGCGGACCGTCCAGAGCGAGACCAGCCCCTGCTGCACATGTCCCCAGAGGGCCTGCGTCGACTCCATCGGAACGGGGGGGATCGACTCGAAGTGCTCGGCAATCCCAGGGAGGTTTGCGAGTTCATTGAGGCGGGTCAGGTCACCCGCGGTGACCGGGAGGAACCGGGCCAGCTGGGAACGATCGCCGGGCATGCACCACTATCGACCTGAGAACAGATGAACGCCCCGTACTCCGCGAGAAAGATGAGGCCAAACAGCGAACAGGATCCACCATGCGGATCATCACCCCGACCGCCGTGCTCCGCGACTGGACGCTCGCCGACGCGAGGGGCCTGGCACAGCATGCCGACAACCCCCGGGTCGCCGCCTGCATGCGGGACGGGTTCCCGTCCCCCTACACCCAGGAGGACGCGGTCCGGTTCATCTCGTTCGCCACAACGCCGGGCCGGCACCTCCTGCTCGCGATCGAGGTGGACGGCGAGGCGGTCGGGGGGATCGGGGTCCATCCGCTCGAGGACGTCTACTACCAGACGGGCGAGATCGGGTACTGGCTCGCCGAGCCCTGCTGGGGGCGGGGGATCGCGACCGATGCCCTCCGGGCACTCGTCCCAATCGCCTTCGGCGAGATGGGTCTCGTCCGCCTCGAGGCCGGCGTCTTCTCCAATAACCCGGCCTCCATGCGGGTGCTGGAGCAGAACGGGTTCGTCTGCGAGGCCGTTCACCGCCGGGCGATCACCAAGCACGGTCGGCTCCTCGACGAGGTCGTCTTCGCGCGGCTCAACCCGGACGCGTGACAGGCTCCGCGGCAATCACATGACCCAGCGCGAGAGCTCGATCCCCCGGCACGGCGGCATGGTCGTCTCGCCCAGGACCATCCGGACCCTGACCATGGCGACCCGGTAGCCCCGCCGGAGCAGCCAGGTGTCGACCGGGTGATGAGCCGAGTTTACAGGGCCGACGAGACGCGAGAAGCCCAGGCGCGCGCAGTACCGCTCGACTCGGTCGATCGCGCGGGCGAAAACCCGGCAGCGCCCGGTCTCCTGCAGGGACGTGACCGCGGGCGGCCGACCCCCTGGACCCGGTGTGCCGTGTCGACGTCGAACGTCCCGACCCAGCCGATACTGCCCCAGGTCCGCGAGAAGATGAACCCGACTGGGATGCCGCCGGACCTCGCGACGAAGCAGCCGCCCGGGTTGGGCCGCGACGCGTATGCGACGTTGGTCATCGTCCGCGGGCGAAGTGAATAGTGGGCAGTGAAGGCCTGCTCGTCGATGCGGATCACTTCGCCGAGTTCGGACTCGAGCATCGGTCGGATGGAGACTTCGTTCGCGATCACGGACACCATCCTCGTTCGACGGCCGGTCGTCCCGGGCGTCGAACACGACAGACGTTGGGTGCAGATCGCCGTACTATTCGTGGTCGAAAAAGGGGAGATGGTCCTGTCAGCCGAACGCCTGCTTCGAGCGGGCGAGCGCGTCGACGGCCGGGAGGGTCTTGCCGGTCAGGAACTCGATGCAGGCCCCGCCTCCGGTGGAGATGTGGGTGAACCTGCCGTCGATCCCGAGTTTCTCGACGACGGCCGCCGTGTGGCCGCCGCCGATCACCGAAAAATCGGCCTCGGAGGCCGCCCTCAGGAGTTCATGGGTCCCAATCGCGAAGTTCGCGTCCTCGAAGACACCCGCCGGGCCGTTGAAGACCACGGTGCCGGCGGCGGCGAGGACCCGCGAGAGGTCGGCGACTGCGGTGGTGCCGGCATCCATGATCGGGGCGTCCTGGGGGATCCGGTCGAGGGGGCACTCCACCCGGGCGCCGTTCTCGCGGACCGCCACCTGGTCGGGGAGCAGGATACGGTCGCCGTGAGCGGCGAGGAGCTCCCGAGTGATGTCGACGAGCGGCAGGTACTTCAGCTGCTCGATCAGCGCCGTCGAGGGCGCGCCGATTGAGACCCCCTTCGCCATGTAGAAGACGTTGGCGACCACGCCGATCGCCACCACCCTGTCGGCCACCCCGTTCTCCAGGACGTGCCGGGCGACATCGATCGAGTCGTCGACCTTGGTCCCGCCGAGCACCACGACCACCGGCCTGGGGGCGCCCTGGAAGACCCGGGAGAGCTGGTGGACCTCCCGCTCCATCAATAGGCCCGCGGCTGACCGCATCACCATCGGCAGGCCGACAACGGTCGGCTGGGACCGGTGGGCCGTACCGAAGGCATCGTTCACGAAGAAGTCCCCGAGCGCCGCGAGCCGGCGCACCAGGTGGGTCCGGGCCGCCTCCTCTGGCTTCAGGGTGAGGTTCTCCTCCGCCATGAACCGGACGTTCTCGAGCATCAGCACGTCACCGCATGCCATCCCAGCGACGGCCTCGCGGGCGCAGGCGCCGATGACGTCGTCGACGTACTCGACCGGGCGTCCGAGCATCGCGCCGAGTTTCTCGGCGTGTGCGGCCAGCGTCGTGTAGTCCTTCTTCCCGGGCCGGGACTGGTGGGTCAGGATCACGACCTTCGCGTGCGCCAGCGCCTGGATCGTCGGCAGGTGCTCGCGGAACCGCTTATCGTCCAGGATCGCACCCGATGACGGGTCGATCGGGGAGTTCAGGTCGAGCCTGAGGAGGACCGTGCGGTCCTCGCAGGGCAGGCTCGCGATCGTGCCGATCTCCATTACTCTCACGTCCCGGTGGAACGGGCCTTGATCTTCTTTAAGCGGAAGAGTTCTTCGCGCTCCATCTCGTCGAGGCGCATCTTGATGAAGTCACGGGCCTCGGCCTGCTCGGGGATCACCTTGAACTCGAGGGCGTTCACACGCCGCTTCGTCTTCTCGATCTCCTCGAGCAGGCGCTTCATCGTGGTCTCGATCTCGGCCGAGTGAATGATCTGCTCGACCAGGTCCTCGAAGGCCGCCGCCGTCTCGTCGATCGTGGACGAGGTGCCGAGCACCCCGTATCCCCGGTCGATGAGGGGCTTGGTCACGGACGAACCCTTGATGTCGGGGACCACGACGCCCATGATGTTCTTCTGCTTGACCGCGATCTGGGGAACCTCCTTCACCGAGAACGCGGCCGACTTCACGCCGATCGCGCCCTCGACCGTGTTCGCCACGGCCATCATCTCCTCAGCCCGCGCATAGGCCGCAAGGAGGGCCCCGCGCGAGTCCTTGGCCTGGCCAAGCACCTTGAAGAACTCCAGGATCAGCCCGTCCCGTTTCATCTTCAGGATCTTGTATCCCCGCTCCGAGAGCTGGATCCGCCTCTTGAGGTTGATCAGTTCGGACCGGGTGGGCTTGATGTCGCGGAGTGCCATGAGATCCTCACTTCGCCCGGAACTTCGGGTGGTACTTCTCGATCAGTTCACGGTCGATACGGCTCAGCTGCTCGACCGGGAGCGTGGAGAGCAGGTCCCATCCGAGGTCGAGGGTCCCCTCGCCGATCGCACGGTCCTCGTCGATCCCCTGGCGGACAAAACGCCCCTCGAAGAGATCGGCGAACTCGAGGAACATCCGGTCGCGCTCGGAGAGCGCGTCCTTGCCGACGATCGCCACGAGGCCGCGAAGATCGTTGCCCTCTGCGTACGCCGCGTACATCTGGTCCGAGACCTTCTTGTGGTCCTCGCGGGTGTGCCCCTTGCCGATACCGAGGTTCATCAGCCGGGAGAGCGAGGGCAGCACGTTGATCGGCGGGTAGATCCCCTTCCGGTGGAGCTCACGCGAGACGACGATCTGACCCTCCGTGATGTACCCGGTAAGGTCGGGGATGGGGTGGGTGATATCGTCGCCGGGCATCGTCAGGATCGGGATCTGCGTCACCGAGCCCTTCTTGCCCTTGATCATACCGGCCCGCTCGTAGATCGAGGCCAGGTCGGTGTACATGTATCCGGGGTATCCACGACGGCCAGGGACCTCCTCACGGGCGGCGCCGATCTGGCGGAGCGCCTCGCAGTAGTTGGTCATGTCCGTCAGGATGACGAGCACGTGCATCCCCAGCTCGAACGCGAGGTATTCGGCCGTCGTCAGGGCCAGTCGCGGGGTGATGATCCGCTCCACCGCCGGGTCGTCGGCGAGGTTCAGGAAGACGACGGCGCGCTCGAGAGCACCCGTGCGCTCGAAGTCCTGCATGAACGCGTTCGCCTCCTCCTTCGTGATGCCCATCCCCGCGAAGACCACGGCAAACTCCTCGACCGAGCCAGGAACCTTGGCCTGGCGGGCGATCTGGAGCGCGATGTTGTTGTGCGGAAGGCCCGCAGCGGAGAAGATCGGCAGCTTCTGACCACGCACGAGCGTGTTCGTACCGTCGATCGTCGAGACACCGGTCTGGATAAACTCCGCAGGCATGCCCCGGGCGTACGGATTGATCGCAGCGCCCGTGATGTCGATTCGCTTCTCGGGCACGATCTCGGGCCCACCGTCGATCGGTTTGCCGCCGCCCGAGAGGATCCGGCCGAGCATCTCGTGCCCCACCGGCATCTTGATCGCCTCGCCCGTGAACCGGACCCCCGAATCACGGCCGAGTCCGGCCGTCGACTCGAACACCTGCACGACCACGAGCTCGTCCGAGGTATCGAGGACCTGTCCGCGCTTGGTCGAGCCGTCTGCGAGCGTGATGTTGACGAGCTCGCCGTACCCGATCGGCTCCGTCTTCTCGACGAAGAGCAGGGGGCCGGCGATCTTACTGATGGTCCGATATTCCTTCATGCGCTCGACCTCAGTGTCGTGAATTCGGATTCCATCGCTTTAAGGATGCCGTCGAGCATGGGCTCGTAGTCCTTGACGAACTTGATCTGGGGCAGGTCGTTCTTGGCCTTGATCGTGATGATCTGGGTCGGGCTGACGCCCGCCGCCTGGGCCGCATACGACTGGTCTGCGTAGCTCCGGATCGCCTTCATCATGTCATACTGCTTCTTCATCTCGCAGAACGTATCGACCGCGTCGTAGGCGTTCTGCTGGAGGAAGACCTCCCGGATCAGCCGGGCCACCTCGATCGTGATCTGCTCGGTCTCGGGAAGGGCGTCCGACCCAACGAGCTGGACGATCTCCTGGAGTTCGGCCTCCTTCTGCAGCACCTCCATTGCCCACGACCGGAGCGGGTTCCACTCGGGCGAGACCTCGGTGTCGTACCAGGGCCCGAGGGTGTCCAGGTAGAGCGAGTAGGAGTTGAGCCAGTTGATGGCCGGAAAGTGACGGCGCTGCGAGAGCTTCGCGTCGAGGGCCCAGAAGACCTTGACGATGCGGAGCGTGTTCTGCGTGACCGGCTCGGAGAAGTCGCCACCGGGCGGCGATACAGCCCCGATGACCGAGACGGAGCCGGAGGAGCCCGCAAGGGTCGTGACCAGGCCGGAACGCTCGTAGAACTCGGCGAGCCGGGCCGCGAGGTACGCAGGGTACCCTTCTTCGCCGGGCATCTCCTCGAGCCGGCTCGAGATCTCACGCATGGCCTCGGCCCAGCGCGAGGTCGAGTCGGCCATGAGCGACACGTCGTAACCCATGTCACGGAAGTACTCCGCGATCGTGATCCCGGTGTAGACCGAGGCCTCACGCGCCGCGACGGGCATGTTCGAGGTGTTCGCGATCAGGATCGTCCGCTCCATGAGCGGCTTGCCCGACTTCGGGTCCTGGAGCTCGGGAAACTCGGTCAGCACCTCGGTCATCTCGTTGCCGCGTTCACCGCAGCCGATGTAGACCACGATCTCGGCGTCCGACCACTTTGCGAGCTGCTGCTGCGTGACCGTCTTGCCCGAGCCGAACGGCCCGGGGATGGCCGCGGTGCCGCCCTTCGCGATCGGGAAGAGGCCATCGAGGATCCGCTGACCCGTGATGAGCGGGATCGTCGGGTTCTTCTTCTCCATCACGGGCCGCGGCACACGCACCGGCCAGCGGTGCATCATCTGGAGCTCGGTCCCGTCCTCGAGGGTCGCAATCGTCTCTTCGACCGTGAAGCTCCCGCTCTTGATCGTCGCGATCCGCCCGCCCTTCCTGTTCGGCGGGACCATGATCCGGTGGACGATGTTCGTCTCCTGCACCTCGCCGATGATCGAGCCGGGGATGACCTCGTCACCCGCCTTCGCCAGGGGCTTGAACTCCCACTTCTTGTCCCGGGGGATGCCGGGGGCCGATACGCCGCGCTCGATGAACGAGCCCATCTTGTCTACGAGCACCTCGAGCGGGCGCTGAATCCCGTCGTAGATCGAGGTGAGCAGGCCCGGGCCGAGATCGACCGCGAGCGAGAGGCCCGTGTTCGAGACCGGCTCGCCAGGCCGAAGACCCGTCGTGTCCTCGTAGACCTGGACGATGATCGCCTCGCCGTCGACCTTGATCACCTCCCCCATCAGCTCTTCGTTGCCGACCTTCACGACATCGTACATGTGGGCGTCGAGCCCGACGGCCGTGACGACCGGCCCGGCGATGCGTTTCAGCACGCCGGCCGTTGTCTTCTGTCCTTCGTTTACTTCCACAGATCAACACCCACTGAACGCTTTATCTTCTCTCTGAGGGACATGCCCCCTTCATCGCCGCCGATCGCGATCACGGTCGGGCGGACCGACTCCTCGAGCTGGACCCGGAGACGCCGTGGGACGCGCTCCATGTCACTGGAGGAGAGGACGAGGATACCGACCTCGGGGTCGGCTATCGCCTGGTTGACCGCCTCGACGAGACGCGGTTCGTCGTCGATCGCGTAGGTCTTGTGAATTCCGGCAAGCCGGAATCCGAGGATGAACTCACTCGAGCCGATGACTGCGATCTCCATCTAGATCACCAGGTACTCCTGTATGCGTTCCGGCGCGAGGTTCGCGGCCTTTCCCCGGGCGATCGCCCGGAGGTTGTAGACCTCGTAGTACTTGCGCTCGAGATAGACGAGCACGGGCGAGATCGAGAACGGATATCGCCGGCTCATCCGGTCCATCTGTTCGAGCTTGAACCGGGTCAGCCGGTTCTCGATCTGTCGGACCGAGCAGCCGCAGCGCAGCTCCTCGATCGCGTCCTGGAGGGCCGGGATGTTCGTCCGCTTCTTGAGCGCATCGACTATCTCGTCGGTCGTCTCGGCTGCGCCGAGACGGTTCAGTTCCTCGACCGGGATTCGTCCGCCCGAGATCATGAAGTCACGAACTTCGCCGGTCGCCCCGCCCGAGCGCAGGCGCCAGAGGTTCTGCATGTTCGTGATGTCGATCTCGAGCTGGATGTACTGCAGGAACTCGTTCCCGCCCTTGATCCCGGACCGTGCCACACGGATCAGGTCGGCGTAGTACGCCTTGTACAGCTCGTTCTCAAGTCGGGCAAAGTTGCCGGACTCGACGGCGCCGGGGAGTTCACGCTCGACCACCGGAAAGAGGTGCGTGCCGCGGAGGCCCTCGACGATCCGATCGGGGGTCTCCTCGACAACGAGGCGGTCGAGCACCGTCCGGTCGAGCGAGCCTGCCGGGATCAGGACCTCCTTGATCTTGCCCGGCTTGAAGCCCTGGGTGCGCCCGCGCAGAGTCGTCAGCACGTTCGCGATGTCCCAGCGCCGCAGGTACTCGGCCGTGAAACCGGCCATTGCACCCGGGGTGAGCGCAAGCACTCGCTGGAACTCCTTTGCGAGGTTCCAGGATAGGGCGACCTCGAGCAGGTCCACGCCCGAGAATGACGGCGCGAGCTCGTCGACCTCGGTCTTGTACTCGAGCTCCTCGATGTACCGCGTGATCTCGGGCAGGCTCATGTTCAGCATGCGGAGGTACTCCTCCACACGCAGCAGCTTCGCCCTCCGGACCCGGAGGCGCGTGCTCACGTAGATGTACGGGGCCGGCCCGCTGATCACCTCTGCCATGGCCAGCTCACCTCACCCGAACAGGAGATCCGAGGCATCCTTCAAGGACGACTCCCAGACGCGGTTCAGATAGGTGCGGTACGAGTGGTCGACCTGGAAGGCCCGGTCGTTCGACTCCGCGACGAGGCCTCCTTCGATCTCGGCCGGAGGGCCGACCGTGAAGACGTCGAACCCGGGTTCCTTGACGAGGGCCTCGATGATGGAGAGATCGTCCCGGTTCACCCGGACGCGCCCGCCACCGATCTCGGCCTTCGCGGTTGCGAGCAACCGCCGGAGGGCCCTCTCGTGGAACGCGGCCGGCTCCTTCCGGATCGCCTCGAGGGTCGACCGGTAGATCTGGTCCAGGAGTTCTTTCTCGGCATTCAGGGTCGCCCGCTTGGTGACCAGGTTCGCCGACGACGTCTCCTGGGCGAGGACGTGCTCCACCTGCCGGGTCACGTCGGCCTCGGCCGAGAGCTTGATCTCGTCCGAGCGCTGCTGCGCATCGCGCAGCACGCGCTCGACCTCGAGATCTCCCTCTCGCCGGATCCGGTCTGCCTCGTGCCGCCCCTTCTGCTGGATCTCACTGATGACTGCTTCCAGTCCCATAATGAGTCTCCATCAGAACAGGAGCAGCAGCGCCACGACAAGACCGAAGATGACGATCGTCTCGGGAATCACAGTGAAGATGAGCGCAAGACCGAACATGTCCCGGTTCTCGGCAGTTGCTCCGACGGCAGCGGCGCCAATTCCCATCTCGGCGAGTCCGGTGCCGACGCCTGTCAGCCCGACTGCGAGCCCGGCGCCAACCGCCTTGAGTCCGACCTGCGATGCCTGAATCATCTCAACCGTCATAACAGCAGTTCCAACATCAACCATTTCTTTATTCCTCCGTTGTATGCAGTCTCTTCATCCCAAACGGGTTGTACTTTATTCCTCCACCTTTGTAGAACTTGGTGAAGAACTCAACATAGTGAAGACGGATCGAGTGCAGCCCGCCGCCCAGGATACCGAGGGCGGTATTCAGCGCGTGGCCGAGCAGGAGCACGACGATCCCGACGACGATCAGCACGATGCCGACCGGGGTCAGGTTTTCAAGCGACGGGTTGATGAACATCCCGAGCGCGATGTAGTTCACGACCATCGCGATGGCGACCGATGAGAGGCCGACCGCGACGAGACGCGCGTAGCTGAGCACGTGCGAGACGATCGTGGGTAGTTCCACGACCTCGAGCGCGTTCTCCTGGGCGATCGCGACTATTCCATAGAGGATCAGCACGATTCCAGCGATCCCTGCAGGACGCATTCCGAGCGCGACGACATCGCCGAGCTTCGTCAGGTCGAGCATGAACGGGATGGGGAAGATCGACCAGATCACGATCAACAGGCCCCACATGAACGCGAGCCACCCGGTCTGGGCGATGATCGCCTTCGTCCGGTGGCTCCCGTGCGACATGCGGCTGTGGTTCACGATCGAGATGAGTCGCCCGAGCGTGATATGCAGGATACCGATCCAGATCGCGATGATCAGCATCGAGGCCGCATCCGGCCCGTGACCATGCGCCTCTCCGCCGATGTTGAGGTGGCGGGAGAAGACGAGCGGTTTCCAGGGGAGTGCGAACCCGAAGATCTCCGAGTATATGAGACCGAAGATGATCGAGGAGATCGAGGCGTTACGCAGGTTGTCGAGCAACAGCGTCCAGCCCTCGCTCATGAAGAATTTTCGCCCCAAAAACGAGAGCACCAGGAGCACCAGACCGTAGCCGACGTCTCCGAGGATGATCCCGAAGAAGATCGGGAAGACGATCGAGACGAGGAGCGTGGGGTCGATCTCGCGGTAGTTCGGGCGCGAATAGACGTCCATGAAGAGCTCGGTCGGGTGAGCGAACGACGGGTTGTTGTACTCCACCGGGACCGAATCGTGGTCGTAATCGACCTCGAGCTCCTCGACGTGGACCCTGCCCTTCGTCGCCCTCTCGAGCGCCAGCGTGATCGCCGCCACCTCGGCGGTGGGGGCCCAGCCCTCTGCGACGAAGGCCTGGTCTGTCACCGCGAACCGGAGCGGCGCCTCCGCCTGCTCGACATCGGCGGTCAACAGCTCGTCGGCCGCGAGTAGGAACGATGCGTGGATCTCCTTCAGATTGGCCAGCTGGCGGTTGATCCCCTCGACCTCCTTCTCGATCGAGGCCTGCTCGGCCCGGTACCGGGCGATGACGTCACCGGCGGACCCGGTCTCATCGGGGATCCGGGCGGCCACGAAACCGGCGTCCAGGAGCTGCCGCTCGACCGCATCTCGCTCGGCAAGCGGCGTGAAGACGGAGATAAAGCCTCCCTTCTTGCCGCTCGAGAAGGCCTTTTCATGCGGGGCCGCGATCGCGACGTCCGCAGGGATATGGCCGGCGAGGACCGCGACGCTGTCGTATCCCCGGTAGAGATCGAGGTCGATCGGGAGCGAGGCGAACGGCTCGAGCTCGGCCGTCCGGGACTCGAGGTCCTTCGCACGGGTCTCAAGGCGCGTTCGCCGTGTTACCAGCTCGTCCGCCTGGGCGTCGAGCTCGGGGAGCTCGGTCTGGAGCTGGCGCCGGAGTTCGGCACCCGAGACCGGGCGTCCGTGCGCGGCGCCGTCGTCCTGGACGCCGAAGGCGTTTGTTGCCGCCCGGATCGTGATCAGGTCGTTCGAGGCCTCGGTCGCTCCGGCGAGCGGCATACCGAGCTTGAAGCCGGAGTAATCCTCCTGGCCGACAAAGTCCTCGATATGGAAGAGCCGGTGGCGATAGAGCTCGGAGATCACCGCGCCCATCTGCTCCTTCGTGCCTGCGATCAGCAGGCGGCTCATCTGCCGTGGCGCAAGCATCAGCACCGCCCCATCTCAGGCGCCGGCATCGAGGGCTCCCTTGAGCCTGGAGACGAGGAGCGCCACGGCGCCGTCCAGGTTCCGCCGGCCCCGTTCCCGGAGCTCGGCCGCCCTGGCCTCCCCGTCCTTGATGATCTGAGCGTGGCGGCGATCCGCCTCCGCGTGGGCCTCTGCGAGCTTCTGCTTGCGATACTCTTCGGCGTTCAGGGTCGCCTTCGCGATCAGGTTGTCGGCCTCCAGCTCTGCGTTCTGCACGCTCTTGCGCCTCTCGACCTCTGCCTGGCTGATCGCGGCCTTATACTCGTCCTCCGTCTTCTTGATGCTCTGCAACACCTCTATTTTCATCCAACCCTCCTTACACAGTATAAGTTGGCGGAAAGCGTCATATTAATTGTTTGTATTCTTTGTTCGGGCCGCTAGGCGGCTTGTTCAGGGATCCGCAGGAAGGGGCGGGAGGCGACGGACCCGGAGTGCGGGCGGTGGGTTCTCGACCTGGACACCCCCCGCAACCCCGCTGAGCCGAAGGCCGGCGAACACGTCGGCCCCGCAGAGCACGTCCTGCTCGGGGTGCGTTCCCCGCTGGATGTCGCAGGCGATCCGGATCGACGGGCCGGCGGAGACGACGACGGCAAGCCGCCGCGATCCCGGATGACCCTTTGGGAGGACGACGAGCGGCTGCCGGTACCGACGGACCAGCTCGATCAGCATGAGGGCGGGCTCCAGGGGTCCCCCACCGGGGCACGATGCGACCACCAGGTCATCGGGAGAGAGACCCTTCACCACCTCTCCATCGACGGTCTCGATACAGAGCCCGAGGCGGGAGAGTGCCCTCCCGACGACGAGAAAAGAGGGAGGGACCTCAAGCACGAGGTACTCGTCGACGAGGGGGGCGAACATCCGGGCGGTTCAGATCGCGTCGACCGCGTCCGACTGGCACGAGGGGCAGACCGGGTGCTTCCCGACCCCCTCGAACGACTCTCCGCAGTCCCGGCACCGGTACCGCTTGCCTTTCACACGCTCATCGTACTCGACGTCGACGGGTCCACCAACGGTGCACATGCTTCCATCACCGCCCGTGATCTCGGGCGTTCGCCGGTATAATCGTATCGATCCCCGGTTCAGATCGGCGGCGACGCCACCGTGTTGAACGCGACGAGCGCGATCAGCAGCATGATGCAGGCGTGCTTGATCCCTGAGAGGACCGAGGACTCCCCCATCTGGCCGGCGATCAGCCCGGAGAAGAAGCCCTGGAAGATGCAGGCATGGTAGAGGAGGACCTGGAGGAGGGCGAGCGGGATCGAGCCGAGGCCGGAGAACGCCTGCCCCCCCTGGGCGAGGCCCGCCGTGTTCATCTTGCCGAGCTGGACCAGGAACTGGTTGTTGAGGATCGCGATCACGAAGATGAAGACGAAGAAGGAGAGGTAGACGATCGCGACGTAGATGAACATCTCGGCGAGACGCTCGCGCTTGAGGACGTCCGACATCCTGGCGTCCGACGACGCGATGTTCAGGACCTCGTTGATCTGGCTCGACATCTCGGTCGCCTTGGTGATCAGCGTGACCATCCGGGCGATGATCGGGGTCGTCACCCGCTCCTCGAACCGGCCGAGGGCCTCGGAGAAGTTCGCCCCCCAGTCCATGTCCCGGTTGATCCGCCGGATCTCGTGCGAGAGCACCCCGAGATTCGCGTTCATCATGATCGAGATCGCCTGCGCCACGGTGAGGCCGACCTGGTTGATCCCGGCCATCCGGTCGAGGAACTCCGGGATCGCGGACTCTATCCCGGAGAGCCGGCGCCTCCAGACCTCGTAGAAGATCGAGAATGGGAGCAGGATGATCAGGATACCGATCACGATGTGGTCGTCGATAGCGCCGACGTAGGCCTCGAGGTTGCCGATCCACTCGATCCGCGAGACCGTGAAGAAGATATACCCGAGGCCGACCGGGATCGTGAGAAAGAGGACGCGGATCGGCTTCGATGTGAACGCCCGGAGCGGGTCGTGCAGGAAGTTCCGGAACCCGGCGGACTGGTCGTACTTCTTGAGACGGGCAAAGAGCGACTCCTCGCCGCCCACGGGAAGGATGGTAACATCCGAGAACTCGGGTATCCCGGTGTCCCTCCGACCAGACCGTTTCACCACCTCGCTCTTGATCGAGACGATGTCGATCATCACCATGAAGATCGACGTGCCGACGGGGAGCATCAGGTAGACGACCGCGGCGAGCTGGATCACGGCGCTGCCGCCCATCATCCCCATCACGACCATGATGATGATCAGAAAGAGTGGGCCGGCGACGAAGAGCGTCACGTAGGACTCCGCCACGAGGGCGAGAAAGCTGAGGAAGTTCTTCTGCTCGTAGCGCGCCTCTTCCTGGAAGAGGTGGACGCGCCCGTCGAGGAAGTGGGTCATGTCGCCGCCCGACTCGATCACCGAGAGGAGGTCCTGGAGGAAGTCCTTCAGCTTGTTCGAGGGCGTCGTCATGTGGAGCTGCCGGATCGCGGAGACCACGTCGAGCCCGAAGAAGTCGGCGTCGCGAACCACCTGTCGGAACTCTAGCGCGACCTCGCCGTAGATGTTCGCGTTCTCCGAGAGGGAGCGGAAGATCGTCAGGAGCTCGGCCCCCCCCTTCCGCATCGCGAACATGTAGGCGACCGCGTTGTGGAGGGTCATGTTGATCTTGGAGGCACGAGTCCCCTTGGTGATCGCGGGCCACTGGAGCGCGACCATGTAGGTGATCGAGGCGGCGAGCAATCCCCCGATCAGGGCCCCGACCGCCTGGGTGATCAGGGCCATCGGTACGGGGCCGATCGCGTACGGCAGGTGGTACCCCGTCGGGTTCGCAAACGAGGTCCCCTGCGCCTCGGTGAAGGTGATCACGAAGCCGGTCACGATGAAGCCGACCACGAGAAAGACGATGGCGACGGCGATCGAGGCGAGGATTGCGGTCGAGAGGTAGCGCTCGACGGTCACCCCTGCACGGGCCGAGACCAGGTCCGCGTTCAACCGCTGGAACCGGGTCGGGTCCCGGGCGACCCACGCCTGGACCTGTCGCCCCAGGATCACACGATCGCCTGCCGCAGGTCATCGATATGCGCCATCACGCCGGCAGGATCGATGTAGTAGCCCTGGAAGATCCGGGTCACCGAACGGTAGTCACGGATCCGCTGCTCGTGCATCGCGATCAGGAGCCGTTTCCGGACCGCGATCTCCTCGTCGAGTTTCTCGCGCGTCCAGCCGCGCCGCTCGGTGATCGAGGCGAAGACCTGCGAACGGCCCGTGTAGTTGAGCTGGTCCCGGACCGGGTCGTAGGTGAAGACGTTGTTGACCCGGAGGTTGCCGGTCGACGGGTCGATCCCGATCACCTCGACGATCTCCTGGCACCGGCGGACCCGGGCAGTCCCCTGGTAGATCAGGGCCTGGATCGAGATGATGTTCAGGGCCTGGAGCATGTTCCGCGGCACGTTCAGGGGCTCTGACTCAAGGCGGTGGATCGCGGCGTCGACCGATCCGGCGTGCATGGTGGAGAAGGTGGTGTGCCCCGTGTTCATCGCCTGGAAGAGGGTCTGCGCCTCGTGGCCCCGGACCTCGCCGACCAGGATGTACTCGGGGCGCTGCCGCATCGCCGACTTGAGCAGGGCGAACATGTCGATCGTGGAGCCACTGTCCGAGATCGACTCGCGGGTGACCGAGGCGATCCAGTTGTCGTGGTAGAGGGTGATCTCGCGCGTGTCCTCGATCGAGACCACCTTTGCGAGGGGGGTGATGAAGAGAGAGACCGCGTTGAGCGAGGTGGTCTTGCCCGAGGCGGTCCCTCCGATGAAGATGAGCGACTTGTTGTTCTCGATCGCGAACCAGAAGTAGACAAGCGCCTCGGGGCAGAAGGTGTGATACTCCATCAGTTCGATCGGGGTGAACGGCTCCTCGCGGAACTTTCGGATCGTGAACGACGTCCCGCGGCTCGTCACCTCCTTGCCAAGAGAGAGCTGCAGGCGGGAGCCGTCGGGGAGGGTCGCGTCGATCATCGGGGACCCGATCGAGACGTGCTTGCCGCTTCGCTGGGCGAGCTTGATCGCGAGCGAGATCAGGGCCTCCTCGTCGAACTGGATGTTGGTCCGGATGTTCCGGTAGGTCCTGTGGTAGAGGAAGAGCGGGACCTCGTTGCCATCGCAGGAGATGTCCTCGATGTTCGGGTCCTTCATCAGGGGGTCGATCCGCGACCAGCCGATGAAGTTGCGGATCAGGAAGTACCGGAGTTTGAAGAGCGGGATCAGGTCGAGGTGGATCCCGTATTCCTCGAAGAGACCCTCCATCTTTCGAAAGAGCAGGAGGCGCTTGTCCTCGTCCACCTCGGCGTCGGTCAGGATCAGGACGTCCCGGAGGTCGTCAAAGACCCGCTCGATCAGTTCGTACTCGAACGGTGTCAGGGTCGGCTCGTAGAGGATGTACTCCTCCTGCTTGGTCCGGCGGTTGTGAACGATGTTGACCTGCGAACATCCCTCGTCGACCCAGTACTGTTCGATCAGGTCGTAGTCCTCGGGGAGCTCCCGGTCGACAAGCGAGCCGTGGACACCCGGGTCGTACTCGACCAGCGGGGCCTCGGGCTTCGCACGCGCGAGCAGCCGGCCGCGCTCTTTCGGGGGGTCCATCGGCCGGGCGTCGGGTGGAGGAGCAAGTACGCGCGGCTCTTCCTCCTTCTTCCTCCGCAGGCGCGGGAACTTCACCGTGACCTAGACCTCCGGCCGCCGTGAAGGGCTCGAACGATCACCCTTCCGTGTTGGTGACGTCTATTGCTCGTGCTACTTTAACCCCCCTATCCGATCACGCCACCGGGATGAGACGACATCGAGGAACCGGGAAGAGACCGCTTCACAACCTTTATTCTCGCGTCAGCAGCAACACTGATGCAGTGGACCCCACTGAGGCTGTCCTGAAACGCATGCCGACCGGGATCGGCTCGTTCGACCCCGTGATGGAGGGCGGCGTACCGCCCGGATCGATCATGCTCCTGCTCGGGGACATCGGGGCGGGCTCGTTCGAGTTCGTCTACACCTCGCTGATCAACCTCGCGATGCTCCACCGACGGGATCCCGAGAACCCCGCCCTTCCCTCAGAGATCCGGTATGTCACCTTCACGAAGATGAAGGAGGACGTCCGGCGGGAGGTGGCGCTCTCGTTCGACGCGTCGCTCGCAGAGGAGCTCGACGCGGAGTATGTGCAGTTCAGTGATCTCTCCGAGCAGTACTTCGACACCTCGTCGGTGCCCGGGGAGTGGTACACCTCGGAGGACCTGATCACCCGGTTAAAGCGGCGCTCGGAGCACAAGTCGACACTCGTGCAGCTCTCGTCAGTGCTCGAGACGGTGCCCGAGCGCTCCCTGATCATCCTGGACTCCCTGACCGACGTTGCCGTCTCGTACTCCGATCCGGCGGACTGGAAGGAGCTCGCCGCGTACCTCCGCGGGCTGCAGCGAGTGACGAAGCGCTGGAACTCGACGATCTATCTCCTGCTGACCCAGGGGATCATCGACCGTGCAAGGATCCAGGAGATCGCGGACATCGCTGACTCGGTGATCCTCTTCCGCTGGGAGGAGTCGATCGCGGCGCGGCGGCAGCGGGTGATGTTCTTCGAGAAGTTCCGCGGCGTGATGACCCACCTGGAGGAGAACGACCTCGTGAAGTTCTCGATCAAGATCTCGCCGGCCCTCGGGTTCGAGGTGAACAACATCCGCCTGATCATCTAGGAGAGGGGGAGAGGGGATACAATGCCGGAAGGAGAGGTGGAACGGGTCAGGATGGGGATCGAGGGGCTGGACGCGATGCTTTCGGGGGGCCTTATCCGGGGGACGATCGCGGCGATCGTGGGGACCTACGGCACCGGCAAGACCACCTTTGCGCTCCAGTTCATCTGGGATGGCCTTGCCCGGGGCGAGACGGCGATCTATATCTCGCTCGAGGAGTCGGAGGAGTCGATCGTTCGGTACATGACCGAGAAGGGCTGGGAGATCGAGCAGTACCGCAACACCTCCTTCTTTGTCCTGAAACTCGACCCGACCAACTTCAACCTCTCGATCAACAGCATCCGGAACGAGCTGCCGTCCCTGATCAAGCGGTTCACGGCGACCCGGATCGTCTTCGATCCGATCTCGCTCTTCGAGGACCTCTTCGAGTCGGACGCGGCCCGACGGTACGAGATGTTCCGGTTCGTGGAGATGCTCCGCGACCAGCGGTGCACGATGCTGATGACCTCTGAGACGGACCGGAACAACCCGTATTCGAGCCGGCATAACCTGATCGAGTACCTGGTCGACACGGTGATCCTGCTTCGGTATATCCGGTCGGACGAACAGACCCGCGTCCGCCTCGTCCTCGAGGTGGTGAAGATGCGGAGCTCTGCGCACTCGCGGGAGATCAAGCCGTACGAGATCACCGGCGAACGGGTCCAGGTCCACAGCCAGGCGAACCTCTTTTAAAAAAGGGGAGATCCTTCTTCTTCAGCGCCACGCGGGGTTGAAATACCAGTAGGCGGCGGTCAGGTACGTCGCGAACGTCGTCCAGACGATGTAGGGGACGAGGAGGTACGCGGCAAGCGGCTCGACGCGGTAGAACCGTTCGATCGTCGCGAGGATCGTGAGCCAGAGGGCCACGACCACCACGACGGCGAGCCCGATCGCCTGGAACCCGAAGAAGACCCACGACCAGGCAACGTTCAGCACGAGCTGCACCCCGAAGAGCGCAAGGCCCGCCTTTGCCGCCGGGTGGTCGCGCTTCTGCCAGACGAGGAAGCCTGCGGCACCCATCAGGATGTAGAGCGTGGTCCAGACTGGGGCGAAGACCCAGTTCGGGGGACTCAACGGTGGCCGGATGAGCCCGGCGTACCAGGTGGGGATGCTGGGTGTCGTGGCGATGGAGCCGAGGATGCCGGCGGCAAGGCAGCCGACGACGAAGAGGGCGAGCACGCCCCACTCGACCGTGTTTCGGGGAAGCGACATGACCAGGGGTGGTCGTCGACGGGGAAAAACCTGCGCTTGAGGGTCGAAAAAGTGGGGGGTCAGAACGCGATCCCGAGGAAGTGGAGCACGATCACGATCAGCACCCCCGGCAGTCCGCCGATCGCCGCGATCAGGACTGACCAGAGGTTGATCGTGACCGGCGGGGCAATGAAGAGGTCGAGGAGCCAGAGGACGATGACGCCGACGACGGCGTTCACCAGCAGGCCGGTGGCTCCTTTCAACACCTTGTAGAGGAGGACGGCCACGATAATGGCCAGGACGAGTCCGACGATCTCTCCGATCATACCTGCACGTCGGCGTCGGGGGATTTAGTTCATCCGGGCCGCACTGTCGGCGACAGACCTCCGAACCGTCCCGGAAAAGGGGTGGGAACCCGCCTCTACACGTGGAGCCCGAGGAAGTGGAGACCGACAAGGGCGAGCACGCCCGGCAACCCGCCGAAGGCACAGACGAGGACCGCGCCGAGCGTGATCGGAACCCCGGGAGACGCGAGGAGGTGCAGCCAGTCGAGGCCGAAGAGTATGATCACCCCGACCACCGAGTTGAGGAGGAGCGTGGTCGAGCGCTTCAAAACGAAGTAGAGGACGACCGCGACCGCGAAGGCCGCCAGGATCGTGAAGACGACCGCGAGCATGGGATCACCCCACCAGGTGCTGGCCGGCCACCCGGAGCGAGGGGAGGACCATCTCACCAATCTCCCGGGTCTGCGCCGAGACGCCCTCGATCACAGAGAGGAGGTCGAAGACATTCCCACCCCACATCGCGGTCCGGACTGGAGTGGTGTATGTGCCCCCCTCCACCATGCAGGGGTTGGAGACCTCGACCGAGAAGTCACCCGAGATCGGGTTCGCCGTGTGCGCTCCGACCACCGACCGGACATAGACTGCCGGCTCGGCCATCACGTCGGCAACCGGGCCCTCGAGCACGAGCGTATGGAAGCCGATCGAGGGAGCGCCCCCATACCCGCCCCGGACGGCGGACCCGGTGGACGCGGCCCCGTACCGGTAGGCGGTGCGGAGGTCATAGGCAAAGCCCTCGAGCACGCCGTCTTTGACCAGGTCGAGCCGACGGGTTGGAACCCCTTCCGCGTCGAACCAGGCGGCCCCAGGGCCCATCGGCCGGTGCGGGTCGTCGTAGAGCGAGAGGCGCGGGTCCGCGACCTGCTCGCCGACCCGGCCGGCGAGGCGGGAGCGGCCCGCGTGGACGTTCCGCCCGACGAGCGCCGGGAGGAAGACGGCCTCCAGGAGCGAAGCGAGCGCAAGCGGCGAGAGGACCAGGTCATAGGTGCCCGGCACGAGAGGTTCGCCACCGGCCCCGAAGGCGGCGAAGAAGGCGGCCTGTTCGCCGACCCATTCCGGCTCGAGGTCGAGCGCGTGGCTCGAGGCGAACTCGAACCCGGTCGAGGTGCCGGCGATCGCCTCGATCGAGCTGGAGGCATTCGTCTCGGTGTCCGCGTACCGGAGGCCGTGGGTGTTCGCCACCTCGACATGGGAACGCACAAGGCCCGCCGAGCCGGCCGTCACGACCGCCTCCGGGTGGGACGCCGCGCCGGCCCGCATCGAGGTGAGGAGCCCGGCGACCGTCGCCGGCTCAAGCGTGAGGGACGGGTCGACGGCGAGGGGGATGTCGGGGAGGTCGGCGGGTGCCGGCAACCCATCCCAGGGCTGGGGGTCCGCGAGACGCATCGCGGCGAGCGCCGCGTCGAGGCAGGCCTCCCACCGCGCAGGGTCGTTGGTCGACGAGGCCCCGACCCGGCCGTTCGTAAAGACCCGTATCCCGAGGCCGGTCGCATGCCCGGCCTGGCCAATCCGGACCCGGTCCCGTGAGAGCTCGGCGCCGATCGACTCGCCGGTCGAGAGGAAGACCTCGGCCTCGTCTGCCCTTGCGGAGGCCGCCTTCAGGATTGCATCAATCGTGTCCACTGCCACCCACCACCGCGTTCTGGAGGAGCAGGTGCGGCGCTCCGTCCCCGACGGGGACCGACTGCCCGCCCTTGCCGCAGTACCCCTGGTGCATCCGCCGGTCATCCGCGACAAGGGCGATCTCATGGAGCGTCCCCAGGATCTCGCCCGAGAGCGAGACGTCGCGGACCATGCCGCCAAGCTCGCCTGCCTCGACCAAATACCCGAACTCGGCGTTGAACTGGAACATCCCCCGCCCGGGGTCCACCTGGCCCCCGCGGGAACCGATCAGGAGGATGCCGTCACGGCACTCCGCGATGCATTCGTCGTACGAGGAGTCGCCGTTCTCGACATAGGTGTTGGACATCCGGACGAGCGGGACCTCTCCCGGCATGCCCCGCGCGTGGCCCGCCTCCCCGTTGCCGACCGCGGCGAGGGTCTCGCGGGTGTGCAGGAACGCGTTGATCACGCCGTCGCGGACCAGCTCGGTGCGGACCGTCGCCACGCCCTCGGCGTCGACCGGGTCGAACCCGAACTCGGGGAGTGACGGGTCGTCGACGATGGTGAGGCCGGGCCCACCGATCCGCTCGCCGATCCGACCGGCGAGGACGGAGTTACCCTCGCGGACCAGGTCACCCTCGGAGGCGTGCCCGACCGCCTCGTGGGCAAAGACGCCCGCGAGCTCTGGGTCGAGGACGACGCGCATCCGCCCCCCTTTTGCGGCCTTCGCCCCGAGGAGCGCGACCGCCGTCTCCCGGGCCTTCTCACCGTAGGGGGCGCCGGCGCGGAGTGGAAAGCCGTTCACGGCGTGCCGCCGCTCGTACCCCATCTGGACCACGCCGTTCTCTTCGGCCACGGCGAGGACGTTGAAGCCCGACCGGCCGAGGTCGAAGGCGTACTCGACCCCCTCGGAGGACGCGTATCGGACGGTCTCGTGGCGCTCCGTGTAGACCGCGCGGGTGTTCCGGACGGACGGCCCCATCGCCGCCGCCTCGACCCCGGCAAGCAGCCGCGTCTTCTCCTCCAGCCCGTACTGGCGGGGGTCGTCCGACGGGGCCGGAATGGGGAGCACACGATGCGGGGCATCGGCGAGCTCGACCGACTCGCCGGTGAGATCCGCGAGGGCGAGCGCCTCGGCGAGGAAATGCTCAAGGTCGAGCGCACGATAGTTGTCGACCGAGACGACGCCCCAGCCCGATGGCCCCAGGACCCGGACCACGGCACGGTCAAAGAACGAGGTGCTCGCCGACTCGATCACCCCGTTGTCGATATCGATGCTGGTCGCCTCGCCGGCCACGTGGCGAACATCAAAGTAGCGGTACATATCAGGCAAGGGTCGGTGTCGCAGGTCCGGGGTGGAGGGTCGCGGCCGACTTCTCGGCCATCTTCTTCACCTTGGAGAGGAATCCGGCCTCGTCGCGCGGCACGAGCGCATACTTCAGGACCTCGTCGATCTGCGCGACAGGGATGACCCGGATCGTCGTACGGTACCGCTCTTCGATCATCACGTCGTCCATGTTCGAGGCCGGGATCAGGACCGTCTGGATGCCGGCCTTCGCCGCCGCCTCGATCTTGTAGGTGACGCCCCCGACCGGGAGCACGTCGCCGCGCACCGAGAGCGAACCCGTCATCGCGACGTCCTGCCGGACCGGGATCCCCTCAATCGCCGAGATCACGGCCGTCGCCACCGAGATCGAGGCCGAGTCGCCCTCGACCCCCTGGTAGGTGCCGATGAACTGGACGTGGATATCAACGTTCTTGATATCCGTCCCCGTGAACTTCTTGATGATCGCCGAGACGTTCTTGATCGACTCCTGCGCGATCTCTTTCAGCATCCCGGTCGCGATCACGGTTCCGCCCGACGCGGACTGGGCCGGGGTCACCTCCGCCATGATCGGCAGGACGGACCCGGAGTCCGACCCGACGACGGCGAGGCCGTTCACCCGCCCGACGGCGGTCCCCTGCACGACCGAGAGGTCGTAGTCCCGCATGCGCCGGATGTAGTCGTCCGAGATCTGCTCCTCGACCGACCGGGCGGTCTCCTTGGCTGCTAGCACGTGCGCCGCCGTGGTCAGCTCCGCCCCCTCCTGCCGGGCGAGGTCGCCGGCGACCCGAATCAGGCCGCCCATGTCACGGAGTTTCAGGGTGAGGTGGCCCTTTCGCATCGATCGGCGCCGGGCCTCGCGGAGGACCTCGCGGATGGCGGAGGCATCGAAATGCGGGATCTTCCCGTCGTTCTTGACCTCCTGCGCGATGAACCGGACGAACTTCTGCCGGTTCTCGGGCGTGTCCTCCATCGTCTCGCGCATGTAGACCTCGTAGCCGTAGCCCCGGATCCGTGACCGGAGTGCGGGGTGCATCCCCTGTACCGCGTCCAGGTTGCCGGCCGCGATCATCACGAACCGGCAGGGCACGGGCTCGGTCCGGACCATCGCGCCGGACGAACGCTCCGACTGGCCGGTGATCGGGAACTCGCCCTCCTGGAGCGCCGTGAGCAGGTTCTGCTGCGAGTGGGGGGTCAGGGTGTTGATCTCGTCAATGAAGAGGACGCCGCCGTGCGCCCGGTGGATCGCGCCCGACTCGACCCGATCGTGGGCGGGCGTCTCGAGCCCCCCGGACTGGAACGGGTCATGCCGGACATCGCCGAGGAGCGAGCCGGCCTGTGCCCCGGTGGCATCCACGAACGGGGCGACGGCCGAAGGGTCGTGGCTGACGAGCAGCTTCGGGACGAGCGCCTCCTCCTTCGGCGTCGAGTACCGCAGGGCCATGAAGACGAACGCGGCCGCGATGATCCCCATCAGCCACTGGAAGGTGATGAACGAGTAGCCGATGATCCCGACGAGGAGGAGCATTAACAGGGTGTTTCGGAACTGGACCTTCTTTCTCGCCTCCGTCTTGTGGGCGGCGACGATCTGTTTGGCCCGGCCCGCAGGGACCGTCCGGACGATCGGGTTGTTGGAGTCCTCTCCGTTCGGATAGACCATGATGTCCTGGATCTCCTCCTTTGGCAGGAGCTCGGACATCGCCTTCGCGAGCATCGACTTGCCCGTGCCCGGGCTGCCGATCATCATGACGTGCCGCCGCTGGATGGCGGCCTTCTTGATCACCTCGACCGCGTGCTCCTGGCCGATCACCTGGTCGACAAGGCGCGGGGGGACCTCGATCTCGGAGGACGTGTCCACGGTGACGTCGTCAAAGAGCGTCTCGTCCTGCGTGGAGACCGGTTCGATTGATGAATCCATTCTGATGGTGACCTCTCGACCCCTGGTTGATTTATATTTTTTCGGGCCGATCGTTTAAGTACTTTCAGCTCAGGGACGTGGAGGACGATGAAGCTCATATGCACGCAGGCCTCGCAGGTCCTCGGCGCACGGCTTGCGGGCCGGCTCGGGGTCGAGACGATCGATGTCAAATATACACGGTTCCCCGACGGGGAGAGCTCGCTCATCCGGGACAGGACCGACGACGAGACCGTGATCGTGGCGGCCGTGACCACGGCAGACGCACTCGTGGAACTCCTCCTGCTGGTCGACGCCTGCGACGAGTCGACGAACACCCTGGTCCTGCCGTACATGGCCTACGCGCGCCAGGACCGACGTTTCCGCCCCGGCGAACCGCTCTCGGCCCGGGCGATCGCGCGGGCGGTCTCGACCGGCGTTGACCGGGTGATCACCGTGAACCTTCACGACCCCTCGGTGCTGGGACACTTCCGGGTCCCGGCAGAGAATATCTCGATCGCACCCCAGGTCGGAGCGTGGGTGGCTGAATGCCACGGGCACGACCCGCTGGTCCTCTCCCCGGACGACGGGGCGGCCCGGTTCGCGGCAGAGGTGGCGGGGGTCGGGGGGTTCGACCACGACTTCCTGGACAAGACCCGGCTCTCGGGCGAACGGGTCGAGATCCGCCCCAAGTCGCTCCCGGCAGAAGGGCGCGAGGTCGTGATAGTGGACGATATCATCTCGACCGGGGGGACGCTCGCGACGGCGGCCCGGATGCTCCTCGACCAGGGGGCGACCACGGTCAGCGCCGCCTGCGTCCACGGGGTCTTCGCCGGCGGCGCCCTCCTTCACCTCGCCGCCGCCGGGGTGGACGAGGTGGTCTGTTCGGACACGATCGAGCGGGCGAACTCCTGCATCACGGCCGCTGACCGGCTGGCCGATGCGCTCCGGTGATGCCGGACACGGTCCCCTGCCTGGTGCTGGACGCATCGGCCTTCTTCGCGGGAGGGGAGGCGCTCCTCGCCGCCCCGGGGCCGGATGAACGACGCCTGGTCCCGCCTGCCGTTGTCAACGAGGTCCGGGACGCGGCCGCCCGCTGTCGGCTCGAACTCGCCCTCGAACAAGGTCTCCTGGTCCTCGCGCCCTCTCCTGCCTCGCTGGGGGCCGTTCTGGAGGCGACCGTCGCCGCGGGGGAGGTGGACCGGCTCAGCCCGGCCGACCTCGAGGTGCTCGCGCTCGCCCACGAGCACGGGGCGACGCTCGCCACCGATGACTTCGCCCTCCAGAACGCCGCACGGCGGCTCGGGGTCCCCTGCCGGCCGATCGCCCAGCGTGCATCTGCGCCGCGCCGCCGGGGGTACCGGTGCGCCGGTTGCGGCCGGTTCGGCGAGGGGCCAGGGGAGTGCCCGGTCTGTGGTGCAACCGTCGGGCCGGTCCGGAGAAGGAGGACGACGGGAACGGGGCTAAATGATCGGACAATACATAAATAGTCTGTGACGGACCCTCTTTCCATGACCTCGCTCGACGAGCTGATCGCAAAGGCCCGCCTGCTCATCTCCGAGGGGCACTCACCCGGGCAGATCGCGGACGAGCTCTCGCTCTCGATGGAGACCGTGACCTGGTTGTTGACCCAGAAGAAGGGGGACGCTGCGCCGAAGGACGTCCACATCGACTGGACCGTGGTCTCCTCCAACGCCCTCCTGCTCGAGGACGTCACACGCCTGATGCTCCACCGCTATCACTGCGCGGAGCCCCCGAAACCGGGTGAGAAGACCTGCTCGTCAGGGCTCGAGAACATCGCCGTCGTCGGCATCGCGATCTCCGGGGTGCCGCTCGCGACCCTGATCGCCCAGGCGGAGCGAGTGAAGCTCGCGATCTACCACCCGGCGAAGCACTCGACGGCGGAGAAGCCGACGGGTTCGATGTCGGGCAACTTCTCCGCGATCACCGGCGAGCGGTGCATCATCGTCGACGACGTGATCACGAGCGGCCGGACGATGCACGAGGTCGTCGACTACCTCCGCCGGCACAAGGCGACACCGGTCGCGATCTGGGTGCTCTTCGACAAGCGCGGCATCAAGGAGGTCGACGGCGTCCCGGTCTACCCGGTCTTCCGCGTCTCGCGGATCGACTGAGTGGCAGGAAAGAATATATAGAACAACAAATCACATTTTTAGCACTCTTACCCTACAGGGAGGTTATACCGTGCTTTCAGGACAGCCGATCATCATTCTCAAGGACAACGTCGAGCGGACCCGTGGGCAGGAGGCCCAGCGTTCGAACATCGCCGCCGCCAAGGCGATCGCCTCCGCCGTCCGGACCACGCTCGGTCCCCGCGGCATGGACAAGATGCTGGTCTCGTCGACCGGCGACGTCGTGATCACGAACGACGGCGCAACGATCCTCCACGAGATGTCGGTGCAGCACCCCGGCGCCAAGATGGTGATCGAGGTCGCCGAGACGCAGGACGACGAGGTCGGGGACGGGACGACCACTGCCTGCATCCTGGTTGGCTCGCTCATGGAGCAGGCCGAGATGCTGCTCGCCAAGATGGTCCACCCGACCGTGATCGCGAACGGCTTCACAATGGGCATGAACAAGGCGCTCGAGATCGTCGAGGAGAACTCGATCCGGGTCGATGCAGCCGATCGCGAGACGCTCGTCAAGATCGCCGACACCTCCATGACCGGCAAATCGATCGAGCAGGTCAAGGAGAAGCTGAATGGGATCGTCGTCGACGCGGTGATGACCGTCGCGGAGAAGAAGAACGGCGGCCTCACGATCGACCGCGACGACATCATGATCAAGAAGCAGAAGGGCGACTCGATCGACGACGCGTCCCTGATCAAGGGGATCGTGATCGATAAGAAGCGTGCATCCGAGGCGATGCCGAAGAAGATCGCGAACGCAAAGGTCGCCCTCGTCGCCCAGCCCCTCGAGATCACCAAGACCCAGGTCAAGGCCAAGATCAAGATCAACACGGCCGACCAGCTGAGCGCGTTCGGCGCCCAGGAACGCGAGGCGCTCAAGCAGCTCGCGGACGCGATCATCGCGTCGGGTGCGAACGTCCTCCTCTGCCAGAAGGGGATCTCGGACCCGGTCCTGTATTACCTGGCGAAGGCCGGCGTCATGGCGCTCCAGGATGTGAAGGAGAAGGACCTGAAGTACACAGCCCGGGCGCTCTCTGCGCAGATCGTCAACAAGGTCTCGGACCTGACGGCCGACGACCTCGGGTTCGCGGCCCTCGTCCAGGAGGCCGACGATGCCGAGCTCGTCACCTTCTCGGGCTGCGACAATCCGAAGGCGATCACGATCCTGCTCCGCGGGTCGACCGATTACCTGCTCGACGAGCTCGAGCGGGCGGTCGTGGACGGCACCTCGGTGGTCGCGGACGCGATGGAGGACGGCACCTTCGTGGTCGGCGGCGGTGCAGTTGAGGTCGAGCTCTCGCTCCGGCTCCGCGACTACGCAGCCTCGGTCGGTGGGCGTGTGCAGCTTGCAATCGATGCGTTCGCGACGGCCTTCGAGGCGGTCCCGCTCACGCTCGCCGAGAACTCGGGCTTCAACCCGCTCGACAAGCTCGTCGACCTCCGGACTGCCCACGCGAAGGGCGGCAGCAACATGGGCCTGAACGTCTTCACCGGCAACGTCGTCGACATGCTCGAGGCGGGCGTCATCGAACCGGCGCGGGTGAAGAGGCAGGCAATCCAGTCGGGCGCCGAGACCGCGATCCTCCTGATCCGGGTCGACGACATGATGGTCACCCAGACCAAGGCCCCCGGCATGCCCGGGATGTAAAACCCCTTT
>JBFXGJ010000026.1:0-29637 GCA_050178135.1 Methanoregulaceae archaeon | reverse complement strand
CGCTATCGAGCCGGGAACCTCATAATCTCCGGTTTCGACTGCTCCATGGTCCTCGAGGAGCGATTGCTTCCCCTAGGATTCCGGGTGAAAAGAGAGCGTGTCGGCGACGACTTCATTGCGAATCGGGTCAAGAATGAGTCCGCAGTGCTCGGTGTAGAGCGGTCCGGACACTTCTTCCTGCCCGAGTTCCAGTACTCTGACGACCCCTTCGCTATGAGCCTCGCCCTTGCCGAAGTCGTCTCCGGGGGAGAACGGCTGTCAGAGATCGCCGACGCCATCCCTGATTTCCCCTACGTCGAACACTCGATCCAGCTGACTGCACCTACGGAGGTCGTAATGGGCCGACTTGCCGAACGACTGGCCCGGCTCGAACCCGACACGACCGACGGTCTGAAGGTGACAACCGAGGATTACGCGGTTCTGGTGCGTCCGTCCAACACCGAGCCGAAGATCCGTCTCTACGCCGAGGCGCGTCACGGAGACGTCAATTCTCTGAAAGAGGAGTACGAACGCCTTATTCGGGAGGCGATGCAGATATAAAAAAGGTGTATACTCAATCGCCCGCACTCATTTTTTCTTAACCAACAGGGAGAATGGGGTCGAGGCGGGTTATTCTCATAACGAAAGAATGAACTGGAGATAAGAAAAGGCCGGAGTTGCTCCTTGGACCGCCCATTTTAAAGAAAAAAGGGGCGATCAGTAGTCACCGGGTGCCCCACCTTCCGGCCCATGCTCCTTCGACGAAGCGATGATGTCGTCAATCCGGAGGATCATCACCGCCGCCTCAGTGGCAGATGCGATCGCCTGCGTCTTCACACGCAGGGGTTCGACGACACCGGCATCGTCCATATCGACCGCCTCGCCGGTCCGAACATCGATCCCTGCATTCTGTTCTCCGGCCTCGTGAGCTGCACGGAGGGTGACCAGCGCGTCAACCGAGTCGAGTCCAGCGTTCTCGGCGATCGTCCTCGGGATCACCTCGAGGGCACGCGCAAACGCCTCGACCGCCAGCTGCTCTCGCCCGCCGATCGTGACGGCGTACTCGCGAAGTTCACGGGCGAGGGCGACCTCGGGAGCACCGCCTCCGACGACGTACTTCCCGTCCTCGACGACGATGCCGACCACTCGAATCGCATCGTGGACCGCGCGCTCAAGTTCGTCGACAGAGTGCTCGGTACCTCCGTGGAGGAGGATCGTCACTGCGCGAGGATTCTGGCACCGCTCGACCACGATCACTTCATCGGCGGCCATGATCCGCTCTTCGACGATACCGGCACACCCGAGGCTCTCCGGCTGGATGTCGTCGAGCGTCGTCAGAATACTAGCGCCGGTAGCCCGGGACAGCCGCTTCAGGTCCGACGTCTTGAGCCGCCGAACCGCCAGGATGCCAGCCTTTGCAAGGTGATGCTGGGCGAGGTCGTCGATCCCCTTCTGGGAGAAGATAACGTTTGCACCGGTGCCGATCACCTTCTCGGCCATATCACGGCTCATCCGCTCGTCGTTCTCGATAAATGCCTGCTCCTGACCGGGGGCGGTCAGCTTGATCTTCGCGTTCGACTCGGTCTTCTTATACTCGATTGGCACGTTCAGGAGGAGAACCCGGGCATCCTCAACCTTCTTCGGCATCGCCGGGTGGACACGCTCCTTCAACAGGACGATCCCCTCGACCAGGACTGAGTCGTCGAAGGAGCCGCCAACCTTCTTCTCGACCTTGACGAAGTCCGGGTCGACAGACCCATCCTCGTCCACGACCATCCCGATCGCCTTGACGACCATGTCGGCGAACTGGTCCATTGCGACCTCTGCCCCCTTGCCGGTCATCGCAGTCATCGCGATTCGGCGGAGAAGTGCGGTGTCGGACGGCCCCACGGACTGTGCGAAGGACGCGAGGAAGGCAGCAGCCCTCTCGGCAGCCTTCTGGTAGCCCGCGGCGATCATGGTAGGGTGGACACTGTCGGCGACGAGTTTCTGGGCCTCGGAAAGGAGCTCACCGGCGAGAACAACCGCTGAGGTCGTGCCGTCTCCGGCTTCCTGGTCCTGAGTCTTGGCGATCTCGACCATCATCTTCGCGGCCGGGTGCTCGATATCCATCTCGTCGACGATCGTCGCTCCGTCGTTCGTGATCACGATGTCCCCGATCCCCGACACGAGCATTTTATCCATCCCGAGCGGACCGAGAGTCGACCGAACTGCGTTCGCGACCGCCTTCGCGGCTGCGATATTGTTGCCGAGAGCTTCCTGCCCCCGGGTCTGGGTCGTGCCCTCTTTGAGAATGATGATGGGCTGTCCTCCAAGCACCTGCGACATACTGATCACACCTATGTCTGTACAGGTGCATTATGGTTCTATAAAAGTATTTCTTTACTGGCCGACGAGGACGCGACACCACGGGATGAGAAAGCCGTCGTTCCAGGACAGTTCATGCCAGCGGGAGCGCAGTCTTCCCGGGGACCTTCGTTCGTCGACGTTTCGACAGGAACATCATTGGGGTCTCGATTACCGCAAATGACCGGTCTGCAAGGCGAGTGAACCGGTCGAACGACATGTAGGAAAGGCGGGCGTAGAGGACCGTCATCGCACGTGCCGAACGAACTCGGAGGTGATCGGAGAGCCGGCGAATCACCACGCCATCCGCTGTTTCCAGGGGGGGGCGTGCCCAGGCATGATGCACAGTTCCAGCGCGCAGACGAGTTACCAGAGGAGGTTATGATCGGTGTGGACCCGGACATGCCGACATCGGTGCCCTAACCGGGATGAATAATCGGTCAGCACGGAGGAGTCTGGGCAGATGCAACCGGCGGAGAACCTGCCGACCATGGGCTGATGCACGATTAACTCGATACCGGAGGGGGGACCGAGCAGGGTGTGGAGCCGACCCGCCTCGAACATCACGCCGGGACAGAACGAGAGGTGCGTGGAGACCAATCGTTCTGCCTTTACTGGAGCTGCCAGCCCTGCACGGAGAAACTGCATCCGAGTCCACGTATATATGGTATCGGGATCAAATTGTGGTGAGATGTCGTCACTGATCGGGCTCCTGGATGTCCTTCTTCACCTGGACGATTTTCTCCTCCCCGTGATCCAGCAGTACGGCACATGGACCTATGGCCTTCTCTTTCTGATCATCTTCATCGAGACAGGCCTGGTAGTGACCCCCTTTCTCCCGGGGGACTCGCTCCTCTTTGTCGCAGGAGCGTTCGCAGGCGTTGGCGTCCTCGACATCCGGGTGCTCATCCCGCTCCTTCTCCTGGCCGCCGTGGCTGGAGACCATACGAACTACTGGATCGGCCATCACCTGGGAGACAGGATTCTCGCCTGGGACAACCGTATCATCCGCCCGAAATACGTGCGTTCGACACAGGAATTCTTCGACAGGCACGGCAAGAAATCCATCTTCCTTGCCCGCTTCGTACCGATTGTCCGGACTTTCACCCCGTTCCTTTCGGGCCTCGGGAAGATGAACTACGTCGAGTTCGCAAAATGGGAGTTGGCCGGGAGTATCACCTGGGTCTGTCTCTTTGTCGGCGGGGGGTTCTTCTTTGGAAACATTCCGTTCGTCCGTGACAACCTGACCCTGATTATCGTCCTGATCATCATCGCCAGCTTCGTGGTCATCGGCGTCGAGGTGCTCCGTCAGTACCGGGACCAGTTCTCAAAGAGGCTACGACGTCTCTGAGGGGCATCCATGGACCCCATCGAGGTTCTCCTCGTCGCAATCGGACTTTCCATGGACGCATGCGCGGTCTCCATCGGCCGCGGTGCGGCTCTCAGTTCGTCACAACGGGTTCGAGAGGTGCTGATCATGGCCCTCTTCTTCGGCCTCTTCCAGGCCCTGATGCCCATCGTCGGCTGGTATATCGGCTCGTCCTTCGCCGCGCTGATCGAGAGCGTCGATCACTGGATAGCAGCTCTTTTACTCGCGGTGATCGGGGGGCGAATGATCCACGAGTCCCTGTCCGGAGAAGAGAAAGAAAGGAGTCAGGATTTACCGCTCCGTCTCATCCTGATCCTTGCGCTCGCGACCAGTATCGACGCCCTCGCCGTCGGAATCGGGCTTGCCGTCCTCGACGAACCAATTCTGGTTCCAGCGGCACTGATCGGTGGCGTGACATTCATCGTCTCCCTTGCAGGGGGACTACTCGGTTCGCGACTCGGCGAGCAGTTTGGAAGAAGGATGGAGGTTGTCGGGGGGATCGTGTTGATCGGCATCGGGCTGCGGATCCTCGTCTCACACATGATGGCTTGACAGGTTGTGATTGGACGGGAAACGGTGGATGAAGCTGGTTTTAACTGGATCCGCCGATCACCCGACGCAACTGTGCATCCAGATCCTGGAGCGAAAACGGCTTCGGCAGCACTCCCAGAAACCCATATTCCCGAAAATTCGCCATCACAGGGTCGTTCGAGTAACCGCTGCAGACGATCGCCCGGACCCGATGATCGATCTCGAACAGGCGTCGGATCGTCTCCACGCCACCCAGCCCGTCCACCGTCGTCAGGTCCAGTATCACCGCCTGAAAGGGGGTCCCGTCGGCGATGGCCTGCTCGAAGGTGGCGAGTGTCTCGGCCCCGTCGCGGGTGAACGTTCCTCTGTACCCGAGGACCTGGAGCATCTCGCTGCCGACCTCCCGGATCATCTCCTCGTCGTCCATCCAGAGCAACCGTTCGTTCCCGCCGACGGGACGGTCCGAAGTCTCCGGCGCCGGTGAAACGACCCTGCGGGTCGCCGGCAGGTAGACGATGAAGGTCGTGCCGGCGCCGGGGCTGGACTCGACCTCGATGGTGCCCCCGTGGTTCCGGATGATCGAGTGAGTGACGGTCAGGCCCAACCCGCTCCCGGACTGCCTTGTGGTGAAATAGGGCTCGTATATCTTCGAGACCAACTCCCTCGGGATGCCGGTCCCGGTATCCGAGACCATGATCCGCACGTACTCCCCGCCCAGGAGCGTCAGGACCTCGTCGTCACCAATCACCACGTTCTCGGCGGTTACGGTGAGGCGACCGCCGTCCGGCATCGCCTGGTCGGCGTTGCTCACAAGGTTGTGCAACACCTGCTTGAGCTGCTCCTCGTCTGCCTCGACTGGCCAGAGGTCCACGGGGATCACCAGTTCCGGCCGGATAGTGGATCCAGAGAGGGCAAACAGGGTCGAGTCCCGGACGATATCGCCAATATTCAAGATAGTTTTAATCGGCTTTCCCCCACGGGCGAAGGTCAGGAGCTGGCGTGTCAGGTTTCGCGCGCGGTGAGCTGCCTTTTCAGCCTCGACAAGACGTTCGTATGCCTTATGATCCACCTTCAGGTGGGCCTTCGCGACGATGATGTTCCCCTCGATCGCAGTCAGTGTATTGTTGAAGTCATGGGCGATACCACCGGCGAGCACTCCGATGGACTCCAGGCGCTCGTTCTTGGCTAGGTCCTCCTCGATCCTCCGCTCGGTTGAAAGGTCCCGGAAAACGATCACGACGCCGATGATGTCGCCACGGCTGTCCCGAACGGGGGCAAGCGTCTCGCCGAGGGGGTGCTCCGACTGGTCCCGGGAGATGAGCAGGCGATGTCTCCCCCGATCCTTCTGGGAGCCTCGATGAAGGATCTGGGCAACGGGATTCCCACAGGGCTTTCGAGTTCTCTCATCCTCGGTTCTGTAGACTTCGGTGATCTCTCGTCCGGTCGCCGTTTCTGCAGTCCACCCGGTCAGCTGTTCGGCCGTCCGGTTCATAAGGACGATCGAACCGCGGACATCGGCCACGATGACCCCCTCACCGATGTTCCAGAGGGTCACTGCCAGCCTCTCTTTCTCGGCAGCAAGGGCTTCCTCGGCCCGTTTCCTCTCGGTGATATCGGACATTGTGAGCAGTATCCGGTCGGTCTCGCCCTTCTCCTCGTAGACCCACCGGGCATTCAGCAGCATCACTCGACGGCCGAGACCCGGGAACTCGTGATCGAGCTCAAGTCCTTCATGCTGGAAGGAGTGCATCAGTATTCGTTCGAGGAGGGCCAGGAACTCGGGGATGTTCCAAACCTGGTCGGCGAGTTCGTGTACAAAGCGCCCTTCGATCTTCTCGGGGACCGTCTGGAACGTCTCGTAGAACGAACGGTTCGCCGATACGATGCGCAGCCGGTTATCGAGCACGATCAGGACCTCGCGGATGGTATCGACGATATTTTCCGCGTACTCCCGGGCACGTTTCAGCTGCTGAATCTGCTCGGTCCGCTCACGCTCGATGCTGTAGCGGATTGATCGATTCAGGAGGTATCCGTTCATCTGGCCCTTGACCAGGTAGGTGTATGCCCCCTCCCGGAGGGCATGGATCGCCATCTCTTCGTCGGCAAGGCCGGAGACGACGATCACGGGCACATGCGGTGCCACGGACCTGATCTTGATCAGGGTAGCGAGCCCATAGCTGTCCGGGAGATTCAGGTCGAGCAGGATAGCGTCGAACGGCTGTTCACTCAGGAATCGAAGTGCGTCGGCAAGCCGACCGACCGGAACAGTATCGTACCGTTCGGTGTTCATCTCTGCTAGCATCTCTCGAACAAGTCGGGCATCGCCGGGATTGTCCTCGACCAGCAGAACACGAAGCGCCTCAGGGTCCGTGATCGCCGCCTCCCTGGTTGGATCCCGCGAGGATCGAATCTCGAACCCCACAGGACACGTTGCTCGTCGTCATCCCCCTGCATCTCCCAATTTGGATAACGGATTGGACCCGGATTCCAATTTCAGCCTCGATAATACCGGAATATCGAGCTCAGAACGGGACGTGGAGTATACTTGCGCGGTCTTATTTAACTACTTTACGTGAAATCTCCATACCACCACCGCTCGATCGAGCGACCGGGATTCCTCGCAGGTCACGCAGGACCCCACTTGGACCACTTTCTTGGATAAATTTCATCATCCCTGACTCTTCTGGCACCATGGACTCGAGGAGAGACACGTCACAGGTGACAACGACTCTACGGTTATGAGACCGTGGTCCAATCGAGTCTTCCGGTATGTCACCAATCTTGGGAAGGATCGTGTATTCGCGCGATTTCTGCAGACATGACTGCGCACATATGACGAGGTGAACTGAACATGGTGACGGCACAGGTCGAACGTTAGGATTCACGGGTAACTCCGGGGATTGAACAGTCACAGTGTCGCAGGTACTCTGCGATATGTGCGTCTCCCGTCGAAGATCGAACGGGATCGGGGGTCGAATTTCACCCAAGTATCCGGGCGTGGAACGAACAAAGAGAACTGCTGAGTGATCGCGTTTCGACTCTCTCCTGGGGGATGAAAACGGGCGTTTCGCTCAGTGTTCTCTCATCCCACCCAGCGACGCACCGCTTTCTCCAGGTGGTAAGCGGGCGATGCGTGTCCAGTACTCCTGGAGCCCACGAACCATCTCGATGTATTGATCGAGGGTGACCGGCTTGATGATGTAGGTATTGGCATGACACCGGTAGGAGAAGAGGATATCCTCGGCCGACGAGGACGTTGTCAGGATAACGACCGGGATCTCACAGAGTTCTGCATCTGTCTTGATCTCGGAGAGGACCTCGCGCCCGTTCTTCTTCGGGAGGTTCAGGTCAAGCAGGACAAGATCGGGTCTCGCAACCCTCGAATAGGGTGCCTCTCGCCGCAGGAACGAGAGGGCTTCGGTACCATCCCGGGCAACGGAGATCTCGGCATGTTGCCCACCCAGACGGAGGGCTTCGCGAACAAGGCGCACGTCACCGGCGTTGTCTTCGACCAGGAGAAGGTGAACATGGTTGAGACCACCCATAGGATCCATAGGGCCATGAAAAGCCCCATTGGAATATATACATTTGCATGAAGAAAGGGTGCTCAGGGGGGCGCGATGCTTAGGTGCCGGATGACGCTGATGAGTTCGTTGATCTTCTCACTCCCCTTGACAAACGATGCCACTGCACCCCGCTCATGCGCCCCCGCTACGAGCTCCTCATCAAGCATTCCGGACAGGACGATGAGGGGGGTTTCGGGAGCCACCGCGCGAACTGCATCGATGGTGCTTAGCCCCTGTCCATCGGGGAGCGAGAGGTCGAGCAGAACCACAGGGTACGATCGCGACCGAAGCGCTGCGATACCGTCGGCAAGGCGACGCACCGAGTGTATCTCGAAAGAACCTGGTGCCACCTCCCTGACGAGTTCCTGGAGGAGTCGGAGATCGGCCGGGTTATCCTCGATAACGAGAAGCAGAACCGGACTAGAGGCCATACCGGATCCCGTCTTTGTCCCAGTCCCTGGACAGCCAGTACCGTTCGATCGACTGGACCACGAGGAAGAACTGGTCGAGGTTGACCGGCTTGATCACGTAGCAGTTTGCTTGGAGACGGTACGCAGTCAAAATATCCTCTTCGGCCGTCGAGATCGTCAACACAACCACGGGAATATCCCTGAGACCTGCGTCGGCCTTGATCTCGGAAAGGACTTCGCGTCCATTCTTCTTTGGGAGATTGAGGTCGAGGAGTATCAAATCGGGGCGGGGGGCCGATTCAAAAGCGCCTTTTCTCCTCAGGAAAGCGAGCGCCTCGACCCCGTCATTGACCACGTGCAGGGAATGATCGCCCCCGATCTCACGCAGTGCCTCCCTGATTAGCCGAACATCCCCGAGACTGTCTTCAACGAGCAGTATCTCCCGGGACATGAGGCCATTGATTATCGTCGCCTTTTCCGTCATATTTTTCCGTCTCCGAGCGACGGACGTAGATGAAACTGGACGTGATGATGGAGTCATGCTTCCTCGGTACGTGGGTGATCTGGGAGGGAGAAGAAAAATGTCGAGCCGGCCCCCTCGCTGGATTCAACCCAGCACCGACCCCCGTGTCGCTCGACGATCCGCTGCACGACGGCTAGCCCGACCCCCGACCCAGGGTACTGGTCACGGGCATGCAACCGAGAAAAGAGCTGGAAGATCCGTTCGTGAAATTCGGGATCGATGCCGATGCCGTTATCCTGGACCCTGAACCAGGTACTCTCATCGACACGCTCTGCATCGATCCGGATTCGCGGTGGGGCATCGGAGCGATAGGTGAGGGCGTTGTCGATCAGGTGTTCAAAGACCAGGACGAGCTGCGCGCGATCGGCCTGGACGATCGGCATGTGACCTACGGTGATCTCTGCCTGGGTAGCGTTCACCTTCTGCTCGATGCGCGCCAGAGCCTCGGCGATCACCGACCGGGTATCCACCCGGGCGGGGGGTCGTGCACGGCTGATAACTCGCGAATAGACGAGAAGGGCATCGATCAGCTCCTGCATACGCCGGGCCCCGTCAACGGCGAAGCCGATGAACTCGAGACCCTCCTCATCCAGACGCCTGGCATGCCGCCTTTCGAGCAGTTGAAGGTAACTCGTGATCATCCGGAGTGGTTCCTGAAGGTCATGACTGGCGGCGTAGACAAACTGCTGTAACTCCCGGTTCGATGCTGCAGCCGTTTCCCGCGCCCTCTTGAGACGACCCTCCTCCTCAAGCCGGGCCGTGATGTCATCGAGCCTGACTACCGATCCGGGTGGCACACCCCGTGCATCGTCCGAAGGGGTCAGCATGTCGACCCTAACCCGGATCTGCCGGCCTTCACAAGCAGGAAACCGGTACAGGCCCGAAGACGGGACGGGGCCGGCCCGTGCCCTGGACGGCAGTTCTCCCTGGAGAGGGTGCATCCCTTCCGCCCCCGGATCGAGGTCCGGCTCAAGGGGGAGGGCAAAAAAAAAATCAAGCCCGACCGGATCTCGCCCCACGAGCGCCCGTGCCGACGGGCTACTCATCAGGACACGTCCACCGGGATCCAGAACCATGATGGTATCCTGAGTCTGCTCCAGGATCGCATGCGCAAGCCGGTGGCCGTCCTGCCCTCCGTCCACCATCTCCTGGGAAGAAGCAGTCTGCTCGGTGATCGTCATTGCGAACGTGGATCTGCTCGATCCTGGATCGATCACGATCCTCGCCGACACGATGCCCTGATTACTCAGGCAGAACCGGACCACTCCAACGACCCGATCGCCCTTCAGGGCGGATAGGAGGGTCAGAAATTGCAGACGATCCTCGGGACAGACATACTCTTCAAGCAGGGTTCCAACCACATCCCGGCTACCCGCACCAGAATAACGGACAAAAAGATCATCGACAGAAAGGATCCGCCCGAGTTGGTCCGTGACGACCGAACTCGTCACCAGTGGCTCTCGATCAACCGGACCCAGAACTCCTCCCTGTTCACTCATGTCGCTGACTGTCCTTTGGCCAACCGAGCGGTGTCACACCGTTCCCGCTCGGATCGGTGATCTGTCACGTCCTCCGGAATCCGACGATCGCAATCGCCGGGCAGCCGCACACCGATCATACCCTACAGGCCCACACCGAAGGAACCGAGGGGATACCGGACCAGGATCGGGGTTCGTTCGATCCCGCCGTTCAATGAATCTATCCCCCTTCCGACAGTGCAGGTCCCGGACGACGACTGAACTCAATCTGCCGTTCTTCATATATCAAGGTGCCGAGATTAAATTCGGGCCCGATTCAACCCCGGTCCCGGGACAGGCCATAGAGGTCCTCGACCGCCTCCTCGATTGCAGACTCGAGCGTCGTTCGCCTCTGACGATCCTGCTCTCTCGTTCCTTTCGTCCCGATCCGGGCCCGGACCAGGGATGCAATCCGGTCGCCAAGTTTCCGTTCAGGAGGATCGTATGGATCGGGAAGCCGTACCGGCAACCGGGACAGGCACCGGGCCGTGACGCTGCCGGGACACCGCTCGTCAATGAGTCTGCCGATCAGAGAAGAGTGGAGAAGCCCGAAAAGGAAGAGGTTGGCAGGGAATAACTCGAAGATCCCCGGAGAGGTCAATGCCTCTCCCTGACGATCGCACAGAAATACAGGACGCGGCGCACCGTCCGCGAAGAGGAGTCTCGGGCCGGACGGCGGCGGCACAGCGTCGGGTGGAAGTTCCTGGGAAACCCCGAGGCTCCGGCCGACGCGAGACGCCCGTGGCGGTAGCTCGCCGACGATCACAAACCGGGTTGCCCCCCGGGCTGTGCCGAAACGAACCAGGTCTTCCGGTCCAATGACGGGTCGAACGACCCGTGCGGATCTCCGGTCCGCCTTCACCAGGCGCTGACGGACATCGCCCCCGACCAGGAGAGCGGACTCGCAGGCGAATGGCTGTGCCGGACGAATGCCCCCGATGAGGACCTCGCCGAGCGAGGCGCACCCGGTCACCAGATGACGTCTTTGCTCCGCAGCGCGCGTATCGCGGAACGACCATCCATCGACGTGCAGGGCCGTCCGGGGATACACCCGTGTGGCGAGGTGATCGTCCGAAAGTATCCCGGTGACGATAGGCGTCTCGACCGGGTCCGGAGCGATCCGAAGAGCGACGGCACCCTGCTGGTCGAGGTCCGAGAGGCGGCAGACCTCTGTGCGAGGGGCAAGCCATCGTCGAAGCATCGACGCGCGACTGGACCGGAGAACGGAGGCGGTATAGAGAGCGAGAACCCGTCCACCCGGATTGAGATGCCGCGCACCCGCCTCGGTGAGAAGGAGTGCAGGATCCGTCCCACTGCCTCCCGACCGGTATCTCTCCTCGAGGTAGCGGCGGACCTCCCGCCGGCGGGTCATCGTGAGGACGGGATCGCCGACCAGGACGCGATCGAACTCCCGGACCCCGCCGAAGATGGTCTCCCAGTCGACGGCGCGAAGGCGTGAGCGGGCATCTCGGGGAATGAGTTGTCCGGAAACCCCATCGAACAGGTCCTCTTCAACAAGCGGGTTTGCCGAACGGACGACAAGAGAGAGGGCATCTCCGGCCACCCTCGAAAGCATGCGAGTGGCAAAGAGGGCGGCTCGGGGGTCCGGGTCGATCGCAAAGACGCGCATCCCCCCAGCCTGTGCCCACCCGGCGATAGAGAGGAGGAGCCGGCCGGCACCACATATCGGAACCAGCACGCTGCGAACATTTTTCGACTCAGATCCAGCCCAGGAGGCAAACTTCGAAAGGAGAGCCCGAGATGGCCCCGGCGACTCCATGGCCGAACCGACGAGGGTGGGTTCCCCCCCAAGTAATCGGAGCCGACGGGAAAGGTGACAGTCCCAGGCGAGGGCGAGTAATGCAGGCGGAACGATCGAGAGGTCCACACCGACTCGCTCGAGATCGGCTGCCATCTGCCCTTTCGGCGTCAGACTCCAACCGTTGCCCACCAGAAGATCGAGGATCGGCATCTCGATTACGAGGGAGAGATCCCCTTCGGTCCAGTCCGCCCGTTCCGCGAGGGCACGCCTGAGAGTGCTCCCTCTCCATCTCTCCATCCTTTCGACAAGCACGTCAACGACTCCCGGCATCGAACATGGTCCCATGCTCGCCAGGATTGAACGAATTCTGGGCGCACCCAGTTCCCGGAGCCGGGGGAGAGTAAGATTGGACGGTGCGGAGACGGTGTCGATGTATCCGATTCGACCCTGTCGGGAGACGAGCGCGCATCGGCACCCGGAAGACCAGGCAAGACGATGGAGCTTCACGAGATCATCGGTGTCACCGTCGTCCGCGACGACGACCGTTTCGCCGTCTCTCAGCCAGGCCCGGTATCGGCACCCGTCAACCGAAAGAACGGGACCGGGTAGAAGTCCTGCCTCCAGCAGGAGACGTTCCAGCGGTTCTGAGACGAAGCTGCGATCCATCACCAGATCTCGTTCGGCAGGCTACCCATTCGACCAGGACAGGACCGTTGCGTAACTGACCGAACTGAAGGGCATTCGAGGTCGTCGTTCGGGACGGGAACGATCCAACTCAGGATGCAGAGGAGTCACAATGCAACGGCTCCCTTCAGTCAAGAAGGATCCCGACGAGTCTGGAGATCTCGTCAAGGCGATGGTCGGGGAAGCAGTCGTAGCCTGGATTCCAGTCCCCGTAGGCGGCATGAACCGAGAGTATTCCAAGGTTATTTGCAGGTTCGATGTCCCGCCTCAGCGAGTCCCCGACCATCGCCGCCTCAGACGGGTCAACCCCGAGGTGATCGAGGGCGAACCAGAAGTTTCGTTCCGACGGTTTACGCTCTCCTGTGCTCTCTGGCGTCACCACTACCTCGAAGAGATGATCGAGCCCGGAGTGTGCGATTCGGGAAGCGGCATGGGTTGCATCCGCATCGGTAATGACTGCCATGGGAACGCCGGCCCAGGTAAGCCTCTCTAACGTGGAGCGCGCACCCTCGTACGGTTCGAGCGCCGCAAGTTTCACCTCTTCGTACCGGGCACAGGCCATCGCCGGATCGCATGAAGAAGCGATCGTGGAGAGGTAGTCCAGGATATGCGCATGGCTCTCGAAGTTGTGTTTCGGCCTCAAAAAAAATTCGAAAAGGTCCTCGACAGAACCGGTCCCGGCCAGATCGATCACGGCCGCGCATGCTGCCCGCTGCGCGTCGATGAACCGGACCAGTGTATTGTCCAGGTCAAAGAGGACGGCCCGTATCTCCCGCTCTGTCCGCATCGAAAGATCTCGTCCCTCCAACAGGATGTAACTATGCAAGGATACCATACTTTCATGACACGGGGCGGCTCACCGTACGGGATCGACAGATGCGACGTGCCGTCATCTTCCTAATCCTCCTGCTGCTCGTCGCCGGTACAGCCGACGCCACGGTGCGGGTGCTGCCGCTCGGGGACTCCCTGACCAAGGGGTCAACCCAGACAGCGCAGGATTCGAGCCACCCGACCTACCGGTACTGGCTCTGGCAGCAGCTCGGCGACCAGGACGTGGACTTCGTGGGCTCATGGACAGCACCGAACTTCCCCTATACCTTCGACCAGGACAACGAAGGGCACGGTGGATACATGACCACCGGAATACTCAACGGTGTCGCTGCGGACCCGAAACAGGGGAAACTCTCGCAATGGCTCGTAAAATACGATTTCGATGTGGCACTCGTTATGCTCGGGACGAACGACATCCTGAACAACATCCCGACAGAGGAGACTATCCAGAACCTCGAAGGCATCATAGCGGAACTCCGAAAGGACAATCCGCGCGCGGTGATTCTGCTCGCACAGATTCCTCCGACCTCAATCCCGCGCACGAACCTGAACGCCCTGAACGCCGCGATCCCGGGGGTGGCGACGCGCCTCTCGACGCAAGACTCCCCGATCGTGATCGTGGACATGTTTTCCGAGTATAACGGTGTGACTGACAATCAGCCCCCGACAGGGATCCATCCGGCCGAGAGCGGCGAAAAGAAGATCGCTATCCGCTGGTATGCAGCGCTTCTCCCCTTCCTACGGGGGGTTGCCACACCCTCGCAGACCCTGACTCCAACACCAGTCCCAACGGTCACCCACACCCCGGTAACAGCCGGACCGGCCGCACCGAACGTGGTCAGGAGTCCGGGTGCGACAGTCTACCGTGGCGAGCGGGGCCTGGACATCACGGCTGCCGGTGTCGGATCCGGAGAGACCCTGGGATGGTTCACCACCCACTCCCCGGAGGGAGCACCGGCGGCAACCCTCCGCATCGATGACCCACGACACGCTGCGATACCACACGATGCGAGAACAGGACACTGGTTCAACCTGGACAGGGACAGAGAACTGGCGCTCGTCGTCGAAGAGCCCTCACTCAGCCTCAGGCTCGTCGATACGGAGACGGGCCGTTACGTCACGGGAGGGGTGGTCCAGAAGGGGCGCCGGTTCGACCTGGAGATCTCCGGAGAGCTCTCTGCCTTCGGGACACGTGGTACCGGCGCGCCGGTTGCTGTCCGGATCCAGGACCCGTCCGAACGGATCAGTGCCACTCTCGTGGGGGACCAGGGTGTACGCCTGAGTCTCGAACGGATTATGGTGCTCCAGACACCGCACCAGCTCCGGGGGACCGCCGGAGCAGCATGGAATACGGACGACCCCGCCTACCCGGCTGGGAATTACGCACTCTGGGCCGAAGCGCTCCTCGACCACGAGCACGGCACGGCAAGCCCCGACCTATCAGGGGCGGTCGGCCGACAGGTCTCGGTGGAGGTCCACATCGACCTGGAGTCGCCTCCCACACCTGCGATGACCACGCCCATTGTTGAGACGACGAAGCCAGCAGCATCGACCAGTGTCTCGACCACGATTGTGCCAGCAGCCACCCCGGTTAAGACGGACTCGACCGGTCCCGTCTCGACGACCATGGCGCCGACGGTGCCGACGGCCGAAGCACCAGTCACCGGGGAAACCTCGTGGTGGCTGCCGTTCTTCCTCGCAGCGCTCGTCGTCGTCTTCGTCGTCGCCGGTGGCGGGATCTGGTGGGCGCTCCGCTCTTCGGCCCAGGCCGAGAGCCAGGAGCTCATGACCACGCCGACGCGCATGCAGACCACGCCGGCCCAGCCCCGCCGAACAATCTCCCCTGCTGTTCAGAGCGCCCTCGAACGGATCCGCACCTTCGACCCGGAGCGAGGCGAGGTCCAGGCCCTCAGGGCTGCCCTCCGCACTCTGGAACGGGCCGAACAGGCCCGTTTAGGAAGGACCGAGGTCGACCTGCTCTCGACCGTGCCCATATCAAGCATCCCGACACTTCCCATCCCGTACCGGATCCAGCAATGGGCCCGCCGCGTTGGGTTCGTTCCCCTCTCGTACGACAGGCATGGGTCGGCCCTCTTCTATGCCCCGGTCCTGCTCCAGGGAGGAACCCGCCTCGTCGTCAAGCAGGCGGACGAACTCCAGGAGCGGCGATGATGATCGAGAGATAGGGCGGATTCTTTTCAACTTTAACAACCTATTTTGGACAACAATGAATATATATGTACAGATCTATGTCTATCTATGCAGACGAAGATCCTCCTCGATGAGAACGAGATGCCGCGCAGGTGGTATAATCTCCAGGCCGACCTGCCCACCCCTCTTGACCCTCCACTCAACCCCAAGACCGGTGCGCCGGCTACTCCCGGGGACCTCTCGTCCATCTTCCCGATGGAGCTGATTCGGCAGGAGATGGCGACACAACGGTTCATCGACATCCCCGATGAGGTCATTGAGATCCTTCGCCTCTGGCGCCCGAGCCCGCTCTATCGGGCTCGTCGACTTGAACAATTCCTCGGGACACCAGCCCGGATCTACTATAAGTACGAAGGGGTGAGCCCGGCCGGTAGCCATAAACCGAACACCGCGGTGCCTCAGGCGTACTACAACCGGGAAGAGGGGATCGAACGAATCGCGACTGAGACTGGAGCGGGGCAGTGGGGTTCAGCGATCGCGTTTGCCACCTCCCACTTCGACATGGACTGCACGGTCTACATGGTCCGGGCTTCGTACGACCAGAAGCCGTACCGCAAGATGATGATGCAGGTCTGGGGGGCGGAGTGCCACTCCAGCCCAACCACCCTGACGGCGTGCGGACGATCTGTGCTGGAAAAGGATCCGGAGACCTCGGGGAGCCTCGGGATTGCGATCTCCGAGGCGGTTGAGGACGCGGCAACTCACGCAAACACCAACTACGCTCTTGGATCTGTCCTGAACCATGTCTGCCTCCACCAGACAGTAGTCGGTCTCGAGGCGCAAGAGCAGCTGGCGTCGGTGGACGAGTACCCGGACGTGGTGGTCGCCTGCGTCGGAGGTGGCTCCAACTTCGGGGGGATTGCGTTCCCGTTCGCCGGGGACAAGCTCACCGGGAAGCGGCCTGATGTCGACATCGTCGCAGTGGAGCCGGCGGCATGTCCGACCCTCACCAAAGGCCTGTTCGCATACGATTACGGCGACGAAGCCGGCCTGACTCCCATCCTGAAGATGTTCACTCTGGGCCACGACTTCGTCCCTCCGGCGATCCATGCCGGTGGCCTGAGGTACCACGGGGACTCGCCCATCGTCTCGAGGCTGGTCCGAGACGGGACGGCACGCGCAGTGTCGGTCTACCAGAACGAAGTCTTCGAAGCGGCACAGATGTTCGCCCGGACCGAGGGGATCATTGCCGCCCCGGAAGCGGCGCACGCGATCCGAACGACGATCGATATCGCGCTCGACTGCCGGAGGACGGGGGAGGCAAAGACAATTCTCTTCAACAACACGGGACATGGGCACTTCGACCTTGCCGCGTACGACGCCTACTATGCAGGAAACCTCCCAGATTACGATTACCCCGAAGCACTAATCCGGGACGCCCTCTCTCGCCTGCCGAAGGTCAGCTGACCGTGCCGTGCCTCGAGACGATCGGTCTCATCATCAATCCAATCGCCGGTATGGGGGGACGCGTGGGGTTGAAAGGGACCGACGGCCTCTACGATCGTGCGCGGGCCCTCGGGGCAGAGCCGGCGGCCCTGCAGCGGGCTGTTGAGGCGCTTCACCCCCTTGCCGGCCGGCAGCTTCGGTTCCTGACGGCAGCGGGAGAAATGGGTGAGACAGCCCTTGCGGCTGCCGGTATCACCGGTTTTTCCATCGTATACCAACCATCAGACCCCACCACGGCACGGGATACGAAGGCTGCCTGTCGGGCTTTCCTTGGAGAAGGCATTGACCTGCTCCTATTCTGCGGAGGGGACGGGACCGCGCGGGACGTCGCCGACGTGGTCGGCCAGGCAGTTCCCATCCTCGGGATACCGGCCGGGGTCAAGATGTTCTCCTCGGTCTTCGCGGTCGATCCGGCAGCGATCGAAGCGGTCATCCCCGAGGAGGGTCCTCTCCGGTGCATCGACGCCGAGGTGATCGACGTTGACGAAGAGGCCTACCGGTCGAACGAGTTCCGGACGGTGCTGCATGCAATGGTTCGGACCCCCGCCGCCCCCGGTTTTGTCCAGGCCTCGAAACAGGTCTTCGAAGAGGCCGACGAGGAACGGGCTCGCTCGGCGATCGGTGCCTTCATCGCGGACGCAATGCTTCCCGGGATCCTGTACATCCTGGGTCCCGGGACCACCACCGACGCGGTCGCCCGGCGTCTCGGTCTCCGGGGAACCCTGCTCGGGTTCGATGCGGTACTGGACGGAAAGGTCGTCGGGACCGATCTGGATGAGCGTGGCATCCTGGGACTCCTCGGTTCTGCTGAGGAGGCTCGACTTGTCCTCTCCGTGATCGGGGCTCAGGGATTCGTCCTCGGTCGGGGTACACAGGTCTGCACGCCTGCAGTCCTCCACCATATCGGACTCGAGAACCTGATCCTCCTCGGAACGCCAGGTAAGCTGGCCCGGACTCCAGCCCTCCACGTCGATACGAGCGACCCGAAGCTCGACGCCGCATTCGGTCCCCACCTCCTGATCGTCACCGGGTACGGGACGGCCCAGCGGAAACGCAGGGCAATTCATGCTGTTCCGCCGTCCGGGTGACGGCGTCCGGCAAAAACAGTATGTAGGAGTAATGACAGAGCGAAAGGAGCATGATCCGCACGGTACTCTCGCTCGTTCTCGCTTCGCTCGCGCTGGTCTCGTTCACTGCGGCGATCCCCATCGACGGCCCGATCGTGATATCCGAGCCTGGCACCTACCACCTCGTCTCCGACATCGCCGGCGCGGGCCAGCATGCAGCCATCGAGATCACCGCCTCCGACGTCCTGCTCGATGGGGAAGGGCACGTCCTCGCCGGCTCCAGCGTACGTGACATTCCGGGGATTCTCATCCGGAACGAGCAGGGTGCGGCACTCACCGGCGTCTTGATACGGAATCTGACCGTCAAGGGCTGGGAGCACGGGATCCATGCGCTCGGCGCCTCGCGCCTCTCCCTTGAGAACGTGACTGCGCTTGAGAATCGGCAACACGGGCTTTACCTTTTCTCAGCGACAAATACGACCGTTCGGGATTGCTGGGTGGAGCAGAATGCCGGGTCGGGGATCGTCCTATCGGATGTCAGCCACGACAACGTCGTTCAGGGGAATTCGATCACCGACAACCACCAGAATGGACTGATGCTGATCGCCTCTGATAGGAACCGCCTGACAGGAAACACGGTCCGGGATAACGGTGCGTACGGGATTGACTGCTACCTGACCAAGGAGAACGTGGTCGCCGACAACCTCTTCTTCAACACCAACAACACCCACGTCGAAGAGCTCGACCGCAACACGTGGTCCCTGCCGATCTCCGACGGCCCGAATATCGCGGGGGGGCCAAAGCGAGGCGGTAATTACTGGGGTGAGCCCGGCAATGCAGGCTTCTCCGATGTGACACCAGATACAAACGGCGACGGTTTCTGCGACAGCCCGTTCGTGATCCACGAGGGGAACACGGACGAACTGCCCCTGAAAGCAACCGGGTCGACCCACCCAACCGCGACGTCCACACCAGGTTTCGGCACCATCGCCGTCCTTGTTGCGCTCGGTGCGGGTGCGATCACCGTTCGTCGGCGCTAAACGACCAGGCGCCGGCGCATCTGCCGGATAGCGACAATAACCACCACCGCGGTCACGATTGTGAGCCAGATGATGCTCACGACCCCCATCGGGGCGGGTGCAGGAAGGGTTAGGGCCCGAGAGAGCGAGACCAGGTGGGCGAGCGGCATGAAGGCGAATGCCGCGTACTGGATTGGCATCGGCAAGCTCTCGATGGGGAAAAACGTCCCCGATATCACCATCATCGGGGTGATGAAGAGAAACTGCGGATAGCTGAGGGTGTCGATCGAGGGCGTCCACGCCGTGAAACAGAGCCCGATGGCGCCGAAGAGCAGACCGCCGAGCAGGGCGAGCCCGAGAAGAAGGAGCGAGCCGGGCAGGCTGATCACGCCGAACACTGCGAGCAGGGGGAGGATCAGTGCAGTGTAGACGACAGCCTTTGTCGCCCCCCAGAGGATCTCCCCGACGATCACCTCTTCGATTGAGACGGGCGTTGCGATCAGGGCATCGAAGGTCTTCTGGTAGTACATCCGGACGAACGACCCATATGTGGTCTCGTAGTACGAGGCGTTCATGATCCCGATTGCGACGATCGCCGGAGCGACGAAACGGGCGTAGTCAACCCCGTCGATCGCCTGGACGAACTGGCCGAGACCGTACCCAAGGGCCACGAGGAAGAAGAGCGAGTCGAAGATCGGAGGGAGAAAACTGACCTTCCAGGTCCTGACGAAGACCCGGAAGTTCCGTTCCCAGACATGCCGGACCCGCCACGAAATCCGCCTGCCCATCAATCCTTCAGCCCCCTGCCAGTGAGACGGAGAAAAACGTCCTCGAGCGTGGAAGAACGGACATAGAGGCGAGACGGATTACACTCCGCGACGAGACGCTGCACCAGCGGTTCCGCCACGTCGACCGTGATGTGAACGAGGTCGCCGAATCGCTCGAACCCGATCTCTTCGCGTTCCAGGAATCTGATTACGCTGTGTGTTTCGACGGTCTCGATGACGGAACGGCCCATGCACGATCGAACGATCTCGTCCGGACGCCCCTCCACAAGGATCTTCCCCCGATCCATGATCACCAGCCGGTCGCAGAAACGTTCGGCCTCCTCCAGGTAATGGGTCGAAAGGAGGACCGTCGATCCCCGGTCGCGGAGTGCCCTGAGCCGTTCCCATATGAGGGACCGCGCCTGGGGATCGAGCCCGGTCGTTGGCTCGTCGAGGATGACGAGACGGGGGCGGTTGATCAGGGCACGGGCGATCGTGAGACGCCGCTTCATCCCTCCGGAGAGGAATTCGATCGCCGTGTTTCGCTTCTCTCTCAGGCCGAAGAAATCGATCAGTTCCTCCGCGCGGCGGGCCGCCTCGTCCCGGTCGATCTCGAAGAACCGGGCGAAAACGACCAGGTTGTCGAAGACGGAGAGGTCAGGATCGAGATTGTTCTCCTGCGAGACGACGCCTATCAGGGCTTTGACCTCTCGCGGGTGCCGCTCGACATCGAGGCCGAAGACATCGAGCCTCCCCCCGCTCTTCGGAGAGACGCAGGAGATCATCCGCATGGTCGAGGTCTTGCCCGCTCCATTCGGCCCGAGAAATCCGAAGACCTCACCCTCCTGGACGACGAACGAACAACCATCCACCGCGACGAGGTCGCCGAACCGCTTCTCGAGCCCCACTGCCAGGATCGCGGGAACGGCCATCCACCGATAATATGATTTCAGCAATTAAGCCATTTCTGCCGGCGTTCATGGCGAACCTTGAAACACTTCTCCGCCGCAACGGATTACGATGCAAACCCCGTTCCAGTGTACGGACTGCGGTCGGTGCTGCAGGAGCATCGGGCGCTCGATCACGATCGAACGCCGGGTGACGGGGCGGCACTACGATTGCCGGGAGGGAGTACACGGCGAGAGGTTTCGGGCCAGTGTGGAGGAGGACTGGAGGGATGCTGTGCCGGGAAGCGATGGGTGCCCATTCCTCGTCTGGAGATCCCCAGGGGTGAGTGCCTGCGCCTGTTACCCCACGCGCCCCCGTGTCTGCTTGGAGTTTCGATGTGCGCGCCTCCGGGTCTACGATAGTGAGGGCAGGGAGCGAGGGCGCCTGGTCGGACGTGGTTTCCTGATGACCGAGGATGATCATCTATCGACCTGCTGGAAGACCCTGGAGCCGGCCAGGCTCGATGACCAGGCCTGGAGAGAGGTCGCCATGCGCGCCCTCGAACGCGCAGGCTATCGCGGAGAATGGTATGAGTGATAAGGTATATCGCGAACTGAACGTGGAGAACGGGACCGTCGAGTGTAGACCCGGTACCCGGGTCGGGCTCGACCGATGTCGCTTCTGCGCCTCGTCGCGGGCATTCCTAGAAGAAGGGGCATGGAGAGAGTCGCCCGCTCTTGCCTACTGCATGGCACGCCGCACAACTGGAGAGGTAGACCTCCGGAGGGTCTCAGCGGTGAAATGCGCCGACCGGTCCGGCGAGGGATTCCGGTCGATCATGAACATCATCTCGTAGTCGAAACCAGAGGGGTGACAGAAGGAATCCGAGAGAGATTTGACCGGGAAGAACGTTCGGGACAGCAGGAGGTCCATAGGACGGCAATCTCCCGGGAGGAGAGCACGATCGACGACCCGAGGAAGAACAGATACAAACGAAAGAACACCGCGATGGATGGGCCCGACCGGGATCGAACCGGTGGCCTTCGCCGTGTAAGGGCGACGTCATAACCGCTAGACCACGAGCCCGTGTCAGGATCAGTCAACGGCGTCGTTATTAAACATTGGCGCCCGCCACTCACGTATCTGTCCGGGGATCAGAACTAATAGCACGCAGATCAACAGGTCACAGAGAGGACCGGTCATGGCGCACGACAACGGGATCGTCTCCAACAACCTTCTCGCGGAGGTCCGTACCCTCCTCAAGGACAACCCGAAGGGGATGTCAGTCACCGAGATTGCTGCCGGACTGGGCATGAACCGGAACTCGACGGCGAAGTATCTTGACATTCTCTGCGTCGCCGGCCAGATCGAGATGCGCTCATTCGGCCCGGCAAAGGTCTACTTCCTCTCTCAGCGTGTCCCGCTCGGTGCCATTCTGAACTATGCAAAGGAGTACATCCTGGTCCTCAATCCCCAGTATCGGATCGTGCAGGTAAACGACCGGTTCGTGGAGTTCCTCGGTACAAAACGGGAAGACCTGCTCGGACAGTCAATCGACGAAGTGAACCTTCCGATCATCTCAGACTCGCGGATCAGGAGCCGGATGCTCGAGGCCCGGTCCGAGGGTGAGGTCCAGCTCGAGCTCGAAGTGGGACCAACCGATGCAGTTCGATTCTTCCTCGTGCGCCTGGTTTCGACGGTCTTCGACGACGGTTCGACCGGCATCACCTGTATCATCGAGGATATCACCGACAGGAAGCGAGCTGAACGTGACCTCCAGGAACGGGAGCGGAGGTTTCGAGAGATCGTCGAACTCTCCCCATTTCCGTGTGCCGTCGTCGACCCCGAGGGTGCGCTGCTGTACACGAATACCCGGTTCGTCGAGACGTTTGGATATACCGCCGAAGAGTGTGGCACGGTGGAGAACTGGTTTGCGTTCGCCCACCCGGATAACGATTACCGCCGGTACACGGACGGAATATGGAGAGCGGTCGTTACCAACGGCTCCATTCCGGATCCCAGCATTCTTCACGTCAGGACGAGGCACGGAGAGGTGAGAGAGGTCGTATTTCATCTCCGGCGGCTCTCTGATAAGAACGTCTACCTGGTCTACGAGGATATCTCCGAGCTCCGCCGGCTCGAGGATGCCCTTGCCGAGAGAAGCAGGCTCGATGACGCGCTCTTCCGTTCATTCCGACGGTTCACGGATATCTCCGAGGCCGGACGCAACCTGCTCTTCTCTGCTTCCTGCAATGGAGTCCTGACCTACGCATCGCCCCTCTTCGAACGACTCACAGGGCGGCGAGCGGCGGCACTCGTCGGCACCTCTCTTTTCGATCAGCTATCCTTCCCTGAGCCGGGTTTTGATGGAGAACTCGCCGCGCAGATCACCGCTGGCACACCGGTCGAGGGACAGGAGTTGCGGGTGATTGTGGCGGACGACAAAGACGAGTTCATCATCGTCAACCTCTTCCCCACGCGAAATGACAACGGTGAGATCTCGGGATTCGACTGCGTCCTTGTATTACGGTCCGAACGGCACGAATAGGCTGCGGTCATTCCTGGACTGTTTTTTTCGGTGCATTGCGATTGTCGACCGCACTGTGGAAGACCCGCCCGCTCGGAGAATCATTGCCCGGATGGTAGAACAGGAATATCAGCGAACAGCCCCATGCGTCGAGGATTCCGAAGCATTCCGTCTGCGGGGTCTCCTGCCCGTGGTGTCGATCACCTGCTGGAGCGGTTCGGGAACCAGGTGTAACCTCTGGACGGGTCCATCCTCGCTCCGCAGATGTCCGGACCATTCCTATCGGTCGTTTTTTATCCCATCGGCGATTTTCCAGACATCCCTTTCGCACTACCATCACCAGCAAAAACGTTCCCCCGTCACTACGGGGAAGAGACGGACATGCAGCATGAAGTTAAAGCATCTCTGCAATTGCCTGCTATCTCCCCCGAGAGAGGTGCAGAGGAAAGAGATCCGTTAGGTTCCGTTGAGGATGAAATCGCCCCCCCCGGCAGGGCCTTATCCTCGCGCACCTGATCAGCACTCCCTGGAAAACGGTCTCCCCAGGCGGACCAGAAGACCCCGGAATGGTCATTGCGAGGCGCGATCACCTGACCACATTGCCGACGGTCAGTTGAAAGAGGTGATTCTTTTCGGGCCACCGGGAGCCGCTCGCGCTGGACCTGAATCCCTGTTTTCACTCTCGCACAGGATCGACCCGATCTTCACTGTGTGCAGGGGCGTGCACTTATCTTTTGGGCCAACAATACTGTTAACGCGTTAAGCGATTCAGATGGTGGGCTCCCCCACTGGCGATTGTAATAATCAAACACAATAAAACAGTTATCTGGATATGAAGAAACGCTACCTCGCAGTCAGTGCCCTGCTCGGCTGGCTCCTGCTGGTGATCGTACTGATGATCATCTCAGGTTATGTGAACACCGAGGTGTACTTCGTTCTGGGTCTGATCGGCCTGATGGTGATCGCTATCCTGATCACCCCGATCTACTCGCGTCCCCGTTATACCCGGCGGCTGCTGGTGATCCGCATGCTCGGCGCTGCGCTGTTCGTCGCACTCTTCTTCGAGCAGTTCCTCGTAGGGTTGCCGGCAATCAGCATTCCCTGGCTCCAGGCCTACATTCCCCTCGAGCAGGTGATCATCGTCGCCACCTCGCTCATGGGGGTCGTCTGCGTCTTTGCCGGCGCAATCGTGCTGAACAGTTCCCGTGGGATCTCCAGCAAGACCCTTCAGGAGGCCCTGAACGCCGGCCAGACCCCTGACTGCCGGGGGCTCTCCCGGGACAGCCTGACCTACTACCTGCCGCCGGAGCGAGATGGCGAAGCTGTGCGCCAGTTCGTACCGGAGTCGACAGGGGTACCCTGGACGGGACGCACCGAGGTGGCGTACATCGGAGGGAGACCGATCAGGGGCCACTTCCAGGTTCCTTCCGGCACGCAGCTCTTCGAACTCCTCAAGCGGTCGTACTCGCTCCGGCTCCCGGTACGAGAAGAGTCGGTATTGACGGCGATCCAGGAGGTCTGCGAGGACGTGCTCGAGGTTGCCGACCGGGTAATCCCGGCGCGACGGGAAGGGTATATCCTGGTAGAACTGCAGAACTACCGTCTTCTATCGATCTGTACCGAGCTCAAGCAGGACTTCCCGGTCTGCTGCCGGGTCCACCCCTGTCCGATCTGCAGCCTCATCGCCTGTATGCTCGCAGAGGGACTGGGACTCACCTGTACCCTCGAGCATGTCCACGTCGAGCCCGAGGTGAAGTCCATTACGCTCTACTTTGTCTTCATCCCCTGAGGAGAGACTCCCCACTTTTTTTGCCAGCCCGCCCGGAACGTCACCCCTGAAACATTGAAGCAGGGCGGGCCGGGGACACCGGTGTCCTCCTGGTTCTCACGCGGGCGTCAGGCCGTAGCGAATATCGCGAAGGTCGCATCTTCCCTCTGCCGCCCGCTTCTCGGACGAAACAAACACCACGCAACCTCTTACTGTCGACCTGACATCAGGAGCCCTTGAAGGACGCTAAGGCGATCCAGATCGGCGAAACTGTCGGACCTATCACAGGGGGGAAAAAGAGAGGGGGACCGAGTTCGGTTCAGGCGTACGCCCAGGCGACCTGGACGTTCGCGGTCACTTTCAGGGACCCGGGTTCGATTGGTGTCTTGGGCGCCGCGGCGTCCATAGCCCCCGAAGCCCGTTCATAGACGATCGGCGTCGGACCGGAGTCGACCTGTACTTCGCGCGGCCCGATGATGCTCACGCCGAGCGCGGAAGCGACCGAGGATGCGTCAGTGCGAGTACGGTTGACTGCCTGCTTGAGTGCCTCGGCACGGAGCTCCGTTGCCTTACCTTCGGAGAAGAGAAATGCGATCGAGTTCACCTGGTTCGCGTCGGACGAGACAGCGGTGTCGATCACATCGCCGACCCGAGCAACATCGTCGATCCGGACGAGGAGCGTATTCGAAACCCGGTAGACCCTGACCTTACGACCTTCGAGGGGTACCGGTGTTGCCCCATCGTCGTAGACGGGGTATACCGTGTATCCGGTCGTCGTCAGGTGGTCGGCGGGGATCCCGAGGGCCTTGATCGCATTCGTGACTCGCGTCATCCGTTCTGCGTTCTGGCTCTGCGCTGCCCTGACATCGGTATTCTCAGTCTCCACCCCCACCTGGATCTCCGCCCGGTCGGGCGAAGAGACGACCTCGCCTACGGCCGATGTCCTGATGACGCGCTCGTTCTCTTTCGCTCCATCCGCCGCTACCGGCGTCGGCGTCAGGGCCGTGACCATGACGATGGCGGCACAGAGGCAAAAGAGGACGGCAAGCACTGCTGTCGTATACCGCATACAACACAGAGAAGGACCACCTGGGGAAAAAAAGTAGCGATGAGTTCGGAACCCTTCGTAGTTATTCCGTGGCGAAGAAGAGGTTGCAGTGGCACCGCCCATCTGCCTTCACCTCTTCCTCCCGGAAGACGCAGGGGCAGATGATCTCGCGGTCCTTCTCGGGATCCCCAGTCCTTATTCGACAGGGGCAGAACCGATCACCAAACCGTTCACGGTTCCTCACAAGACCCCGTATCACCACGCCAAGCTGTCGTTCGTCCTCGTTCAGGCGATACCCGCACCTCGTGGCCTCCTCTTCGGCCCAGGCACGCATCTCTTCCTCGGTCTGGGGGTCCCTTCCTCTCATAGTGCACCAGATCTCGCGGACATCGTATTAGACCTGTCGCTGGATCCCGGCCTTGCAGTGGGCGATCATCGACTCGAAGATACGGCGACCGTCCTCTGAGCCGATCACAAGTTCGCTCGACCGCTCGGGGTGCGGCATCATAACCAGCACATTCCGACCCTCGCTGAGGACCCCCGCGATCCCTTCGACGGAGCCATTCGGGTTCGACTCTGGGGTCAGCCTCCCCCCTTCGTCGCAGTACCGGAATGCAACCCGGCGTTCGCGGTTGAGGCGGCCGATCTCCTCCGGTGGGGCGACATAGCGTCCTTCTCCGTGGGCTACCGGCACCCGGATCACCTCGCCGCGTCGGAAGAGCCTCGTGAAAGGACTCTCAGTGTTCTCCACACGGAGCCAGGTGGGCCGACAGACGAAGCGGGGCGTCTTGTTCCGGGTAAAAACACCGGGTACAAGACCACTCTCGGCTGCGATCTGAGCTCCATTGCAGATCCCGAGGACCAGACCACCTGCCCGGGCATGTCGGAGCACGTCTGCCATGATGGGGGTACGGGCGGCGATGGCACCCGCCCTGAGATAGTCCCCGTACGAGAAACCCCCGGGAAGGATCACGGCATCATACTCCCGCTGAAGCCCATCCCGGTACCAGACGAGGTCCGTCGGGACGCCAAGGACCTCGTCAAGGACATGCACGGTGTCGAGGTCACAATTCGATCCGCCGAACCGGATCACGGCAAACCGCATCAGGCGACCTCGATCTCGTATCGGTGAATGACCGGGTTTGCGAGCAGGCGATCACAGATCGCCCGTGCCGTGGCCTCGGCCTGTTCTCGGTCCATCGCTTCGATCCCGATAGAAAATCGGCGGGCGGTCGAGAGCGAGAGGGTCGGAACACCGAGGTGAGCAAGGGCGTTCTGGATCGCCCGTGCCTCGGGATCGAGCATCCCTTCTTTCAGAGCAATGGTAATCGTAACATCGAAACGCATATCACTCATCCCCCAGGATCCGTGCGGCGACCTGACCATACGTCGAGAGGACGTCCCCCTTATCGAAACGGTACACGTCCTTGTCCAGGGATACCCCAGTCCGGCTATCCCAGAGCCGCATTGAGTCCATGCTGATCTCGTCTCCTAGCCGTATCTTCCCATCGGCGTCCCGGCCGAACTCGATCTTGAAGTCGACCAGCTGGATCCCGATATCGGCAAACAGGTCTCGCAGCACACCGTTCACCCTCAGGGCGAGCATCTTGAGTTCTTCGAGTTCTCGCCGCGTCACGAGGCCGAGTGCAAGGATGATCTCGTCGTTGAGCATCGGGTCATGACGGGAGTCGTCCTTGTAATCGATCACGATCAGGGGTGGGTCAAGCGGGTTCCCCTCAACGAAGGGGTAGTTTCGGACAAGTGAGCCGGCCGCAATGTTACGAACGATCACCTCGAGAGGGATCATGCTCAGTCGCCGGACCCGCATCCTTGCCGGGCCCTCGAGGGCGACCAGGTGCGTGGGAACTCCCGCCCCTTCGAGCAGGTCGTAGAGACGGGCTGAAACCCGGGCATTGAACTCGCCCTTCCCGGCGATCACGTCCTTCTTTCCGCCATCGAACGCGGTGATGTCGTCGCGAAAGACCACGATCAGTTCTTCGGCCTTGTCGGACGTGTAGATCGACTTTGCCTTGCCGGCATACAGTAACTCTTCGCTCACAGTTGTTGCTCCTTGAGTCGGTCGGAGAGACGCCGCACCAGCGGCGCAAGAGTGGGGGAATACCATCCCCGTTCGATGTAGTGCGGATAGATACAGAGCCGCTCGACCAACTCGGCATCTCCGACGAGGGGGCCGAGCGCTTCGATGGCGGGCCAGGGATGATCTGGATTGATGTAGTCGATCGAACAGGGCGAGACGCCGCCAAGATCGTCGACGCCGCACGGCACCAGGCGCGCACTGTCGGCCAGGTTCGGCGGGATCTGGATTGCGATATCACCCGGAAGAACCTCACGGGCGAGACGAATCGTTGCGCAGTACTCATCTGTCGTGATGGTGGGAGCACCTGCCATACCCGTCCCTTCCTGAGGAGCGAAGTTCTGGAGGATCACCTCCTGGATATGACCATATCGACGATGGAGGTCCGCAATCGTCTCCAGAGACCACCGGCGATCTTCCCGCGTTTCGCCGATTCCGAGTAAAAGGCCGGTGGTGAACGGTATCCGGAGTCGCCCGGCTGCTGCGATCGTCTCAATCCGCACCTCCGGCACCTTGCCGGGGGAACCCTCGTGGGCAGGGACATGTGCCGTCGTCTCAAGCATAAGCCCCATGCTCGCGTTCACCTCGGCGAGCATTCGCAGTTCGTCCTCATCGAGGACACCTGCATTCGTGTGGGGCAGGAGGCCCCGGTCTATCGCGACAAGACAGAGCTGGCGGCAGTACTCCAGGATCGAGGACTCGCCGAGCGCCTCGAGATGAGCGACAAAGCCGGGCACCTCTTCGGGGCGCTCGCCAAACGTGAAGAGGGCCTCCGTACAGCCCACGCGTGCTCCCTTTTCCAGTGCCGTCTCAACCTCCTGGGGAGACAACAGGCAGCCCTCTCTCACCGGGCGGCGGAAACCGCAGTACCGGCAGCAATTGCGACAGACCGTGGTGAGCGGCAGGAAGACGTTCCGGGAGAACGTAATCCGGCGGCGAGGCATGTATACACGTGGGAGGCGTGACTATTCAATCTTCACCGTGCTGTCACCCGACACCCACGGGTCGATCGCTCCATTCACACTATGAGGCAACCTCTCTCTGGCGCGATATCGAATTCGGTTCCAGGCTCCTTGCATGAGAATCTCTTCCAGACTCCTGCCACCGAAAGATGCCCCAAGAGTAAGCGGGAGACCACGCCCCACAAAACGCCACACGACCCGTTCTTCACGGTCTGGGGATGGGTCGGATGGTCGACACCCGGATCAGCGTTCACCCTGCGTGCCCGGGGATTCCGGTCGGAAAGTGAACCGGAATTGGAGACTCCGTGTGAGTATACGAAG
>JBFXGJ010000025.1:0-30449 GCA_050178135.1 Methanoregulaceae archaeon | reverse complement strand
CGGGGAGCCGGGGACCGGCGTCCGATTCGAGATCCATGTGCCCGCGGGGTCGTTCCGACCGAGATGAGCGTCATGCCGGTCTCCTACCGTCGCCGGGCTGGCGGGGTTCCCCGGGCTCAGAGCACGATTGCGAGGTAGCCAAGCCCGAGCAGGACGAGGCCGATCCCGCAGGCCCCCAGGACAACCCGGTACCCCCGGTCGGGGAGGAGGGTCTTTCCCCGTGCGATCCCCGCTCCCACAACCAGGAGCCACCCGAGGTCCGCCGTCCAGTGGCCGGCCAGAAATGAGAGGCCGTCCCCCGGGCCGGCGGCGAGGGCCGCGGCGAGCAGGGCGCCGCCGATGGTCGCCCACCAGAGCCAGAAGTAGGGGTTCGCGAGCGACGTCGCCACCCCGGCGAGGAAGGGTCCCGCCCGCTCCGGGCTCGTTTCAGGCGTGAGGGTCGCCGTTCGCGCACCCGAGAGTGTCAGGGCGCCAAACCCGATGAGGGCGATCCCCCCGACGACTGCGATCACCGCCTGCTGCGAGAGGATGAGAGGGGCGAGCCCGAGCACGAGGCCGGCGGCGAGGACGGCTTCGACAAGCATGTGGCCGGCGGCCACCCGGGCACCCACGAGCGGGCCGTGCCGGACTGCCCCCGAGATGGTGGCGAGCAGGGTCGGTCCCGGGGCGAGCGCGCCCGAGAGGCCGACACCGAACCCGAGAAGGAGGGACTCGATGAGGGGCATGAGCGTGTTTGATATGGGGCGAACCACAATGAAAACCTGGTGTCGAAGACGGAGGCCAGGACCCTCGGGGCGGTGGTCGGACAGACCCTCCACGACCTCGGTGTCGGGGTCGTGACCTGGGTGCCAGGCCTCGGGGTTACAGCCTGTGCGGAGGCGTACGGAGGAGCCGTAGGCCGGTCGGTGCCCCCGTCGTTTCACGAGGAGGTCGCGGTCGGGTGCGGACACGGCGCTGCCCTTGCGGGTACCCGCTCGGCGGTCGCGATCAAGACCCACGGGCTCTTCAAGGCCGCAAACGCGGTCTCGGACGCGCTCTTCTGCGGTACGACGGCAGCCTTCGTCCTTGTCGTCGTCGACGACCTGTCCGGGATTCAGTCGGACAGCATCGTGGCCGCAGGCCCCGTGCTCGACGCCCTCGAGGTTCCCTGGATCTCTTCAGGACCCGCGACGATCGGGCCTGATCTCTCGGAGGCCGCGACCCGGTCCGAGTCCCTCGGGTCGCCGGTCGCACTCGTGGTGGACGCCGCCGAGGTCTCCTCGCCAGCTGTCGGCCTCCGCTCCCGGCCGATACCGCTCTCCCCGCCATCGTTCCGGCGGGACCCCGCCCGACACCTGCTCATTCCACCCCTGATCCACCACCAGCGCACGGCCCTCACGTCACGCCTGGCCGGCGACGCACCCCCGCCATCCCCGTCCCTGCCGAGGGTCCCGGAGGGCGTGCCTCCCAGCTGGCGACCGGCACTCGAGCGGTACGGGCCGGTCTTCGACGCCTTCGTGGAGCACCGCCCCTCGTTCGTCGCCGGGGACATCGGGCTCTCGAGCTGTTACGGGTTGCCACCCTACGATGCGATCGACGCCGTGAGCTACATGGGCGGGGCCGTGCCGATCGCCCTCGGCGCGTCCCTCTCCGGCAATGACGACGCATGGGCCGTGACCGGTGACTTTTCGTTCGTGGCCGCCGGTCACCTCGGCCTCCTCGAGGCGGTCGCCCGCGATCTCCCGCTGCGGGTGCTCCTTCTCGCGAACGGAATGGCCGAGACCACCGGCGGCCAGCCGGTCACGACGGCGACTCTCGGTCGCGTCCTCGCCGGCTATCATGATGCGATCGTGTCGCTCGAGGACCCGCTTGAACAGGCAGCCTGCCGCGAAGCCCTGGAGCAGGCACGGGCCCGCGACGGCCTCTCGATCGTGGTCGCCCGTTACGCCGCTCCATGAACCGGACCCCCCTCCCTCCGGTCACGATCGCCCTCGATCCCGGCCCGGCCTCATGGCTCCTCCGGCAGCAGCTCCGCCGCGTCGCGGAGGCTGTCGGTGCCGAACCCCTCGATCCGGTTGTCCCGATCGCAGGCCCGTTCCGGTTCGAGGACGGCATCGGGCTCGGCGCCGTTCGAGATGCGGTCGGGGCTACCCTCCCCGACCTGCCCTTTCTCGCCTGTGAGCTCGAAGGCCTTGTCGCCCGACGGTCGGGAACGGGCGGAACGATCGGGGCAGTGGCCCGACCTTCGGTCGAGCTCGTGGCGGTCGCCGTCGCGATCGAAGAGGCGCTTGCAGGGCTCGGTGGTTTGCTCGACCCGCCCGTGGAGCGCTATCTCGTCCCGGCAGCCCGGATCGAAGGCGAGGCGCCGTTCGCCGCGGCAGGAGAGAGCGCTGGCCTCCTCCGCCCCCCCTGGCACCGCCGTCTCCTCGGGTGCTTTCGGCCTCCACCTCCACCCGTCCGTCTCCCCCGGCTTCGTCGCCCGCTCGACTCGACGCGCCTCCTGGTCCTGGTCGGCGATCGACCGCATGCGGGCCTCGACCTCGCCCTTCGCCGCTGGCTCAGGGCTGCCGAGCTCCCTGACCGGTCCATCAGGGGCGAGGCTCTCCGGCACTACCGGCAGGCGCGGGGATACGAACTCGTCGCCCCCGCCTTCACCGGACACGGCGAGACGTGGCTCCTCGGTGACCTTCACCTCGGGCACCGTGATATCTCCCTCTACTGCGCGCGCCCCTTCCTCAGCGGCGACCCGGCAGAGCAGGACCGGGTCCTGGTCCAGAACTGGAACCATACGGTCCTCCCCGACGATCGGGCCCTCCTCCTCGGGGACGTCTGCGCCTCTCCGGACCCCGATGCCTACCGGGCGGCCATCGCGAGTCTTTCGGGGAGGCTCGAGCTTGTCCGGGGCAACCACGACCCTGTCCTTCCGGGGCTCGTTTCCCATCTCCTGCTCGAGGCCGATGGGCAGCGGTTCCTCGCGGTCCACGACCCGGCCGATGCGCCTGCCGACTTCGACGGATGGGTGATCCACGGCCATCACCACGATGCCGACCTCGAGCGGTTCCCATTTTTTGACCCCGTCTCTCGCCGGGTGAACGTCTCGGTCGAGACGGCGGGGTACTCCCCCGTCCCCCTTTCCCTCCTCTGCCGCCTGGCCGGTGAGGGATCAGGTCGGCTCACTCTCAGGGCTATCAACCCTGCCTGATCGTCCCGGCCACGTCCTCGCCGGCGAGGGCCTGGATCGCACGGGCGTAGCACCGGGCCTGGAACTCGAGGTCAGCGACCCCGATCGACTCGTCCGGCTCGTGGGAGGTGTCCGGGGTGCCGGGCCTGAGGGGTCCGAATGCAACCGTGTTCGGGAGCGACTTTGCATAGGTCGTGTACCCGACCGACCGCGGGGAGGCGGTTCGGTCTCCGGTCTCCTCCTGGTAGATCTCCAGAAGGGAACTGACGAGCGGCCCTTCGGGGTCGACCCGGAGCGGTGGGAGGAGGTCGACGACGCTCGCATTCCATTCCCGGGCCGATGCGGTTCCGTTCACGGCCTCCCAGGCCCCCTCGCTGGTCAGAGGGGCCGGGAAGCGAATGTCCAGGGCGAGCGTCGCTGTTCCGTTCGCCACCCGACAGGCGCCGAGGTTCACGCTGACGTCGGGGTCTGCGAGCCCGACAATCCCTCCATCGGGGGCCCGGTTGAAGGTCGCGTTCAGGGAGCTCACGATATCGCGCTCGTCCCCCGCAAGGTGTACCCGGTCGAGGGCGGCGGCGAGCCTGACCAGGGCGTTCACCCCGAGTTCGGGTTCGCTCCCGTGACCGGCGGTACCGTTCGCCCGGACCCGGACCCGCCGCCCGTCCACCCGGGCCGAACAGCCGGCGTCTCCGAGGATGGCGGCGACCTCTCCCGGCGACGCTGCCTCGAGCACCGCCTCAGCCCGGTCAGGCACCACGTTCGGGCGGACCCACCCTCGAGCGAGAGGAGGGCCACCGGGCCTTTGGCCGGCTCGACTGTGCGCGACCAGTTCGCCCAGAGGAGCCCCTTCTCCGCGTAGACGACCGGGAAGTCACCGTCAGGCGAGAACCCTGCAACCGGGTCCGGCTCGACCTCCCGGTAGAACCTGATCGTAGCGTCGTCCGTCTCTTCATCAGTCCCGGCGATGATCCGGACTTTTTTCTCGAGGGGAACACCGGAATCGTGGAGGGCGGCGAGGGCGTGGAGCGCGGCGACCATCGGCCCCTTGTCATCGAGCACCCCCCTGCCGTAGAGGCGCCCGTCGATCACCTCACCCCACGGGCTCCGTGTCCACCCATCGCCGGCGGGCACCGTGTCGAGGTGCCCGAGGACCGCGATGTACTCGTCCCCGTTTCCCAGCTCAACGTACCCGACCCGCCTGTCCAGGGACACGGTCTTGAGGCCGAGCCTCTCAGCGAGGGCGAGATAGGCATCGAGGGCACGGGCGGGCCCGCCCGGCACGTCGGCGGACGAGGGTACGGCCACGAGCGAGAGCGTGTCGTTCACGATCGCGTCGCGGTGCGCCTCGAGGGTTACGTCGAACGGGTCGCGCGTCGGCGGCGTGGTGCAGCCGGTGGCGAGCAGGAGGGAGAGCACGAGCATCATCAGCACGATCGCACGGTTCATCGTATCTGCCCCGAATCGTCCCTGGAACTGTTGCCCGCCCACCCTCGGTACAGGCCCGCGCAGGTGCTACCTCGGCAGGTTCCCGAACGACGCCTCATCTCGTAACAGGGTTGCCGTCCCCCCATGGCGATGCATCGCTCTGCAGGAGAGAATGGGTGAGCGGAGCCGAGGACTCCGTCACCTGCGGGGTCGTCGTCCGCACAGGAGGAACCCACCACGTCACCGTCCCTCATGAGGAGAAGAGGTGGCCGAGCTCCACCCGCTGCCAGTCCCGGTCCACGACCTTGACCCAGAGCGTACGGGTCTTTGGAAGGAAGGTCACCTGGTGTGTGGAGGAGTACGGGTATCCCCCGAGGAGGTCGTGGTGGAAGGTCGCGCCGCCGTCCTGGAGCAGCACGTCGCGGATCCGGACCATCTCCTCGCCGTCGATCGCCCCCCGGTGCTGCTCGGTGAGGTTGAGGAGGTTGCTGTACCGTGTAGTCGAGTGCTCCGCCGGGGATGCCGCGAGGCGCCACGACGGGTCGACGAAGTGGTTCGCGGCCGCGATGCACCCATCGCCCTCGCGCCGCTTGATGTCGTAGACCGTCTCCTCGTACGAATAGGCCACGTCCGGCCCGGCTGCATTCACTATCCAGGCCACGTCCGTGCGCTGGGACGAGATGCCGGCATCGAGCCCTTCCATGTCGGAGTAGTCGAGCATCAGGCGAAAGAACTCCGAGATGAGATCGGGCCTGCCTGCGATCGAGAGTACACCGCCCGAGTCGGCCGCGTTGTCGTCGGCGATGAAGAGGCCGGCGCTGTTCATCAGGGTCTCGGGGCGGGTACCGGCCGGGCCGAAGGTCGCGACCCCGTTGGACCCGTCGGTCGGGTTGTAGACGACGAGGGTGTAGTACGGGTCGAAGACCGAGAACACGTCGGGCAGGTCGTAGTTGCGGGAGAGGACGACCGAGCCGTCACGGGTGTAGTTCCCCCACGCGGCCAGGAATGAGCACCCTGTCTGCAGGCGGGGCATCATGGCGAAGAAGATGGGCCCCTCGTACAGGATCGCCACGTCCGCCTCGGAGAGGCCGGACGTCTCGGCCATGCCGGCCTGCAACTCCTTCATCCGCTTTGGCTGGAGCGCAGTCGCCTCCTTCGCGTCGTCGCGAAGCGCGCCAGTGGAATAGCCCCGTTCCGTGAGGTTCGCGACGAGCATCGCGTGCTCACCCCGGAGTTCGTCCTTCATCAGTTCCCCGTACTGTCGCCCCATATCGTAAAACGAGCCCGAAAGGACGACGACGGGGTACGAGCCGGCCTGGTAGCGTGTGCCGTTCTCGAAGGTCGCGCACTGTGCGAGTTCCCCAGGGAACGTCCCGGAAGCTCCCGAACTCCCCGAAGAGAGGGCGATTGCGGTGACCGGAACGATGAGTGCCAGGGCCAGGAGAAGAGAGACGAGTTTCACAGGTCAACTTCATCGTCTGCGGATTAATGTCCATTTATTCTATTCGAATGGGCGGAGGATCGGGGGGCCTGTTGTGCTGCGTCGCTGGATCGAGCTGCTGTCCTCTTCGGCTCCGTCCTGGTGAAACCGGGGCACGGTCCACCCCGGTCCCGCAGATCCCGGCAGCAGGACGGCCGACCGTTCGAGGTCGGGGTGATCCACGGTGTGAACAATGCCGAGGTTCTTATACCGGGGCGTCCTTTAATAGCCAGCAGTTTTTCAGCTGTTGGAAAGCATCATGTACAACTCGAATTTTGGCGGTCGTTCCGACCGCCCACGTGAGATGACGAAGGTCATCTGTTCAGACTGTGGAAAGGAGTGCGAGGTCCCGTTCAAGCCGACCGAGGGCCGCCCTGTCTACTGCCAGGAGTGCCTCCCCAAGCACCGGCGCCCCCGGTTCTAAGATCCTCATACCTCCTTTCACATTTTTTCCCGTTCCCTGCACGAGAGGGGACCGGGCGCTCCGGGCCGATGTCTCGAGCCGGCGTCTCCGGATCGATCCCGCCGGTATTATCCGTGCGTCCTGTAACCTATTAGACAAAGGAGGCATCTCCTGTGCGAACATCACTGTATCTCCTGTCAATCGGCCTGGTTCTGGCCTGTTGTGTATCTCCCGCTCTCGCGGCAACCCCGATCGGCGGTTCTGTCGGCGCGTTCAACGTCAAGTGCCCCGTCGACGGCGCCACCGTCTGGTTCGATGGTGAAGACAAGGGTACGATCTCCAACGGAATGTTGATGGTCCCGGTCTACGCGACCGGCACCCCGTATCAGACGTATCGGGTCGAGGCGGACGGGTACGAACCGTACCTCTCCATGCTCCCTGTATACCCGAGCGGCGGGCAGATCGTCGACCTCGAGGTGAGCCTGGTCAAGTCGCCGATCGGCGGCCAGACCGGGACGTTCCGGTTCACCTGCAACGTCGAGGGGGCCTACGTCTTCATGGACGGCAGCTTCCAGGGCGTCATCCAGGACGGTGCGCTCTCGGTCCCGGTCTATACGACCGGCACCCCGTTCAAGCGGTACTCGGTCCAGGCGTCCGGGTACCTCTCAGCGAACGGCGCGATCCCGCGCGCACCGTCTCCAAACGAGATCGTCACCATCCCGGTGAGCCTGGTCCCGCGCGAGACTCCGACCCCGATCGGCGGCGACCGCGGTGCGTATCTGATCTACTGCCAGGTGGAGGGCGCGATGGTCTCTCTTGACGGCGACAGCGTCGGGACGGTCCAGAACGGCGAGGTCTTCGCTCCCGTCTACGTCACCGGCACGCCCTACAAGACCCTCAAGGTGACGGCGAGCGGGTACGAGCCCTACTCGGCCCCGATCTCCCAATACCCCGGCAAGGGAGAGATCGTGCACCTCTACGCCTTCCTCGAGCCTCTGCCACCCGCGACGACGGTGGCACCGATCGGCGGTGACATGGGCGCCTACCTCGTTCACTCGAACGCCGAGGGCGCGAACGTCTACTTCGATGCCGACCTCAAGGGGCAGATCGCGAACGGCGTCCTGAATGTCCCGGTCTACGTGACCGGCACACCCTACCGGACCTGGTCAATCGTGAAGGACGGCTACGCGACCTTCAACGGCACGATCAGCACCTACCCGGCAAAGGGTGAGACGATCGACCTCCAGGCCACGCTGACCCTGCTCCCGACGACAGTCCCCACCACGGCGGCAACGACGGCGGCAACCACCACGGCGAAGTCCCCGCTCTCCGCGGTGGGGATCGCCGGTGCGCTCGCCGGGCTGGCCCTCTTCGGCCTTGCAGCACGGCGCCGGTAACCTTCTCAACCCTATTTTTCGCGGACTTTCTGGTGGCACGCCGCCCCGTCATCGTTCGGTCTTTCTGACGGCCAGGTACACCCCGGTGCAGACGAGGGTCGCCCCGGCGAGATGGAAGAGTGTCACCACCTCTCCGAGAAGGAGGCTCCCGAGGACAATCCCGGAGACCGGCACCAGGTTGTAAAAGACCGCGGTGCGGGAGGGGCCGAGCACCGCAACGCCCCGGTTCCACCAGATGAAACCGAGGACTGAGCAGAGAGTGGCAAGGAAGAGGAGTGCCGCCCAGACGATCGGGGATTCAGGCAGCATGGGCCCGATCGCGCCCGCGGACTCCACCAGCGCCAGCGGGAGGACGAGCGCCGTGCTGACGAAATAGGCATACGCGGTGACCGTCACCGCCGGGTATCGGCGGAAGAGGCGTCGGCCCGCGACCGAGTAGACCGCCCAGCAGATGACCGCTGCGAAGAGCAGGAGGTCTCCCCGGTTGAGACTGAGGGCGAGGAGGGTCTCCGGAGATCCGTTCGAGACCACGAACAGGACGCCGACGAACGAAAGGACGACGCCGAGCCACTGGAGGTGTCCGAGCCGTTCGCGGAGGAGGAGGGCGGCCAGCAGTGCCGTCAGCACCGGGTTCATCGCTCCGATCAGGGTGCCGTTCACCGCGCCAGTCGACTCGAGGCCGAGAAAGAAGAGGACGTTGAACCCGAAGACACCCGAAAGCCCCAGGAAGATCATAGCCGGAAGATCTGCGCGCGCCACCGTCCGTGTCCCACGAGGGGATGCGGCCAGGACGAGTCCGAGACAGAGCGAGGCGAGGATGGACCTCGTTGCAACCGCGGAAAAAGGGGTCATCTCACCGGCGACGTAACGGCCCGCGACGTATGCCGCGCCCCACACCAGCCCGACAAAAACGAGCCTTACGGCGACCTCTGTCTCGTCCCGTCCCGCCATCCGTCAGGTACGGTCGACTCCGCCTTAGATACGGGTTCCGTCGTCGAACCCGGGTGAGGGAAAAACCCTATGTTTATCACGCCCGACGGACGACCTATACGAAATGACAGATCAGCCCAGACCGAAGGCCGGGCGGAACCAGTCCACCAAGCGGAAGGGTCCGGCGAAACCGGCCGATGAGCCGGGGACGGCCCTCTGGAAGAAGGTCCTCTTCGTCTCGGTCGGCGTCCTCTTCGTCGTCCTGATGGTCGTCTCCTCGATGGGGACGAGCTGGCTCAACATGTTCCAGACGGTGAAGACCGGGTCCGTTGTCCTGACCGACCTCACCATCCGCGACGATCAGAACCGGCCGATCCTGACCACCAGCCAGACTGTCTACTCCAATGCGATCAAGGAGAACCGGTCTGTCTTCCTCGTCTCGCCGTTTGTGATCGATGCGGGTCTCCCGTTCAACGGGACCATGAAGACCATCCCGATCGTCGCGCCGAGCAGCGGAGCCAACTACACGCTCTTCGGCCAGGAGTACGACGCCATCTCGATGGGCGTCGTCGGGATGCACCCGGGCGGGACCAAGTCGATCCGGCTCGATGCCAACGTCACCGAGGAACAGAACTATACAGCAGAGCAGTTCGACCAGCTCGGCGGTGACTTCGCCAACGCCACGATCGGAGACGAGATGGTCCTCGCGTTCGCCGAGAACCCGGCATCGCTCTCCGACAACACCACCACCCCGAGCTATGCGCTCAGGACGACGCACGTGGTGAGCAAGACCGAGGATTCGCTGATGCTCTCCTTCAGCCACGCGGTGGCTGACCTGACCCTTTCCCAGGTCCAGACGGCCTGAACTCCTCCCTTTTTTGTGCTCACCGGTCCTGCGGATTTGACCGGGAGCCCGGGGCGTCTCTCCGGTCAGCCTGGCCTCTCACACATTCTCGGCGAGCAGTGCGGTCTGGAAGAACTCCGTCACCCGCTTCCGGTACGCCTCGGGATCCTGCCCGAACGCCCCGGTGTGCGTCGCGCCCGGCACGACCCAGAGCTCGGCCCTCCCCGGCCCTGCCGCCTCCACGAACGCGGTGCCATACGAAGCTTCGTCGGGCTCCTGTCCAGCGGCCACCAGGAGCAGACGGGCGTTCGGCGCGCCAGCGATGGCCTCCACCATCGGGACGGGAGGCACCTCGCCAGTGAAGGCCCCGGTCGCAGTGTACATCAGGCGTGTCACCCCGCTCCGAAGAAGCCCTTCCCGACCGGGGACGGCGAGGAACTCGGCGGTGCACCGGTGGGTAGCTCCGTCGGCGGCAACCGCGGATAGGGACGGTGTCGCGTTCAGCGCCCCGAGCAGGACCTCTCCCCCGAGTGAGAGGCCGAGCCCCCCGATCGTGCGCACTCCCTCCTGCGCCTCGAGGTAGGCGACGGCAGCCCGGACGTCACGGGTGCCCTCCCACCCGAAGGCGTTTCCGCTCCCCCCGCTCGCCCCGTGTCCGCGGAGATCCGGGGCGAGCACCCCGTAGCCGGCGTCGCGGAGCATCTCCGCGTGTCCCCGGATGCCCTCGCGGGAGTCCGTGGCGCCGTGGAGGAGGACGATCGCGGCCCCGTTCCTCGAGGGGGCGTACCAGGCGACGAGCGGGACCCCATCGTCGGCCGTCAGATTGACCTCTGTGAAGCCCTCGGGTGGCGCACCAACCCGGGTGGGGTGGGGGAGCGAGGCGAACGCGGCAAAACCGATCGGAAGGGCAACGTAGAGGACGAGGACCGCTGCAACGAGGGCGACCCCGGCGTATCTCAGGAGTCGGGAGATGCGAGACATGGTGCCCCGTATGCTCCCAAAATAATAAGATTCTCTATTTGACCGTGCGCGACTCGCCGGCCAGGCCCGTCCCGCCCCGCATATCTCCGACGAGGCTGGCTGTCTCGTCTGCCACACGGACGAGTCGCAACCACATGTTCAGGGCGGCGCGGAGCGAGGGGATATCAGGCGCCGTCACCACGAGTTCGAGGGTGTCGGTATTGACGAGCCTCAGCGAGGCGGACGACCGCATCCCCTCCTCGTCGACGAGCTCGGGTTCGAGCGCGGCAAGGTGGGCGGCAGCTCTCGGCGTCGAGAAGCGGAAGATAGCCCGGTGCCGGTCAGGTGTCGTCACCGGCGGCTCCCCCCTCGGGAACGAGCCGCAGGCGGTACTGGAGGCGCTGGGGCCCGTCGTATCCAAGGTCCCACCCGTCGTCGAGCTGGCCGGCATCGAGCCCTGGTGGGAGCTGTTCACGCACCCAGCCCGCGGCAAGAAGTCTTCGGTCGAAGGAGCCGGCACGCACCCGCTCCTCGTGGGCGGTGACCCGGTACGAGGGCCCGGGCTCGCCGTCCTGGAAGATACGAAGCCGGAGACCGTCCGTCTCCAGAATAAAGAGTGAGAGTGTGCGGTCGAGTGTGACGAGTTCGCGCAGGCCTGTCTTGCCCCGCGCCATGTATCGCCCCTCGAGTGCGAACGCGAGCCCGCGCGCGAGCGCCCGTATCCCGGGCGCCGCCTTGCGCGAGGTCGAGACCAGGGTCATCGAGCTTTCAGCTCTTTGATCCCGGCCCCGCGCTCCTTGAAGAGGATCCTGTGCCCGCAGTACGGGCAGCGCACGTTGACATCAATCTCAACCCTGTGCTTGCACCGCGCGCATTTGTAGCTGGCGGCCATGGAGAGGTTATACCCCCTTGAGCATCCTCTCGATCGTCCGGACTGCGACCGCCTGGACGGGCGTCTGCGGCACGTACGCGCCGCCCGCGAACGTGAACCCGCACTTGCGACATGTCCAGATGCCGGTCCCCTTCCGCTGGACTGCGAACGTATCGCAGCGCTCACAGCGGTGGAGCGCGTTCGTGACCTTCTCCATCTCGTTGACGCGCTTCCGGATGAACCGTCCATACCGGGGTCCGAAACGACCGGCGCTCCCGGTGACTTTTCCCTTTGCCTTGTGCTTCCTCTGTGAACGTGCCATTGTCCTCTTCCCTCGAATTGCAGTCTTTATGTATCAGCTCTCTGGCCTAATATATCTGTTTGAGCTTCTTCACGTCGGCGTCGCCCTTTGAGAGGCGGTTCACCAGCGCGTAGAAGTCGTCCTGGATCCCGGCAGGAATCCGTACGACGCAGATCCAGGACCCGTCTTTCTGCCACTCCTCCTGCTCGATCGTCGCGGCGGCAGCGATATCCGCGTAGGCCCGTGCCGCGTTGTCGGGTGGAATCCTGACGGCGAGGCGGAGCTCTTCGAACCGGATCGGGAGGATCGGCCGGAGGGCCTTCACCGTCTCTTTCACGAGAACGTCGAGGTGGCGCGTCGGATCGATCCCCACTCGTGCTTCCTCCATCGCCATCTCGATCCGCTTTGCCGGGTGCGGCAGGCCCGTCTGGGGGTTGACCGCGTTCCGCGCGATGAACGTGACCACCTGCTTTCGCTTCTCGGCGATCATCTGGCGCCGCTGTTCGGCGGTCAGCTGGATCTCGCCCTTCTTGATGATCTGGGGGGCGACCTCCTCGAAGACGGTCGAGTGAAAGGCCTTCTTCAACGCCTCGTCGGACGCACGCTCCGCACGCGAGGCGTTCTCGAAGACGAAGAGGGCAGCGACCACGTCCTCGAGGTCGACCTCCTCCCCGTGGCGGTACCGGCTCGCCTGGTCGGGGTCAACCAGCAGTTCGAACCGCTCTCCGTGGCTCTCCAGTCGCGCGACGACGGCCTGGTCCAGGGGGATCATCGTCGTCCCTACGCCGCGTCCTTCTCGATCAGGTCGACGTACCCGGCAACCTCTTCGCGGGACATCTTCCTGAAGGCGGGCACCTCGTCGGCGACCACGCCGATCTCGACCATGTTGACGTCGAACTTCCCCTCGGTCGCCGCGTGGAGCGCCTTGAGCCCGAGCAGGATCGCGTCCTGGAGCGTGAGGTCGGGCCGGTACTCCTCCTCGAAGACCTTCATCACCGAGTTCCTGCCGATCCCGATCCCGGTCGCCTTGTACTCGAGGAGCGTCCCCGAGGGGTCTGTCTCGAAGAGCCGGAACTGGCCCTCCGAACGGCCGGCGATCAGGAGGGCCGTGCCGTACGGCCGGGCCCCGCCGAACTGGGTGTAGGTCTGCATGTGGTCGCAGAGCTTCTTGGCGAGCATCTCCACGTCCATCTCCTCGTCATACGAGACTCGGTTGATCTGGCTCTCGATCCGCGCGCGGTCGACGAGCGAGCGTGCGTCGCCGACGAGCCCGGAGGAGGCCACCCCGATGTGGTCGTCGATCCTGAAGATCTTCTCAATCGAGCTCGGCTCCAGCAGGTTCGAGTTGACGCGCTTGTCGACGAGAAGAACGATGCCGTCCTTCCCCTTGATACCGATCGCGGTGGTGCCGCGCTTGACCGCCTCCCGGGCATATTCGACCTGGTAGAGCCGGCCGTCGGGCGAGAAGACGGTGATCGCCCGGTCGTATCCCATCTGGTATTGTGGCTGCATTATCTGTCCTCAGGATGAATGGTCTCGAAGTGTAATACGTTCTCCCCTTTATAATCATGCACGATAGCATCGACCCGTTCCGCCCCGATCCGGACGCGGCACGGGCTTCCCTCGCTGCCATCGCCCCCGAGGTCGACAGGTTCCGGGGCCGGGACGATCCTGTCGCGGAGGCTCCGGATCGTGCCCGAGGTCGCCCTGGGGTGGAGGGCGATGCGCTGCCCCTCGACCCCGGTGATCGTGGCGATGGCCGCGATCAACCGTTCCTCCTCCCCGCGCCGACAGCGGACCATCGCGTACCCGGGCATGACGGCGACGACGGCCTGGTCGATCCGGGCCGCCCCCTGGTCCCCGAAGAGGCCGGTGACGGCCTCACCGATCGCCAGGTAGAGCGGCTTTCCCTCGAGCCGGACGTACGGTGGGGCGGTACGGACGAGCAGGTAGCGCCGGTCCTGCCGCAGTGTCGGGGGGCGAGGCTTCATTCGACCACCTGCACGGGGGTCTTCGGAGCTAGGAGTCTGTCGACCCCGGATAGGGCCGCATCGACCCCATCATGGTCCAGGCCGAAGAGCCCGCCGAGGGCGGCGGCGGCGCGCGGTGCCCGGAGTTCGAGGCAGGAGCGGGCCCCCGAACCGAGCACGAGCGGAAATCCATAGCGGTTGTGGAGCACGAGCACGTCGGCATAGCGGCGGAGGACCGACTGACGGGTGGACCCCCGTTCCTGGATGAGCGGGGCGAGGAGCAGCTCGACGGCCACCCCCCGTTCGGCCGCTGTCCTGGCTGCGACGTGGTCGAAGGCGTTCTTCCTGCAGAGGTGGACTCCCGATAGGGCGTGCACCCCCGGCAGCGAGGCGGCCGCCCGGTTGAACGGCCCATCGCCGAGCTGGAGGGTCACGAAGGCGCCCGGCGGCGCCTTACGAATGGCGGAGATCGCCCGGTTCGGGTTGGGCGCCTCGATTGACACCCCCGGAATCACCCGTACGCCGCCGAACGATCCTGCCGGCGCCCCGACGGCGACGATCGCCTGAAAACCGAGAGCGCCCGCTTCGCGTGCCATCCGCTCAAGGGTGGTGTCTCCGTTGATGTGGGTGCGGGCGTCGGTCCGCATAAAAAAGGGGGTTACTTGCCCCGGTTCGCGTGCGAGCGGAGCGAGGGGCGGTTCTTCTCGGTTCCACGGCCCTTGCGGCGCATCCCGCGGCCCTTCTGCCCGGCGCTGGTCTTGCCGCGCTCGGCCCGGCCACGCTGGGTTGTCCGGCCCATCCAGGCGAGCTGCGGATCCGCGAGGATTGCCGGGTGGTGACCGTCGACCAGGATCACCTCGAACCACTTCTGGCGGCCGTCCTGGCCAACCCAGTAGGAGTTGAGGACCTCCATGTTCGGGAACCGGTTCGAGGCGCGCTCCTCGGCGATCCGCTGGAGCGACTTGCCCGGGGTCGCACGGCGAATTCCCATGTTCGCCGTCCGGCGCCCGCGGACGTACCGCGACATCCGTCGGCCACCGCGCCGGACCTTCGCCCGGACCACGATGACGCCCTGCTTGGCCTTGTACCCGAGTGACCGGGCCCGGTCAAGCCGTGTCGGCCGCGCGATACGGACCACGGTCCCCTCCCGCCGCCAGAGCTGCATGCGCTCCCAGAGGAGGGCCGAGACGCCCGTCTCTTCGGGCTTCTTCCAGGCCTCCCTGATATAACTGTAGACTGATCTCGACATTGCGATCACCAGAGGTTCAGCGGATAGACCGCCACATTCCTTCTCGGGACGGATCCCGAGTGCCTTTATATCTCAGTGCGAGGGGTCTTTAAGGCTGCGCCCCGGGAAACCCCTTCACCTTCTCCACAACGCGGATTGCGTCGATCCTGGTGACTGGGTACTGGCCCTTGTCGTCCTTCTCGGCCGATTTCACCATGTCCCAGACCGTGAGCAACGCGGCCGAGACTCCAACGAGCGCCTCCATCTCGACCCCCGTCCGGCCGGTGGTGGCGACCTCCACGATCGCCTCTATCCAGTCCTCCTCCTGCTCGAAGTCGACGCGGATCGAGCCGATCGGGATCGGGTGGCACATCGGGATGGTCCTCGAGGTGTCTTTCACGGCGAGGACGGCGGCCACGCGAGCGGTGGCGAGCACGTTCCCCTTCACGACGGTTCCTCCGGCGATCGCTTTCAGGGTCTCGGGCCGGAGATGGATCCGTCCTGCCGCCCGTGCCCGTCGTGCGACCTCGTCCTTCGCCGTGATGTCGACCATCCGGGCGGCCCCCCCTTCGATATGCGTGAACTCAGGCATCCTGGCTCCCTCCATACAGTACATCCGGCAGCCGTGTAAGCATGTCGGAGGCGAAGAGGCCGGCAGTCCTGCCGCAGGCCGCCTCCTCGCCGGCCAATCCGGCTGCAAACGCCCCGGCGATGGCTGCCTCGAACGGGGGAAGGCGGCAGAGGAGCGCGCCGATCACGCCCGCGAGCACGTCGCCCGTTCCTCCAACGGTCATCGCGGAGGTGCCGGTTTGATTGAACCGGACGCGCTCGCCGTCCGAGACGATGTCGACCGGCCCCTTTAAAAGGACCACCCCTTCCGTGGCCGCACGCCGCACGGCCCGGGCCCGGGCTGCAATCCCGTCCTCCGGAAGCGGTCCGAAGGTCCGGGCAAACTCACCTGCATGGGGGGTGTAGACCGTCTTGCGGGCCACCGGGAGGGGGAGGCGAAGTGCGTCGGCGTCCACCACGGCGCGCCTGCAGGACGGGGCCAGTCCGGCGGCGATACCGGCCGATCCTGGTCCAAGGCCGTTCCCCATCACCACCGCGTCTGACCGCTCCGCTTCGCCGGACAGCCGTTCGAGGGCCTCGTGCCAGCCGTCCGCACCCTCCACCGGGATGGTGATCACGTCGGGGTACGGGAGCGGGGCCGGTGTCGCGATGAGGACGATGTCGGCACCGGCCCGGAGCGCGGCGAGCCCGGCGAGGTACGGGGCCCCCTGGTACGGTCCTCCCCCGACCACCAGGACGCGACCCCCGTCTCCCTTGTGGGCGTCGGTCGCGCGGCGCGAGAGGGTGAGGAGGTCCCCGGGCCCGGCGCAGATCTCCGCCTCGAGCGGGATACCGATCGGCACGGTCTCGGCCCCCTCCGTCTTCGGCCGGTGGAAGGCCAGCACCCGGTCGGCCCGGCACCCGGGTGTCGGCACGTCCGCCGCGAGCACTCGCACGGAGGACGCGTTCACCAGCCCAACGAGCGTCGCCGCCGGCTCCCGGAGCGGCGGGACGGCACCGATCCCGAGAAGGGCGTCGATCACCAGGTCTGCCTGTGCGAACTCCGGTTCGAGAGCGAGCGCCTCCGCCGCACACCCGATCCTCCACATCGGCACGTCTGCGCCGGCGAGGAGTGCCGCCTGCTCCGCGTTCGAGGGGGTTCTTGTACCGTCCATCGCGGCGACCGTGACCTCGACATCTCCTGCGAGGTGGCGGGCCGCGACCAGCCCATCCCCGCCGTTGTTGCCCCGGCCTGAGAGCACCAGCACGCGGGCCGGCGCCTCTTCGAGTGCGGCCCGCGCGAGGGCAGTGCCTGCCGCCTCCATCATCTGGAGCGACGAGAGCCCGAGGGCCATCGCGTTCCGGTCGACCGCCCGCATGCGTGCCGCCTCGATCAGTCCCCGTTCAGCAAACTCCCGGCAATCCGTCAGCCTCATGAGTCACCCTTATCCAGTTACAGGGCGTTAATCATACATCAGTATGGGCTTTTCCGAGGAGGTGCGAGGTGCGGCCAGGACGATCCGGAGCGCGGCGTCGGTCTCGGTGATCTCTCACATCGACGCGGACGGGATCTCGAGCGAGGCGATCACCCGGACGGCGATCTCGCGCGCGGGCATCCCGGTCAGCTCCTACTTCGTCCGCCAGCTCGAGCCCCTGACCATGAAGGCCGTCCCCGAGGACGACTCCCTCAAGATCTTCGTCGACCTCGGCGCCGGCCAGCAGAACCTGCTCGAGGAGCGGGGCCTCTCCGCGGAGGAGGTCCTGATCCTCGATCACCACGTTGCCCAGCCGTGCGACGTCCCGTACCAGCAGGTGAACGGGGTGCCGCATGGGTTCACCCGGCTATCCGCCGCCGGCGTCGCCTACTTTGTCGCCCGGGAACTCGACGCCGAAAATATCGACCTGGCGAAGGTCGCGATCGTCGGCAACGTCGGCGATATGATGGCGCGCGAGACCCTTGGGCTGGTCGGGCCTGCGGCGGAGATCGTCCAGGACGGGGTCGACCACGGTTCGGTCCGGCTGGTCAGAAAGGACCTGAACTGCTATGGGACCTCTACCCGGCCGGTTCACGTCTGCCTCTCGTATAACGACGACCCCCGGATACCGGGGATCACGAACGATGTCCGGGGGGCCGAGCGGTTTCTCCAGAAGGTGGGCGTGCCCCTGAAGGCCCGGGACGGTCGCTACCGGGTCTGGGAGGAACTCGACAGGGACGAGAAGATGGCGATCACCAGTGCGCTCGTCCAGCAGCTCCTCGCGAACGGCGAGGGCGTGGACCGTCTCTTTGCCGAGTCGTATCTCTTCGTCGACGAGTGCGAGCGCAGCCCGCTTCGGAACGCGTCGGAGTTTGCGACCCTTCTGAACGCCTGCGGGCGGTGGGCGAAGCCCCGCATCGGCTCGTCGGTCTGCTGCGGCGACCGGGGCCAGGTCTACCGGGAGGCGGAGTACATGCTCAACAACCACCGGACGATCATCCGGGAACTGCTCCAGTTCATCCTGGAGACGGGCGTCACCGAGCTCTCGCACCTGCAGTACCTGCATGTCGGCGACCGTTACCCCGACACGATCATCGGGATCGGGGCCGGGATGGCGCTCGGGAAACTGAACTGGAGAAAACCGATCCTGATCATGTGTACCCTCCCCGAGGACCCATCCCTCACGAAAGTGAGCATGCGCACCAACGAGTGGTCGGTACGGCGCGGGGTCGACCTCCAGGCGGTGCTGACGATGGCCTCGGGGGAGTACGGCGGTGGGGGCGGGGGCCACCCGATCGCGGCCGGAGCCTTCATCCCCCGCGACGCAGAGGAGGTGTTTGTCAGTCGTGTCAACGAACTGCTTCGAGACCAGCTCGCATGAGCGGGTCCGGACGATCGCCGACCTCCAGTTCGGTCGCGGCATGGGCGCCGCGCTCTTCCCGGACGAGGTCAGCTTCACCCGATCGACGACCGGCCGGGTGCGGAACATCATGCTCGGAAGGGACCGTCTCGCGACGATCCGGGCCCAGGACGGCCGACTCACCCTCGGGATCGAGGGGGCGCGGCGCCTCCACGCGGTCCTCCCCGCGCCCTCCTACCGGGTGGTGATCCTCGACGAGGTCGAGGAGTTCGTCGCGGTCGGTAAGAACGCGATGGCACGGCACGTGGTGGGGGCGGACCCCGGGATCCGGGCCGGCGACGAGGTGCTCGTGGTCGCGTCCGACGACCGGCTCGTCGCGACCGGGACGGCCATGCTCTCGGGAGACGAGATGACGGCATGTATGTATGGGGTCGCGGTCAACGTTAGATCCGGGAGGGAGTAGCGTGTTACCTGGCGGAATCAATCCCAAGCAGATGAAGGCGATGATGAAGAAGATGGGCATGGAGGTCGCCCCGATCGAGAACGTTTCGTCGATCGTGATCACCACGCCCGAGGGCCGGTACGTCTTCGGCGAGGCCGAGGTCGTGGCGATGACCATGCAGGGGGTCACGACCTACCAGGTCTCGGGTGGGGAACCCCGTTTCGAGCCGGCCGCCGCCGTCATCCCCGAGGAGGACATTGCCCTCGTGAGTGAGCAGGCCTCGGTCTCCCCTGACGAGGCCCGTGCCGCGCTCGAAGCCGCCGACGGCGACATCGCGGGGGCGATCCTCGCCCTCGCCGAACGGGGGTGAATACCGTGTTCGCGGCGGGCGATCGCGTGCTCCTCGCCGGGAACGGGCGCGAGTTCTATGTCCGGGCAGGAGAGGGCGTCCTCTCGACAGACCTCGGGATGATCCAGCTCGGGGACCTGGTCGACCTCTCGGAGGGGAGCCTGGTCGAGACCCACCTGGGCCGGCAGTTTACCGCACGGAGGCCTCGCCCCACCGACTTTTTTACCCACGCCCGCCGTTCGGGTGCCCCGATGCACCCAAAGGAGATCGGGGCCGTGATCGCGAACACCGGCATGAACCGGCGCGACCGCGTCCTCGATGCAGGGACGGGCTCGGGGATCGCCGCGATCTTCTTCGGCTCGGTCGCGGGCGAGGTGGAGACCCGTGAGCGGCGCCCGGAGTTCGCTGCCCTTGCCGAGAAGAACGTGCGCGACGCCGGGCTTGAGAACGTCACGGTGATCGCCGGCGACGTCCTTGAGGCGACCGGCAGGTTCGACGTGGTCCACCTCGACATGGAGTGCCGGGCAGAACACGTCAACCACGCCTACGGGCTCCTGGTGCCGGGGGGCTACCTCGCCTGCTACACCCCGTTCATCGAGCAGTTCCAGGTGGTCCACGATGCAGCCTCCGCCCTCTTTGACGAGGTGCGTGCGATCGAGCTGATCGAGCGCGAGATGACGCGCTCTGCACGGGGAACACGCCCGTCGACCCGGGTCTGTCACACGGGTTATCTCACCTTCGCGAGGCGCTAGTATGCGGCACATCATCTCGGTGCGGGACCTCGAGCGAGACGAGATCGACGGCCTCCTGGACCGGGCGGCCGAGATCGAGGCGCGGCGCTTCGACCCTGGCCTCCTTGCTGGCCGGATCCTGGGCCTCTTCTTCTTCGAACCCTCGACCCGGACACGGATGTCGTTCGAATCGGCGATGGCCCGGCTCGGTGGGGTCTCGCTCAGCATGGGCTCGGTCGAGGCCTCGTCGGTGGCGAAGGGCGAGACCCTGGCCGATACGATCCGGGTCGTCTCGGGGTATGTCGACGCGATCGTGCTCCGGCACCCGAGAGAGGGGGCGGCGCGCCTCGCCTCGGAGTTCGCGTCCGTCCCCGTGATCAACGCGGGCGACGGTGCGGGTCAGCATCCATCGCAGACCCTGCTCGACCTCTACACGATCCGGAAGTCGATGCCACTCGACGGGCTCCGGGTCGGGCTCCTGGGGGACCTCCGGTACGGTCGGACAACCCATTCGCTCGCGATTGCGCTCTCACTTTACGGCGCCGAGATCGCGGCCGTCTCAGCGAAAGGGCTCGAGCTCCCGTCCGGGATCATCCACGAGCTGGCCGGGCGGGGGACCGTGGTGACTGAGCACTGTGCCGTCGAGGACGTGATCGAAGACCTTGATGTTCTGTACGTAACCCGGATCCAGCGAGAACGATTCCCCGACGTCGCCAGTTATCTGGACGTCGCCTCGTCCTATCGTATCACCCCAGACCTCGTCCTGCGCGCCCAGCCCCACATGATCGTGCTCCACCCGCTCCCGCGCATGGATGAGATCGACCCCGGGGTTGACGCCCTCCCGAATGCGAAGTACTTCGAGCAGGCCCACCATGGCGTCTCGGTCAGGATGGCGATGCTGAGCGAGGTGATGGGATGACCCGGCGAGGGCCGCAGGGCCTCCTGATCAGCCCGATTCGGCATGGGACCGTGATCGACCACATCACCGCCGGCCAGGCCCTGAACGTGCTCCGGATCCTGGGTATTACCGGCACGACTGCCGAAGAGGTATCGGTAGCGACGAATGTCGCCTCGGGGCGCGTCGGCAGGAAGGACATCGTCAAGATCGAGAACCGTGAGCTCCGCAAGGAGGAGGTCGACCGGATCGCGCTCCTTGCACCGAACGCGACGATCAACATCATCCGGGAGTTCGAGGTGATCGAGAAGAAGGGGGTCGAGCACCCGCGAGAACTGCTCGGCGTCGTCCGCTGCCCGAACCCGGGCTGCATCACGAACACGGCCGAACCGGCCCGCTCGCGTTTCATCGTCGTCTCGAACGGCCTGCGCTGCCACTACTGCGACTGGCTGATCTCGAAGGAGATCGCCGAGCACATCCTCTGAAGCCCGCGCCGGAGATTGACCGATCTCGCGGATCGGCTCCTCCTGTCCTGGTCACCACGATATATAGGCTCGGCGAGCAAGATCCATGGTATGGAGTCGAAGGTCCCGGCAGACGAGCTCGAGCACCGCCTGCACCGGTTCCGACACCTGATGGACGACGTCGACCCCGAATGGGAACTCGCCGTCGTTCTCAGCAAGATCAACCTCTATTACTTCACGGGCACGATGCAGGACGGCATGCTCCTCGTCCCCCGTGACGGCGATGCCTGCCTCTGGGTCCGCCGCAGTTACGAGCGAGCCGTGGACGAGTCGCTCTTTTCCGTGATCCGGCCGATGCGGAGCTACCGCGACGCTGCGGCGGCGATGCCGTCAATCCCGGCGACGGTCCACCTCGAGACCGAGCAGGTGCCGATCGCCGCCTGCGCCCGTCTTCGCAAGCACCTCCCGTTCAGAGACGTGCGGCCGCTTGACAACGTGGTGGCCCGGACACGGGCCGTCAAGAGCCCCTACGAGATCACCCGCATCGAACGGTCGGGGGTGATCCACCGCCGTGTCCTGGAAGACCGGGTGCCGGAGATCCTCTGCGAAGGGATGACCGAGGCCGAACTGACGACCGAGATCTACTCCCTGATGATCGAGGAGGGCCACCATGGGATCGTCCGGTTCGGCATGTTTGAGTCAGAGATCGTGCTGGGCCTGATCGGCTTCGGCGAGAGCTCGATCTACCCGACGTACCTCGACAGTCCCGGCGGGAACGCCGGCATGTCCCCGGCTGTCCCGCTATATGGAAGCCGGAGCCGGCGGCTCGCGGATGGCGATCTCGTCTTCGTCGACATCGGGTGCGGGATGGCCGGGTACCACACAGATAAGACCATGACGTACGTCTTCGGCCAGGAGCTCCCGGAAGAGGCCGTCGCGGCACATGAGCGGTGCGTCGCGATACAGGACGCCATCGCCCGGCTCCTGGTGCCCGGTGCGCTCCCCTCGACGATCTACGACACGGTCATGGCCGGGCTGGAACCTGCATTCCTCGAGAACTTCATGGGCTACGGCTCGCGATGCGTGCAGTTCCTGGGACACGGGATCGGGCTCGAGATCGCGGAGAGCCCGGTGATCGCCCGGGGGTTCGATGAGCCCCTCGAGGGAGGAATGACGATCGCGCTCGAACCCAAGAAGGGTATCACTGGCGTCGGGATGGTCGGGACAGAGAACACGTACGTCGTTGAGCCCGGGGGTGGACGGAGCGTCACCGGCCGGCACCCCGGGTTGATGCCCGTCGGGTAACAACCCCTTCCCTGGCGGAGGCTCCCTCTCGCATCCCGGGTTTCATCGCCGATCCGGGCCCCCCCGCGCGATCGTCCGTCGCCGGATCCTATTCGGCCATGAGTCGGCCGTGTTCGTCGATCTCGCCGCGGTAGATCCTGGTCGAGGAGATCCACCGCCCGTCCTCCGCCAGCACGCAGGTGATCTGGTGGATGTCGACTTTCCCTCTCTGCCGCTCACGGCGCAGGCGATTGATCTCGATCGCCACCGGCAGGGTCTCCTCCGAGACGACGATCGCGTCGAAGTCCATGTCGAGCGCAGAGCCGAAGCGATCGAAGAGCGGCTCGATCTCGTATGCAGTGGCGTACCCGCTCTCACGAATGAACCGTTCGATCCCGGCCATCCGGGTACTGTACGGCCTGACCGGGTGGGTCTTGGACCCGGCGAACACATCCGAGCTCAGCCCGATGATCACGCGCCCACCGGGACCGGCGAGTTCGAACGAGCGGGCGAGGAGACGCCGGTGCCCGTCGTGGAGCGGGTCGAAGGTGCCCCCCACCATAATCTTCATGCCCCATGCGTATCCACCTCTCCGGTAATATGGATGCTGGTACGGTCGGTGCCGAGGTCTTCGTCGCCCCGAATGCGACGGTTCTCGGTGACGTCACGCTGGGGGACCGTGTCGGGATCTGGTTCGGGGCCGTGGTCCGGGCAGACAAGGACCGGATCTCGATCGGCCCCGACTCGAACGTCCAGGACAACTGCGTCGTCCACACCTCGGACGGCCACCCCGTCCTGATCGGGCGAGAGGTCTCGGTCGGACACGGAGCGATCCTCCACGGGTGCACGATCGGCGACCGGGTGCTTGTCGGGATGGGGGCGATCGTGCTGAACGGTGCCGAGATCGGCGAGGACACTCTGATCGGGGCTGGCGCGCTCGTGACCGAAGGGGCGCGGATCCCGCCCGGTTCGGTCGTGATCGGTATCCCGGGAAAAGTCGTGAAGGCGACGACTGAAGAGCAGCGGGCACATATTCGGCGGAACGCGGGGGCGTATGTCGAACTCGCGGGGCGGTACCGAGATGCCTCCTAGCGTGGTCGTGGTCGGGGGCGGAGTGGCTGGCTGCCAGGCCGCCCTGGACATCGCCAACCACGGGCTGGACGTCCATCTCGTCGAACGGGAGCCCTCGATCGGGGGCCGGATGGCCCAGCTCGACAAGACCTTTCCGACCAACGACTGCTCGATGTGCATCCTCTCTCCAAAGATGGTCGAGGTCTCCCGCCACTCCAGGATCCACGTCCACACACTCTCCGAGCTGACCCGGGTGGAGGGAGAGCGCGGCCGGTTCTCGGTGACCATCACCGAGCATCCCCGGTTCGTCGACGAGAGCCGCTGCACCGGGTGCGGAGACTGCATCGCTGTCTGCCCGGTCGAGGTCTACAACCGGTTCGATGCCGGTGTCGGCGTCCGGAAGGCGATTTATACCCCCCACGCCCAGGCGGTGCCGAACGTGGTCACTCGGGACACGGTCCACTGCATCGAGTGCGGGCTCTGCTACGATGTCTGCGGCCTCGACGCGATCCTGCGGGAGGACCATGACCACGAGGTGTCGATCGAGGCGGCGGCGATCGTTCTCACGACCGGGTACGACCCGATCGACCCACGGTGCAAGCCCCAGTACCGCTACGGAGAGGATCCGGACGTGATCACCAGCCTGGAACTCGAGCGGATGATCAACGCCTCCGGTCCGACCGGCGGGAAGCTCCGCCGGCTCTCGAACGGAAAGACGCCCCGTTCGATCGTCTTCATCCAGTGCGTGGGGTCGCGCGACCTGCAGCAGGGTCGCCCCTGGTGCTCGGCCGTCTGCTGCATGCAGGCGATCAAGAACGCCCAGCTGATCAAGGAGAAGTCGCCCGAGACAGAGGTGGCGATCTGCTACATGGACGTGCGGGCCCACGGGAAAGGATACGAGGAGTACTACGAGCGCGCCCGCTCGCTCGGGGTCCGGTTCGTCCGGGGGATGCCCGGGGAGGTCCAGCGGTCCGCGACGGGGCCGCTCCGGCTCCCGGTCGAGGATACCTTCACCGGGGAGATGCTCGTGCTCGAGCCAGAGCTCGTCGTTCTCTCTATCGGGCTCCAACCCTCCGCCGGTGTGACCGAACTGGCACGAGTGGTCGGGATCGACCTCGAAGAGACGGGGTTCTACCGGTCGGCCGACGACCTCTTCAACGCCGTCGCGGCGGGCCTGGGCGGGGTCTACTTCGCGGGCGCTGGCCTCGGGCCCCGGGACATCCCGGACTCGGTTGCCCAGGGCGGGGCTGCGGCGGTGCGGGCCTGCCTGGACGCCTTCAGGGTGGCCTAGGCGTGGACCGGACCATCTGGTGGGACCACCAGGCGGAGCGGATTCGCCTGATCGACCAGACCCTTCTCCCGGGGCGGTACAGAACGATTGCCTGCGCCGAGATCGACGAACTCGTCGAGGCGATCCAGGTCCTCCGCGTCCGCGGGGCTCCTGCGCTCGGTGTCGCCGGCGCGTATGGCGTCGCGCTCGCCGCCCGGACGGTCGAGACCGACGACCATGCAGAGTACCTCTCCCGCGTCCGGGAAGCCTCCTGGCGGGTGCGTTCGGCACGCCCGACAGCCATCAACCTCGCCTGGGGTGTCGACCGAGCACTCGAGTCGATCGGGGACGCGGGGAGTGTGGACGAGGTCCGGGTGCGCACCATCGCCGCCGCCGAACGGCTTGCCGGGGAGGACCTGGCGATGTGCCGCGCGCTCGGGGCCCACGGCGCGGCCCTCCTCCCCGACGATGCCACCGTGCTCACCCATTGCAACGCGGGTGCCCTCGCCTGCGTCGGGTGGGGGACCGCGCTCGGCGTGGTCCGATCGGCGGTCGAGGTCGGCAAGCGCGTGAAGGTGATCGCCTGCGAGACGCGCCCGCTCCTCCAGGGCGCGCGCCTGACGGCCTTCGAACTCCAGCGCGACGGGATCCCCGTTACCGTCTGCCCCGACTCCTCCGCAGCGCACCTGATGCGCGAGGGGGGGATCGATGCCGTGATCGTCGGCGCCGACCGGATCTGCCGGGACGCGGTCTTCAACAAGGTCGGGACGTACATGCACGCGATCACAGCCCGCCACCACGGGATCCCGTTCTATGTCGCCGCCCCCTCGTCCACGCTCGACCCGGACCTCCCCGGTGCCGGGGTCGAGATCGAGGAGCGGGGAAGAGACGAGGTCGCCTGCTTCGGCGGCACTCCGACCGTTCCCGCCGGTGTCCCGGTCAGGAACCCGGCGTTCGATATGACTCCGCTCGACCTCGTGACCGCTGTGATCACCGAGAAGGGGGTCTTCTCGGACCCCGCGGGCCTCTTTCCATGACCCCCGATCTCTCCTCGGTCTTTCTGCTGATCGGGGTACTGGCCGTGCTTGCCGCGATCGTGGTCCTGGTCGTCGCACTCGTCCTGCTCGTGCTCACGCTGCTCTCGATCCGTTCTGGCCGGCTCTACTTCCCGAACCTCCTGAGGCCCGGTCTGACGGCCCTCGAGGGTGTGATGCGTGCACTCTTCAAAGCGGTTGGGCTCGAGGACCAGGAGATGCTCGGGTTCTTCGTCACGCTCGGGAACACGATGAACGCACAGGCGTTCGCAGAGGTACCGGTGGGCGAACGGGCGATCTTCCTTCCCCAGTGCCTGAGAAATGCCCGGTGCCCGGCGGACCTGACGCCGGAGGGGCTCCGGTGCAAGCGCTGCGGCCAGTGCACGGTGGGGGAGGCGATCGGGGTGCTCGAGGCGCTCGGCTACCGGGTCTTCATCGTGCCCGGCTCCTCGTTCATTAAAAGGATGGTGAAGAAGTACCGCCCGCGTGCCCTGATCGGGGTCGGGTGCCTCGCCGAGGTGAAGGAGGGGCTCGAGATGGCCGAACGCCTCGGGCTGATTGGCATGGGCGTCGTGAGCCTGAAGGACGGGTGCGTCGAGACCCTGGTGGACTGGAACACGGTCTACGAGGTCGCCCTCCTTGGGCTTCCCCTCTCATCCGTTTCCGAAGACCTTCACCTGCCGGCCGACCAGTAGGCCACTCGTGATCCGCCCGTGGATCAGGATCAAACCCTCGGTCCGGACATCGCCGACGGTCACCCCGGGGCGGAGGAGGACCGTCCCGGCAGTCTCGATCCCCTGCACCTGCGCGCCGTCGGCGACCGTGATGTCTCCTGAGCCTGCGAGGGTGCCCCGGACGACCGCGTGGTGGCCGATCATGGCCTCACGGCAGTCGACTCGACCCCCGATGGTGCCGTGAGGGCCGAGATCGAGTCGGCCGTTCACGACGAGGTCGCCCCAGACGTGGCTGTCGGGCGGAAGGACGAGGTCTCCTGGCACCCGGAGGTTCCCGTCGAAGACCGCTCCCTTCTCGGCGAGGTAGACGTCGCCTGACCGTTTCAGTCGTGCCGGACCCATGCGTCCGGTATATTCGCGTTCTGAGGGTATCAGGGTTATGCGAGCACTGCCGAGACTGCAAAGGCGGCGAGCGCGATGAACATCCCCGCTTTGAGGAGGGTTGCCGCACGGCAGTCCCGGACGCAGCCCCCGGTCTGGCAACGGGCCGCACGTAGCGCACCTCCGAGGATAAGCAGGTCCGCCGGAGCGATCAGGACGAGGTACGGAAGGCCCCACGCGGGGTACGGGAGGAGCGAGGCAACGATCCCCGCGAGGGTGACGAGGAGCGCCAGCCGGACGGTCGAGCGAATCCCGAACCGGACCGGGAAGGTCCGCGCCCCGCCGTCGCGGTCACCCTCGACGTCCTCGGCCGCTTTCAGGAGCTCGCGGGCGACCGTGCCGAGGAAGGTGATCAGGGCGAGCGGCAGCACGATCCCGAACCGGTCGAGGCCGGCAGCGACCCCGCCGAAGAGGAAGACTGAGGCCGAAAGATAGGCGACCGCGAGGTGCCCGGCGAGTGCGATCTTTTTGAGCCGCGCCGCGTAAAGCCAGAGGAGGGCGACGTTCACGACCGCCACCAGGAGTGGCAGCGGACCGGCCGGCGCCGCTGTGAGGCACCCGAGGACCGAAAGGAGGGCCGCATAGCGGAGCGCCCCCGACTCGGAGACCAGCCCGGAAGGGATAGGCCGATCAGGCCGGTTCACCCGGTCGATCGCGGCGTCGAAGTAATCGTTTACCGCGTTTCCCGCACCGGTCACGAGAAAGACACAGAGAAAAAGCCAGGCAATGATCGGCCCCGGCTCGCCGCCCGCGACGAGGTAGGCGAACGGTCCGACCAGTCCCGAGACCACGGCGTTCGTGGGTCGGAGGATCGAAAGGTATCCGGGCAACACGGCTGGAGCGGGCGTGGAGGGATTCGAACCCCCGACCATCAACTTAGGAGGCTGACGCCCTATCCGGACTAGGCCACACGCCCAATGCCTCAATACGTCTCCCGTCAGAGGTATAATGCTTGCGCGATACTGACACCCCGGGCTCGATGGACCTGGTCCCCGTCACGGAGGGAAGGACGATGGTCCTCGTCCCGGTTCCCGATCCCTCCGCCCCGTTCCCGCCGGGCTCCGCCCCAGTCTTCTACAACCCCCGGATGGCGCTCAACCGCGATGCGACCGTGCTCTTCCTGCGCGCCCTGCCGGCAGACTCGCAACCGGTCGACTACCTCGATGCGATGGGAGCAACCGGCCTGCGCGGTCTCCGGGTCGCCGGTGAGGCGGGGGTGCGGGTCACGATCAACGACCGAAGTCCACGGGCCCTCGGGCTCGCCGCCCTGAATGCCGAGCGGCTCGGGCTCTCGATCGAGACCGTGCGGTCGGACGCGAACACCCTGATGTCGACGCGGCGCTTCGGCGCGGTCGATCTCGATCCCTTCGGATCGCCCGCGCCGTTCACCGACGCCGCCTGCCGCTCCGCGGTCCGGTACCTCTTCGTGACCGCCACCGACACAGCCCCACTCTGCGGTGCCCATCTCCGGGCCGGCATGCGCCGATACTATGCCCGGCCATTGAACACCGAGTATCACGCAGAGGTCGGCCTCCGGGTCCTGCTCGGCTTCGTCGCCCGCGAACTGATCAAGTACGACCGGGGGCTCGTGCCGCTCTGCTGCTTTGCCCGGGAGCACTTCGTCCGGCTGCAGCTCGGCCTCAGGCAGGGGGCGGTGGCGGCGGACGAGACCCTCGCCCGGATCGGGTACGTCCACCAGTGCTCTTCCTGCCCGGGCCGGGCCGAGCAGGCAGGTCTCGTCGCCGAGCCGGTAACATGCCCGGCGTGCGGGGGGCCGACCGTAGCCGTCGGGCCGCTCTGGCTCGGGGGTGTGAACGATCCGGCAACCCTCGCCGCCATGCTGGGTTCCCTGCCGTCCGCCGGGCTCGAACGGGGCACGGCGCTCGAGCGGCTGCTCGCCACCCTCGCCGGCGAGCTCTCGACCGCCACGCACTACGACTACCACGTGCTCGCAAAAAGGGTCGGGGCCTCTCCGCCCCCGATCGAGATGGTTATTGAGTCTCTGAGAAGAGAGGGATACCGGGCGAGCCGCGCCCACTACTCGGGCACTGCCCTCAAGACCGATGCGCCGCTGGCACGCGTCATCGACGCCCTCACCGTGCCGTGATGATCGTCAGGAGGTCACCATCGATCAGCCGGTGGGGCAGGCCGACCCTCTGGCCCGGGTGCTTGACCGACTCGCCCCAGACCCGGGCGTATCGGAACCGGTCGACGAACTCGCGGTGAAGCTTGCGGCAGATATCCTCCACCGTCGCGTTGGTCCGGACGATCAGGGGTTCGTCGAGGTCCGCCGGTCCGCCGGCAGGCTTGAGATAGACCCGCATGAATCCGAGGCGGTCATATACCTCGTCTTTCAGTTCCTCCATGTGGTAGCCCGAGTGCGCGGAGATCATCAAAGGCCGGTCGCCGAACCGCTCGAACAGGTCCTTTTCGATCTCCCGCTTCGTCTCCTCGTCAGCCAGGTCCACCTTGTTGACGGCGATAAATGCGGGGACGTAGACCCGGTTCCCGATCATCGCGTCGATCAGCTCGTCCTGGGTCGCGTTCCCGCGGATCAGGATGTCGGCGTTCATTATCTTGTTCTCGTTCAGGATCGACCGGATCTCGTCGATGTCCAGGTCCAGGTCGCCGACCGCGTGGACCTGGACTCCCCCGGCACCCGACTTCTTGATCGTGATGTCGGGCCTCGGGGTGTTGATCCGGATCCCGGCGTCGTAGAGCTCGCGGAGAAGGACATCGACGTGGGCGCCATTGAAGACGTCGGCGAGGACGATGATCAGGTCCGCGCCGCGGACGACACCGATCACCTCCTTGCCCCGGCCCTTGCCCATCGCGGCGCCGGCGATCAGGCCCGGGATATCCAGGATCTGGATCTTCGCCCCCTTGTGCTCGAGCGCGCCCGGCACGACCGTCAGGGTGGTGAATGCATACGCCCCGACCTCCGAGTTCGTCCCGGTCAGCTTGTTCAGGAGCGTCGACTTGCCGACGGAGGGAAACCCGACCAGGACGACCGTGGCATCGCCGGACTTCTTAACCGTGAAGCCCTCCCCGCCTCCCGCCGACTTCATCGCGCGGCTGACGGCCTCATCGCGGAGCTTGGCGATCTTCGCCTTGATCCGGCCGATGTGCTTCGAGGTCGCCTTGTTGTAAGGCGTCCGCTCGAGTTCGGCCTCCAGCTCCTGTATCTGTTCGTCGAGGCTTGCCATGCGGAGGTTCTCCCCTATCGTTCGTGTCGGCGGATACTAAAAGTACTGGTCATGCGCCCTGCCGGCGCCGTGCATATTGCCGCCCGATCCTTTTTATCGTGCCGGCCTGCCGACAGGCAGGTTTATCTCTCGGTGGGGGCAATAGAGAAGACGCAACTGCTGCTATAGTGTAGTCCGGCCAATCATGAAGGACTCTCACTCCTTCGACTGGGGTTCGAATCCCCATAGCAGCATC
>JBFXGJ010000024.1:0-30747 GCA_050178135.1 Methanoregulaceae archaeon | reverse complement strand
TCCCGCCGCGACGCCGCAGGGGTTGTTGTGTTTGACGACGACGGCCGCACACCCCTCGAACTCGGCCACGAGCCGGACAGCCGCGTCAAGGTCGAGGTAGTTGTTGTAGGACATCTCACGCCCCTGGAGGGGCTCTGCACCGGCGATCCCCCGGTCCCCGTAGACCGCCGCCTGCTGGTGGGGGTTCTCGCCGTACCGGAGCGGCCGGCCATTCGTCCACTGGCGGGTATACACCCCGGGGAGACCCCCGTCGAGCCCGTGGAGGTGGTTGCTGATCGCCGCGTCGTAGGCGGCGGTGTGGGCGAAGGCCGCCCTCGCAAGCGAGAGGTGCTCCTCGTCGGTGAGGCCGCCCCGCTCGAGGGCCGTGATCACCATCGGGTACTGCGCCGGGTCGACGACGACGCCGACATCCCGGTAGTTCTTGGCGCCCGCGCGGATCATCGCCGGCCCGCCGATGTCGATGTACTCAACGAGTTCGGGAAGGGAGAGCCCCTGGTCGCGCATCGCTTCGAACGGATAGAGGTTGACCACGAGCAGGTCGATCGGCTCGATCCCCTGCTCGGCCATCACCTGGTCGTCGATGCCACGCCTTCCGAGCAGGCCCCCGTGGATACGGGGGTGGAGTGTCTTGACGCGCCCATCCATCATCTCGGGCGAGCCCGTGTGGGCTGAGACTTCCACAAACGGGATGCCGGCGTCCGCGAGCGCCTTCCCGGTTCCGCCAGAGGAGAGGAGGCGGTAGCCGTGCGTGACGAGGGCCCCGGCGAGCGGGACGAGCCCTTCCTTGTCCCAGACGGAGAGGAGTGCGAACCTCATGGTGCACCAGTGTGGGGAACGGGACCACTTATCATGATCGCAGGGATGAGATCGGCTCGAAGCCCCCCTCACCGGGCAGAAATCTGAGAATACACGTAATTTGGGCCTTAAACAGGCATCGGGAGAAGGATTATCGATTAAACAGGGTAATAGACAGTTACGTATATATAGAACCACTAGCCAATATAATCTGGTTCACGTATGAAACCAGAGGAGGAGGCGAACGAAGAGCGCACGGCGACGGTCGAGAACCCCGTCGAGACGTCCGCCGAGCTTGCCGAACTCCAGGCAGCCTACGAGGAACTGAATGATCGGTTTCTCCGGCTCGCGGCCGACTTCGACAACTTCAAGAAGCGGTCCGCAAAGGACCTGGCGTTCCGCGTCGGGGCGGCACTCGAAGAGTTCACCGGCGAGGTGCTCGAGATCTACGACAACCTCGAGCGGGCCGAGCGGGCCGACGGCGAGGGGCTCCGCGAGGGGCTCCTGCAGATTCGGAAGCTCTTCGGGGCTGTCCTGGAGCGGCGTGGCATCACCCCGATAGAATGTCTCAACCGGCGATTCGACCCCGTATACCATGATGCGGTCGCCTACATCCCGTCCGACGCGGAGGAAGGGACCGTCATCGACGAGATCACGCGGGGGTACTGCATGAACGAGAAGGTCATCCGCTGCGCAAAAGTCGCAGTCTCGAAAGGCAAGGAGTGAGTTACATGGCAAAAGAGAAGGTTATCGGTATCGATCTCGGGACCACGAACTCGTGCGTGGCGATCATGGAGGGCGGACAGGCCACCGTGATCCCGAACGCTGAGGGAGCGCGCACCACGCCCTCCGCCGTGGCGTTCTCCAAGGAAGGAGAACGGCTCGTCGGCTCGCTGGCGAAGCGGCAGTCGATCACCAACCCCCAGAGGACGGTCCTCTCGATCAAGAGGAAGATGGGAACGAGCGAAAAGGTCACGATCGACGATAAGGGCTACACGCCCCAGGAGATCTCGGCGATGGTCCTGCAGAAGTTGAAGCGGGACGCCGAGGCCTACCTCGGCGAGACGATCACCAAGGCCGTCATCACCGTGCCGGCCTATTTCAATGATGCCCAGCGCCAGGCGACCAAGGACGCCGGCACGATCGCCGGCCTCGACGTCCTCCGGATCGTTAACGAGCCGACCGCCTCCGCGCTCGCCTACGGGATCGACAGGGAGAACGAGGCGACGATCCTGGTGTACGACCTCGGCGGCGGCACGTTCGACGTCTCGATCCTGACCCTCGGCGACGGCGTCTTCGAGGTCAAGTCGACGGCGGGCAACAACCGCCTGGGAGGCGACGACTTCGACCAGAGGATCGTCGACTTCCTCGTCGAGGAGTTCAAGAAGTCCACGGGGATCGACCTCCGGAACGACCAGATCGCGATGCAGCGCCTCCGCGACGCAGCGGAGTCGGCGAAGATCGAGCTCTCCACCGTGCAGAAGACGAACGTAAACCTGCCGTACATCACGACCGACGCATCGGGCCCGAAGTTCCTCGACATCGACCTCACCCGGGCAAAGTTTGAGCAACTGGTCGGTGACCTGGTCGAGTCCACGATCGGCCCGGTCAAGCAGGCGCTCACCGATGCCAAGCTCTCCCCCTCGGACATCCAGCACGTCCTCCTCGTCGGTGGCCAGACGCGCATGCCGCTCGTCCAGGAGACCGTGAAGCGGGTGATGGGGCGCGAGCCCGACAAGAGCGTCAACCCCGACGAGGTTGTCGCCCTCGGCGCCGCGATCCAGGCGGCCGTCCTGACCGGAGAGGCGAAGGACATCGTCCTCCTCGACGTCACGCCCCTGACGCTCGGGATCGAGACCCTCGGCGGGATTGCAACCAAGCTGATCGAGCGGAACACCACCATCCCGACTCGGAAGTCGCAGATCTTCTCGACAGCCGCGGACGGCCAGACCTCGGTGGAGATCCACGTGGTCCAGGGCGAGCGAGCCCTCGCCAAGGACAACTTCACGCTCGGCCGGTTCCAGCTGACCGGCATCCCGCCGGCGCCGCGGGGCATCCCGCAGATCGAGGTCACGTTCGATATCGACGCCAACGGGATCATCCACGTCTCGGCAAAAGACCTGGGGACCGGGAACGAGCAGACGATCACGATCAAGGGGTCGAAGAAGCTCTCCGACGACGAGATCTCCAAGATGGTCGACGATGCAAAGGCCTACGCGGATGACGACCAGAAGAAGCGCGAGGAGATCGAGCTGCGCAACTCGGCCGACACCGCGGTCTTCTCTGCGGAGCGGATGATCAAGGAGAACGGTGACAAGCTCGAGCCCGAGGACCGCACCGCGATCGAAGAGGCCGCCGGCCGGCTCAAGAAGGCCCTCGAGGACGACGACATCGAGGCGATGAAGAGGGAGATGGAGTCTCTCTCCGAGGCGATCTACGCCGCGACGACAAAGCTCTACCAGAAGGCACAGGCCGAAGCGGCCGCCTCCCAAACGGCAGGGTCCGCAGAGGGGCCGGGGACCGCCCCGAAGGATGATACCGTCGTCGACGCCGACTTCAACGTGAAGGAGTAAGGAGCGCACCTCGGATGGCCGCCGGAGATTACTATGAGCGCCTTGGGGTCCCCCGGACCGCCGATGAGAAGGAGATCAGAAGGGCGTATCGGAACCTGGCACGAAAGTACCACCCCGATGTCTGCAAAGAGCCCGGCGCCGAGGAGCGGTTCAAGGAGATCAACGAGGCCTACGCGACACTCTCCGATGCAACGAAGCGGTCGCAGTACGACCGGATGGGCCACGAGACGTTCACGAACGCCTCGAAGGGGAGTTATGCCGGGGGCGGGTACGAGGGCGGCTTCTCGTCCGACTTCTCCGGATTTGGCGACATCTTCGACGCCTTCTTCGGGGGTGGGGCGCGGGGCGGCGCTCCCCGCGGGCCGCAGCGGGGAGACGACCTCCTCATGCGCATGCAGATCACGCTCGATGAGGCGGTGGCCGGCGCGGACCGGGAGGTCGAGGTCTGGCACACGGAGCCGTGCGAGGCCTGCGACGGCACTGGGAGCGAGACCAAGAAGCGCCACACCTGCTCGCGATGCGGCGGCACAGGCCAGATGCGCCAGGCGAGCCAGACCATCTTCGGCCAGTTCGTCCGGATGACGCCCTGCACCCAGTGCGGCGGACGGGGCACGATCGCCGAGACCGCCTGCCATGCCTGCGGCGGACGGGGCAACCAGCGGGTGAAGCGAAAAGTCTCGGTACACGTCCCCGCCGGGATCGAGCACGGCATGCGCCTTCGGATCGAAGGATACGGCGAGGCAGGAGAGTACGGGGCGCCGAACGGCGACCTGTACATCGAGGTCCACGTCGCCCCGCACGACCGGTTCGCCCGGCACGGCGACAACCTGGAGACGGTCCTCGACCTGAGCCCGGCCCAGGCAGCACTCGGGTCGACGGTCGAGGTGAAGACGATCGACGGGCGGACGGTGGAGCTGAAGGTGCCGGCCGGCGTCCAGTACGGCACGGCCCTCCGCGTCCCCGGGGAGGGGGTCAAGCGGCGGGGTCGGCCCGGGGATCTCCTGGTCCGCGTGCGTGTCGTCGTACCTCGCCACCTCTCCGACGAGGAGCGCGAGCTCTGGGCCCGTCTCCTCGAGGTCGGGGGTGGCACCGCGCCGCAGGACGAGAAGAAGGGCGGGTTCTTCTCCGACCTCTCGGACCTGCTCGGCGGTAAAAAGAAGTGAACGGTAGGGGCAGGCCCCACCCTTTTATATCGAAAGCCCTGTTTTAGCCCCGCTTCACCGAGCCGGGGGCTCCCATCACGGTCTCGAGCCCGGCAACCAGCCCCGGAAGTCGTTCGGCCGGGATGCCCATCACCAGTTCCTGCTCCTCGATCCCGGAGAACTTCCTCGACCCGTCGCACCCGAGTGAGAAGTTCGCCCGGCCGGTGAGGTAGGTCTGCGCAGTTGCGTCCGCGCAGACCGACTGGATGCCGGCAAAGTTCGCGGTGTTCCGCCCGCCGACCTCGTAGAGCGAGGCCTGGGCGAGTTTCAGCATCGAGAGCGGCGTTGAGATGATCAGCACCACTTCGGGGACGAACGGTGCGGCTTCGAGCGGTGCGTACAGGGTGGCGTACGTCTCGCCCGGGGTGAGGTGGGGGATCCGGTCGATCGTCCGCCGGCAGGCGGCGCGGGACGAAAACTTGCCGAGTTTGAAATAGAAGTCACCCGACTGGAGCGAATCGGTGAGCGGCCGTAGACCGAGGGCCCATGCCCCACCGTTGCAGAGGTGCTTCTCCACCGTCGCGTAGAAGACGGCCCCCTCGTGCCGGGCCATCGAGACCATCTTGCAGTGCCGGAGCTGCTCAGGAGCCTCCGCCATCCCCTCGGGGACCTCCTCCATCGTGCGTGCGAACCGGAAGGCGACCGGGGAGCCCGAGAGACCGAGCAGGTTCTTCAAGCCCTTCGAGAGGGCGACATAATCACAGGCGGCTTCGTTCATGAAGGTTCACCAGGGTTCATCTCGGCGTGGCCTCACTTAAAGGCGGCGGAGCTTCTGCTCGACCTTCTCGAAGAAGTTGCGGCCGACGTCGACAAAGAGGGCGGGCTCTTCCGCTCGCTCCACCAGGAGGACCGCCCTGCCGTCGATCTCGAACTGCACCTGGCCGTCGAGCACCAGGTGGGCGGGCTTCGACGACTCGAGCGCGACCTCGACGCGCCGGTCGCTCGAGATGAGGTGCGGGCGGGAGGAGAGCATGTAGGGAGCGAGCGGGACGAGGAGAAAGCCCTCGATCCGGGGGTCGACGAGCGGTCCACCTGCGGACATCGCGTACGCCGTCGAGCCGGTGGGGGTCGCGACGATCATTCCGTCGGCACGGAACTGCTCGGAGGGGTTGCCGTCGATGGAGATCGAGAAGCGGAGCATCTTCGCAGGCCGGCTCGTCACGATCACCGCCTCGTTGAGGGCCGTACCGAGGACTCGCCCGTTGAGGGAGAAGGTGATCCTCATCCGCGACTCGGAGGGGAAAGCAGGGGTGAGGAGGTCGAGGAACGCGGGAGCCTCGTCGGGCTCCAGGTCGGTGAGGAAGCCGACCTCCCCGTGGTTCACGCCGAGGACCGGACGCTGCCGCCCCATCTCCTGGACGGCGAGCAGGATCGTGCCATCGCCGCCGATACAGACGACCAGGTCCGCGTCGGTCTCCCCGATCGGTTCTCCTGCTCGCCCCAGGGCGGCACCGGTGCCCGCGTCGAAGGTGACCGCAATGCCGCGGGAGGCGAGGCGATCGGCGAGGAAGGCGGCCAGGGAGAGGGCCGCATTCGAATCGGGCCGGGACCGGAAGAGGACTTTCATGGCTAGCGGAGGTACTCGATCACCTTTCGGTGGAGGGGGCCGTTCGTCGCCACGAGGCAGCGCCCGATACAGACCTCCTCGGGGAAGTGCACGTCGAGGCCGTCCCGATCGGATACGACCCCGCCCGCCTCGGTGCAGACGAGCATGCCGGCAGCAGCGTCGGTGACGCGGAGGGTCCCCCGGAGGTCGATGAACCCGTCGAGCCGCCCCGCCCCTACATAGCAGAGTTCCAGGGCCGACGCCCCGAGCAGGCGCCAGCGGCGGATGGTCCGCCCGAGGGCCATCACGTTCGCCGGGTCGAACTTCCGCCCATAGATCGACATGGCCGATCGATCGAGGTGGTACGTGGCCGAGGCCCGGATCGGGGCACCGTTCAGAAACGCCCCCTTTCCCTGCTCGGCAAAGAACGTCTCGCTGTTCGCGAGGTCGCGGACGAAGCCCCGGGTCACCCTGCCCCCTTCGGCATACGCAATCGAAAGGGCGAAGAAGGGGATGCCGTTGAGCGCATTGTACGTCCCGTCGATCGGGTCGAGGAAGACCGTCCCCTCCGCGCCCCCGATCTCGATCCGCCCGCACTCCTCCGAGATGAGCGTCCGGCAGAGCTGGCTGCTTTTCAGGTACTCAACAACCGCCTCCTCGGCAACCAGGTCAAGCCGCTTGGTCTCCGAGTTCACGGCCAGGGGGTCGACCAGTTCCGCCCCTTCGAGCGTATTTACCAGCGGCAGGGCCACCTCCTCGACCGCCGCCGCGATCTCCCTGCATGCCACCTCGAACTCCACGTCTCCCCCAGGAGATAACCCTCCAGATGCCTCCGATCAGCGCAATATGGCCGAAAGGAGGGCAGACTGGAGAATGCCACATCTCCGAGGTATTTATGTAGCCCAATCAAGATAAATTACTACTGCATTTTCGCAGGCACTGGTGTTTTTCAATGAAGGAACAGACGGAAGTCGGCAAGTTGAAGGAGGGGCGGTACGTGGTCGTCGAGGACGAGCCCTGCAAGATCCTCTCCATATCTGTCTCGAAGCCGGGCAAGCATGGCGCGGCCAAGGCCCGTATCGACGTATTGGGCATCTTTGACGGTGTCAAGCGTTCGATCGTCCAGCCGGTCTCGGCCAAGACCTACGTCCCCATCGTCGAGCGGAAGTCGGCCCAGGTCCTCTCTATCTCGGGGACCACGGCCCAGATGATGGACATGAAGGACTTCACCAACTTCGAGATCGAGATCCCGCCCGAGAAGCAGGACTCGATCGAGACGGGGAAGGAGATCATGTACATCGAGTCGATGGGCAAGCGCAAGCTCGACTGAGCAGCGCCTATCAGAACTGGGCCCTCCGAACGAGAAGACGATACAGCCCTGCGCGCACACGGAGGGTCTACCCGAGAAACCGAGGTGTCGATCTGCCGACGTGTTGGTAGACTTCGGAGACGTCCCCCTTTTTTCATCCGCAGGCGTCCCCTTTGATAACCCCCGCATCCTCCCGCCCTCGGGAGCAGGAGGAGTCTGTACATGATCCGGGCGTTGCCAGGCAGGGGTTCCGCGACACCATCTCCCGACACCGACGACGCTTGAGGGAGGGATGGGCGTGCATGAGACCGGGCGGGGCATACGCTTAACATGGATACATGCCCAGTTGAGGCGGTAATCATGGGTTTCTACCAGATAGCATTCGATGTCGAGGGCTTCACGGTCGGCCAGTTAAAGGAGATGCTCGCCGATCTCCATGACGATCACCTTCTGCTGCCAGTCTCCACCGAGTCTCCCTTCTCCGAGGACATCCGTTACATCCGCGTGCTGAGCCGGCAGGAGAACGGGATCTACACCCCGATCGGGATCCTCGCTCCCGAGAACGACCGGATGATCACGCAGGAGGAGATCGAGGGCGACCTCTTCGACGAGGACGATTGCCGCTGCGAGGACGAACAGTAGGAGGGAGGAAGCGGGGTTTCGCGGGAATCCTCCCAGGGAGACGCTGAGCGCCACGCATCACGGATCTCCTCCACCTCGAAGCGCGACCATCGGTCGATGGCGATATGGATCAGCCTGCTGCTCTCGTACGGGTGATCCGTGTCCCGGTTCAGAACGACCAGGGGAAGCCGCCACCAGGTGGACACAGGGTCCGACCCGGCTGGGCTCCGTCCTCACGGAACACCTGACCCGGACGGCGACCGAGAGCACAGCCATTTCGTGCGCGGCTGGCAGGAACGGGGTCTCGAAACCGTCTCGATCCGGCTGGTGTGCCGTTCGACCAGGCTGAGCTCGGCCAGAATGGGGGGTTTCGGGCCGGAATTCCAGGGTGTTCGATCCGTCGGAACCATGAAATCACCGCGCACCCCTGGATTGGTAATGGACTCCGACGATCTGAACGCCCGCGCGATCGCCCTCCACGCACGAAACCCGGGCAAGCTCGAGGTGCGCCCGACGGTCCCGCTCGAGACGCGGGACGACCTTGCCCTCGCCTACACCCCGGGGGTGGCCGCCGTCTGCCGTGCGATCGCCGCCGACCCCTCCCTCGCCTACCGCTACACCATCAAGGCGAACACGGTCGCGATCGTGACCGATGGGACGGCCGTGCTCGGCCTCGGCTCCATCGGTGCGACGGCCGCTCTGCCGGTGATGGAGGGCAAGGCCGCGCTCTTCAAGGAGTTCGCCGGGATTGATGCCTTCCCCCTCTGTTTTTCCGCGAACGGGGCTGACTTCGCGGACCAGGTCAGGAACCTCACCCCCGTGTTCGGTGGGATCAACCTGGAGGACATCGCGGCGCCCCGGTGCTTCGAGGTCGAGGAGGCCCTCCTCGACTGCGGAATACCGGTGATGCACGACGACCAGCACGGCACCGCGATCGTGGTGCTCGCGGCACTGCTGAACGCGTGCCGGGTCACGGACAGGCGGTACGAGGACCTCTCGATCGTGGTCGTCGGCGCGGGGGCTGCTGGCTACGCCTGCACCCGCCTCCTCCGCTGCATCGGCTACGACGAGAGCGCCTGTCAACCGGTGCGGGACCTGGTCGTCTGCGACACCAGGGGGGTCGTCCACCGGGGCCGACCAGGCCTCTATGCCAACAAGTACAAGTTCATCCTCGCCGACGAGACGAATCGACATCACCGGACCGGCACGATCGCGGACGCCCTCCAGGGAGCAGATGTGGTAATCGGGGTCTCCGGGCCCGGTGTGCTCACCAAAGAGATGATCCGGTCGATGAACCCGGACCCGATCGTCTTCGCCCTCGCGAACCCGGTCCCTGAGATCTACCCGGAGGAGGCCCGTGCCGGCGGGGCGGCCGTCGTCGCCACGGGCCGCTCCGACTACCCGAACCAGTGCAACAACGTGCTTGCCTTCCCCGGGGTCTTTCGGGGAGCCCTGGACGCGCGGGCAACCCGCATCACGGACGGGATGAAGATCGCCGCTGCCCACGCCCTCGCCGACTACGTCGCAGAACCGACGGCAGAGAGGATCCTGCCGAGCGTCCTCGACCGGGATGTAACCCGTGCAGTCGCCGTAGCGGTACAGAGCGAGGCGATCAGGAGCGGCATCGGCCGGGAGATATAGGACGGGGAGCGAAAAAGTGGGTGCGGGTCAGGCCTCGTCGGCCTTTGCACTCGCAACCGAGCGGGCAATCATGATCGTGGCCACCACGGCGATGATGGTCACGATGATCGCGTAGGAGAGCTGAGCGGGGATGCTGTCCGAGTTGCCGAACAGAGCTTTGAAGATCGCCTGGATCGCACCGTTCCACGCAAGAGCGGCCACCAGGCCGAACGCAGCGGTCACGAGGGCCGCGATCTGGGTCGTTACCTCGGTTTTCAATGACATCACTATCAACCGGTCAGTAGTCCGAAGGCCGGAGAGAAAAATGTTTCGAGCCAATCCGAATTACCATGGGCATACCCGAATGCATGCGGATGGTTGAACCCCATCGTCGAGATGAGGCGCGGGGGGCTATGGACCGCAGGAGCCCCCTGGTGAGAAGGGTGGAGGGGTTAAGGCGATGAAGCGGTAACCTACCAGTATGGAGGCGCTGGCCAGGGTCTGCCGCCGGTGTGGTGGTGTCGAGCGGAAGGGAGAACTCGGGATCGCGCTGGCGGAGGCGGTCTCCCGCTACTCGATCTTCGACCTCCAGGTGATCGGCGGGCGGCTCAAGAACGAGGTCGATCGGCTCCCCTCACCGTACCGGGAGGCGATCAGACCGTACTTTTTGGACCAGTTCTTCGGCGCCCACCATGAACTCCTCCTGATGCACCGGACCGGGGTCTTCAGGCACCTGGAGGCCCGGATCACTGACCTCGACCAGTGCCGCGCCTACTGGGCGATGGTCCCGTCGGGGTGTTTCGCATGGGAGGAGCGGCCCGAACGGCACGCCCACCTCTACGAGCCCCGCCACCGGTTCTTCTATTACCTGGTCGCCGGGTTCTCGATGTTCGTCCTCGACCGGCCTGGACACCCGGTGGGAACGCCGTTTCCCGGCGGATTCCGGGTCGAGGCCCGTCAGAACCGGTACCTCTGCCCGGTCCGCGACCGCGAGGAGGACCTGGTGCATTCGATCTGCAATTTCTGTCCCGCCGAACAGGCCGATACCGGGTGACGATCCGTGGAGGAGTGGTTCAACATGGATCGAATAACCAAAATACTTATCTCTCGCGGCGATGAGTCCCGTCTGCGAGCAGTTTCTCTGCTCCAAGGAGGGACAGCATGGTACACGAAATCTGTGCAAAGATGATCGACGAGGCGCTCGCCGCCCAGCACGCCGATGTCGAGACCGTGAAGAAGAAGCGGGGGAGCGAGTTCAAACTCGCGGATGCCGGCGCCTATCTCGAGGCCGCCCGGGGAATGCACCCGGTCGGCGACCAGTCGGAGGCGGTCTTCCGCCTCCACCTGGACTCGGTTGCGACCCACTTCAAGGTCCTCTCTGGCCTGACGGATACGGTCCGTCCCGAGGACGACCCGTTCGTGGAGCATTACCAGACGCCGGTCGTCCTGGCACTCCTCACCGAGCAGGACGAGGCCTTCAAGAAGAGTCTCGACGTCTTCATCGACCAGATCGGGAAGGAAGAAGCCCTGATCGGCAGGGAGTCGATCCGCCGATACGGCGGGCTCTACGGTCCCACCTGCGTGGTTGACTTCGCGCTCATCCCCGGCTCGACCTCGAACGTGGTGAACCAGGTGTTGCAAAAGACCCCGATCCCGGTCGACCACAAGCAGGCGATCCTGGCCGCCAAGTCCTGGGGGATGAACACCTCGTACGGGATCGGCGAGGTCTTCGCAAACGAGCTCGAGGCCGGTAGTACCGCGGCGGAGGCGAGCGCTGCGGAGGTGGCACAGCTCCAGGCGATCTACCGTGACCCAGTCGGGGCGCAGGCGGCGCTCATGGACGGTGCCGGCCAGTCCTCGTTCGATCACCGGGCCTACATGGCCCAGTACCGGCAGGGGATCGAGGGGGCTGTCAGGGCGGCGCTCGACGAAGGGGTGCACTATGCCAACATCGTCACGGTGCCCGCGTACTGTGTCGGGGACATCGCCCACCACATCTCGCAGTCCACCTATAACATGTGCAAGGACGACGTGGTGATGGCCGCGATCGAGGCGGCAACCGCCGTGATGGAGAAGACGCTCAAAGACTCGCTTTCCCGGTTCACCGACGTGTACCAGCCTCTCGCGCTCGCAACCGGCTCGACGGCGGCGGCGGCCGAGTACATCCTCGAGCTCGACGGGTTCAACGCGCCGATGGTCGTGGACCTGCTGACCAGGCGGTACCACAACTTCGTCCAGCTCAAGCCGAACCGCGGCGCAGCGGCCGAACTGCACAACTGCGACTTCATGGACATGGTCTTCCGCGGCTGGAAGTTGATCGATAAGGCCCGCCGGGCACGGAACGGCTCCGGAGGTCCCGTTGTACCCCGCGTCGGCGGGTTCCCGGTCGACCTTTCGCCGATCCACGAGAACGAGGTGCTGATGAATCCCCAGCGCTACGCCTACCCGGCCTGCGCGATCACGGTCCGGTTCTCGGCGATGATGCGTCTCGCCGATTACCCGTGCCTCCTCACCTCGGAGCCCGTGACGGCGACCATGATGACGAACGTCATCGCCCTCAAGCCGAAGGAGCCGGCGGCACCCGTCCGCGCCTGCAAGGACTGCGCAGCTGCTTCCCTGGTGGAACTCCACCACCAGTACTGCCAGTGGCGGGAGGCGGTGTAGGCGTGAAGTGCTACATCTGCGCCCAGGAGGGGCGCGACTCTGATGCGGTCGCCATCTGCATCGCCTGCGGGATGGGGGTCTGCATGACCCACGTCCGGCGCGAGGAGGTCGAACTGGTCGAGGGCGGGTACCCGTTTCCATCGCGCACGAAGAAACAGACCCTGCCGCGGATGCTCTGTCCCGCCTGTTTCGAGGCCTACAGGAGCCAGTGAATGGGGATCCCGTCACTCGGACGGCGTGCCGTAGCCGAAGCCCTCGGCACACTTCTCCTCGTCTACTTCGGCGCGGGAGCGGCGGCGATCACGCTGATGCTTGCCCAGGGCACGACACCGGGTACGCCGTTCTCCATCGGGATCGGGGCGCTCGGCGGGCTCGGGGACTGGTTCGCAATCGGCATGGCATTCGCGATCATCATCACCGCCGTGATCTACGCGCTCGGGCGGATCTCGGGAGCACACCTGAACCCGGCGGTCACGATCGCGCTGGCGGCGACCCGCCGCTTCCCCTGGTCGGACTCGGCCATCTACATCGTGGCGCAGTGCGTCGGAGCGGCGCTCGGTTCAGTTCTCTTCGCTCTCTCTGCCGGCCCCGACGCCGTCCTGGTCGGCGGGCTCGGAGCCACCGCCCCCTTCCCCGGGATCGGGATAGGCCAGGCGATCCTCGCCGAGGCGATCGGCACCTTCGTGCTCATGCTCGTCATCATGGGTGTCGCGGTCGACAGCAGGGCCCCGCCAGGCTTTGCGGGACTCGTGATCGGCCTTACCGTCGGAGGGATCATCACCACCACCGGCAACATCGCCGGCGCTTCGCTCAACCCGGCCCGGACGTTCGGCCCCTACCTGGCGGACACACTCTTCGGCGGCCCGAACCTCTGGGTCCACCTTCCCATCTACCTCGTCGGGCCCGTCCTGGGGGCGGTGGCTGCCGCCTTCCTCTACGACTGGCTCTCGAGCGACTGAGTCCCCGAGGGACCGACCACACCTTTTTTTCGGGATGGAGACGACACCAGGTACTGACTCATGATCCACGTCCTCTGTGTCGACGACGAGCCCTTGCTTCTCACGCTCTGCCGGCGGTACCTCGAGCGGACCGGTGAGTTCACGGTCGAGACGGCCGACTCCGGGGAGGAGGCGCTCGCACGGCTCGGCGAAGGAGAGATCGACGTGGTGGTCTCGGATTACCAGATGCCCGGGATGAACGGGATCGAACTCCTCTCGGCGATCCGGCGGCAGTCACCGATCCCGTTCATCCTCTTCACGGGCAGGGGTCGGGAGGAGGTGGTGATCGAGGCCCTGAACAGGGGGGTCGACTTCTACCTTCAGAAGGGGGGCGACCCCCGTGCCCAGTTCGCCGAGCTCGGCTCCAAGTGCCGGCAGGCGGTCGCCCGGAGATCGGCCGAACGAGCGGTCCGCGAGAGCCGGGAGCTGGTGCGCGCACTCCTGGACGCATTCCCGGGGGTCGCACTCCTCATCGAGCCCGACGGTCGGCTTCTCGCGGCCAACAAGGCCGCATTCCATGCATGGAGCGCGATCGAGGAGGACTGCGTCGGCAGGTCTATCTTCGATTTGATGGGAGCACCCGTCGAGATCGGGCGGCGGAGTGCGATCGAGGAGGCCGTGCGGGCCGGGCGGCCGACCCAATACCGAGACGTGCGGCACGGCCGCACCCAGGACGCCCTGATCACCCCCATCGCCGGCCCCGATGGGACGGTGAAGCGGGTCGCGGTCTTCTCAATGGACATCACCGAGCAGGAGACGGGAGAGACGGCGCTCCGGACTGCCGCCGCGCGCGTCCGGGCGCTCCTCGAGGTCGTCCCGCAGGCCCTGGTCCTGGCCGATATAGACGGGATGATCCTGGACCTGAACGGTAGTGCCGCCGCCCTTTTCGGGCGACCCTTCGACGACCTCCTGGGCCGGCGCCTCGGGGAGATGGAGCCACTCGAGCGGCGGGTGCGACTCGAGAAGGCGTTCGAGGAGGTCGTGAGGACCGGGCAGCCGACCCGGTGCCGGCAGGCCTTCGGCGGGGCGATCCTGGACTGCACGCTCCAGCCCCTCCGGGGGGACGGTGGCGAGGTCCACGAGGTGGCGGTCGTCGTCAGTCGGATAGCCGAACGTGACGAGGAGTCCCCCTAGTCCTGAAACGCGCCGTCGGCGAGCCAGACGTGGCGCAGTTCCAACCCCTTTCGTCCCCCGCTCCTCCGCTCGCGGACGGTACGCGCCGGCATGCCAGAGACGACCACCCCCGCCGGGACATCATGGGTGACCACGGCCCCAGCCGCAACCAGGGCCCCATCCCCGATCTCGACACCGGGCAGTATCGTCGCGCCGGCCGCGATCTTGACGTCGTCACCGATGATGACAGGGGCGTAGGACCGTTCTGCGTGGTCTGCCTCCCCGTGACCATGGGTGAAGACCCGGACGTGTTCGGCGAGGCCGACCCGGTCGCCGATCTGGAGGCCCCCCTTCGCATCGATGAAGGTACCCATGTTGATGAAGAGCGCGTCGCCGGCCTCGATCATCCTGCCGAAGTTGAAGCGAACGTTCTCGCAGGCGATAAAGCCCGTCCCGCACCGCGAGAAGAGGCGCTCGGCGATCATCCGGCGAAAGGGGAAGGCGACGTTCACAAAGAGGGAGAGCGGCGAGCGATCGAGGGCCTCCCAGAGGAGGGAGAGGTACCGCTCGCGCGGAGAGAGTGGCCCGGCACCCGGGGGGACGGGCAGGTACTCGCAGTACAGCCGGCCCTCCCCGAGGAGGCGGGGATCAACCGGGAGGCCGAGCAGGTCGAGGAGTCGCACGGTGGCGGCGAGGTCGGGACCAGGGGAGAGTTCCGCCTCGATGTCGGCGAGGAGCCGGGGGACCCACCCATCGTCAGTCCTGTCCATGGGAGATGATGGCCCTCGCAAGAGTTAAGGACAGCCTCTCCGCGCCGAGCCGGATCACCCTTTCACGGTGCCGTTCACGACCGGGAGGTACGTGCCGGCGCCGATCCAGTAGGTCCCGTCCACGTCCCTGACATAGCTCATCTTGGGTTCAACGGCCAGGCCGTGCGCCGGGTTCGGGTAGTCGTAGTAGACGAAGCCGCCGCCCCGCTGCGCCTGGTCTATCTCGACCCGGGTGTAGTACTGGCCGGTCGAGTCGACCAGGTCGATAAAGCTCGTCCCGACCTTCTCGGGCTGGAACGGCAGGGCAAGCGCAACGCCGTCGTAGTCGAGGGCGTAGACGTATACCTCGCCGGAGGCGAACTGCCCGGCCCTGTCGTTGAAGTCCGCGAGGGCCTGTTCCTTCCCGACGGTGCGGGCATGGGCGGCCGCCTGCTCGACGAAGGTCGCCAGGCTTTCCCTGGTCGAGAGGTTGGTGGCGTTCACTGCCAGGCGGGCCGTGTAGTACCCCGATCCGAGGAACCAGTCGCCCATGCCGACCACGTAGCAGGTCTTCGGCTCTACTGCGAACTGATCAGCGGGATTCGGGTAGTACAGTTCGTAGAACCCCGAGCCGTTCTTCGCCGCGGCAACGGCGGCCTGGAGATACTTCGTCCCGTGGATGTCTGCCGCATCCGACCGGTTCACCCCGACCAGTTCGGGCTGGAAGGGCAGCGCCAGCACGGTCCCGTTCATCCCGTACGCAAAGACGTAGAGGTCGTCCTCCACGAACGAGCCGTTCGGGTCGTTGAAGGCCCTGATGGCCCCTTCCGGGCCGTTCGTCCTCGCGAACGCGGCGGCCTTCTCGACGAACGCGACCAGGCCCGGCCTGGTCCTGGTCGAGACGTTGGTCGCCTCCTCCCCGCCGGGGGCGTAGAGGCCGGCGCCGACAAACCAGTCACCGAGTCCGACCACGAAACTCGTCTTCTCCTCGACCGCGTCGTTCCGGGCAGGGTTCGGGTACCGGTATCGGAAAGTGCCCGATCCGTTCCGAGCCGCCGCGATCGCCTCCTGGACAAACGGGACGCCGTCGATGTCGACGATCCCGAACCGGCTCGTCCCGATGGACTCGGGCTGGAACGGCAGGGCGAGGACGGTCCCGTTCATGTCGTAGGCAAAGATGTACAGCTCACCGCGGATCCACGAACCGTTCGGGTCATTGAAGGCCGCAAGCGACGAATCACGACCGTTCGTCCGGGCAAGGGCCGCCGCCTCCTCCACGAAGGCGACGAGTTCCTGCGAGGATGGGGACTGATTCGCCGCCCCCGTGGCGACGGGGGACACCGTCGGGGTGGTGGTGGTTGCCGGGCCGGCTCCGGGCTGCGTCACGCAGCCGGCCATCAAGAGTGCGCCAACGAGGACCAGTGCGATCACTCCGGGAAGAGACCGTGACATGGTGAGGGGTGTACTCAGGCAGGTGTTAAGCTCATTGAATTGTTCCCGGGCACTCGACTTTCAGCAACAGTATATCCGTTCGGGCGGACCAGTCTCAACACGGAGAAAGCCCATGGTACGCGTTCGAGTCCTGATCGCCGTCCTGCTGCTCCTGGGCGCCGCCCTCGTCGCGAGCGCCGCGGGAGCCCCCACCCTCACGATCAGCGCCCCTTCACCGAATGAGACGCTGATGGCCGAGATGCGCGACTTTTACGTGATGGGGCCGATCCCTGCCGGGATGACGACACCCGGCGACATCCGGGTCGAGGTCTTCCGGGGAGCCAATGCCACCGGTACCCCCGTCCGGGTAGTCGAGAGCCACGTCGATCCCGCCACCGGGACGACACCCCTCTCGGCGATCGAGGCCGACTATCCCAATGGGTCGTCGAAGGGCACGCTGATGGTCCCGGACCTCGTGTGCGAGCCAGGGGGGTTCCTCGAGACGTGGAACAAGGTGGTGGTGACCCCGGAGTACTATGCAGGCCTTGTCTTCGGGGGTGCCAGCCGTCACTTCGACACGAACTACACGGACCGGGAGGGGCGTCCCCTCCAGGACCTGGTGGCGGGGGACTATACCGTCCGCGTGACCGGGCTCTCGGGTGAGCTCGAGGGGCATACGGCGGAGATGCGGATCACGCTCGGGAAGACGCATGCCGCCCTCGGGCGTTTCTCGCCGCCGGTGCAGAGGGACCGGTTGATCGCATTCGCGAATGAGCGTGGATACCGGACATATCAGGACTCCTTTCCCGGGTACTTCTACTGGAACTCCAGCGGGTTCGTGGTCCCGGGCAGGTGGGTGGTGAACAACGCGATCGAGGTCGTGAACGACTGTCCCGGCACGCTCGCCGACATGGTCGGCACAGCCGAGAACGACCTCTTCCTCTACGACATCCGGAACTACTCGGCCACCTACACGGTCGAGGTCTCGACGCTCATCCGGACGGGCGTCGCTGACTCGCCCCGAACCGTCTACCACTTCTACGACGAGGGAGAGCCCGCGTACTCCTACGTCGCCCGCGAGAACGGGACCCCGGTCCAGGTCGTATCTTTGCTCTCGCGTCTCCCCCACGCCGACCGGCTCGCCCTGACCAGGGCGGAGCTCCGTTCGCCCGGCGCCCTCGACCCGGTCGTCGACCTGGCCGATGCGACCCCGAAACGGGTCGACTTCTCCCCCGATGACGGTATCACGGTCGAGACCGACGAGACCTGCCTCCTCTACGGTGTGGTCGCGCCGATCCCGGCACCGGTCGTGCCCGGGCCGTCCGGAAAGGACGGGAAGCCGACGAACCGGATCGCCTCCATCGACTGGACACTGGAAAGCGGTGCGGGTGCCGTGGTCGCCGGTTCGACCATCCCGGTCGAGCTCGGGCGGCGCACCAACCCGGCGAAGCCCACCGAGATCGTCTACTCGTCGTACGAGTTCGGCGGTCCCGTCGGTGCCGGAGTGCCTGCCGGCCAGTACATGCTCCGCATCGAGGGGCGAGACGAGACCGGCGCCGTCGTGGACGGCACGGTTGAGGTGGTGCCGTTCACCATCGGCACCTCCCCGACCCCGACGGGAACAGCGACCGTGGTGCCGACCACCGGTGCGCCGACTCCGACGATCACGGTGACGGTGGTCCCGACCACGGTCGCCCCAACCGTGCTCCCGACCCGTCCACCGGCCACACCTCACGTGATACCGGGCCGGATCGAGGCGGAGGACTATGACGCCGGCAGGTACAGGGACACCACCCGGGGCAATACCGGGAGAGAGTACCGGCAGGACGATGTCGACATCGAACGGGGCGGCGCGAACTTCAACGTCGGGTGGGTGAAGTCGTCGGAGTGGCTCGAGTACACCATCTCGGCGAGACAGGCGGGGACCTACCGCACCTCCTTCCGGGTCGCCACCCCCTGGTCCGGCCGGCAGGTCTGGGTCTGGGTCGACGGGGCGCGTACAGCGGTCGTGGACGTGCCCCGCACCGGAAGCTTCGGTGCGTGGCGGACCGTCACGGTCCCGGTATCGCTCACGGCGGGAGCCCACCGGCTCCGGGTTCAGTTCGTCGGTGACGCCCAGAACCTCGACTGGTTCGAGTTCAGGCGCTGAACGGGAGAGAGAGACCGGCGCGGGTGGCGATCTCGCATCACTGTTTCGCCATCCATTTATTTCGAAAGAGGCAATTCTTGATTGGAGAGAGCGATGCGACCCATCACCTGGTTATCAGTCGCCATGCTGCTCGTGGCCGCCATGCTGGTCGCGGGCTGCACGACCACCCCCCCGTCCACGGAGGGAGCCCAGACTCCGAATGCAACCCTGACAACGGCAGTGCCCCCGGCTGATGACAGGCTGATCTTTCTCACCGAGGAGTACCCTCCCTTCAACTTCCACGAGGGCGGGAAACTGGCCGGCATCTCGGTCGACCTGCTGCATGAGACCCTGCAACGGCTCGATAGCCCCCAGGGGATCGACGAGGTGCAGACCCTGCCCTGGGATGTCGCCTATAACCGGACGCTCACCGAGGCAAACACGGTCCTCTTCGCGACCTCCCGCCTGCCTTCGCGCGAGAACGAGTTCAAGTGGGCCGGCCCGATCGCTCCCGAGCGGTCGGTCCTCTTCGCCCCCCGGGGCGGGAACGTGACGGTCGGGGGCCCGGCAGACCTCGCTCGCCTCCGGATCGGGGTGGTGCGGCACGACGCTGCGGTCCAGAAACTGGCCGACCTCGGCGTCCCGGCAGATCGAGTCCGGATCGCGGACCGGCAGGAGGACCTCGCCGCCTGGATCGATGCGGGCGAGGTCGACCTCTTCGCCTACGGTGAGACACCGGGCCAGATGCTTGCCGCACAGGGGAACAGGAGCCCCGCCCGGTTCGTCCCTATCTACACGCTCGCCGAGTACGAGGCGTGGTTCGCCTTCAACCGGCAGACCCCCGACGAGACGGTCGCACGGTTCCAGGCGGCACTCGACCGGCTCTCGGTGGAGCGGAGCGCCGACAACCTGACGATCCGCGAAGAGGTCCTGGCCCGCTACCTGCCAGCCGATGCCCTCTCGCGGATGACGTTCTTCACCGAGGAGTATCCCCCGTTCAACACGGGCGCGAACGGGACGATCGAGGGGATCGCACCAGAGATGCTCCGGACGGTGGCAGAACAGCTGAACGCCACGCTCCGGCCTGACCAGGTGAGGGTCGGCACATGGAGCGACGGGTACCGGACCGCGCTGGAGACCAATCACTCGGTCGTCTTCTCCACCGCCCGCACGCCCGAGCGCGAGGAGCTCTTCCGTTGGGCCGGGCCGATCGGCCGGCTCCAGTACGTGGTCCTCGCCGACCGTGACCGCCTCGCCGTCGGCAGCGATCCACTCCGCCTCCGGATCGTCACGATCCGGGACGACGTCTCTGCCTCCCTGCTCCGCGAGAAGGGAGTCCCGGAGTCTGCAATCCGGTACGAGGCCGGGCCTGCCGCCATGGTCGAGGCGATCAAAAACAGGAGCGCGGACGCCCTGGCGTATCCCCACATCCCGGCTCGCAGTCTCCTCTCCCGGTACGGCCTCGATCCGAACGGGTTCGAGGTCGTGCAGGCGCTCGGCGAGCAGGAGATGTACTTTGCCTTCAACCGCAACACCTCGCCGATCGTGGTCGACGCGTTCAACGGGACGATCGACTCACTGAAGACCGAGAAGGACATTCACGGTGTGGCACCGTACGAGCATATCCTCTACCACCACGTCGGGCCCGAGTGCTCGAGCACCCGGTCAAACACGAGCGGCGCAGAGGCGGTCGTGGACCTGACGGCAGAACGTCTCGCAAGGGACGCCCCAGGAACCCTCGCCGAGATCAACCGGGGTGTCGCACCGTTCCGGGACCCGTCCGACCCCGAGGTCTACGCCTTTGTGTATGACATCAACCAGACGATGGTTGCCCATGCCGCAAACCCCCGGCTCGTCGGCCTTAACTACCATGGCAAGACCGACGTCGCCGGCACGCCGTTCCGGGACCAGTTCCTCGAGACCGCAACGTCAAAGGGATCGGGTTGGGTCGACTACATCTACGTGAACCTGGCGGAGAGCCGGCTCTCCCACAAGACGACCTTCTGCCGCCTGGTCCTGGGTTCGGACGGCCAGGACTACGTCGTCTGCGCAGGCACCTTCAAGGACTGCGGACCGTGATCCGGGCCGCAACCGCGCTCCTCTGCACCCTCGTGCTCGTCGGGGTCACGGGGGCGATAGAGGTCAGCGGCCCGGCGGAGATCACGGCGCCGGGTGAGTACCGGCTGACAGCGGACCTCACTGCCGGGGGGATCGTGGTCAGCGCCGGGGACGTCGTTCTCGATGGGGACGGCCACCACGTCATCGGATCGCTCGGGGCGGGATCGTACGGCATCCTCATCAGCGGGCCGGTATCGAACGTGACGGTGCGCAGCCTGGACGTTGCCGGCTGGGAGGTCGGTGTCGAGGTGCGCGATGCCGTCGGCGTTCGGCTTGAGCGGATCCGCGCCGAGAACTGCTCAATGAACGGCGTCTACGTCAAGCGATGTCGGGAGGTCGAGGTGAAAGACTGTGTCGCCAGCGGGAACGCGCTGCCCGGCATCGCTCTCAACGCCTCGGATGGATGTTGGGTGTCGGGGACCGCGTCCAACGGGAACGCGGATGTCGGGTTCTACGTGACCGGTTCCCGGGATGTATCGATCGAGGGCTGCAGGGCCTCGGCGAACGGGCTGAATGGTATCTTTCTCGAGGAAACAGAATCGGTCCGTGTCCGCGGGTGCACCCTCGACACAAACGGCTACCCGGGGATCGCCGCCGCTGATACCGGTCGCCTCCTGATCGCCGACAACCTCGCCACCGGGAACCTTCTTGCCGCCGCCTGGATCGATCGACCTGGACCGTCCGTGGTGGTACGGAACGTCGCTGTGGGGAGCGAGGTCGGTCTCGTCGTCAGGAACACGAGCGTCCGTCCGTTTGTTGGCGGCAACCTGTGGCAGACGGAACGGGGCGTCGATGGCGAGACGCGGCTCCTGCCGACCATCTGGGCATGGTCGCACCTCCCCGTCGCCTCACCGACCTCATCCTGACTGCAGGACGACCAGGAACCGGTTCAGCAGGGCTGGTCCCCGTGCAGCGGCGGAGCGGTCGCCGCCGGCATGCGGAACGCACTCGCCGGCACCGCGATCTCGAACCGGGCGCCCGTCCCAGGCACGCCCGTCTCCTGGATCGACATGCCGGTAATCCCCAGGATCTCCTGTGCGAGGTAGAGTCCGAACCCCGTGTGCTTGCCGCACCCGCGCTCGAAGATCCGCACCCTGTCAGCGGTGGAGACGCCCATACCATTATCCTGGCAGATCACCCGGAGTGAGCCCGAGGGACCGGGCTCGACCAGGAACCGGACCTCGGTGAGAGAAGGGCCTCCGTGCCGCTGCGCGTTCTCGATGAGGGTGAAGAAGACCTTCTCGATCAGGGTGTCGACCAGGATCTCCACCTCTGTCTCCGGGACAAGGATCGAGACACCTGACCCGGCAAACGCATCGGCGGCACGCCGTATCGCCGGGGCGAGCGGGACCCAGGCGGGCGGGCCCTGGCCGATCTCCTGGTAGTCGCGGGTGAACTCGACCAGCCGGCGGATCACGTTCGCCGCCGTCCGGGCACGGTCAAGGAACCACCCGAGGTCGGTGCTCTCCCTGGCGGTGCCTGCCAGCTCGAGTGCGCCGATCAGGACCGTCAGCTGGTTCAGGGTGTCGTGACGGGTAACGCTCGCGAGCAGGTTCAGTTTCTGGTTCATGACCCGCAAAGCCTCCTCCTGTGCCTGGCTCTCGGTGATGTCGCGACAGACACCCTCGATCGCGATGATACGGTCCTCATCGTCGTAGATCGGCACGCCGACCCACTCGGTCCAGCAGGCCCCTCCATCGAGGCGGCAGAAACGAAGGCGGAGAGGCCGGTTGTTGAACCGCTCGGGGTACAGGATGAACTCGTCGAACAGGGGCCGGTCCTCGGGGTGGAGGTGCTGCAATCCCTCGTCGGGGTTGCGATAGAAGGCTTCGGGTGGCTGCCCGGTCATCTCCCTGCAGGCCGAACTGACAAAGTCGACGCCGAACCCAGTCAGGAGACGGATCCGGAAGATCATCTCCGGAGAGCGCTCGGCCAGGAGACGGAACTGTTCCTCGAGCCGGCGCCGGTGCGTGACGTCGCGGGCGACCCCCTCGACCAGGACGACCGCGCCGTTCTCGTCAAGGAGGGGTTTCGCCGAGAGTTCGGCCCAGCGCCACCCCTTCGTGCAGTGGCGGAACCGGAACCGGACCGGGGCGGAGAGACCGTCCGGAGCGCGCAACTGCGCGCTGAGCCGTGGAAGATCGGCCGGATGGACCGCATCACGGAGCAGGGAGGGATCGGCCCGGACCTCGTCGGGGCTGATCCCGGCGAGATCGAGGAGAGCGGCATTCACGTACCTGACAGAAAGATCAGGGCGGACGCGGAGCGAGATGGCGACGTCCAGGGACCGTTCGACCATGAGGGCGGCGTCTTCGGCAGTCCAGGCGTCCGGCGGGGGAGAGACGAGGAGCACACCCCCTCCGCCACAGGTGGGCCTCAGCTCCGCCCCCGCCTCCTGGCCCGCCCGTCCCGGCCCCTCGAGGGTGAGCGAGAGGTGGTGGGGTTCTGGCGATCCGTGCAGCGCATTGCGGACGCGCAGGACGGACTCGGCGTCCATGATCGCCTCGAGAGATGTCGTGCCCTGCACCGGGGCCAGTCGGCCCGGGGGTGCACACAGGTCCGGGCTGACCCCGCTGAGTTGCTCGTCCGGGTCGATAACGATGACCAGTGGACCTTTCTCCATCACATCAGCCTGCTCTCCTGGAGGGAGACGAAGCCTTCGTAGTGCGGGGAGAGACAAAAAGGTTTTCCAAGAGAGGACCTATGCGGACGGATGCCGACCGGAGCATCGATCTTCTTTTCGGAGGTCCCCCGCATCACTCCCATCCACCGATCGAATACTCCTCCGGCGTCTCTCAGCAGGGACAGGAGACGGCATGCCCGTCGGGTCACGGGACGGGGGTGGGTGGGACTGTTGGTGAAGATGGAGATGATGAAATCCCCCTCATCTGTCCGGGAGACCGGAATGGGAAGGGAGCTGCCCCCATCCCGGGGTCACCTCAGCCGTTTCCGGAGACCGGTCCGATCGGGTTGACGACGATCTCCTTCTTCTCTTTCGGAAGGGTGATGCCCGGCTTGACGAGCGTGACCAGCGGGGTCGCCTTGAGGGTGGGCAGGTGCGGGATGTGCAGGGAGGGATTCACGACCAGGCCCTTGGTCACGGTGATAGAGCCGACCTTCGTCTCGGTATCTCCGTAGAAACCCTCGATGTTATCGTCGGTATAAAACTTCTCGTACAGGCTGACCGTGTACGTCCCGGGCGTCTCGTAGGTATAGGTCTCCACGGGGCCACCCTCGATGCTGGACATCGGGCCACCGTCACCGAAGTTCCAGTTCCGTTTCTGCGAGGCACAGGGGGCGGTCCTCGTGAATGTGACCGTCAGGGGTGCCGGGCCCGAGGTGACGCTCGCCGTGAAGTCGGCCTGGCAGTGCGTGGGCGTGGGACTCACCGCCGAGCCGGTGACCGTGATGAAACCGACCTTCGTCTCGGTATCTCCGTAGAAACCCTCGATGTTGTCGTCGGTATAAAACTTCTCGTACAGGCTGACCGTGTACGTCCCGGGCGTCTCGTAGGTATAGGTCTCCACGGGGCCACCCTCGATGCTGGACATTGGGCCACCGTCACCGAAGTTCCAGTTCCGTTTCTGCGAGGCACAGGGGGCGGTCCTCGTGAATGTGACCGTCAGGGGTGCCGGGCCCGAGGTGACGCTCGCCGTGAAGTCGGCCTGGCAATGCGTGGGCGTGGGGCTCACCGTCGTCGTCCCGGTGACGGACGCCGTCCCCGTGACCGCCGCGGTCCCCGTGACCGTCGCTGTCCCCTTGGCGGAGGTCGTCCCGGTGATGGATGCGGTTCCAGTGGCAGATGTCGTCCCGGTGACGATGACATACCCGACCTTCTCCTTCTCGCTCGCGTAGAATCCCAGGGTATCGGCTGGATCATCCGAGTAGAACTTCTCCGAGAGTTTCACGGTGTACGTCCCCGGGGTGTCGTAGGTGTACGTCTCCACTTTGGCCCCTTCGATGGAGGCCATCGGGCCGCCGTCCCCGAAGACCCAGGTCCGCTTCTGGGCGTCGCACGGGGCGGTGGCGGTGAACGTGACTGTCAGGGGCGCCACACCGGAGGTGACGCTTGCCGTGAAGTCGGTCGTGCACTTCGTGGGTGTCGGGCTCACCGGCGTCGTGCCGGACGTCGGCGCTCCAGCCTGGGTCGCCTTCTGCACCGACGAGACCGATGCTTCCGGCACCGGTGTTCCCGCCATTATCGCACCCAGACCCGCGGCGGTCTCATTCGCTCCCGGCGCCGCCGATGCATTGGCGGCTGAAGTGTTGCCGGCCAGGGTGGTCGGAACAGCGGTCTGGTTGCTTCCGCCGGACGGCGTACCGGTGCAACCGGCCAGGAAGACGGCAGCGCAGGTGGCGACCAGGATCGCCAGCAACAGAAACGTGGAACCTCGTGTGTCCATGCGGAACAATGACATATAGAGATGATAATAATTTGCCATGCATTAAATTGAAAAAGATACTCTGATAGAAATGGACAGCCCTCTCCTGGCAAACACGACCCGGAGGTGATCCTCAAGAGGAACATCCAGGTCGACCTGACCTGACCGGGGGACCGCCGGCAGAGGTCGATCCGCCGGTCCGGTTCATTGGAGCGGACCTGGACGAGGTGAGGTCCCCCCCGAGCAGCAAGCGTCTCATCGTCCCCGGTGCTGACAGGCGCGCGGGTTGTCCCTCACTTCAGATGACACAGGCCTGTTTCACCGGGTTCGCCGCCGATGAACTGCGGCAGGGATCCTGGCGACGCCCCATCTGGAATGAGATGGACACCACAAGTCCCTCGCCGAGAGTCAGATCGTGCTCTGCATCACCTCGTGGGCACGGGCGTACGACCGGTTCGCCTCCTCGTTACGCCCTTCGAGCGAGAGGAGGTCTCCCTGGAACTGCAGGGACGAGAAGAGGGTGATCGCTCCGTCACGAGACGTCGGGGCGATCGCGACGGACCGCCCGATACTCGCGAGGGCGCCGGGGCGATCTCCCGTCGCGTTCCTGGCGAGAGCCTGGTAGTAGAAGACCTCTGCATCGGTTGGATCGATGGCGATAGCACGGGCGAAGGACTCCTCCGAATCGGACGTCCGGTTCAGCATGGCGAGCGAGAGGCCCCGGTTCTTCCAGGCAGCCTCATGCTTCGAGTCGATGGCGATCGCCCGGTCGAAGGCGGTCACCGCCTCCTCGTACCGGCCCATGGTGTGATGGGTCTCGCCGCGACTGTTCCAGTCGTCCGCACTCTCCGAGAGCGAGATGCACCCACAGCCGATCAGGAGGACACCGACGAGCAGGATGGCTGGCCGCATCGAGAGTAGGTGGACGGACGAAGGTGATCAAGGTTGCGACATCTTCTCCCGAACGGCGTCCCCGAACCGGAACGACCCCGAGATGGTGGTGCAGGGATGTCTCGTTCCCTCCCGGAGCCGTGGTATCGCTCGCCCGTCCAGGCAGGGCCGGCGCATGTCAACCCGCCAGAAGAAGGAGAGACGCATACACCGTTGCTGTTCCGAAAGAACCGACCGGCACCCAGGCGTGGCAGGAGGGGCTCCTCATCGACGAACGCTCCCCCCCTTCCTGCCAGGAGATGGTTCAGAGAGGGCCAGGGGGTTGGAAAAACGGGTTGATGTCTGGCCTTACTGGATCCCGTATGGGTTCACACCCACGGGCATACCTGCGGATTGCGTGGTACGCGTTGTCCTGGCAAAGCTCCCGTCAACCGCTCCCCCGGTGTATTCGCGAAGCCAGGTCCCCACCAGGGCACGGTCGTAGTATTGGCTCCTGTCCGACCCGCAGACGTAGGACACCGTGTATGACCCCACGAATTTCCGTCCGTCATGCGAGACTCCCCCGTTTATAACAACGTCCCAGGCGCTGCAGTCCGTCGGGTTGGGGTTCTTCATCCGCGCGGTGAAGGTATTGAGCGTCTTCTGACCGGACGTGAAGAATCCCTGGCGAACTCCCTCCTCGAAGAGCTCGCGGAAAGCTGCATCCACGTTCTTCGAGTCCAGGGGGATGGTCGTCTCTTCAAAGGTATAGGTCATCGGAATGTTGTTTTCATTGCGGTACTCCGCGACGAGGACGCCCTGCGCGTTCCTGACGATGGCTATCTCGTTCGGCCACCCCTGTTTCCCCGTGAACTTCCAGACCCCGGGTTTCAGTCCGGTCCCCTCGTCCTTCTTGGCGTAGACACAGTACCCTCCGAGGTCGTACATCAGGTCCACCGTCTCATCGGGCTTCGCCGAGAAATCGAACGAGAACTCGTTCATGTTTCTCACGATCTTCGGGTCCACTTTCACCTGCCTCGACGTGCCGTCCTTCTTCGTCAGGACGATCGTCGCGCCGTTGTTGATCTCGAGCCGCTCCGGCCATTCCAGCCGGTTCCAGGCATCCTTCGCGACCCTTATCTCTCCGTGCATCGTGTATCTCCCGGAATCAGGGTCGTTGGGGTCTTCCGGAGCATAGCGCATCGTCACCTCGAACCGCGGAAGGAACCGGTCGAGCACGGCAGCGCTTGAGCGCACAGCCGTGGGGACAAGGACCCGGCGCTGTGCATCGACCACGATCGGGTCAATCGCGTACGCCTTTCCACTCCAGGCCTTTTTCGCCCAGGAGTTGGGTGCCGCCGTCACCCTTCCCGCAGAGTCCTTGAGGTACCCATCGAGGGAACCACCCTTGATAACGTCCATCTTCGTGAGATCGGGCAGGGAGTACTTCGTCGTCGACGTCGTCTGGCCCGGGATCGTGTCCTTTGAGTAGAAATTGTTGTTGGTAAACCGGGCGACGTCGTGCATCAGCCCGTTGATGTTCTGCCGATATTGAAGCGACGCCGGGCTGTTGCCGGCGTACTGGTTCACATGCTCGAAGTTCGTCGTGCTCTCGTACGGGTCAGAGTCCCTGAGGGCTGCTGCGTGCCCATCGTTTCTCACGTGCGCGGGAACGGTCATGTCCGAGATCATGTGCATGGTCTCTCCAATCCCCCGCCAGGCCCTTCCATAGAACTCGTTATTGTTCTCGTGCGACGCGAGGGCCTTCAACAGGTTCTCCTTCGCATCGTCGTAAGCGTACTCCTGTATGAAGTTGATGCCGTAGATCTCCATGTTGCGGCTCAGGTCCTTGAGCCCCCAGTCGCGGGCGTCCGTCTCCGGGTTGGCATTGAGGGTGCTCGACAGATAGTGGAGGACAGTGATCACGAACTGCTGGTCGGTCAGGTGGCGTTGCCCCTCGCCAGCCATCGGGTCGTAGAAGTGGACCAGGGCACTCGGGCCCTCGGGTTCATCCGCCGAGTAGCCGCCTCCGATGATCCAGTCCTTCATTTTTTTCTGCTTTCTTATGTCCGGACGGGTCGCGGGAGCCAGGACCATCTCTCCGGGTCCCCCGTCCTCCTTGGGCTCCCAGGCATACCCCCAGCAGGGCATGCCGTCCAGGGTGGCGAGCGGGGCCTTGAGATACGGGTCCGCCGGCATCAGCTGGGACTGGAAGAGAGTGACGGCGTTGGTGTTGATGGCGGTGTGCGCCTTCAGGCCGCCCACATCGTCGTACGCGGATACCGGGACCAGCAGAAGGCAGAGGGAGAGGACCGCACAGAGAATGTGCGTCCTCAGTAGATCTTCCATGAGCCCCCCTCCATGATCGTCTGGAATGGGACCGTCTCTCCATCCAGGGTCATCACCCACGAGATGATACCCGGCCCCTCCGCCCGGACCATGCGGGCACCATTGAAGGCACCAGCGAGGGCGGTCGCCTTCTCGGGGGGGATATCATCGGACCGAGGAAGCGACGCAGAGACATGCTGGAGAAACGTCGCGGTGTCTCCGCTCGAGAGAGCGCCGGCAGCAGCGGCGAGGACCTGTTTCGCACCGTCGACGTCCGCACCCGAAACCTGGTACGGCGTCACCATCGGCGTCTTCGCGGCAGTCGTCCGCATATAGTCGTCATCGTCCGGTGGTGTCGAGGTCAGGATCTCCTCGAGAAGCACGAGGCCGACAAGGCCGACCCCCACGATCGCCACCAGCCCCACGGCAGCGATGACGAGCCAGCCGAAGACCGATCGCTTCGGGCTCGGGCCGGCGGCGGGCACACGAGACGGGGGCTCCGGGGAGGAGACCACAGGTCGTGGAGGGGGTGGTACCGGGGCAGGGTCCCGGGATGCCGGCCCCGCGGACGGCGTCAGGGCGCCGCCGCAGGAGCCGCAGAACGGTTTTTCGCTGCGCACCTCTGCTCCACAGTGAGGACATACCGGGATGATTGGAAGAAGGGCTCCGCACGAACCGCAGTGTTTCTGCTTCGGTCTCCTGGGTGCACCACAGATCGGGCAGAACCGATGGTGGTCGTCTGGGGACGATGTCATTGTAATCCACTCCCGTACTCAAGCCGTGCTCTGAAGGAACCTTGAGGGACCCAACAAGGCGATAAGAATCGCCGATAGTATCGCTTGCGCACCAGGTCGACATAACAGTAGCGATAAATAACACGTGATTCGGCACGATTTCCGTCCTCACCGATGCCGGGAGCTGCCGGTTCTGATACTTAGGGTTGGCAAGACGACCCGTCATCGGCAAGGTCTCCATCGAAAGGTTCGAACGCATCTACCGATTACCCGTCTTTCGCCCCCTTGTACAAGAGTTTTCACACCCCTGGATGCCCTGGTGGGCTTCTATCGTCTCGACTCCCGCATCGATCTCCGATTTAACCAGCGAGCGAGGAGCGGTAGAACTGATCGGCCCCGGCACCAGCTCGGCACCCGGGAGACACCGGTCGAGATGGTCCCCGGGAGACGATCGGAGGTGGACAGGCGGGTCCGGCGCGCACCGAATACTGCGATTAATATAGATACACTTATTGTCTATCCGCCAGATCGAAATGCAGCAGGGAGTGAAGACGCGCCATGAACCGGATACAGCTCTTGATTGCACTCGCCGCCGTCGCGATCGTTGGAATCGGAATCAGTCTTCTCCTCCCGGGCTTCCAGGGCGGACCCCTCACCGGGAGTATCGTGCCGATGACGACCAACCCCCCCATAACATTCTTTCACACTCCCACGCCGAAACCCATCCCGCCCTTTATCACGGTGGTGGGGAGTTACTCACCCAACCGGGTATGGAAGGACGACCTTAAGCTGTACGACTGGTACTTCAACCTCAACAGCGTGTCCACGTACGATGCGAGCCACCTGCCACCCGGAGTCCTGCTGCAGAAGGTATCGTGGTCGATCACGGGAACGATGCAGGATGGGAGTACCAGGCAATGTGTGTCCCAATACATGGAGCGCTGGACGGGCCTGCCCGAGGCGGGAATTCCGCCTACTGAACTCCCCCTCACCGACGCTCACACCATTACTGATGGGTACACCCGGGTAGGGTGTTCGTATTATGGTCCTGACCTCTGTCCCCCGGATGATTGGAATCCGGGTCCCCCGTTCACGGCCAGCTGTGTCATCACGACCACTGACGGCAACTCGTATTCCAAATCGTTCACCCTGGTGCGCACGTAGGCTCTGAAGCACCCTTTCAAGGCGATCGGGGATATTTCGGCCCCCCCCCGTCCATGCTCTCTCTGGAGCGGTATTGACCATAAACGATTGCAGTCTGCACTACCGTTGCTTGTCGGAGAAGTCGCAGACGAGGTGAAGGTGACCTTCGGGCAGAGCGAAACTCGTGCAGAGATTGATGGAGACGATAGTGGTGGTCATCGAAGACCGTCGACCAGCATTGATCCGTTCGAGAACCTCCACCGGACTGGGAGAGGTCTACACAGGAACCGCCCATGAAAAAAAAAAGACCAGGATCCTCCCGGGCCTGACATGTCTCTCCCGGCATGGATGCCGCTGAGGGCGAACAGCGAAGGGACAATCAAGGAGGACGGAAGATTTGAATTGACGATTTTTATCAAGGCC
>JBFXGJ010000023.1:0-30863 GCA_050178135.1 Methanoregulaceae archaeon | reverse complement strand
TGAAGCCGATGGACATGAACCCGGCACATGGTGTCGTGCACCGGAGCTTCACCGTGGACCACATCGGCCCCGACGTCCTGACCGGCAATCACATCACGGGTGGTTCAGACTCCATCAACAACGAGCAGACAACGCCCATCGCCCCGACGGAAATCCGCGATGACGCTCCTGTCGGGACACATGCCTGGACCGGTTCCGGTGTGACGGTCGCGGGCGAGTGTGCGTTCGAAGACCCTTCGTTCGTCACTCTCGACCCGGCGTTCAGAGATAATGACGCTGCAGACCAGGGGACAGAGAACACCTTGATACTGGACCGGGAACGGTTCGGAACCCACCTCTGATCCGCCATGACCCGGTTCGGAATTGGAACGGATATCGAGTCGGTCTCACGTTTCGCCGACCTTGTCGAACGAAACGATCCGCTCATCCAGCGGGTCTTCACTCCTGACGAGATCCGGTACAGCCTGGCCTCTCAGCGTCCGGGAGAACGATTCGCCGCCCGGTTCGCTGGAAAAGAGGCGGTCATAAAGGCCCTCTATGACCTGGGTATCACCGGGATCGCGATCCCTGCCGTCGAAGTCCTCAAACGGCCCAACGGCGCTCCATTTGTCAGGGTTACAGGGCTTCCTTTTGATCACGTGACTATCCGGATCAGCCTCTCCCACACCCGGGAATGGGCAACTGCTTTTGCGCTGGCCATCGACGATGCAGACACCTGATCCCGACACAAATTGGTCTCGCCCGGCTCCTGCCCGTTCCGATGGATATCGCCGGCGCGCCCGGGTTCAGCGCCCGGGGGGGGGGCCCGGTGTCGAAGGTCGCCTCTCCAGCCGATCGCCTCCTGCGATGACGAGAGGGTGGTGGAAATGAACGACATTCACGGCTCGGAGCCCTCTGACCGTTTAAGTATATATCTCAGAAAAGAACCTCGTAGACGTCCATCATGAACTTCGCCACGTTCCTCCTCGAGCCGAACCGGGAACGCACCACGGATGCGGTGATCACGGCGACGGAGCGCCTCTCCCACGCGGACCTCTATTGCCGGGTCCAGTCTCTCGCCCGATACCTCCTCGACCGGTACGGCACCGGGAACGAGATCCTCCTGCTCGCCGACAACAGTCTCTTCTTCATCGTCTCGTATCTCGCGATCGTCCAGAGCGGGAACGTGGCCCTGCTGGTCGAGACACGTATAGCACCAGAGCAGCTCGCACAGGTCATCTCCACGTGCTCGGTCCGGGCCGTCTGTGTCGACGAGCGGCACCGGCAGAGGGTCCCGGAGGGGCTCGAGCTGGTCCCGATACCGCTCCCGGGTGCCGGCACGTGGACGGGTGTGTGCGTCGACCCCGGGGTTCCGGACGACGCCCTTGCCGTGATCATCTTCACCTCCGGGAGCACCGGCTCGAAGAAGGGAGTCATGCTGACGCACCGGAACCTCGTTGCGAACACCACCTCGATCATCGAGTACTTCCACCTCGGCTCGCACGACCGGATCGCGGTCGTCCTGCCGTTCTTCTACTGCTTCGGCGCCTCCCTGCTCCACACCCATCTCCGGGCCGGTGGGAGCGTGGTCCTCTCGAACCATATCTTCCTCGGGGCAGTGATACGCGACCTGCAGCGTTTCGAGTGCACGGGTTTTGCCGGCGTCCCGAGCACGTACCAGATCCTGGTCCAGAAGACGCCGTTCCTGGACGAGACATTCCCCCACCTTCGCTACTTCGCACAGGCGGGTGGGGCCCTGGCCGATCGCTACATACGGCAGGTCACCGATGCCTTCCCCGACAAGGAGTTCTACGTCATGTACGGTGCGACGGAGGCGAGCGCCCGCCTCTCGTACCTCCCTCCCGGGGAGCTGGCGGCAAAGCTGGGCTCGATCGGGCGGGGCATCCCCGGTGTCAGGCTCGAAGTCGTCGGCGAGGATGGGCGCCCGGTCCGCCCCGGCGAGACCGGGGAGATCATGGCTCGTGGCGAGAATATCATGGCCGGGTACTACCTTGATCCCGAGGGTACGGCCGAGGTCCTGCGGGACGGCTGGCTCTCCACGGGAGACCTGGCGACCGTGGACGAGGACGGCTATATCTTCGTGACCGGCCGGAAGAAGAACATCATCAAGTCAGGGGGCTACCGGATCTCTCCGGTCGAGATCGAGCAGTTCCTCCTGTCGCAGCCGGGTGTCTTCAGCGTCGTCGTCTTCGCTCTCCCCGACGAGATCATGGGCGAGGCCGTGACGGCCGCAGTCCAGCCGGAGGTCGGGCCGTCGGAGGAGCTGCGCCAGCGTCTCCTCACCTCATGCAACGCCCACCTGCCTTCCTACAAGGTGCCCCGCCACCTCTTCTTCGTCGACGAATTTCCGCTCAACTCGTCGAACAAGGTTGACCGGGCCCAGCTCCAGGAGATCGCTGCTGCCGGTCTCCGTACCCCGTAGCTCGCGTCCGCCCCGTCTTCCTGCCGGCGGGTTTCACGGGGACGGGCCGGTGCCGCCCACCCGCTCCAGCAGCGCCGGCACGTCCGTCACCGGCAGCTCGCATGTCCGGCCGGCGCAGACGTACGCCGTCGCCTTCGCGTCGACCATCGTCATCGCCGCCGTGAACGGCGCGAGCCGGCGGACCGCCTCCCCCTTCTCCCCGAGCGGAAGGAAGAGGACGGCCGTCGCCGGCAGGTACGCCCGCTGGAGGGCGCCGAGCATCGCGTCCGTGTCGGCCGTCCCTGGCGCCCCCACCACGACCACCTCCTGCGAGTCCCCGGCTGCGATCTCGAGGCCGGCCAGGAAGAGGGTCGCGATCGTCGGCGAGGTGGCGAGCGGTCCCGCGTAGAGCCGCGCCACCGCCGCCGCCCGCTCCTCGTAGACCGGGTCCCCGGACAACCGGGCGAGGCGGACCAGGACGAGGTACGCGGCCGAGTTCGCGGAGGGGTACGCCCCGTCGAAGGTCTCCTTCTGCCGGACGAGGAGGTCGGTCGCGCCGGCGGCCGCCGAGAAGAGCCCCCCGTTCTCCCCGTCCCAGAAGTCGTTCAGCATCCGGTCGACGAGCGACCTCGCGGTCGCGAGCCGGCCCGGGTCGAAGCTCGCCGCGTAGACCTCGAGCAGGCCCCAGGCGAGGTAGGCGTAGTCCTCGGCGAGGCCCGGGATCGCGGCCTCCCCGTCGCGGTAGCGGTGGAGGAGGCGGTTGTCCGGGGTCCGGAGCCGGACCAGGACGAAGTCGAGCGCCCGCTCCGCCGCCTCGATGTACGGCTGGTGGCCGAAGGCCCGGCCGGCCGCTGCGAGGGCCGCGATCGCGAGGCCGTTCCAGCTCGCGAGGACCTTGTCGTCGATCGCCGGCCGGACGCGGAGGTTTCGCGCCACGTAGAGCCGCTCACGCGCGGCCGAGAGGAGGATGCCGACCTCGCGCGGGGTGCGCCCGAGCCCCGCCGCCGCCTCCTCGACGGTCGCCACCCGGTGGAGAACGTTCAGGCCCCGCCGCTCGGGGTCGGCCGGGTCGACGAAGTTGCCGCCGGTCCTGACCCGGTAGACGCGAAAAAAGACCGCCGCCTCCTCCGGTGCGAGGAGCCTGTCCAGCTCCTCCTTCGTCCAGAGGTAGAACTTCCCCTCCTCGCCCTCCGAGTCCGCGTCCTGGGCCGAGTAGAACGCACCCTCGGGGGACCGGAGCTCGCCGAGGAGATAGGTGAGCGTCTCCTCCGCCGTCCTCCGGTAGGTCGCCTTCCCGGTCGCCTGGAACGCCTCGACGCAGGCGAGCACGAAGAGCGCCTGGTCGTAGAGCATCTTCTCGAAGTGCGGGACGAGCCAGCGCGCGTCGGTCGAGTAGCGGTGGAGGCCGTACCCGACCTGGTCGAAGACGCCTCCCCGCCGGAGCGCGTCGAGCGTCCGCTCCACCATCTCGAGCGCGTGGGCCTCGCCGGTGCGCCGCCAGAAACGGAGGAGGAAGAGGAGGTGGTGCGGAGTCGGGAACTTCGGGGCGTTGCCGAACCCACCGTGGAGCGAGTCGAACTGGAGCGCGAGACCTTCGAAACCGGGCCGGAGCACCTCCGGTCCCACCTCGCCTACCGGCGGTTCGGCAGCCGTTCGGGCGAGCGAGGCGATGATCTCCTCTGCCGCCTCGTCCAGCGCGGTCCGCCGCTCGGTCCACATCTCGGCAAGCCGTGGCATGAGCTCGAGCATCCCGGTCGCCCCGAGCCGGCTCTCCTTCGGGAAGTAGGTGCCGGCGAAGAACGGGCGCCGGTCCGGGGTCATGATCACCGTGAGCGGCCAGCCCCCCGAGCCGGTCATCAACTGGCAGACGGTCATGTAGAGCTGGTCCACGTCCGGTCGCTCCTCGCGGTCCACCTTGATGCAGACAAAGGTCTCGTTCAGGAGCTGCGCCACCTCGGGGTCCTCGAAGGACTCCCGGGCCATCACGTGGCACCAGTGGCAGGTCGCGTACCCGATCGAGAGAAAGACCGGGCGGTCGAGCGCCCGGGCCCGCTCGAAGGCCTCGTCTCCCCAGGGAAACCAGTCGACCGCCTGGTGGGCGTGCGCCAGCAGGTACGGGCTCTTCTCGTTGATAAGCCGGTTCGCCGGCCGGGCGTCGTTGGTCATGGGACCTCCTCTCTGGTCCGGAGATGGGGTGCGATGGTATATGAGGCTAGCGTACGACGCCGGTCACCAGCCGTTGGTCTGCCCGTGCCGCCTCGAGGGCAAGGAGCGCGCTCTGCTCCTTGTCCTTGATCTCGAGCATGATGTCGGGGTCGTGAGCCCGGCTCTCGGCGAGGAATTGACAGAACGCCTCCCGGTCGATCGTGGTCGTGTGAGCCCCGGGCCGCTTCCCCATGGCCTGGGTCGAGTAGTCGACCATCGGCGTCCCATCCCCCGGACCCCAGGTGGAAGCGACCTGGGAGAGTACCTCGGCCACCGGCTCGCCGGCCCCGTAGACCGCGTGGTGGAAACGGTCGAAGAGGACCGGGACGCCCGTCTCATCGCTGATCGAGAGGCAGTCCGCGGCCGAGTACCGGCCGTCGTCGTTCTCGATCACCAGCCGGCGGCGCACCGCCTCGGGGAGCCGGTCGTACGCGTCGACGAAGCGCCGGATGCTCGCCTCGCGGTCGCCGTAGACCCCGCCGACGTGCACCTGGACCTTTGCCGTGGCGTCCAGGCCGAGAAGGTCGAGGACCTCCGCGTGGTACGAGAGCTCGGCGACCGAGCGCTCCACGATCCCGGGGTCGCGGGCGTTGATCAGCACGAACTGGTCGGGGTGCATCGAGATCCGGTGGCCCTCCTCCCGGATCCGCCGCCCGAGACGGGCGAAGGTGGGCCCGCAAGCCTCCTGCCAGGGGTCCGTGCAGACCGGGTGCGAGGCGAACGGCACCAGGTCGGAACTGATCCGGAAGAAGAGGAGGCCGTGGTCCCGGTTGAAATCGAGGACCACCTCGAGGCAGGCGAGGTTCGCCGCCACGGTCGCGTACAGCCGGTCCCGGGAATACGAGGCGAGGCGGAAGGTCCGGCCGGCACTGCAGCCGACCGACCGGTTGATGCAGGGGTACCCGATCCGCACGACGAGAGCTGGGGCCGTGACGGGGATATATCTTCAGGCTTATCCGCCGCGCCACGAAACATAATCTCCATGGACCGCCAGGCGCCGCTCCTCTCCGGAGACGAGGCCGGGCGAGCGCATGCGTTCGCCGCCGCGCTCGCCCGCCACGGCCCGACCGACGCCGTGGTCGCCTGTTTTCGAGACCTCGTCCTCGACTACTACCAGCACCACGGGCGGCGAATGCCCTGGCGCGAGACCACCGACCCCTACCGGGTCCTCATCTCCGAGGTGATGCTTCAGCAGACCCAGGTCGACCGCGTCCGGCCACGGTACGACACCTTCCTCGAGACCTTTCCCACGGTCGAGGCGCTCGCCGCCGCCCCGGCCTCAGAGGTCCTCCGCGCCTGGCAGGGGCTCGGGTACAATCGCCGCGCGCTCGCCCTCCAGGCCGCCGCTATCCGGATCGTCACCGAGCACGAGGGCCGGGTCCCCAACGACCCGTCCGAACTGGTCACCCTCCCGGGCATCGGTCCCGCCACCGCCGCGGCGATAGCGGTCTACGCCTTCAACCGCCCCGAGGTCTTCATCGAGACCAACGTCCGGCGGGTCTTTCTCCACTGCTTCTTCCCGGGCCGTGACGGGGTCAGGGACACCGAGCTCCTCCCGCTCGTCCGCCGGGCCCTCGACCCCGACCACCCGCGGGAGTGGTACTGGGCCCTGATGGACTACGGCACCCACCTCGCGAAGACCCTGCCGAACCCGAACCGGCGCTCGGCCCACCACGCGGTCCAGGCACGGTTCGAGGGCTCACGGCGCCAGCTCCGGGGGCGGGTCCTCGCCGCCCTTCTCGGGGCCGGCCCCCTCACCCTCGGGGCGATCGCGGGGGCCGCCGGGGCTAGCCCGGACCGGGTAGCCCCGGTCCTCGCGCAACTCGCCGCAGAGGGATTCGTCGCCGAAGACGGGCCGATCTACCTGATCCGGGACGGACCGGGCACCGATCAATTGAAGTAGATACACCCAGTAGATATGGTGTGGACAAGAAACGGGTCAAGGACTATATGACCTACGATGTCGTCACGGTGGATGCGAGGGGGACGGTCAAAGACGTCTTCGACCGGATCAAGACCACCCACCACGACGGCTTTCCCATCATCGACGAGTCGAGCGAGGTGGTCGGCTACATCGCCGCCCGCGACCTCCTCTTCGCCCACCCGTCCACGCCGGTCACCGAGGTGATGTCCAGCCACCTGATCGTCGCCGACCCCGAGATGAGCATCTCGGACGCGGCGCGGGTGATCTTCCGTTCCGGGATCCAGAAGCTCCCCGTGGTGAACGAGAAGAACCGGCTGGTCGGGATCATCTCCAACTCGGACGTGATCCGGTCGCAGATCGAGCATGTCTCACCAGAGAAGGTCTTCAACTTCATCACGACGTTGAAGAAGCTCTACGGGATCGAGCCGAGCCTCCGGCGGGGCTCGGTCACGATCGGGAACCTGCTGCCCACGCAGTCCAAGATCTACGAGGACGAACTGGAGGGCCGGATGTACGAGATCCGGAAGGGGCTCGCAGAGCCCCTGATCGTCGTGAGCCGGCCGGGCCGGAGCATCCTGGTCGACGGGCACCACCGGGCGATCGCCGCAAAACGGCTCGGTATCGAGAACCTGGACGCCTACATCATCGAGGTCGACGACGACGTCGAGCTCGGCCTGGAGCGGACCGCCCGCTCCATGCACCTGGACTCCCTCGACGATATCCAGGTGCTCGACTACGCCCGTCACCCGCTCGTCGCCCTGACGCACCGGCTCGTAAAAAGGGTGTAGGGGAGGTCTTTTCCCCTGTTCACGATCCCTCGCAGCGGCAGTCGAAATCCTCGTTCAGGACGTGCTCCTTCACGATGGTCCCCTCCGGTACGATCACCTCGGGCCAGAGCCGGGTCTTGGAGTGGATCACGACCCCGCGCTGGAGCATCGAGCGGGGCCCGATCACCGTGTCGTTCTCGATCGAGCACCCCTCGCGGACCACGGTGTCGTTGTCGATGATCGAGCCCGAGACCGTGCAGTTCGGGCCGACCACGATCCGGTTGTAGAGGGACGAGCTGAAGATCTTGGTGTTCGCCTTGATCGAACAGTTCTCGCCGATCGAGGTGTAGGGGCCGATCAGGGAGTTCTCCTCGATGATCGTCCCCGAGCCGATCGCCACCGGGCCGATCACCCGGGCGTTATTGCCGAGCGAGATCGAGTCCCCGAGCTGGACCGGCCCGAGCACCTGGGCGCCCTTCATCGAGAGGTTGCCGCTGATGTTGGTGACCGAGATCCGCTGGAGCATCCAGCGCTCGGCCATCCGGAGCGACGAGGGGCTGCCGACATCGGTCCAGTTGCCGCGGGCGAGCCAGCCCTTGAGCCGTTCTCCGCTCTGCATCAGGGCGGGGAAGAGGTCCTTGGCGAAGTCGTACTTCGTGTTCGCGGGGATGTGGTCGAAGACCGCCGGGTCGCAGACGTACATCCCGGTCGAGGCGAGGTTGCTGAAGATCTCGCCCGGTGCCGGCTTCTCCTTGAACCGGCGGATGTCGTAGTTGGCGTCGAGCTCGGCGATCCCGTACTCGGACGGGTCGTCGATCGAGATCAGGCCGATCGTGACCATCCCGTCGTTGCGCTGGTGCTCGCGAAAGAACTCCAGGACGTTGAGGTCGGTGACGTGGTCGCCCCCGACGACGAGGAAGGGCGAGCCGTCCAGGTGGGCCTGCGCGTTCTTGACCGAGCCGGCCGTCCCCATCTTGGTCTCCTCCTGGACATAGGTGATCTCCACCCCGAAGAGCGAGCCGTCCCCGAGCGCCTCCTGGATCACCGAGCCGAGGTACCCGAGGGTGATCACGATCTCGTGGAACCCCATGTTGGAGAGGTGGGCGACGAGGTGCTGGATCGACGGGCGGTTGACGATCGGGATGCAGGGCTTCGGACGCTCAAAGGTCAGGGGCCGGAGGCGCGTGCCTTCGCCTCCGCACATGATGCAGACCTTCATGCTGGCAGGTATGCTCTTCTTCCGGTTTAAGGGTGCGGAGACGCCCCACGGAGGGTGTCCTGGCGAGGGGGGTATCCCGGGTCTCCGTCCCGGTACCGGACATGGTGACGAGAGTAATTTTTATATATATCTATCGGTCGCCCGGGCGTCTCCCCGGGGAAATGGGCTGATAATTGCGCGAATAATCGTTGTTCAGCAATCGCAACCAGGGAAGTCTCGGGAATAACCCTGAATTTTAGAGATGTCTCCCTTTTCGACGTGATTTTTCGAGAAAACAAAAAAAAAAGTTTATGTGCTCTGGCGATATATAGTAAAAAGAGATAAAGTTATTGATAGGTCGGTAGATGCAGAAACCTCAGAATCTTGTCGATCCGCTCGAAAAAGCAATAAATAAGCGAGATATCGCGAGTATCGACGATATTGTTCGGGGTCTTGAGCGAATTCAGAAACGGAAGGACCGGGCCGTCCAGGTCCAGCTCGTCAACCGTGCGCTGATCGCCGCGGCCCTCGAGCAGGACGAGCCCGTCTACCTCGGGTTCCTGCAGGACCTCCCCCGGGAGGAGGTGGAGAGCCTGGCCATCCGTCTCACCGATCACTACCTCGCCCACCAGGACGAACGCTGGATCGACGCGATCCTCCAGGTGACGGGACAGCTCGACCGTAAAAGCAGCCAGTCCCGGATCCTCTCACAGGTCTCCAAGACCCTCGTTGACACCGGGGTGAGGGACCGGCGGCAGGTGCTGATCGAGCGTGGGATGGGGATCCTCTCGCAGATCAGCTTCCGGAAGTACCGTTCGGCCCTGCTGATCGAGATCGTCCCGGCCCTGATCACCTGGGGGATCACGACCCACGACATCCGGTACCACCGTCGGGCGCTCGAGCTCGTCCCCGAGATCGCCGACGTCTCGGAGCGGGCGGACCTCCACTGCGACATCGTGACGGCGATGGTCACGATCGGTATTGCCGAGCGGGACCTCTCGATCGTCTACGAGGCGATCCGTTCAGCGAGCGAGATCATGCAGAAGCTCCGGCGGATCAACTGCACCCTCGCGATCATCGACATGACCTGGCGTTCGCCGATCTCCCGGTCGATATCGGAGATCCGGACCTTCATGGGCGCCTTTGTCGACCTGCCGGAGCCCCGCCAGGTCGAGATCTTCGAGTGCCTGGTCCAGGAGCTCCTCGAGCGGATCAAGGACCGGTCCCAGCTCTACTCGATCCTCCTCTCGCTCGAGCGCGATATGCCCGGCTCCCGGCGCCACCTCGTCGTCCGGCTTCTCAAGAAGGCGGAGACGACCGGAGACCACTGGTTCATCAAGAAGGCGCTCGAGTTCAATGGCCGGATCACCGACCCGGAGCAGATCCCGCTCAAAGAGATCATTCACTCGGGAATCCTGATCGCGGAGAAGACCCGGAATCCCGACTTTCTCGTCGCCGTCCTCCCGCTCATAGAGAGGCTCTACGACCGTCCCGCCGCCACCCGCACCTACCTGCAGTTCACCAACACCCTGCTCCGGATCGGTGACTTCTACGACGCGATCGAGACGCACTCCCGGGTCGACATGACCGACCCGGTCCACCGGCACCAGCTGAACGAGGCGAGCGTACGCCTCCTCAAGGAGGCGATCCTCCGAGACGAGATCGACCTCGTCGACTCCAGGGTGCTCTCGCTCCTCGAACCAGAACAGGCCGAGACCGCGATCTATCGGGCCGTGTACGAACTCTGCAAGGAGCACCCGTTCAGTGACACGGTCGAGCACATCGGCGCCATTCGGGCCCTCGCGCGCCTGCACCCGCGGTCGGACCAGCTCCTGCTCGACTCGATCACGATCCTGATCGAGCACGGCTTCCTCGTCGAGGGCGACCCCGGTGTCCTCATCGACCTCGCCGAGGGGATCGCCGAGCTGATGGTCCGGGAGGGGGCGATCGCCTATATCATCCGCAACCTGACCGCCATCGGCGTCGAGAGGAAGAGTCGTGACTTTCTCCAGCGGGCGATCGGGCTCGCATCCAGTATCGAGGGGCAGCATAACCGCTCCGAGGCTCTCTTTGCCGTGATCGAGGCCGCTTCCCTCCTCGCCGTCAAGCAGTCCGACCTCGACCTCCTCCGGCGGATGCGGGCCTGGTCGACCTCGCTCCTGGAGAAGGAGTTCGCGACCGGGGCGATCGGCAAGATCGTCCATGGCATGATCCGCTATGCCCTGATCGAGAAGGCGCCGTTCGCCCTCGACGAGGCCCACGGGCTGCTCGAGCTCGTCGAGGACGCGGCCCTGAAAAAGCAGCTGACCGAGCGGGTGATCGAGGCCTACATCCGTGTCGGCTGCCTCCGACTCGATGAGTCGGCGGCGACCTACCAGTCGCCCGACTTCCTCGAGGAGGCCCGCCCGTTCCAGCAGGCCCTCGCCCTGATCCACGAGCATGCGGACCCGGGGCAGGTCTCACTCAAGATCGCGGGGGCGATCGACATCGTCCTCTATTATGCCGAGCGGTCGAGCGCGGTCCACTTCTTCGTGCCGCTGACCCTCTTCTCGCTCGAGATCGAGAACCCGCTCGAGCGGGACGCGATGATCACCCGGATCGCCGCCGGGCTCCGGGAGATCGTGGAACTGCTCGACTCCACCGACCCGTACGAGGTCCTCGCGTACCTCCTGATGCGGCTCGACCAGGCCGAGACGTCGCACCTGATTATGGACCTGGCCTGCCAGCTCAATCAGCAGATCAAGGACCCATACACACGCCTCTCCGGGATGTCCACCCTCGCCGACCTCTTCATGCGCCAGGGTCGGCGCGAGCAGGCCGACGGTCTCGTCGACGACATCCTCGTCCGGCTCGACAGCCTTCCCCACCGTTACCAGCAGGTCCTGATCCTGGCGGACATCGCGACGCTCCTCGTCGGCGCGGACGCGGCGCGGGCGTATGCCTGCCTGGAGCAGGCGATCTCCATCCTCGACGGGGTCGAACCCGACCGCGCCTCGTTCGTCCGGGTCCAGCTCGTCCTCTCGATCGTGAACCTCCATGGCCTGAATCGGAGCGACGACGACCTGCCGCGGGCGATGACGATCATCGAGGGGATCGCAAACCCCGAGGACTATATCGAGGCCCTGATCGCTGTCTCGAACATGGTCCGGGACAACACCGGGTCCTGCCGGGAGATCCTCCGGCTGGTCTCGCGCTCGATCGAGGCGATCCAGAGCCCGTATGAACGGGGGACGGCGCTGCTGAACGTGATCCCGATCGCCGAGCTCTGCGGGGAGCACTCGTACGTCGAGACCTTCCTGGGAGAGGTGGAACGGTCGATGGACCGGATCAACATACCGTTCATCGTCGCCGTGCTCAAGCGCGCCCTCGTCCAGCGCCTGGTCGCGATCTCGCAGCGGCGCGATACCGACACCTTCCTTGCACGGGCGATCGAGGTGGCGACGGGGATCGAGGATGACGACGTCCGGCACGAGACTCTCCTGCGGCTCAACCAGGACCCCCAGCCCGCACCCGCCGACGGCATCTACGCGATGGTGCTCGATGCCAAGCAGAAGATCCACTCGGGCGAGTTCTCGAAGGGCCTGGTCGCCTCGATCGACCGGAGCCTGCATGCCCTCCCGGACCGGGCCCTCCAGGCGAAGTACTACACCGAGCTCTTCGTGGCGGCCCGGGAGTCCGGCCAGGAGAACCTGGGGGAGAAACTCCTCCGGTCGGCGATCAACGCGGCCGAGATCATCCGGCCGCTCTCGCGCCGGGTCTACGTCCTCGGGGACATGGCCCTCAAGGTCTTCGCGGCCGGCGACGAACTGCGGTCCAGCGATATCATGGACATGGCCGGCGAGGCGGCGACCAACATCCGCGAGTACCGCCAGCGCGATCAGATCTTCGACGAGCTCGCGATGGTGATCAAGGTGATGCAGGAACTGCGCGTATGAGGGTCGTCGTGCTCACCGTCTCGGGCCGGGTGCAGGGCGTGGGCTTCCGGGCCTGCGTCAAGCGGATCGCCGACAGCCTGGCGATCACGGGCGAGGTTATGAACCTTGCAGACGGGCGGGTCAGGGTCGTTGCGGTGGCGGAGGAGATGATCCTGGAGAAGTTCATCTCGATGCTCTACGGCTGCCCCAGGGCGATCGTGCGCGACGTCCGCGCCGAGCCGGCCGATGCCGACCCCTCGCCGGAGTTTGTGATCCGACGGGGCCTCTCCTAGACGACCACGAACTCGCGGTCCCCTTCGAGCACCCCGACATACAGCTCGACCTGTCGGTCGATCCTCGCCTGGTCGATCGACGTGCGGAGGTGGCGCGCGACCTCCTGGACGAGCACCTCCGAGAGCTGGCAGCGGTCCGCCGTACGGTCGAAGGCGTTCGTTTGGAGCCCCCCTTTTAGAAGAAAGAAGAGCGTTCGGTCCACCATCTCGGTCCGGAAGCAGTCGCCCAGGTCGTAGACCAGCCCGCGTTCACCCTGGGAGAGCGGACCGATAGATGGGTCGAGGCGCGCACCGATGCAGGACGCGAGGATGCCTGCAGAGAGGAGCCCGTACGAGAGCGAGAGGAGTGCATTCACCGGGTCGAGGTACGGCGGGCGGGTCCGCCGACGAAACCCGAGGTCCGCCGGGAGGGACCGGGCGACGATCTCGTAGTACATGTCGCCGACCAGGCGGTGCGCCCTCCGGAGCTCCTGGAGCCGGATCAGGTTCGGCAGCTCGGCGACCAGCTCCCGGAGCACATCCAGTTCGCCGGTGTAAAAGTCAGCACCCATCTCCCCGAGGAGCCCGAGGCGCGCATGGGCGGTATAGGCGGAGATCGAGAGCGCGACGCCGTGTGAGGGGAGGCGTTCCTGGAGCCGTGCGAGCCGTCCCCGCTCGGGTTCGCCAGCCCCTCGGAGGACCCCGACAGGCTCGCCATCGGGGTCAAGAAAGCTGATGCGCACCCCGTGCCGGACCAGTCGTGCCACGGTCGCCGTCTGGATCGTATGGCGTCCGGCGAGGAGCAGGTGCGACAGGTGGTCGAGGTCGTACTCGGTCACCCGGTCATGCTGGCTGACGATCAGCCGGCCCGGCCCGGAGCGAATATGCGCGCCCGATCCGGGCACCACGAGCCAGTCCACGTGCTCCGTCACGATGCCAGAGAGGTTGGACTAGCAGCAGAAGAAGGTTGTTAAAAGATGGGTCAGGAGTCCTCGGGTTGCTCGAGGAGGACGTCCAGGATGTCGTGCTGGCGCATGGAGAGCTTCTTCGCCTTGAAGATGTTCTTGCCCTCCTTGCCGATGGCAATGCCGCGGTCCTCTTCTTTAACCTCGACATGGGCCACCAGTCCTCGTTCCGAGTCTTCGAACTCGACATCGAGCACCTGTGCCGGCAAAAAGCAGTTCTTGACGAACTGCTCAGCGTTGTCCGAGTACTCGACGACCTCGATCCTTTTGCCCATCACATCGGAGGCCTTCTTGATCGAGGCGCCCTTCTTGCCGATGGCGAGACCCATCTCGCCGGGGTTGACCACGAAGATGATCCGGCTGTTCCGCTCGTCGATCACACAGTCGCGTGAGCCCGCACCCGTCAGGCTCTCGAACTCCGAGATGAGGCGCATGCAGTCCTCGGTCAGGGTGAACTCGGGCATGGTCAGGCCCTCTTGAGGCTGGTGATGTCCGACTCGCCCGGGTCCACGATCGCGAGTGCACTCACCATGTGCGGCTTGCCGCACGCCTTTCCGAGCTGCACGGATGAGCCGTCGAAGGTATAGACGAAGAGACCAGGCGTCTCGGCCATCTTCTCCCGGTACGCCGCGGGACAGTTCTTCGCGACGACGACCATGCTGGCGCCGCCGTCCAAGACACATCGCTCGGTCTCGTTCTGTCCGAGCACCACATTCCCTGTCTTGATAGCTTTTCGAAGGGATACGTTGAATTCCATTGAATTTCCTCTACGTTCTGGGCTTTGCGATCAGCTTGACGTCGCCCGTGCCGAGCTGGATCGGCTGGCCGACGATGACGTTCTCGGTCACACCGTTCAGTTCGTCGACCTCGTTCGCGACCGCAGCATCGAGCAGGTGGTTCACGGTCACCTCGAACGCGGCACGGGAGAGGACGGACTCCTTCTCCCCGGCGATGCCGTGACGGCCGATCTGCTTGACCTCGCCGTCCATGCACATCATATCGGCGACGAGCATGATATGGCGGACATCGACCTTGATGCCCTGCTCGCCGAGTGTCGAGAGGGCCTCGGCCATGATCGCGTTCCGCGCCGCCTCGATACCAAGGACCTGGGCGATCTCGCTGATGTTGTTCGTCCGGGTACGCGTGGTGTCGACACCGGCGACCTCGAAGACGTCCTTTAGGTTGGAGCCTTCAGTATAAAGTATGTACTCACCGCTCTCTTTTCGGACCACGACGCGCTCGATATCGTCGATGCCCTGCACGATCACGTTCCTGACGTGCTCGGCGAGCTGGAAGAGGTTCTGGTACTTCTCCTGGTCCTTCGGTGTGAAGAGGATGACGTGCTCGCCGGCGTTCACCTCTGCGTCGAAGTCGCGGTAGTGGCGGCGTTCACGGATCTTCTTCTGAGCGGTCTCGGCGATCACGTCCATCGAGATCTTTCGCTTTGCCAGCACCGCCTCGTTGACGTGGACCAGGACCTGCATATTCTCCATGTCGGTCGTGATATCGCCGAACTCGTGCAGGGGGGCGGCCTCGATCTGCCACGAGACCATCCGCGCCCGGTCCCGGTCGTTGTTGAACTCGGGCGAGAGGTAGATGGTCATGGTCGGGGTCGAGGGCTCCTTCCTGGCGTCCATGATCTCGATCAGCCGGGGGAGACCCAGCGTGACGTTGATCTCGGCCACACCCGCGTAGTGGAAGGTACGCATCGTCATCTGCGTCCCCGGCTCGCCGATCGACTGGGCGGCGATGACGCCGACCGCCTCGAGCGGCTCGATTCGGGTCGACTGGAACTCGGCCTGTACCCCGTCGATGATCTGACGGAACTGCTCCTCGCTCACCTCCTTTCCCTCGAGGGCGCTCAGGAGCTGCTGCCGTGTCAGCTCGGGGAATTTCGCCTCCTCGATCTCGCGGCGCATCTCGTCGGTGAACATCAGACCTCCTCCTTGAGGACCGACTCGACGAGCCCCTTCACGTCGACCGGGTCGCCGAACGAGCCCTTCATGGGGTCGGTCCCGTCCTCGCCGTACTCGAACTGGATGATCCGGCCCATCGTGGTCCGGACGGTCCCGTCGTAGGCTACTTTCAGGTCCTGGAGGGCGTTGATCAACCGCCGCTGGAGGTACCCCGACTGCGAGGTACGGACGGCCGTGTCCACGAGACCCTCGCGGCCACCGATCGCATGGAAGAAGAACTCGGTGGGATTGAGTCCGCTCTTGTAGGAATGCAGGATGAACCCGTGCGAGTCGGCGCCACGGTCGCCGCGCTGGAAGTGCGGGAGGGTCCGCTCCTCGTACCCACGCATGATCCGCTCTCCACGCACAGACTGCTGGCCGATACACCCGGCCATCTGGGTGAGGTTCAGCATCGAACCACGGGCCCCGGAGACGGCCATCAGCACGGCGGAGTTGCCGAGACCGAGGTGACGGCCCGCGATCTCACCGGTGCGGTCACGAGCCTTACCGAGCACCTGCATGATCTGCATCTCGAGCGTCTCCTCGGGCGTCCGGCCCGGCATCGGCTCGAGCTGGCCCTCCTGGAAGATCCGGATGCGCCGGTCGACGTCGTCCTTTGCCTTGGAGAGTTCGTCGTCGATCTGGCCGTACTCGGTCTTGGAGAGGTCCTCGTCGTCGATCCCGAACGAGAAGCCGTCGATCATGATCCCACGGATTGAGAGGCGGGTCATGTCGTCGATGAACCGGCTCGCCCGGTCCATCCCGTACTGCCGGATGATCCGGTTCAGGATCGCCCCGTCAAACGCGCCGATCGACTTCTTGTCGACCGTGCCGGTCTGGAGCTGGCCGTCGATGATCCGGACGAACGCGTCCCGTTCACAGTCGGTGTACCGGCACTCGTCGCAGTTGATGCAGGACGAGGCGCGGAAGACCATGTTCAGGCCGTCGGGCAGGATCATCGAGAAGACCTGCTTGTTCGACCACTTCGGGGTGCCGTCTTCCTCGACCCTGCCGGGCTCGGGCAGGTGCTCGAACTCGAAGAACTTGAGGAGGTAGAGGATCTCGGACTTGGTGAACCACCGCAGGTCGTGGGTCAGCATGAAGATCCCCGAGATGTGGTCGTGGATGCCGCCGATGATCGGGCCTCCGAACCGGGGCGAAAGGATGTTCTCCTGGACCGCGACCAGGATCGCGGCCTCGGCACGCGCCTCCTCGGTCTGCGGGACGTGGAGGTTCATCTCGTCCCCGTCGAAGTCGGCGTTGTACGGCGGGCAGACTGCGGGGTTGAGCCGGAAGGTCTTGCCGTCCATCACCTTGATCCGGTGAGCCATGATCGACATCCGGTGAAGGGACGGCTGCCGGTTGAAGAGGACGATGTCCCCATCGCGCAGCTGCCGCTCCACCGTGTACCCGGGCTCGAGCGTCTCGGCGATCGTCTCCAGGTTGTCGCCCCCGAGGCGCAACCGCCGGTTGTCCGGTCGGATCACGTAGTTCGCCCCGCACGGGTCCTTGAGGCTCGTGCGCTCGGGCCCACGCAGGACCAGGGCGCGCATCTCTTCCAGGTTGTGGGACGTCACCCGGACGGGGACGGTCATCTCGACCGCGATCGAGAGCGGGACACCGACCTCGGTCACGGAGAGGTTCGGATTCGGCGAGATGACGGTACGGGCCGAGAAGTTGACACGCTTACCCGAGAGCGAACCGCGGAACCGCCCGTCCTTGCCCTTCAGGCGCTGCGAGAGCGTCTTCAGGGGCCGGCCCGAGCGGTGGCGTGCGGGTGGGCAGCCGGCGACCTCGTTGTCCAGGTACGTGGTGACGTGGTACTGGAGCAGTTCCCAGAGGTCCTCGATGATCAGCTGGGGCGCCCCCGCGTCCTGGTTCTCCTTGAACCGCTGGTTGATCCGGATGATGTCGACCAGCTTGTGGGTCAGGTCATCCTCGGACCGCTGGCCGTTCTCGAGGATGATCGAGGGGCGCATCGTGACCGGCGGTACGGGCAGCACGGTCAGGATCGTCCATTCGGGCCGGGCGACGTCGGGGTTGATCCCGAGCAGGCGCAGGTCTTCATCCTTGATCCTCTCGAGGCGTGCCCGGATGTCGGCCGGGGTCAGTTTATGCTCGTTCTTCTTGCCGTCCTCGAGCAGGACCTCGGAGAAGGTGGTCGGCTTCTCGAAGTTCACCTTCAGCTGGGGCTCTCCGCAGTGGGGGCAGGACCGCTCCTTCTTGATGTCCTTCTCGGTCAGGAAGTCGCCGCCGAGCTCGTCCTCAGCCGTGATCGTGGCCTTCTGGATCTCGTCGGGTGAGAGGAGGAGCCGGCCGCAGGCGCGGCAGGTGACACGGAGGAGCTTCCGGATCAGGCGGGTGTACCCGACGTGGATGACGGGCTTGGCGAGCTCGATGTGGCCGAAGTGGCCGGGGCAGTCCGCGGCCTTCTGGTCGCAGGTCTTGCAGCGCAGCCCGGGGTCGATCACCCCGAGTGCGAGGTCCATCAGCCCCTGGGGATAGGGGAACCCGTCGTCGTCGTAGGTATCCGCCCAGATGATCTTCCGAACGGACATGGTCCGGATCTCCTTCGGGGAGAGGAGGCCGAACTTGATCTTTCCGATGCGTTTTGGACTCGGCATGTGAGTGTTACACCTGGTCCTCGAGGACCATCCTCGGGGCGATCCCCATGCTCTTCATCTCGTCGAGGAGAAGCTTGAACGCATAGCTCATCTCGACGAAGTATATGTCGGTCTCGGCGCCGCAGACGAGGCAGCGGGTCGTATTTCGCTTCCGGTCGAGCATGGCGACCATGCCGCACTTGGCACAGACATACTGCTGGACCTTGTCGGACTCGTCGAGCAGACGCTCCTTCAGGGCCATCGCGGCTCCGTGACCGATCATCACGTCTCGCTCCATCTCGCCGAACCGGAGACCACCCTCGCGGGCACGCCCCTCGGTCGGCTGGCGGGTCAGGACCTGCACGGGACCCCGGGACCGGGCGTGCATCTTGGACGAGACCATGTGGTAGAGCTTCTGGTAATAGATGACGCCGATATAGATGTCCGCAGAGAACGGCTTGCCGGTGATCCCGTCATACATCACTTCTCGACCGTTGGACGCGAAGCCGAACTCCATCAGGGCGCTCCGCAGGTCCGCCTCGCGCTCGCCCGAGAAGGCCGTGGCGTCAATGCGCCGCCCCTCGAGGGAGCCGACCTTGCCGCCGATCATCTCGAGCATGTGCCCGATGGTCATGCGGGACGGGATCGCGTGCGGGTTGATCACCAGGTCGGGGACCATGCCGGTCTCGGTGAACGGCATGTCCTCGGGGGCCGTGATCAGGCCGACGACGCCCTTCTGTCCGTGCCGGGAGGCGAACTTGTCGCCGACCTCGGGGACACGCAGGTCGCGGGTCCGGACCTTGACCAGCCGGGACGAGTTCTCGCCCTCGGTGATGATCACCGTATCGACGATGCCGTGCTCGTTCGAGCGCATCGTGACCGACGTGTCACGCCTCTTCTCCACCGTGATCAGGTCCGAGCTCGGCTCCTCGAGGAACCGCGGTGGAGAGGTCTTGCCGATCAGGACATCCTTCTCCCCCACGACCGTCTCGGGGTTGATGACGCCGTCGTCGTCGAGGTTCTTATAGAACTCCTCGCCGTGCGCACCGGTCACCTCTGAGTCGGGGATCTCGATCCGGTCGACCTGGCCACCGGGGTACCGGCGCTCCTCGCCCTCGTAGGTCCGGAAGAAGTGCGACCGGCCGAGCCCGCGGTCGATCGAAGCGCGGTTGAAGATGAGCGCGTCTTCGATGTTGAACCCTTCATATGAGAGGATCGCAACCGTGAAGTTCTGGCCGGCCGGCCGGTCGTCCGAGCCGATCAGCTCGTTGGTCTGGGTCCGGACGAGCGGCTTCTGCACATAGTGGAGGAGGTGTCCCCGCGTATCGGGGCGCAGCTTCATGTTGGCCGAGCCGAAACCGAGGGCCTGCTTGACCATCCCGGCACCCATCGTGACACGGGGAGAGGCGTTGTGCTCGGGGAACGGCACGTGGGCCGCGCCGAGTCCGAGGATCAGGGACGGGTCGATCTCCAGGTGCGTGTGGGCCGGAGTCAGATCGGGCTCGTTGATTGCGATGAGGAGGTCCTCCTCCTCCTCGGCATCGATGAACTCGATATAGCCGGCCGTGACCAGGCTGTTGAAGTCGATCTCATGCTGCTGGAGGCGGGCGAGCTCCTCGTTCGTCAGCAGGGGTCGGCCATTCTCGATCACGATCAGGGGACGGCGTGCCCTCCCTCGGTCCGTGTGGATGATAACGTCCCCGTTGTAGGGCTTGTAGGAGGCGTTGATCTCGGTTGAGACACCACCGCTCCGGCGGAGCCTGCGGACCTCCTGGACCAGTATCGCCGGGTCCTCGACAAGCCCGATCAGGGCGCCATCGACGAAGACGCGCGACCGCTTCATCGGATCACCTCGCCCTTGAGCCCCTCGACACCCATGGAATACAGCATGCTGAGCACCTCGTCATCGTTCGTGACGCCCTTTGAGATCTCCACCATCTGGGCGAAGTTCTTCACCAGGCCACAGTTCGGTCCTTCCGGCGTCTCGCTCGGGCAGATCCGGCCCCACTGGGTCGGGTGCAGGTCACGCGCCTCGAAGTGGGGCTGCGAGCGCGAAAGCGGGGAGATCACGCGGCGAAGGTGCGACAGCACAGCCATGTGGTCGACCCGGTCCAGCAGTTGCGAGACGCCGGTGCGCCCACCCACCCAGTTCCCGGTTGCGAGTGGGTGGAGGAGCCGCTCGGTCAGGACGTCCGCGCGGACGGCGGTCCCGATCGAGAGGTCGCGGTGGCGCATCGAGGCGCGCTCGAGCTGGTACTTCACATCACGGGTCAGGCGGTTGAGCGAGATCCGGAAGAGGTCCTCCATCAGGTCGCCCGCGAGCTTGAGCCGCTTGTTGGAGTAGTGGTCCTTGTCGTCGATCCGGCGCTTGTCGAGCACCAGGTCGAAGCACGCCTCGGCCATTCGCCCGAGGAAGTGGGCCTTCGCCAGCCGAACGCCCTGGACCGTCTCGTGATACAGCGGGTCCTCCTCGTTCATGCCGATCGGCATCAGGTAGTTGAGGTGCGGCAGCAGGTAGTTGTCCAGCACGAACTCGGCGCGCTTGCGCTGATAGTCACGCGTCTGGTTCGGTGCGAGCTTCTTCCCGACGTACATGATACCGCCCTCGACCGAGTCGCACGAGGACTCCTCGAGGTTCTGCATCATGAAGGTGAGGATGTCCTCCTCGGTCGAGACGGCCTCGACGACCGCGTGGTCCGAGTCGAGCCCGAGGGCACGCATCAGGTCCACGAACTTGAGGTGGCCGGCGACCGAGGGGAACGAGACCTCGAGGAGGTTCTTCTTGTTCCGCTCCACCACGACCAGGGCACGGTATCCACGGTACTGCGAGAAGACCTTTGCAACGTAGATCCGCTCGTTGTACCGCTCCGTGAACTCGGTCATGATCTTGTTGGAGGCGAGGTCCTCGAGGGTCATCAGGACCCGCTCGGTTCCGTTCACGACAAAGAAGCCACCGGGATCGAGCGGGTCTTCGCCATGGGTGACCCGCTCGTCGTCGCTCATCCCGTACAGGTTGCAGGCCTTCGAGCCGATCATGATCGGCAGAAGACCGATCGTGGTGATCACGGGCTCATGGCGTTCCCCACCCTGGACAAGGGTCATGTCCAGCTGCATCGGGGCCGCATAGGTCAGGTTTCGAAGGCGTGCCTCGCTCGGAAAGAGGTCGCCCTGGGAGCCGTCGGCCTCGCGGACCAGGGGCTTCATCACCCGGATATCGCCAAGCTCGACCGAGACCGGCTCGTTTGACTTGCCACGGTGCTCGATGTCGGTCTCGATCACCCGCTGCTCGTTCACGACCTTCTGGAGGTTGTGCTCAAGAAAGTGGTTGAACGAGTCCAGCTGGTGCCGGGCCACATGTTCGTGAGAGAAGTAAGCTCGTGAGAGTATGCTACGGTCTAACAGAGAATCAGCCCCCGAATTATTTCTTTGGTCGCCTGACGACGAGCCGATATGCTTCCGCGATCCCCGCGGTCTGGCTCTGCCGGACGATCCGGATCACATCCCCGACCTTCCCGTTGACCTGGCGTACACCCGGGTCGTCGTGGAAGATCTTGGGTAACTGGTCGAAGGTGATGGAATACCGTTTGAGGAGGGTTTGCACCTCATCCTCGCTCATCACCTGATGATCGGGGACCATGATATGGTCCAGTACGTTAATCCTGACGCTCATCTGCCCCTCCCGCCTGGGACGTCTACGTGTTCAGTCTGCATCGCCGCTCGAAAACCAGAGTCGCTACGGTGGAAACGGGCCCGGAGGGATTTGAACCCCCGACCACCTGGTTAAAAGCCAGGCGCTCTGCCAAACTGAGCTACGAACCCATCCGTCCCTGCGACACAGCATTATTACAATGAGATAAAAGGATATAAAAGTTCGGAAAGTACTTTCAATCCTGAAGCGTCCACAGGCCTGTTCGGAATCCGCTTGTGGGCCGGCTTTTTATGTAAATCGGCTCGAAATGGAGCGCGCGCGGATCACGTCCCGATCCCCGGCCGCCCCCGCCGTTCTGCGCGCCAGGTCGTGGTCGGCCGAAGGCGGTGCTGTGTCGCAGGGGGGGGGGCACGGACGACCGTGGTGCGGGAGGGCCGGGGTTTGGTTGCCCCGTCGTCAACTGCCGACCTTCATCTGGTCGCGGAGCTCCCGGAGGCGGTCCTCCTGGAACTCGATGTTCATGTTCATGGAACGGATCGCCCGGGCGATCTCCGCGCCGACCTTCGCCTTCGAGTCCGAGATGTTGTAGGTCGACTCCAGGATCGACATGAGTCGGCGGTTCACCTCGATACTCTTGGAGAGGCGGGCGTACTCGTCGATCGTCTTCTGGTCGATCCCGGCGGCTCGGGCCATGTCGACGTCCTGGCGGATGCGGGCGCGGCGGTTCAGGATATGCTCGATCACGTCGTAGAGCTCCCGGTGGGTGATCGGCTTGAGGACGTAGTCCTCGACATAGATCGCGTACTCCTGTGCCTCGTCCGGCGTGAGCTGCTTGGCCGTCAGCATCATGACCGGGATCTCTTTCGTATCGGGGTTCGTCTTGATCCGTTCGAGCGTCTCGCGTCCGTCCATCGGCTCCATCATGATGTCGAGAAGGATCAGGTCGGGCCGCTCCGTCTTCAGGACGTCGAGGCACTCCTGGCCCCCGTACGTGGCGATCGTCTTGTACCCTCCTCGCTCAAGCATCGTCACGAAGACATCGACGATGAACGCGGAATCGTCCACGACCATGATGGTATACATCAGAGTTCCTCTCCGATCCTGCGGGCCACGCTCTCGATCTGTTCGGCGATCGGTTCGGGCTCGCTCTGACGGGAGAGCACCGCCACCACGAGGAGCTTCTCGCCTGCGTCGTGGATCAGGATCCGCCCTTCGGGGGCGTCGATCCTGATGTGGACCGGCGGGGTGATCCCGATGATGCTGGCTGCAGACTCCGCCGATGCGAGGACGGAGGCACTCATCGCGGAGAACCACTTCTCGGAGATCTCCCGGGGGAATGCCTTCCCGATCATGATGCCGTCCTTCGAGATCAGTGCACAACCATCGACACCTCCGATGGCGTTGACCTCGTCCACAAACTCAGAAATCCGCTCCTTCAACATAATATCTGCCTTCGTCGCCAGCCGTCAGAGAGAATAGAGTGTACAGGGTTCAAACTCTATTTATTGCTTTCGAGTCATGTACGCGGTGAATTCTCGTTTGTTCTCCGTAATTCCCCAAAATTGAGGCGATCCAGGAAAGGGGGCCGGTGCGGAGCTTTCACCCGACCGTCCGTCAACCCTGGATGCGAAGGTAGATATGTTCTTTTGACCTACATTGTAGGTCGTGGGGCCATAGGGTAGCCTGGCCATCCTAGGAGACTGGGGGTCTTCTGACCTGCGTTCAAATCGCAGTGGCCCCATTCTATTTCTGTCCGACGGGCCGACTCTATCGGTATGCCGGTCTCTTCCGAGTGTGCTGACTGCCTGATGTCACGGATCCAGAACACCTGTGTTCTCGCCGGCCGGCCTGAGTGCGCGGACGCGATCGTCACCGCCTGCGCCGCGCGCCTCGCCGATCTCCGCGACCTCGAGGTGCCGCAGCCGGTCATCGCCTCCGATCTCCACCGGCTTGCGGCCGGACTTCTCGGAGTTCGGGACCCCTATGCCTGCGTCAAGAGGGAGAGCACCGCCGTTGTCCAGGACGCCTGTCGAACGGTTGGTCCGCGCCTTGTGACGTTCCGGGACTTCGTGATCGCCTCGATCATCGGGAACACCTTCGACCACGGTGTCAAGGGCCATCGGATCGCCGATGACTTTCTCGCCTTCTTCGAGGAAGAGTTCGCACGGGGGCTCGCAGTCGACGACTGCGACGCGATCGAGGGTCTGCTCGGGCGCGTGGTCTACATCACCGACAACTGCGGGGAGATCGTGCTCGACCGCCTCCTGATCGGGCACCTGGCCCGGCGCGGGGTCCACGTCACGGTTGCCGTCCGGGATGGGCCGGTGCTGAACGATGCGACGCTGGAGGACGCCCGTGCTCTCGGGATCGACCTCGTCGCCGACCTGCTCACGACGACCGGCGGGGGATCGGAGATGGGGGTCCCGCTGGACAGGATTCCGCCCGAACTGGCCGGCGCGATCGAAGGTGCCGACCTGGTCATCGCGAAGGGGATGGCGAACTACGAGTCGCTCACGGAGTACTCGGGCCTGCCTCCGGTCGCGCACCTCCTCGCCGCCAAGTGCCGGCCGATCGCAGAACGTCTCGGTGTCGGGGTGGGAGAGAAGGTCGCGCTCCTCCGCGAATAAAAGAGAAGGGGTTACTTGATGAACTCGATCTGGCTGCCGCCGCTCTTATCGTAGGAACGCGTGCTACGGACGGGGTCATGTGCCCACTTCGTCCCGGACTTCTGGGAGATCGGCGGGTTCGACTTCGCAGCGGGGTTTTGGCTGCCCAGGACCTGGGCCGACCTGACCCCGGTCATGATCGCCATGACGCGGACCCGTCCTTCGAACTCGCTCTTGATCCGCGCGCCCCAGATCACATCGGCGTGGGGGTCGAGTTCGTAGGTGAGCTGGCTTGCGATCTCCTCAGCCTCCTGCAGGGTCAGGTCGCTCCCGCCCGTGATGTGGATCAGCGCGCCGGTGGCGCCGTGGTAGTCGATGTCGAGCATGGGGTTCGAGAGGCACTCGCGGACCACGGTCTCGGCCTTGTTCTGCTGCTTCGTCTCGCCGACGAGCATCACGGCGACACCGCCTTTCTTCATGATCGCCCGGACATCGGCGTAGTCGATGTTGATCAGGGACGGCTCGGTGATCGTCTCGCTGATCCCCTTGACCGTCTCGGCGATCAGCTGGTCCATCACCGAGAACGCCTGGCCCAGCGGAAGGTTCGGGACGTAGGACTTGAGCCGGTTGTTGTCGAGCACGATCACCGAGTCCGCGGACTGGCTGAGGGACTCGAGGCCCTCTTCGGCCCGGAGGAGCCGCGCCTTCTCGACCTGGAACGGGTACGAGACCATGCCGACCACGATCGCGCCCTGGTCCTTTGCGATCTGTGCGACGACGGGTGCGGCGCCCGTGCCCGTGCCGCCACCCATCCCGGCGGTCACGAAGCAGAGGTCGACGTTCTCGAGCACGCTCTCGAGGGTGGCCCGCGCCATCTCCGCCGCCCGCTTCCCGACATCGGGATACCCGCCGGCGCCCAGCCCCTTGGTCAGGGACTTGCCGATCAGGATCCTTTTATCGGCCTGGATCATGTCGAGGTGCTGCTTGTCGGTGTTCACCGCGATCGTCTCGGCGCCGGTGACCTGCATGTGGTGGAGCCGGTTGATCGTGTTGTTTCCAGCGCCGCCACACCCGACGATCACGATCCGGGGCTGACCGTCGAAGTCATCCTCGTTGATGATCCCCTTGAGCATCTCGCGCTCGATCTCCGCGTTCTTGAGCGCTTCATTTATGATTGTCTGCATCGAAACCCCTACAGTTTTAATGATACCTGGTCCTTGTCCCGCAGCATACGATTGCCCCGGCGCTCGATCAGCCCCCGCACCGCATCGCGTACCGCCTCGGAGACGGTCGGAAAATCGCCCTCTTCGACCATCTGTTCAAGCAGGTCAATCTGCTGCTCGGGCAATCGTATGGTGATTCGCTTCATTGTAATCGGGAATGTCTGACTTCTGACCGACATTTGTCGGTCTTTTGTCTGACCAGTGGCGACTTAGCGTCTGACCGGCTGACTTTTCACTGTTGACCATATTGTTATATATTCATTTCTATTTCTATCAAACAGAAATGACCCGAATTGAGCGATTATTTTCTCTCATGTGGGGAATTCCGAGCAGGACGCCCCTTCCCCCCCCGGTCGGCTGGAAAGGACGCCCCCCACAAAACCTGCAAGAGCGATCACGGACAACAGGTATCTGCAATGCACCGACCGATCCCCCCGCGCGCCGTGCACGGCGGACTCGCCCGGACCGAGCAGCGCGAGGAGGGCTGGCTCGACTTCTCGGCGAACCTCAACCCGTTTGCCCCGCGCGTGCCCTGGACACCCCGCCCCGAATGCCTCGAGCACTACCCCGATGACCGGTATCCCGCCCTGAAGGAGGCGATCGCCCGCACCTTCGGCCGCCGTGACGACGAGATCGCGGTGGGCAACGGGTCGGTCGAGGTGATCCGTTCATTCTGCCAGGCAGCACTCGCCCCGGGGGACCGGGTGCTGATCGACCGTTCGACGTTCGGCGACTACCGCGTGGCCGCCGCGCTCGCCGGCGCGCGCGAGACCGTTGACCCTTCCTGCGCCGCCGTCCGGTTCCTCTGCAACCCGAACAATCCGACCGGGGCGCTCCTCTCTCGCGACGAGGTGGGGGGGGTGCTCGACGGGCTGCCCGAAGGGGGCCGGCTCTTCGTCGACGAGGCCTTCATGGAGCTCGCGGAACCCCTCGCGTCGATGGTCGACTCCGGGGACGACCGGGTCTTCGTACTCCGCTCGATGACGAAGGCCTTCGCCGTTCCGGGGATCCGGATCGGCTTCGGGTTCGGCGCCCCCGACCTTGTCGATCGGTGCGAGCGGTGCCGCGCCCCCTGGTCGGTCAACGCCTTCGCGGAGGAGTTCGCGCTCGCCGCCCTGCGCGTGTACCCGGCCCTCGAGGAGTCGAGGGAGCGCATCCGCGTTGAGCGCTCCCTCCTCGGGGATGGACTGGCCCGGCTCGGCTTCGAACCGATGCCGGCGGCGGCGAACTTCATCTGTGCGAAGAGCCCCGTGCCCGTATCCTTGCTCTCTTCCGTGCTCGCCGACCGCCGTATCCGGGTCAGGGACTGCGCATCGTTCGGGATGCCCGGGCATATACGAGTCGCGGTCAGGACGCGCGATGAGAACCGGCAGCTGCTCGAGGGGCTCGGAGCATGCTTGGCCTGATCCTTGCTGGGGGCCGCGGCGTCCGCTTCGGCGGGGGGGAGAAGCCGCTCGCGCTCTGCAACGGCCAGCCCCTGATCGAGTGGGTGGCCGATGCGCTCGTCGACGCAGGCGTCGAACCGGTGGTCGTCGCCTCTACCCGGACTCCCTTCACGCAGAACTGGTGCCGGGCACACGACCTCCTCTGTATCTGCACCGGCGGTGCGGGGTACGTCGAGGACCTGGTCGAGGCGATCGCCCTCCTCGGGCTCGACGAACCGGTCCTCACCGTCGCGGCGGACCTCCCCTGCCTCTCCAGATCGCTCGTCGAGCAGGTCGTCCTGGCCTACCGGGGCCAGACCTGCCCCGCCCTCTCGGTCTGGGTCCCGGTTGATGACGGGACGGACGCCGGGCCGTACGTCGAGGAGGTCGATGGGCGGCGGGCGGTCCCTGCCGGGATCAACATCCTCCATGCCGGGCTGATCGGGGGCATGCAGGAGGAGTGCCGGCTCCGGATTGACGACCCCTCGCTCGGCCACAATGTCAACACGCGGGTCTCCCTCGCCGCTGCGGAGCGTCACCTGGCCGGCGAATGATCGCGTCACGATCCGGGCGTCGATCACCGAAAAAGGGATAACGGCCACCGAGAGATATAGAGAGCATTATGCAGACCTCGCGGGAGATCGAGCTCGAGGGCCACATCATCGACTCGGGAATCATGACCCAGGTCTTCGACCGGATCATGGACCGCGGAGGATCGTTCGAGATCCTGGTCTTCGACGTGGGCAAGCATAAGACGGACCCGACGTACGCGCGCCTGCTCGTCTCGGCCGAGAACGAGACCCGTCTCGGTGAGATCCTCTCCGACCTCCACCGACTCGGGGCCCGCCAGGCCTCGGTCGAAGATGTCCGGCTCGTCCCGGCGGAGGAGGACCGGGTGATCCCCCGGGGGTTCTATACCACGACCAATTATCCGACCTCGGTGAAGTGGCGCGGAGAGTGGCTCCCGGTCGAGGAGATCGAGATGGACTGCCTGGTCACGGTCGACCCCAGTGCACGGGCCGCGAGGTGCGTCCCGATCTCGAAACTGAAGCGGGGCGAACTGGTCGTCGTCGGCGAGGAGGGGGTCCTGGTCCGCCCCCCCGAGCGGCCGCGCGAGACGACGACCTTCGAGTTCATGCACGGCACCGTCTCCTCCGAGCGGCCGAGCGAGACCCTGATCCGCCAGATCGCGCACGAGATGGCCGAGCTGAAGCGCGACGGCGGGCGCATCGGGCTCGTCGGCGGCCCGGCGATCGTCCATACCGGGGCGGCCCCCGCGCTCGCCTGGCTCGTGCGCGAGGGTTTCATCGACGTGGTCTTCGCGGGCAATGCCCTCGCGACCCACGATATCGAGAACAGCCTCTACGGCACCTCGCTCGGGATGGACCTTTCGACCGGAAAGCCGACCGCCCACGGCCACCGGAACCACCTCTACGCGATCGCCGAGGTGCTGCGCGCCGGGTCGATCCGGCAGGCGGTCGAGTCCGGCGTCGTGACGAGCGGTATCATGTATGAATGTATCAAAAGGGGGGCGCCGTTCGTCCTCGCCGGCTCCCTGCGGGACGACGGCCCGCTTCCCGACGTGATCACCGACATGGTGGTGGCGCAGGACGCGATCCGTGAACACCTCCGGGGGTGCGGCATGGTCCTGATGGTCGGGACCCTCCTCCACTCGATCGCGGTCGGCAACTGCCTCCCCGCCGACGTCAAGACGATCTGTGTCGACATCAACCCGGCATCGGTGACGAAATTGATGGACCGGGGCACGATGCAGGCGATCGGGATCGTCTCGGACGCCGGCACCTTCCTGCCCCTGCTCGCCCGGTGCCTCGGGTACGAAGAGGCCCCCGTCACCGCGTGAGCGGCATGCAGTAGGAGCGCTCGTTCTCGAGTACGAACTCCCACTCCTTTTTACAGTCGCACGGGAGTGCGAACGCCTCGACGAGGCGGGACCGGTCGGCGGTGAGCGAGTAATCGCGGATCGCGTCCACCAGCTCGTGATCGCACTCTCCACAGTTGTGGGGCCCGCGATGCCGCCCTCCGCCGAGTGGATCGGCCGTGACGTGCCGTTCGGCCTCGAGCAGGATCTTGACGACCGACCAGAGGTACGGGGGGCGGTACGCGCGCCGCTGCCAGTACCGTTCGAGTTCGGTCCTTCGCTGGACCGTGCATGGGTTCATCGAGATCAGGTCGGCGTGGGGTGCGACCTCGGCGATCGACCGCTGCATGTCCTCCAGGGCCTCCGCCTCGGTCAGGAAGAGCGGCTTGTGGAGCAGGTACGCCTTGACGCCGGCGCCCGCCGCTCGCACCTCGTGAGCTGCGTGGAGGAAGACCGAGTACGAGAACCCCTTGTCGATCGACTTCTCGCGCACGCGGTCGTTCGTCGTCTCGAGCCCGACGGCGACGTAGAGGGGCTGGTCGACGGTCCCGTCGTCGATGATGGCACAGACCTCCTCGACCCGCCCCCGGTCAACGAACTCGGGCCGCGTCTCGGCGAGGAGGGTCCGCCCGCGGAAGGTCTCGGCGATCGCGTCGAGCGCGGCGGGTGGCACCTCGTCCGGGTCGAAGAGGCTACCCGAACTGAAGACCTTGACGAACTCGAAGTCGCGCCCCGCGTACTCGCGGCGGACCCAGGCGAGCTGGGCCCGGACCAGCGCCTCCGCGTCCTCGATCCGTCCGTGCTGCTCGTGGCTGTACGAGCACATCCGGCACCGGCGCCAGGAGCACCCCGGCGTCTTGATGATGACAGTCAGGGTCGGGACGACCCGGTCCCCGAGGCGGTCCGTCCCGGTCCAGGTCGCGAGCGGCTTCTCCTCTTTCATGAACGTGAACCGTTTAATACGTCCCGGGGTAATAGAAATGTTGCGTCCGTGCCCCGTCTCATGCGGGGCCTCCTGGAGCCGATACGATGATACGACGACTGCTTCTCCTTCTCTGCCTCGCCTCGCTGCTGACCGCGGGCGCCACTGCCTACATCGTGACCATCGACGTGCCGCGGACCCTTTCCGCCGGCGATCCCATCGTCGTAAACGGGACCTCGACCCTCCCGGTCGGGTTCACGACCAACGTCATCCTCTATCAGGGGATGGAGGAACGCGCCCGTACGATCATCGTTGTCCAGCCGGATCGGACATTCTCCGCCACCTTCGAGACGGCGGACCTGGGTACGGGTGACTACAAGGTCGAGCTCGAACGGCAACGCGACCCCTCCGTCTACGGGTCCGCCTCGGTCACGGCCCGTCCCGTCACCCTCGTCGACCGCTCCGGCGAGGTGACCGTCACCTCCCCGTCGGCCCAGTCCGACACGGCAAACCTCACCGTCGCCGGGACGGCGCCCGGCAAGAAGAGCGCCTCGATCGGGATCTCGGTCCAGGGTCCCGGGAACTTCACCCACGAGCCCGAGTACGTGCTGACCGATGCGTCCGGTTCGTTCTCCGGGATCGTCGCGATACCGGGCCCCGGCGAGTACCGTGTCACGATACTCGATCAGAACGGGGTCATCACCCGGTTCCCGGTGTCGGTGGCGTCCGCGCCGGAGACGACGGTCGCGACGCCCACGGTGACCCCATCGGTCGCGACCTCTCTCTCGACCACGACCGCCCCGACAACGGCGGCGCCGACCGCGACCCAGTCCGGGCTCTCGGTCCTTCCGCTGGTCGGTCTCGGCCTTGCCCTCTGTGCCCTCGGGATCTTCTCCCGGCGGCTCTGAACTTACCCCCTTTTTTCAAGCACCGCGAGGACCGCGTGCCCGAACTCC
>JBFXGJ010000022.1:0-32678 GCA_050178135.1 Methanoregulaceae archaeon | reverse complement strand
GGGACAACCGTCGTCGGGACCGTCGTCAGCGTGCCGGGGCCAACCACGAACGTGCCGGCGTTCGTCGTCGCGGACGGCGTCAGCTCGATGATCTCCGACGCACTGCCGTGCGAGCGGACATGGTCGACCAGGACCGTCATCTGCGACGAGCCGGGGGCGAGCGCCTTGAAGTTGATGTCAGCGATCGCGGTCTTCCCATTCGGGTACTTGTTCGTCCAGTCAGCATACTGGAGGAAGAGCGAGTTCGTGCCGTTCAGCGTCGCCGAAACGGAGTTCCCGACCTTCCAGTCAGTGCTGATGTAGCCAAGAGAGGCGGCATCCCAGCTGACATAGGCATACACATCGTCAGCCAGAGGCTGCCACGTGTTGTCCATGTACAGAGTTGCAACGCCAATCTGGCCCACGTCGGCAGACTTTGTCTGCTCGAGGTAAAATGTCCCCACGCCCGCAGCGCTCGCAAGTCCTACGACTGCGAGAGCGGCGACGAGGAGTGTCATGAGCACTCGTGTTGCGTTCATACCTTGCACCACATCGGATTCGATAGACGGTTCTGTAATTATTAGATTACAAGTGTAATATCATCAACTGAAGGTAGATAAAGATTATCAATTGTATTCCGAATCGGACAATGATTTGACCACGATTTTCTTCTTACACGTCTGACATAGACGATTGAGGATCGGTGGGATGAAGGCAAAAGGCTAAATCATCCCTCCCGATCTGGAACCAACGAGCCTCAAATGGACGAAACCGGGATCGAAAATCGACAATGATCGAAGTCAAGGTCTTAAGCGTGCCGCGCGCACCCTCGGCGCCTTTCGAGAGACCGGATGCCCACCCGGTGCGGCACCAGGGGGCACCAGGAAGACGTGCCCCTGTCGCCAAGAGACCGCACGCCACCCGGATTCCCAATACATACCCAACACAGGGATCACCGATATCACGAAAAAAAAGAGCGCCCGGGAGACCACCACGTGTGATCACAGTTCGCACTGCTCATCTACCTGGCCGTGTCCTTCACCAGGTTTCTCCACCCAGGGTTCGAGCCCCTGCCTCTGACGATAGTCATTGATCGCTTTGTGAATACCCTCCTCTGCCAGGACCGAACAGTGCATCTTGACCGGCGGGAGCCCACCAAGGGCGTCGGCAACCGCCTTATTCGAGAGAGACCAGGCCTCCTCAAGTGTCCGGCCTTTGATCAGTTCGGTGGCCATACTGCTGGACGCAACCGCGGCACCGCACCCAAATGTTTGGAACCGAACGTCTTGAATCCGGCCATCTTTCACCCTTAAAAAAATCTTCATAATATCCCCGCACTTCGGGTTTCCAACCTCGGCAACACCGTCAGGTTCGGTGATTTCTCCCTGGTTCCGCGGGTTCATAAAGTGGTCCATCACTTCTTCACTGTACATCACAGGACCTCCGATAGTCTGCATAGAGAGGGGAGAACGCACGGAGCCGCTCCACAACAGGTGGTAGCGTCTCGAGCACGTACTCGATCTGTTCTTCTGTATTGGACTCACCAAGGGTAAACCTGAGCGAGCCATGCGCGTTAGTGGACTCGATCCCCATCGCCATGAGGACGTGGGAGGGTTCGAGTGAACCTGAAGTACAGGCCGATCCGGTGGAGGCAGCAATCCCAGCCTGATCGAGATGGAGCAGCATCGACTCGCCCTCGACAAACTCGAACGAGCAGTTCAGGTTTCCGGGAAGGCGTTTTTCGGGATGTCCGTTCAAACGGACATGCTCGATCCGATCAACGATACCGGTATAGAGCCGATCCCGAAGAGTCTGGACATGACGTGCATACGCATCCTGTCGAGAGACAGCGCGCTCTATCGCAGCCCCCATCCCAACGATTCCAGGAATGTTCTCGGTCCCGGCACGGCGTTTCCGCTCCTGGGCCCCACCATGGATGAGGTTGTCGAGACGCACGCCACCCTTTACAAAGAGAGCTCCGACCCCCTTGGGCCCATAAAACTTGTGGGACGAGAGTGACAGGAGATCGACCCCGAGGGCCTTGACATCGACGGGGATGCTGCCTATCGCCTGCACTGCGTCGGTGTGAAAGATCACTCCGCGTTCCCGGCAGATACGCGCGCACTCCGCCAGCGGCTGAAGGGTTCCCACCTCATTATTCGCCATCATGATCGAGACAAGGACCGTCTCGTCAGAGAGGGCGCCTTCCAGAGCGGAAGGGCTGACCATCCCATACTGATCGACCGGCAGGTAGGTGACATCAAAACCATGGCGCTCAAGGTACGCGCAGGTATGCAGGACTGCGTGGTGCTCGATCACAGATGTGATAATGTGGTTGCCCTTTTTTCGGTGGCTGAACGCACTTCCGATGATCGCCCAGTTATCAGACTCAGTGCCACCCGAGGTGATAAAAATCTCCTCTGGGGAGGCGTTGATCGCGCGAGCCACCTGTTCGCGGGCAGATTCAATGGCTTTCCTCGACTCTCGGGCGATTCGATAGATCGACGACGGGTTGCCGAACCGCTCGTTGAAATACGGGAGCATGACCTTCACAACCTCCGGAGCGGTTGGGGTCGTGGCGGCGTGGTCAAGGTAAACCAGTTCTCTCCCGGTCATGATCGATGCATCTCCGCACCAATGTGCATCACGCACCTATAAGAACCGTCCTCCCGAGAGGATGGGAAAAGAGAAGGAGAGGAAGATGAGGATGGGTCAGTTCGCAGGCGCAAACTCCATCCAGTCAAAATTCTGGTACCAGCCGACGAAGCGAAGTCCGATCTCGTGCTCTCCTGCTGTCAGGTAGAGGGGTGTCGAGACAGTATCGTAGACCGCGGTCCCGCCAGTCAGGGGCACGTTCACCGTCTTCTCGGGCTGGTCATCGACCCTGACCATGATCGAGCGCTGGCCGGGTGTCGTTCCCTCGGGGACCCAGCTCGCCACCCGGAACCGTGCGTCGTAGGTGTTGGTTTCGCCCACGTTCAGGGTGTAGATCAGCCATTCTCCCGTCCGGATGTACGCGACGTTCGCGCCACTCCCGAGTGTCTCGAGGTCCACATCGGTCGGGTTTCGGGCCGCATAATCACCCTGATTGCCAGGAGTCAGGTCGCGGTATGAAACTCCCGCTGGCCCATCATCGTAGTTCTCGGCTTCAACCCGACCGGGGATAGAGCACTCTCCCGGAGAGGTGGGAGTCTGAGTCGGTTCGATTGTTGCAGTTGTCGTCGGTTCTACCGTGGTAGTCGCTGTCGGTTCGGCGGTCATGGTCGCTGACGGCTCGACCGTAGGCGTTACCGACGGGACAGGACCGGAGCAGAACTCGAAGTAGTCGATATTCTGCTTCTCGCCGACAAAGGTCAACCGGACCACCTGGGTGCCGGCGTCGAGCGACATGGGGACGGTGACCGTCTCGAAGAGGTAGTCCTTACCCGTCACCGGGACAGTGACCGTCGCCTTCTCGACGCCCCCGACCGAGACCTTGATCTGCCGGTTACCGCTGAACCAGGAGCCGACACGGAACCCTGCCTGGTAGGTGCCGGCCTGCGGAACAGTCAGGGTGTACTCGACCCATTCACCGTTCGTGATGTAGCCGATGTTGTAGCCGCCGCCCTGCATGGGTTCAACATCGACGGCCTCACTCAGCCGGTACGCCATCCCCTTGTTCTCGGGCGTGCTGTCGGAGTAGGCGACTCCAGGACCGCCCATGTCGTAATCTTCGGCCTGGACCCGCCCCGGCACCGCATGGTCACGGTAGGGAGCCTGTCCGGAGATGGTCGCCGTCGTCGACGGGGTGATTGTGGTGGTCACGCTCGGCTCGATGGTCGGCGTCGCGTTGGGTTCAGTGGTCGGCCCTGTTGTCGGCGCTCCCGAGACGACCTCGAACCAGTCGATGTTCTGGCCGTCGCCGAGGTACGTCAGCCGGATCACATGGGTGCCGGCTGCGAGCGAGAGCTGCACGGGGACCGTCTCGAATGCCACGTATGAGCCAGTATTCGGGACGTTCACCGTTGCCGCAGCCTGTCCATCGACAGAGACCGAGATCTTCTTTCCATCGGACCAAGCACCCACACGGAAGTTCGCGGTATAGGCGCCGGATGCCCCCACCTCGACCGTGTACTCGGTCCACTCATTGTTGGTAATCCAGGCGATATTGGTGACGCCGTTGTTACTCTCGACATCGACCGCTTCGTTCACCCTGCCTGCGCCGCCCTTGTTCTGAGGGGTGCTGTCGAAGTACGCGACGTTCTGACCGCCGTTATCGAAGTCTTCGGCCTGCACCCGGCCAGGAAGCACATGGGGCCCGTTGTACGGGGTCTGACCCGGCTGGGATGTGATCGTCGCCGTGGGCTGAACTGTTGGTTGGGTCGATGCTGAGAACTCGAAATAATCGAGGTTCTGCTTGTCGCCATTGAACCCGAGTCGGATCACATGCGTGCCTGCCTCGAGTGTCATCGAAACCGGCACGTTCTGCCACTTGGTATACGCACCCGTATTCGGGATGTTCACCGTTGCAACGCCGGTCCCGTCAACGGAGACGGCAACCTGCCGGCCAGTCGTCCAGCCGGCAACACGGAAGGTCGCCGTGTAGGTCCCGGCAGCCGGGACATTGACGGTGTACTCCGTCCACTCGCCTGCCCGGATGTAGCCGATATTGTGGCCAACGGAGGTCTTTTCAATATCGACTCCTTCCGCCAGCCGGTAGGCCTTGCCGAGGTTGGCAGGTTCGACATCGTGATAGGCGACGCCCTCACCACCGAGGTCGTAGTCCTCAGCCTCGATCCTGGTCGGGAGCGTGTGCGTCTTGTATGGAGTTTGGACTCCCGGAGTTGCCGTGGTGGTCGGGGTGACGTTCACCGTCCCCGTTGGAGTGGGGGTCGGTGTGAGAGTGGGACCCGTCCACTGGACGAGCGGAAGGTTGTCTACGTTGCCCTCTGCAATCGTGAGGGGCTCGTCGGCAAACCCATCCGCATTCGTGTCGGGCGTAACCTGGGAGTGCCCGGTGCCTGAAGGAGTACCCCAGAAGTTGCCACCAATCGAAGGCCCGTTCATGACGTTCGGACCGACCCGCGGAGAGACCGACCACGCGTTGGCACGGAACGGTTCGCCAAAGAAGAAGACATTCAGATTGTTGTTCAGGTTGTTGTTGTAGATTGTTCCGCTGCCGGAAGTGTGGAGCTGAATACCGTTGTTGATGTTGTTGGTGACCTGGTTTCCGGTGACCGTGAACCCGTCGGAGAGGTAGATGTACAGGCCACGCTCGTTGTTCCGGATCTCGTTGTTGGAAATGACGCCATTTGAGGCACCATCGGAGAAGATCACACCGTAGGCGTTGTCGATCACTTTGTTGCCGGAGACCGTGTTACCGGTGGCGGAGCGGTACATCACGATCCCACCAAAGGAGTTGCTCTGGATCGTTGATTGCTGTACCCTGGAATTTTTTACCCCGTTGAAGTAGATGCCGTAGTACCAGTCCTGCATCCTGACGTTCTTGACGGTCACACCTTCAAGAATGGTCCCCTCATTGTGGACATAGATGCCGGCCTTGTTGGCACCATCATCACCATCGATCAGGTGCCCGCCACCATCAAAGACAACGTTCGAGGCCTTGATCTCGATGCAGATGACGTTGTTGCTATTCGTGATATCATTCTTCAATACGTACGTGCCAGGCTGGCTGATCACGATCGTCTGCCCGCTATACGTAATATCCGTCGCAGATGCAGGAGTTCCTGCCACGACGAAAACAACGAGCAGCATGGCCAGTGCCACGAGTCCATACAGATTTCTTGTCCTTCTCATCTATCCACCTGATTCTCTTCTCGAGAACGAAAAGTTCTACCATCGGGGATGACAGCCAATGGCATTGAAGCATCCGCGAATGGTACGATCCCTTATGAAGTACAATTATCCAAACCACCATTTAAACTTTCCCTTTTTTCATTCAAGATGATGAATCCTTCTAAACGAATTTTCGAATAATTTCGCTCAAACAAAGAAATACTCAAAAAAATGGTGTTGTTTCAATAATTGGCCGACGGGATAGATGCGGGAGATAAAAATCGAAATCCTTCTCAAAACAGTCAATGAATTGCATGGCGAACGGTCGGGAAGCCGAAATATATCGGAATCAAAGAAGGAAAGAATTACGCTCGATCATCATCGATCCCTCAGATCTTCAAGAATTGACCTGGAGTGCAGACGAACGGCTCGTCATCACCTTCAGCTTGAAAATGGAGAGGACCGATAGCCCGTTTCGACGGGTATGCGTGGTAGTAAACAACGACTTTCGCCGTACAGGCCAGGACGCCATCAGGTCCCCCCCCCTGGTGGAGACAGCAAGGAGATACAACCGGAATGCACTGAATATGAAATAGACAAAACGGGAACCATATAAAAAAACTGTTCTCCGAAGGAATCCGGAAACGGATCGCCCGGGAACCCGAGCACCCACCTGGGCAAATCTTCCTGAGAGTCGGTTTGGTATACATCCATCAGGCGGAAGACCACACGAGGGGTGATAGCAACAGGGGTGAGAGGGTGAGATATATTTGTGGTGACACTGGGCTGAGTAGCAGACCAGTCATTCCCATCTTGGCGAGCGCTCGACCGGTTGGATCTCCTGCGCTATCTTGCGCGAGAGGTAGCTGGCGAAGATATCAGGACAGATAAAGATCCCGGTTATCCTATCCCCTTCGTCCATAATGGAAAGGGATTCACGTCGATCGGCGAGCAGCACGAGTTTCGTTGAGAGCCCGATCTTTTCGGTCTCCTCGGGAGAGAAGAGCGACGATGCAATATCGCTCTCCCCGATGTAAGATCTGATTGGCGCGCTCGCGGCAAGGTCCCGTCGCCCGAGAACGAGGTAATACGATACCCGCTTTACCGCGCAGGCGATGTCGGTGCGGCCGAGATAGGTGGTCTTCATCGTTGCACAGCAGGACGATCTCCGACCGAGCCCGGCGCAGCATCATCCGGACCTGGTGGTCCTGGGTCCACTCTGAGTGCAGGGCGTATCCCGGTACGAGCGGATCCGGGGGTTCCGCCTCCAGGACCTTCAGGTTCTGGAACAGTATACCAAGTGAGGCAGCGGATTCCCGTTTGAGTCGTTCAAGGGCCTGGATCCCATCGATCGGAGAATATTGTTTCGGTGCCGTGCCGGAGTGAATGACATAAACCCGTATCGACAGGAGAGCTAAGCGTCTCGTCGATCCGGCCGCGGGGGGATTTTGGTCTTCTCATGGAGTTCACGGGCGCTCGCCATGCGCAGAGACGACAGGATCGCATACTCTTTCGCCTCGTATTCACCCAGCCCAACCCCCATCAGCTGCCCCAACAGCGCGTCGTCAATCCTCATGTCAGCTACTCGATCCGGGAGCACCTTCTTCATAATTCGAGATCTTTAACGAGATAAGGCATGATAGCCCCGTCGTTTCAACCGACCGCTGGACCGTGCTGTTTCTCCCACTCTCGGCCATGATGATCCTCATCGGCGGAGCAGCCGTTGCACCGGCCATGCCGCTGATCGCCCAGGCGTTTCCCGATGCCCCAGAGTCTCTCATCTCCCTGATCGTAACGCTTCCCTCTCTCGCTAGTGCCGTCACGGGAATCTTTCTTGGTGTCCTTCTGACAGGATCGGAAAGATCAGGATCCTTGTTGCCTCCATCGTCCTCCTCACCATCGCGGGGAGTTCGGGGTTTCTCCTCTCGTCGATCGACGCGATCCTGGTCAGCCGGTTCCTCCTCGGAATCGGTAGTTCCGGCATCACCTGGACAACATCCTCCCTGATCCCCTGCTACTTTGAGGGAGTTGCGCGGGCCAGGATCCTCGGATACCAGGCCGCTGCAATGGGTTTATGGGTTCTGGTCCTCGATATGAGCGGAGGATGGCTCGCTAGGATCTCATGACGCGCTGCGTTCCTGATCTACCTTGTCGGCATCGTCATTCTCGCGGGAGTGGTGCTGACAATGAAAGAACCCGTGCTTCCGAAGTTCGAGATGAACAGCTCCTTGCCCGACGAAACGTTCCCGGTGGTCCCTCTCCTCTTCGGGTACGCCTCCCTCTTCCTCAGCAGCATAATTTTGTTCCTCATGCCGATCAAGTTCTCCTACCTGATCGTATCCTTGGACGCGGCTCGTTTGCTGGGGGAGAACACCGCCCTTACGAGCGGGCTCTTTTTGGGAAGCATGGGCTTCGCCGCGTCGCTCGTTGGGATCTTATATGGGAGGATCGTCGAAAGGATCAACCGGACCGCGATCCTGACCCCCACCTTCGTCCTTTTCGGGATCGGCTACTGTAGCCTTGGGCTTGTATCGACGCTCGTGATCGACGCGTTCGCCGTCGTCTGCATCGGCCTGGGAGACGGCGCCCTGATGCCGACGATCCTGACCGGGATCGCTGCTATCACCCCGAAGCAGTTCCTTGGTCGGGCGAGTGGGGGGTTTCGGTTGCCCTGAATGTCGGTCAGTTTGCATCCGCTCTCGCCGTGGTGCCGGTCGTTGCCATCGCTCCAACCTACAGCAACCTCTTCATGGCCTTCGGAGGCGTGGTATTCATGCTTGCCCTGCCGTATCTTTTCGGAGTCGTTGAGGAGAAATACGGCGGTACAAAGATCAGCCTGTACAGCGTGCGTCAGGATATCTGAGCCGATCGTTGCGCCAGCAAGGGGGCATACTCCCCCTTGCCTGTCGGTGCCAAACGTGCCCCTTCGTGACCATAAGCGGTATGGATCGGCCTCACCCAACGCACCGGAATACCGAGGGGCCTATCAGGCCTTTTTCCTCGCGTTGTTGTTCCATTCTCTGAATGATACCAGCGCTTGCGTCATGATGGATCCCGGGGGTTCGGTATCAGCTCCGTCGTGGGTTTCTGGTGAACTGGGTCCTGTGACTCCTGAGTTCCTGGTCGGATAGAGGCTGAGAGCGGTTCGGTCCAGGCGGAGACTCGGGGGATAAATATCCGGAAGGGGATGGGGATGGAAGGTGGGGTCGATGAAGAGACCTCTATTTGGGCAATTTCTATGGTCTTCTGCTCCTCGCTGGAAAGTGGGTTGACGGTGTCGTGACTCTTTTCGGTTCGACGACGTTAGAATTGCACAAGAGTTCATAAATTGGGCAGGAAAATGACAGCTCCAGGTGAAGGAAGAAGGTGTTACGAATCGGCAGGGTAACTGTGGGATCTATGCGAAGCGCGCGGGTCACATAAAATGGTCCATTGATGCTCGTTTTTCAATAAGAGCGATTTATACCATATTTCAAATTTCTCAGTTCGGCAGCCGTAGATGGAAAATTCGAGTGATAATAATCAAAATACTCATAATCGATGACTTGAGCCTTAATTCAAATTCGAAGAAATATGCGTCGAAAATTTGGTGTTACGCCCCGGCTGGGACTTGAACCCAGGTCAAAAGCTCCGGAGGCTTCTAGGATATCCACTACCCTACCGGGGCACCCATCTAGTTTTGCACTGATCCTATAAATAAGGTGAAGAGAAGGGCGCACTCTATGGTCTGACCTGGTACTGGTGCCAGATCCTGCAGGCACCCTCGTGGCTAACCATGCAGGGGCCGATTGGCGTTCGGGGGGTGCATGCACGTGAGAAGAGCCGGCAGTCGGTGGGCTCAGAGATGCCGCGAAGAACCTTATCACAGATGCACGCCGTCGTCTTCGGCGTGGGCGCAATCTCCACGCCGAACCGCTCCAGGGCATCGTACTCGCGGTATGGCGACCGAAGACGGAGACCCGATGCCGGGATGACGGGGAAGCCGCGCCACTCCACATCTGCTGGCTCGAAGACCTCGTTCAGCAGGGCCATCGCCTTCTGGTTCCCCTCGCAGGATACTGCGCGCGGATAGGCGTTCTCCACCGAGTGTCGTCCATCAAGGACCTGCCGGGTCAGCATCAGGAGGCCGAGGAGGATGTCGTCGGCCTCGAACCCGGCGACCACCTGCGGCACCGGGAACCGCTCATAATCCCGATAACCAGCTACGACACAGACATGGCCGGGAAGAAGAAAACCGTCGAGGGCCGCTTCACCGCGGTCGAGCAACCACTCCATCGCCGGCGGGACGAGGCGGTGGCAGCAGACGATAGAGAAGTTCGCCGGGGGACTCGCTGCGATGGCTGCTGCCACCGTGGGAGCGGTCGTCTCGAAACCGACCGAGATGAAAACGACCTCCTTTTCGGTCTTCTCGGCGATCTCGACAGCCTTGTGCACCCCCTGGACCACCCTGACATCGCCCCCGCACGACTCAAGCGAACCGTGCGTTCCCGGCACCCGGAGCAGGTCCCCGTAGGTCGCGACAATGCAGCCCTTCTTGGCAAGCGCAATCGCCGCGTCGATCTCGCCCTGCGGAGTTATGCAGACCGGGCAACCGGGCCCCATGACGATGCGAAGGCCTTTCGGGAGCACGGACCGAAGCCCGTGACGTGCAATGGCGGCCTCGTGAGTTCCACAGATGTGCATAAAACTCAGGTCGCGTCCAACCGCAGTGACGGCCTCTTCGAGGGCCTGCGCCATCTCTCTCGTGACTGCCATAACTCCTAGATTTTTTACGTGCAGGGCCATAAGTTGTGGTATCCGATGCTGACAGACCTGGTGCTGGCTACGGCCCTGGTGCTCGCTGGCGTGGCACTCGCTCTGGCCGCCTATACCTATAGCGGGCGGTTGGAGCGCCAGATCGAAGATCGGGAAAGCTCGGGCGTGCGAATCTTCTCGGTCGTCCTGGTTGCCCTTCGAAGGCCAGTCCTGATCGGGATCGCCGCCGCATCGATCTACCTTGCCGTGCGGTACGTGCTGGAACTCCACCTGGATTATCCCTGGCTCAACGACCAGCGGTACCCTGTGGCGGTCGCGATCCTCCTCGTCACCTGGGGAATCGCGAACATCCTCTCACGCCTCACCTCGCAGTATGGGCATGAATTCATGCAACGTGCGGGGGAGGAGTATGACCCCCGCCTGCTCGATCTCCTTGCGGTCGGAGTCCGGTATCTCGTCTGGTTCATCGCGGTCCTGTACCTCCTCAGCTATCTCGACGTCTCGATAACACCACTCATCGCAGGTGCCGGTATCGCCGGAATCGCGGTCGCCCTTGCCGCCCAGGACGTCCTCTCGAACTTGCTCGGAGGCGTCATCATCGTCCTGGACCGTCCGCTCAGCATTGGGGACAAGGTGCGGGTGGACCCGTATACTGGGAACGTGGTCAGGATAGGGCTGCGCTCGACCCGCATACGGACCGCCGACGGGCTGATCGTGACCATCCCGAACTCGCGGATAACGTCGAACATCGTGGTCAACTTTTCGACCGGGGATCCGAGGACGATCATCCTGGTCCCCGTGACCGTCGACAACTCGTCATCTGTGGAGAGGAACAGGACCGTCCTCCAGGGGATCCTCGATCAGGTCTCGGTTGGGGCGCCTCCGGCCTGGGAGCTCGGAGAGACGTCGGTCCTGCTAAGCGAAATCAGCCGGTTCGGCCCGGTGTTCTTGTTGAAGGTCCGCGTCCGGGAGGAGGTTGACCAGAACGCGGTGAGGGACCTCGTCCTATCGGGGGTCGCACAGGCGGTCTGGGAGAGGAGAATTATCGTTCCGATCTCCCCGGGTTACCGCGACAACCTGGACAGCTCGGATAAAAGCGCACCCGGCATCATCAACCGGTTCGAACCCTGATCCTGTCGAGATGCTGGGGGTCTCCCCGGATATTCCGGGCGATCCTTTCCGCCCTCGAGAGTGCGGTTCGGATCCCTTCGACAAGCACCTCTTTGAGGGCGGTAAGTGGATCCTTCGGAGTGGGCGGAACAGCCGTGGTTCGAACTACAACCGGGAGGGTTGCTGTGGGGCTCCAGGGTTGCTCCTTGGTCACGCTCACAGTGATGGTCGGTGATGCGGTCTCAGGGGGCATAAATCCAATCCGAGTGTCGATCTCCTGTTGAGTTCCGGAATAGACCCCGATGAAACCCGGGGTCGTGAACCAGCAGCGTCCAGTCTCATCCAGGAAGACCATTCGCACGTTCGAAGAGACGCCGAGCCCGTCCTTCCGTTCGAGCAGGGCCACCAGTTCTCCATCTCGCCAGCCCACGAGACCCCCATCGGTAGCGCACCAGAGCGTTCCGTCGGTAGCAGCGCAGCAGTCGTTGAAGCGAGTGATGGTCGGTCGAATCCGGTTCGCCCTCACCACCTCGCGGAAGCCACGGTCCGGGTCATGGTGCACAATCAGGCTCTCGTTGAACGCGTAGCAACCCCCGAGGGGGTCTGGGCGCACCCCGGTGAGCAGGCTATATCGCGACCCTGTCTTTTCCACGGGCGAGAACCGGATCGGGTCCACGTGGTCCACGACCTCCCAGAGCCCTCCGTCCATCGATCCGACCACAAGCCGGTCGAACCTGGCATCGACCGCCAAGCTCGCGACCGAGTGGCAACCGAGCCCACTGGAACCGAAGGGGCGGAACCAGGTCCATGTTCCGTCCCTGAAACGGTGAACTCCCGATGAACCTGTGGCTACGAAAAGATCATCTCCCCAGCGTTGGAGGTCCCGAATGACCGGATCTTTTAAAAGCGCGACATCTGAAAAGATTTCGAAGTAGTGACCGTCGAATCTCTGAAGGCCTCGCCCGTACCCGATCCAGAAGTCTCCCCTGGCGTCGTATTCGACCGCGAGCACCATGTCACTGAGGAGGCCGAGGCTCGCGTTTGATGGATGGGCATGAAATCGCTGCCATCCATCCCCAGAATAGTATGAGATCCCGTTATCGGTCGCGAAGACCACACTTCCCCCTGGCCCATTCACCGCATCGAGGACCCGGTCCGAGGTGCAGGTATCCGAGGCGGGCTCGAAGAGAAGGGTGCCCGCCGATACCGGTGCGGCGAACACCAGGATGAGCAGGATCAGAGATCGCAGCACGTTCCATCAGCCCGCTTGACCGTGACTCGACCCCCCTCAAGGGGAGTGAAGACGACCGAGCGACCCACGTTACCACCGGTAAGCTCCGCGACGACCCGGATCCCTGCATTGTCCAGCAGGCTCTTGAGGGAGCGGGTGTTTCGGTCACCGATGTTCAGGTTCCCGCTGAATTGCGCGAACATGCTCGCCCCCCCCACGAGCTTCGCAACGACCTTCTGTCGTCGGCATCCCTTTCCAACCATGCCGTCGACGAGGAGAGGGACCGCGGTGTCCGCATACTTGCCTGGCCGATCGGTTCGCCCGTGCGAATCGGGGAGCATCACATGGGCCATCGAACCAAAAGCTCTCTGGGGGTCATAGAGGATCAGGGCGACACATGAACCAAGACCGATCGTCGCCATCGGATCCTGCCCGATGCAGTACTCTCCGATACCCACGATCGCTGCTCTGCCCTCGTAGAAATGGGAAGAACTCATCAGACCTCTTACATCGGCCCGACAACCTTCTCTAGCAGCCGGAGGATATCGACCAAGGTCCGCGTGTCGGGCAGGAAGAGGATGTCGGAGTTCACCATGTGCTCCTCGTCCATCAGCTCCGTGCGGAACAGGATCACCTCATCGATGTCGGCATCCATCGTCGCGAGCAGGGACGACATCCCCGCATGAGCCATGTCGATCGCCATGTCGGGCGGTGACGGGAGCATGACGATACCGAGGAGCATCGCCGTCCCGTCAAGGAAGGCCGAGATCATAATGTTCCCGATCTCGAGGAGCGCCGACTGATCCATCTCCCCGAACTCCCGATCGGTGTCGGTCATGCCGAGCATCGTGTTGGTGAGGCGGAGCGCCGACTCTCGCGAAACCAGGAGAACGATGTAGCCCCCGGGTTCGAGCTCACCCTGGAGCTGGAAAACCACCATAGCCGAGTACTCGTCCCCGATATAATCACAGATCTGGCCGATATCGACCACCTGGACATCAGGGACCGACATATTGATCTGGCACATCAGCATCTGGGACAGGGTTGTCGCGGCGTGCGCCGCCCCGATGTTCCCGAGTTCCCTGATGGCGTCCAGCTGTACTTCAGTCAATTGCATAGTACCAACACCTCTAGACCATGGTATTCACATCGACCACCGGTACGACGTCACCATCCCCGAGGATGGTGACGCCGCTCACGCCACGAGAGCTACCGATCAGTCGGTTCAGGGGTTTTACGACAACTTCCTGCTGACCTTCCACGAGGTCGAGCGGAACTCCGCACTTCTGATCCTGATACTGGACCACCAGTATGATGCCCCCGCTCACCGGAGCTCCGAACATATCGTCGAGCCGATAGATGGGCAAAACCTCGTCACGCAGCAGGATCGCCTCGTTCGAGCCGATTCGGTGAATGGAGTCTACGGCGAGCGAAGCCACCTCGATCACGCTGTTGATCGGGATTGCGATTCGCCGCGAGTTGATCCGGACGATCATGACCTGGATGATCGCCATCGTGGGGGGAAGCATCAGTTCAAACCGGGTGCCCTCGCCTGGAACTGAACTGACCTTCACCGAGCCTTTCAGGGCTTCGATTGAAGACTTGACAACATCCAGGCCCACTCCGCGCCCACTGATATCGGTGATCTTCTCGGCGGTGGAGAAACCGGGCTGAAAGAGGAATGCGACCACCTCGTCGTCGGAGAGGAGCGCCGCCGCTTCAGACGTTGTGAGACCCCGCTCGACCGCCTTCTTCCTGACCCGCTCAACATCGATCCCCGCCCCGTCGTCCGCCAGCTCAATGACAACATTGTCACGGTCCCGGTGCGCTGATAGTCGGAGCTTCCCGACTCGCCGTTTTCCTGCCCGCTCCCGCGTATCAGGGAGTTCGATCCCGTGGTTGATGCCGTTCCGGATTAGGTGGAGGAGAGGGTCCGAGAGGCCATCCATCACGGAGCGATCCAGCTCCGTCTCACCGCCCTCGATCAGGAACTCAACCTCCTTTTCGTCATGCTTGGCAACGTCCCGGACGACACGGGGAAAACGGTTGAAGATCTGGTTGAGAGGGATCATCCGGATGAGCATCATCAGGTTCTGCAGTTCGGAGACGGAACGCTCAACCACGCTGATCGCTTCGTCCATCTCCTTGATCCGGTGCAGTTCCGCGATCTGCTTGAGCCTCCCCCGGTTGATCACAAGATCCTCGACCAGGTTCATGATGTGATCGAGCTGGTGAATGTCGACGCGGATGTTCTTGATCTCGCGTCCTTTCTCCCTCTCGCGTTCGCGTGTCCGCCGATCGTCCTCGTCTCGGACGCCAGACGGGCAGACCGGGGCGATCACGTCCGGAGTCTCCTCGATCTTCGAGTCGAATGATGATACGGTGACCTCGGCGATCTCGGTTCCGGAGGCGGCGATTTGGAGCGCCTCTTGCCCTGCGTCACTCGCGATCTCCACCACGAGGTCCCGCTGGAAGGACCCCTCGTCGATCGCCTGGCGGGACGGCGTCGTCGAGAGCACGGTTCCCAGGGCATCGAGGTTGGTGAGCACGAGCATCGCTCGGACATCGGCCATTGCGGACTCCTCGCTCACCCGCACATGGACACTATATACTGGTCGATCGCCGAAATCAACCGGATCGATGGACGAAGGCCCTGGATCAGGTCCAGGCATGGGGGATGAGAGGTCTGGTCCGGTTGCGACGCTCAAGGACCTGGTGTCGGCCCCGAGGTCCACCCATTTCCTGAGCAGGTCGACGAGCTGGCCCGTGTCGCCGTGGTGTCCCGGCCCTCCCGTCTCGATCCCATCGACCATCTCTTCGATCACGTCCGTGCACGTGAGGAGGAGATCCACGACAGGCTGCGAGACATCCAAAGTGTGGGCACGGATCAGGGAGAGGACGTCCTCCATCGAATGGCAGAGCCGCTCGGGTTCGTCAAAACCCATTGAAGCTGAAGCGCCTTTCAAGGTGTGCACGGCGCGAAAGATCTCGTCGATGGCGGTCTCGTCGACACCCTGTTCGAGCACGAGCAGGGACTTGACGATCGTCTCATGATTCTCGCGGGACTCTGCAACGAACAGACCCCTGTACGCTTCGAACTCAGACATCTCACCCCTCCATCCGTGCAACCGCGCGCTCTATCTCGCGGGCGATTCGACTGAGCGGGACGACCTGGTCGACCGCCTTCCTTTCGAGGGCTGACCGGGCCATACCGTAGACCAGGCAGTCCTCCTCCGCACAGACAAAGGTCGAACCCCCTGCCTGTTTGACTGCCAGGGCACCCGCCCCGGCGTCATTTCCCATACCCGACAGAACAACTGCAATCGCGTTCGGACCGAATACCTGGGCACCTGAAACAAATGTCCGATCGACTGCCGGTCGGACACCGTGTTCCGGCGACGCCGAGGAGTGAACGACCTTGCCCGAGCGCCGCCCTGCTGGGTCCACGGACCCGGTGACCACCGTGTGGAATCCCGCCTTCGAGACGAGTATCCGCCCTCGTGTCAGCGGATCGCCTGAGGACGTCTCGGCGATCGGAAGACCGGAGAGCCGGCGAAACCGTTCGGCAAGCGCCGCAGTAAACCCGACTGGCATGTGCTGGGTGACGATTACCGCCGCTTCCAGGTCTGGTGAGAGTTCGGAGAGGACCCGGTCGAGCTGCTGGGGACCACCCGCAGAGGATCCGATCATGACCAGACGCGTGGCAGTCTCGTCTCCAGGCTGCCGTGTGGATGTGGGGCGCTTTGTTGGCCTGTAACGGACCAGGTGGCGGACTTTCGCCAGGAGGTCATCGGTGATCCCCCGCACCTCGCTGATCCCCTTTGGCTTGAAAAGGAAGTCATTGGCACCGAGTTCCATGGCACGGCGGGTCATCTCGGCATCACGGGTTGTCAACGAGCTGAGCATCAGCACCTTTGGTCGGCTCTCCCGGGTTGCGAGGGTTTCAAGGACCTCGATCCCGGTCATCCTCGGCATCTCGATGTCGAGTGTGACGAGGTCAGGGGCGAGGGAATTGATCTTTTCGATGGCGTCCACTCCGTCGACCGCCGTGCCGACCACCTCAATATCGGGATCACGGGAGAGGATATCCTTGATGACGGTCCGCATGAAGACGGAGTCATCGACGACAAGGACGCGCATCTGCACTCAGGATGCCAGGACGTTCTTTACCTCTTCCAGAACCTTCGGAGCCTGGAACGGCTTGACGATATATCCCCGGGCGCCGGTCTTGATCGCCAGTTTGACCATCTGTTCCTGGCCCACTGCCGTGCACATCACTACCTTCGCATTCGGGTCGAACTGGCGGATTCCTTTCAGGGACTCGATCCCGTTCATCTTCGGCATGACCACGTCCATCGTCACCAGGTCCGGTTTGAGTTCCTTGTACTTCGCAATCCCCTCTTCTCCGTCTGCCGCCTCGCCGACGATCGTATGACCGCCGGAGAAGAGTATGTTTTTTAGGAGAGTCCGCATAAAGAGGGTGTCATCGACGATCAGAATCCTTCCCATGGGGCACCTGATCATAGTTTGAGTCGAAGGTGTATAAAGAAATGATGTGAATGAATAAACGAAGAATTTCTGTTTTTATTGTTTTGTTGCATCAGCAATGTATTTGATCCCCTTGGTGGTCAGTTTGACCTCCCGGCGGACCTCCACCACCTCGGCGATCCCCAGGTTGAGCAACTTATCGTAGATCGTGTTCAGGCGCTTATTGTTGACCGAGAGCATGCTGATGATCGCCGACGAGTCCATACCGGAATAGACGAGCATCGCCACCTGCTGGTCGTACTCATCGAGTTCGTCACCCTTCATCTCCATGCTCTTCGTCGCATCGGTCAGGAAATTGAAGAGGATCTGGAGGGTGGATATGGGACAGAGCACGAAACTGGTCACAACCTCGCCCGCGTCGACGTGATCAATCTTGACCACGTCCGACTGTCGGCCCTGGACCTCTTTCTTGGTCAGCTCGATGTCCGCGACATCGAGAAGCGGGATACAGACCTGTTTTCCCGCAGAGGCAAACCAGATACCGGTCCGCACCACGACGATCGAACCCTTCTCCCACTGTGCATCGGTGACAAGGACACCCCCCCGTACCGCAGGAGAGAGGAAGTACGCGTTTAGTCGATATCCATTGCAATGCGTCAGGATCAGCCGACGCATGACCGCAATAACCTTCTCGACGGTCAGTATGCGATAGACGGACTCGGGCTCCCCTTTGACCGTCACGACGAGCAGGTTCTTGCGTTCCTCGAGGTTGACCACGTCTCGAAATGGCACCTTTCGGTTGACCGGGGCAGGGATGACCATATGGTCCTCGTCGATGGCGAGCCGTATCCCAACCCAGGCGCCGTTCTGTTCGATCTTGACCGGTACTTCCTTCATGTCCCTCGTCGTTGAATCTCTCTATTGGATGAGGTGAGATATAGGGTCTTTGAAACGAGCTGGTCCCGAACAGGTCAGGAGTCGGGAGGCTCGCTCTTGGCCGTATCGGTCGCCCCCCCGATGAGAGTTATGACCTCTTCGAGGTCGGTGATAAGCTCGTCCGCACCGACGTGAACATCTTTCAGGTCCCGCAGGAGAGAGAGGTCCTGCTTGACCCGAACCTTCTTCGAATCGCTCGCTAGGAGAGAGAGCATGTCTCTCTCGCTTCCTGTCGCACCGGCAGCGAAGGCAGCCATTTCGTCGTTGGAACTCGCCTTCGCCTCGTCGCCTGGTGGCAGCGATCCCATATCAGGTATGTCAAGCGGAGGCGTGGAATCGCCATCCGTGCCCAGGAGAGACTCCACCCCGGGTGTCTCGGATAGCGCAGCCATCTCACCGGCATCGATCTCGAGGCCGTCGAGTTCGGAGTCAGCAAAATCCGACTCATCGAGGCTGGAAAGTTCGTTCTCGATCTCGTCGATCCCTTCCAGGTCCGTGAACTCTTCCAGGTCACTCGCGTGATCGGCCAGGATGGCGGCGGCTGCATCCTCAAAGGCGTCCTCTCCCTCAGGCAGGGAATCGATATCCAGCTCGGGGAGGGAAGGAGCGGGGGAGGTGGGACCAGCGGTGGGAGTATCGTCGAATGATGAGACATCGAGATCGTCGAGATCCTCAAGGTCGCCAAGAAGGTCCCCCTGCAGTTCGTCATCCGAGAGAGAGAGGAAGGGATCGTCCGATGGGCGCCCCGCGCTCGAAGCCGAACCTGCGCCGCCGAGAGTCGTTTCTGCCTGAGGAGGAGGCGAAGCTGCGGCGACTCTCTTCTCTGTCTCTGCGGCAGCGACTGCATTCTCAACTGCCTTCGATCGCTTCTCCCTGCCGGCCCGAAGATTTTTTAAGCTTTCGCTGAATCCCGCGAAGAGAGGACGACGTTCCGGCTTCTTTCCAGAGGGGGCCTCATCTGCGGTGTTTCCCTTACTCCTTCGAAAGAGGGAGACGCGCGAGCTCTTTTCAGGTTTTTCGGTAGGCTCGGAACCGGCTGCCGGCGGGCGGCGCAGGCGCGATGTGACGGAACGAAGGTCGGTTGCTGTGATGGCCCCAGTCAGTGCAAGAAACAGAATGCCAACGATCACGAGGACCAAGAGCATCCAGAGTACCGGTATGTCGAAGAAGACAAGGACCAGGCCTACAGCGAGTGTCGCTACGAAGAGAAATGCCCGCCTCTGACCGTCGTTCATACGTTGGTCGCCCCCGCCTGTGCAATCTGGGTCAGCACGTCGACAGAGAAGAACAACCCAACGACGATCGGTACCACGAGATAGATGATCCCCGAGAGCGAGAAGAAGAGCATCGAATAGAAATAGTACATGTACCGATCTCCGCCGCCCACGATCCTGGCTGCGATCACATTCGCAATCGTCAGGATCAGCATGATGATCACGACGTACGCGGTCATCTGCTCCTTCGGGAAGTTAACGAACATATTGAGCGATCCGGAGAGAAAAGCGTTTCCGGCCATCGAATTGGCGTCGCCTGATCCGCCACCCGCCGAAGCAGCTGCCTCCTGGAACTGCTTCATCATGTCCGCGACTGCCGTCGTCAGGACGGTCATGATATTGTAGAGAGAGACGAAGATGGCGATCATCGCGGCGTGCATCGGGACGAGAAGGACGATAAAGGACCGGGAGAACATGTCCTTCTTCTCGCGGAGCAGGACCATCTCCAGCATCGAGTGGCCCACGACCTTCCCGATGTCTCCGGCAGGTCCGCCCATACTGACCGTGTCGCGGAAGATGTTCAGGAACTTATAGATGAGGTTCGATCCGGACTCACCGATGAAACGCTCCCAGATCGCGTCCTCATCGAGACCGATATTCATCTTGGAGTAGACCGATCGGATAAGCGGATCGAGCGCGACAAGAGACTTCTTGTCCACCTGCCCGAGGGCGAGGACCATGGTCGCCCCCTGCCCCTGTATCACGGCCCCAAGAGAACGAATGAAGACCGAGAAGTCTGCATCCCGGAGGGTGATGTTTGCGTCGTCGATGAACCCGAGCACACCGAGCGGGGCGATCATCAGCCCTGCAAAGAGGCAGATCACCCCCGCGTTAACCCCAAGCAGCCAGAGTACGATAGAGATGATCACCACAGCGGGCACGAGCACACGTTCCATGCGGTAGATCAGCGTCTGCTCACGGGAGAGCCAGGTGTTGAGGCCATGAGATTTCGGGTCGTCAGGGACCGATTGGTACATCAGGGTGATCCCGAAGATACTGATCCCGAGGATCAGGAGGTAGGACATGTTGAGGGTGTTGTCGATCCCTTCAGGCGCGTAGATCGCGATCGAGATCATGATAGTGACTGCAATCACTGTCCCGGAGAGCAGCATCGCGATATAGGCGTCCCCCCATTTCCTGAGGAGTTCGAATCCCTGCTCGATGTTGGAACGGTACACGTTCCGTGTCGTCTCGAGTTCATTCGAGAGGAATTCGTCGTCCGGTACCCCGGCGTCTATCGAATTGGAGAACCGGTTCAGCAGGTTCTGGACCATCTGGTTCTTGGTCCGGTCTGCAACGACCTCCAGCGCTTCCTTGTAGGAATAGTTCCAGCGGACAACGAGGTTGTCGACCTTGGCGACATAGCGAGCTGAGAGATACTCCTCCCGCTGTGATGCACTTCCAAAGATCTCTGGGCGAGTCGCCCTCGCCAGGGCAAGCGAGGTCATGTAGGTGATCATGAAGAGGAGATCGGCGGGGAGTTTCTTGCCTTCAACGAGCTGGCTGTACCTCTCCCGAAACGTCCGATATACCTGTCCGATGATCCCCTCACCATGGATCTGCGTCAGGAATCTGTTTGTGACCGTCTCAAACAAGGGATACTACCCTCCGATCTGGAGCAGACCCTGCTTCTTGATCTTGGTGATCATGTGAAAGAGGTCCCAGAACTGCGTATACCCTGCCTTATGAAGCCGCTCGAGGATTCGAGCTCGCTTCTCGACCTCTTCGTAGATCTCAGCCCTCCGGTGCTCGGGAAGACCGAGCATTGTTGCGATCTTATCCTCGAGGAGATAGCTGGACCCTTTCCCCGACCAGGTAAATGTGTCCGTGACCGGTTCCCAGACGAACATCGCGACGAACGAGAAACCACCGGTCTCCGGGTTGAAGCCGACCAGTTCGTTGATGGATAGCATGCGGCGGACCAGGGAGCCATCGGGGCGCCGCACCGCCGACTGAATGATGACCAGGTTCAGGTTGTCGACATATGTCTTCGGGATATTGATCGGGTCCCCGCAGAGTCGCTGGATCAACTTCTCAACCGAGGAGGCGTGGAATGTCGACATCACAGGGTGACCGGTCTGCATCGCCCCGAAAGCGACCGACCCTTCGGTCCCTCGGATCTCACCAACGAGGATCTGGTTTGGCCGTTGCCGGAGCGCGGCTTTGAGAAGATCGAACATGGTAACCCCCCCTTCCCCAGTCCCCTCGCCGGTCCCTTTCGCAAGGGCGACCTCTCGCGTCCAGTTCCGGTGGGGCACCGTCAACTCGGGCGTGTCCTCGATGGTCACGATCTTGTTCTCCGGGGGAATGAAGGTCGTAATGGCGTTGAGGGTCGTGGTCTTGCCCGACGCCGTCTCGCCTGAGACAAAGAGTGACATGCCGTACTCGATGCAGAGCCAGAGATAGGCTGCGACGTTGTAGTCGCAAGCATTCGAATCGATCACCTGGAGGATCGAGAGGGGGACCTCGTTCACCTTTCGGATCGTGAAGTTCGAGCCATGCTTGGAGACATCCGTTCCATATACGATATTGATACGGGAGCCGTCGAGGAGGGTGGCATCAACGATCGGATTCCGGTAGTTGATGGGCCGCTTGATCTTCTCGGCCATCTTGAGCACGAACCAGTCCAGTTCGTCCGACCGGGTGAACTCGATCACCGATTTGAGCCCCTTGAAGACCTTGTGTTCGATGAAGATGGGACCGACCCCATCACAGGTGATGTCCTCGATGTAGGAGTCACTCAGGAACGGTTTGAGCACCCCCATCTCGATCTTATCACGGACGAGCAGGTACTCGATCGCCCGGAACTCCGACGGAGTGAGGATCACCCGTCCGTCCGGCGTCTGCGGGACGTTTAAAATGTCACTGCGCCGCGACTCCTTTTTCTTGGCGGTGAAGTCCGTATTCAGAAACGTCATAAGGCGTCCCATCGTCCCGGCACTTCGGGGGGCTTCCGGTGCCGCCTCCCCCCCCTCGATGACGCCGTTTCGGTTGATGGCGGTGATCCGGGAGAGCATGGACTTGAGAACCTCCGTCCGTTCCTTCTCGGTGGCGGGATCGGTCTCGAGCGCATCTATGAGGTCGATCATCTTGTACTCGAGAGCCGGAACGAACTGGTTGACCGAAGAGAGGAACGACGGCTCGATCGGAATATAGTAATTACGAACGTCGTTGGGGTCCTGGAGGATGTGAATAAAGATGTTCTCGGTTACCGGGTAGATCAGATTCGGGTTCTTCATCCCCTTCAGGTCCTTCTTCAATTCGGAGAGGAAGAGGGGGATGCCGTAGGTGTTGACGGGCAGAATGTGGAGATATTCGAGCAGGTGCGGCGCCTGCTTAACGTACTCCTTCGCATTTGCAGGAAGCATTCGGTAGAGGGCCGACGACTCGACGTTGTTGAACCAGTCGGTCCTGTCGTCGACCGGTTCAGGTTTGAATGGCAGGTTGGCTGCCATCGTGAGGGTGGGCATCGCTCAGACCTTCGCAAACGACATCGGGATGACTTTCATCCCATATCCCGGGTGGACCTCGAACGAAACCAGGTTCCCGGTCGTCCGTCGAGCGCCCCGGACCTTCTGAACCTCGAGCACCATGACGTACTTGGTTCCGAGCAGGGACTTCTTCATGAAGAGGTGAGCATCAGAGATTGACCTGATCCGGACCAGCGAGTCCTCCTCGAAGGCGTAGGTGTGCAGCGTGATCAGGATTGTCTTTCCATGGTCGACCAGGTTCTTGCAGCTCGTAAAGAATGAGAGGATCATATTGGTCTCGGCGTACTCGGAGAAGAGAGTGAGCGAGTCGATCACGATCACCTCTGCCCGGCTGTTCCGGATGTAATCGATTAGACGGGCAAGAATGCCCTCCATCTGCTCTTCGCTCCACTCGAAACCGACGATGTTGAGGGGAAAGACCCGGAGATAGCCCCAGGAGAAATAGTCGGAGATGTCGAGAGACATCGACTCCATCTGCTTGATGAACGACTTCGTCGTATTCTCCGTTGTGAAGAGGTCCACGTTCTTCGAGGACTTGAGACCGCCCCAGATGATCTGCTGTGTCAGGACGGACTTTCCTGTGTCGTTCTCACCCTCGATCAGGGTGAGAGAGCCGAGCGGGATCCCGTCGGCGATCTTCTTGTCGAGTTCGTTGTTGCCGGTCGAAAGGACATCTCTGTCCTCCCCGCCCAGAATATCCCCGATTCCCATGCTTCCTCCTCTCAGACCGCCAGTTCGGCTGTCGCGCCGTTGCCGGCAACCACCTTTATCCAGTGAAGTTCATCGCCGTACGGGGCCGTCATCAGGAGCGCTTCCCCTGGGTCGAGCTCCCCGATGTGAACCCTTTCCGGTTCATCTCCCTGGTAGATCCCGAGCAGAGACCACGCAGGATCAGCCCCTGATGAAGAATGATGGTACAGAAGAGGAGTGGTCGCACCATCGCCGACGTAAAGGTCCATGTGCGTAAAGTTGCCGATGACGACCGATCCCGTGTTGTTCAGGGTCACTCCAACATACCCATCTACCAGTGAGTGACCTGTGATCTCGATCGCCGTATGCAGCCGGTCGTCCTGGAGATGGGTCACCTCGGTCTGGGTCAGGGTCGCCGTCTCGACGGTTGTCAGCATCCCCCCAACAAGTACATACGAGATATAGATCAGGAGCATCGCCCCGATCGCCGCACCGATCAGTTCTCCAACCGCCATGAACCCTAACTCACCGTGAACTCCAAGGTGCGCCAGACGCCCGATGGGAGGACGAACTGGACATAGACCGGCATGCTCCTCGTAAAAGGACCCCCGTTATCCGTCTTCGCCGTGATCTCAAGCGTCTCGCCGGGGTCCCAGTATCCGTTGGTGTCTCCCCCGGCAGTCTCGTAATACCACTGATTCAGGCCGATCGCGGAGTTGCATTCGAGCCGGTCAAAGTCCCCGACCTTACCCAGGAACAGGTCAGATTTTGGGATATCCGCATAGGGCATGCGGGCGACACCGACGTTCTTGATCCAGATCTGGGTGTCCCCAGCCTCATTCATGAAGGTGTTCACGATCTTGATGTCTGTCCGCATCCGCTCGTCCGATTGGTGCGACGAAGAGAGAAACGTCCCCGCCATCTGGTAAACCACCGGGAAGACGGCGTTGATGAGGACACCTGCGGCGATGATCGAGGTGATCAGGAACATTGCGGTCGTAAACGTCTCACTCGACATGGCAACAGTCAGATTCGGTCGAGCAGGTTAATCCATTCATCGCTCCGGGGTACGTCGCGTGAGGGGTCGTCACCGGGTAGGGAGTCCTGCTGACGCCGGTCCATCAGCACCTCGATCATGTCACGGTCGAGCGTCAGGTCATTCGGAGAGATGATTCGATTCAACACGTAGAGCTCGGCAACGTATTCACCGGGGTCGATCTCATGGACCTCACCGAGGACACTGGGCATCAATCGAGCGATCTCCGAGACCTCGTCGCATGCTTCCCTGGTTATGTAGCCCATGGATCGGTAGGACTGGAGCATGGTTTCAAGACGGTCGTGACCGTACTTCTTGACCGCACGGTTTGTCCACTTGAAGAGGCGGTATGCCTTCTGCAACTGGATCCTCTCTGCGATACGCCCATCTCCAGGATCAGAATCAGGAACCGGTAGAGAGACATGCGCAACCGAAGAGACTGATGATGGGATCATCGCGGGCTGAGGAGTCGGCTGAGAACCGTGAGGGACGGGAGAAGGAAACAATGGTACCTGGGGGGCAACTGGAGTTCCGGAGTTCGATAGGGTGGAGGTGATCTGACCGGTAAGCTGTGCCTTGAGGGCATCGAGGAGCTGTCGATCGATGGGAGAGAGGGACGTGTCCTCGTCCTCGAACTTCTCCTCATCCCGGTGTCGCTGTCGCTTTTCTCCGTCCCTGTCCCTCTCCTTGGTGGAGGTACGGAGGGACTCTTCGCGGGCGTCGAGGGCTGCCTCTCGCGCCTCGAGAGCGCTCTCGTGCGCGTTAACCTGGTCATCACGAACAGTCTCCTTTCCTGCCCGACCAGACGAGGCAGTCGTCTCGGTGGTAAATGGATTGTCGATATCGTTCAGTCGCTCGCGGATATCAATCAAAAGGCGCTTGATCGATGTCTTGATCAGGTCCACCTCACGCTCGAGGTTCTGCAGTTTCACCTCGGGATCGTCCTCAGAGGCTGCAGACAGGATCTGGTCGACCTGCGACTGATTCACCGCCATGTGCGATACAATATTTTAGTTTTAGTTCAATAATCTTTCTCTCGAGGAAAAGCTAAATCAAGAATAATTACGTAAAAATTTTCGTCGAGGACGACCGGAAAGGTGTTTTTTCCAGGTTTTTTTTTCAAAATCGTCACATCCAGCAAGTTTTTAAAAAAGCGGCCCAATCGTGAACGATCGTGGCAACACGCCCCATGGATGAAGGATACCGCCGGTTCATCAGTTTTCGGGATGGACATAAGGGTGAGGCAGGCAGGGCAGAATCGGCTCGGACACGCCCACCCAGGCAACATCTGCCTTCCGACAGGTGCAGGCAGATTGCGCGCGGACAGCGAGCAGGCGAAGGAAGCGCAGGGTTGCCAGGCAGACACAGAAGGAGATGATGAAGATGGCTGGAAGACCGCGTGTGTCCATGGCATGGCCCGATGCCTTGAAAAAGACTGTCATGCTCACCCCCCTTTGCCGCGCTCTGCCCGGTATCATGGTCGTCGATGGATGCCATTGCCCTCACAGCCAGCATCGAGATGCCGCTCCCGAAACCGAACACCGGTGATACGAGAAGGAGAGCGCCGAAGCCTGAGAGACAGGAAACAGTACATATGGGACGGCAACGAGAGAACCCCCCCCACCGATCATGCGGATCGGCTTATTCCGATCAGCAAGTGGGGCCGATCATCGCTGGAGCAGAGAGGTGGTGAGCAACGAGATGATGATGACGATACCCATATCGGCGGTTGAAAAGTCGAAGAAGAGCGATGCGATCAGGGGAATGAAGACTATGAAGGTGCCGTTTGCGAACACGTTGATCAGTTGGAAAGAGACGACGGCACACATGACAGGATGCTTGAGCGCGCTTCCCTGCGCACTGAACGGACGCGGGCAGACCATTGATTCGGGAACCAGCACGAGACAGATGAGCAGTGCTGCGATCGATAAAGGGGCCATCGCCAGGAAGACGGCATCCATCCCTGTGACGGAGTTGATCACCCCGGCGACGAGCGGTCCGAGCCCCATTTCGAGACAGAGTGCCATGAAGAAGGTGCCGAGGTCCCGTCCCTCGGCACCGATCCGGGAAAAATCGGTGACGTTGACCAGCGCAATCGGGAGCACCAGGACTGACGCGAACCCGTGGACAACTCGGACCAGGTTGAAATCGGCAACAGAGCCGGCGACGAAATGGATGAATGAGAGTAGGGGATAGAGTGCGAGACCGACCACGATGAACCATGCGCGTTTCCTCCGATTCGAGAGACGGCTTGAGAAAGTCATCATGAGGGCACGCGACACGATCAACCCGAGATGCTTGCGCTGATCGCCAGGCTGGTGGCTCGAAGCTCCTCCGCAGAGTGAGGCAGAAGGGGGATCACAATCCCCAGCCCGAGCAAGACGGAGAAGAACGCACCGAAATTGACATGTAGACCCGATCTGTCGAGAAATCGACCGCCATACCACGTATCTTCAGCGGCACACACCCGGGTTAAAAAAAGGCTTGTGGAAAATGGGTAATAAGGTTTAATTCCGACCTCGTGCTCCTATGAAAAGAGGAGAGCATTGATTCTGCCAGAGCAGAAGACCAGGATCGTCTGTACTCTTGGACCGGTGTCATCGAACGCGACAACAATCCGGGAAATGATACGGGCGGGGATGAGCGTCGCACGGCTGAACCTATCGCACGGAACGCTCGAAGAGCACCTCGAGCGAATCAAACTGGTCAGGCAGATCTCGAGAGAGGAGGGGCGTGTCGTCAGCCTGCTTATCGACCTCCCGGGCCCGAAGATCAGGCTCGGTCATCTTGCCCGGGAGCCCGTGGAACTCGAGAGAGGTGCCGAGATCATTCTAACCACGACTCCTGATCCAAAGGATCCATCCTGGATCCCTGTCGAGTATCAGCTCCTTCCATCGCTCGTCGGGCCGGGGAGCACTATCCACATCAACGACGGGCTGGTCCGACTCCAGGTGATCGAGGTGGGTCAGGACAGGGTCCGAACCCGGGTAGTCGTAGGGGGGGTTATTGCTTCGAGAAAAGGACTCAACGTCGTCGACGGAGTCCTGCCCGTCGACGCCGTCACGGTAAGGGACCTGCAGTTCATCGAGTTCGGTCTCTCCGTCGGCGTCAACACCTTCACGATCTCCTTCATCGAACGGGCCGAAGAGATCCGAAAGGCACGGGATCATGCAGCTACCCTCGGACATCGGATCAATGTGATTGCAAAGATCGAACGAAAGGCGGCGGTCGAACACCTTGACGAGTTGATGGAGGCGGCAGACGGAATCATGGTTGCCCGGGGTGATCTCGGGGTCGAGATGCCGATCGAACAGGTCCCAGTGATTCAGAAGAGGATCATCCGGCGAGCGAACGAAGTCGGCATCCCGGTGATCACGGCGACACAGATGCTTGAGTCCATGACGGAGAACCTCCTCCCGACCAGGGCAGAGGTTACGGACGTGGCGAATGCAATCCTGGATGGGAGCGATGCGGTGATGCTCTCAGCGGAGACGGCAAGCGGCTCTTATCCGGTCGAGTGCGTCTCGATGATGGCCAGGATCGCCCGTGCAGTCGAGGCGGAGCGGGGCACGCTTGGTTACACCCATCTGTTCGAGGACCATATCCGGAGCGGATACGGTCATGAAGAGGTCGCCGTGGAGGACGTTGTCTCGTTGAACGTGATCGATGCGGTCCGCGCTCTGCGTCCACGCTTCATCCTAACGCCGACCCACACGGGACGGACCCCGCGCCGAATCGCTCGGTTCAAACCCGATTGCTGGGTGCTGGCGTTCTGCCGGGACCCGGCGGTCTATCGATATCTCTCGTTCTCGTATGGTTGTCTTCCGTTCCTGGTCGAGACAGAGCGCGAGGACTGGCACGACCTGATCTTCAGGAGAGTAAAAAAGGAGGGACTTGTCGAGTCGGGGGACCTGGTCGTCCTGACCGAAGGAGTGGCACCGGGACCGGTCGGCACCACGAACTCACTCCGGATCGTGACTATCGACTGAAGGAGACACGGGGAAAATCCCGGATGACCGACCAGCACCGGGTCTTCTCATCGGGTCGCATTCGTGCGTTGGCTGGGCTGGTCGAGGGCAGTACCACGACACGAACATCTGGTGCGAACGGATGTGTCAGCATCACACGTTTCAAGAACCGTTCGGCTGTGCGCCCGTTGACGGCGACCAGGGATACCGTCGGGTTCGCTCGGAGAAATCCGGGTATGTCATTCAGTTGGGGATTTCGGATGGTATGGTCCATGGATCCCTCCTGATGGCAAGCGGAGACGGTATCCCACAACGCCACGCCGTGTCCGGCCAGGGCATGGATGCGCTCCTTGTAGGGAAGAGCCCGTGAGATCCCGAAGAGGGCCTCGACAATCGGCCAGAACTGGTTTCGAGGGTTTGCATAGTAGGCACCCTCGCGACGGGATGCAGTGCTGGGAAACGTCCCGAGAACCAGCACGGTCGGCAGGGGCCCGGCCATGGGGTCGAGACCGTATAGAAGAGGCACCCCCTCGCCTTCCCCATACCCGACTCCACACGAGCCAACGTCACCGATCGGGTCGCCGTCAGGAGAATGTGATCGGGTCACACTATGGACAGGGGAGAAACATTCGAAAAACAAACACGAACTGTCAGCGACGCCACGGATCTCGTCGCGCGGTGATCCGGTTCGATGAGAGGATCCCAAAACGGGAGAACTCATCCGTGTTGACCAGGTACCCCGTGCCACAGCGTTCGGCTTTCAGGATACCGCTCGAGATAAGGAGTCGAACCGAGGGCTCGTCCGTTTGCATCACCCGGGACAGCTCCGCGATCGTGTAGTATTGCTCCATGGGGTCACAATAACTGATCCGCTCAATCTCAAGAGCCTTCCGATCGGGGGCAGGTCACCAGGGTCCGTGCCCCCGGCGACGCACGAAGTATCGCTGGTGGTACTCTTCGGCGCGATAGAATGGCGCTGCGGGGAGGACTGCCGTGACAATCGGGCGGGGATACCTCCGGGCATGAGTCAACTCCTCGATCAGGGTTCGGGCTTTCTGCTCCTGGTCTTCTGTGTGAAAGAAGATGACCGAGCGATACTGCTCTCCGATATCAGGGCCCTGGCGATTCAGCACGGTTGGGTCGTGAATGGCAAAGAATCGCTCGAGAAGATCCCGGTATGTGACCTGAGACGGGTCAAAACGGAGCCGTACCGCCTCTACATGCCCGGTCCTCCCGGAACATACGTCCTCGTAATTCGGGGACTCGGTCGAGCCTCCCGTGTAGCCGACCTCGGTTTCGATCACACCGGGGATCGTGCGAAATGCCTCTTCAACACCCCAGAAGCACCCGCCTGCAAAGGTCGCGACCTCGTGCACAACACCCATATCCCTGCAATGGATGCCCCGGGATAAAAATCACCGGTTAGCGACAATCACAGTGCCCTTCATCTCAAGAACTTGCCCGCAGGAGAGACAATGTCCCGGTTTGAGACCCCGGGCGCGGTTCACTGCCAGGGACCGAAGAAGAGAAGAGATGGGGGTGCAGGCGTCCGACAATGCCGAACAACACCGGAACACCCGCGCACTGGAATGCAATTCCCAGGTGCCCGGATTCGGGTACCAAGCCTGCGGTTTTTTTAGACTGACGCTCGGATAGGTATGCATGCGGGAGCGATGGAGACAGGTGGTTCACCTTCTCGTCGGGTGCGCAATCGCCCTCTCGATCGCTGTGTTTCCTCGCGAATGGACGCTCCCCTTTTATGCGGCGGGCTTGCTCATCGGTTCGATCCTGACCGATGCGGTTGAACGGGGCAGACGATTGCCGATCGTCACCCCGCTCTTGGACCACCTCGAGAGAGAGGGCTCTGCTCCTGGACGAGGCGCGTACTACTTCATCGTCTCAGCATTGATCTGTCTCGTCCTCTTCGATCCATTCCGAGCGGCGATCGGTCTCTTCGTTCTCGCCCTGCTCGACAGCACCGCCACGCTGGCCGGCATGCACCTGGGACGTCACCGGATCTATAACAACAAGAGTTTCGAGGGGTTCCTCGCGGGAACTCTGGCGACCGCCGTTCTCCTGCTCCTGTTTCTTTCACCGGGCCAGGCAGTTCTGGTTTCCCTGGCAGGAGGCGTCATCGAGTTTCTTTCCCCCGGGGATGACAACCTGGTGATACCTCCCGTGGTCTGCCTCGTGCTCAGCCTGGTCCCCTGATCAGGGGGAGCAATCGGGATAGAGCCGTGTGAAGACCGGAAGGGTCGTCTCCTTACACTCCTCGACCACCCTGATGATCAGGCGGTTCATGGCACGGGCGAAGTCCGGGTGCACCGTCGTCTCGATCGAGAAGGTACATCCCACACCGGGATCTCCAATCGCCAGGAACGAGAGGGAGAAGAGCGTGACCTGTCCGCCGGGCATCATACCCGTCTCGTTCACGAGCGCAGTCATTACCTCGGGGCCCATCATCCGACTGGCCACGCCGTAACAGGTCTGTGTAATCTCGTTGACCATCCCAAGGTACGCATTCCCAGGGTCCTCGAAGGGGCCCCCCGCCTCGAAACGGAGCTGCATCTGTTTGGGGTCAGGGTGAACCGTCGGCTCGAGAATGGCGGAGATCAAAAGTACCTCTCCCTCGGGCGCCGGCTGGTATGGTATCGATTCGACCATGTGGAGTCACATCCCAAGCGGGGTCTCCCGCCCTCCACCGTTCCGTGCCGAATCGGTTAAAGGTTTCTGCAGCTACTCAGACGAGAAGGAGCGGCGCCATCTCTCACAACGAATGGTTGGCAGCGAGCGGGAGTGGCACGAGGCCACACCACGACCTCTTTAACGGCCGAATAACGACCTCGAGACGGTCCCGAGGATGACCTGATCCACGAGAGGAGGTCCCTGGCAGGAGAAGACTGAAATACCATCCAGATGCACCCCGTTCTGTGAGCATCTTCAAGGCGTACGATGTCCGGGGCGTCTACGGAACTGAGCTGACCGAGGCAAAGGCAGAGACGATCGGCCGGGCCTACGGCACCGTGCACTCCGATGGCATCACGACAGTGGGTCGTGACACCCGGACGAGCGGTCCCGCCCTCGAGGAGGCTTTCCTCAGGGGTGTCCTCTCGACCGGATGTTCAGTGGACGAGTACGGGATCCTGCCGATCCCGGTGATCAGCTTCGTGACCTGGAGAGACCGGCGCGCGGGTTCCGCGTATATCTCCGCCTCCCACAATCCGCCTGAATACAATGGGATCCGATTCAGGACCGAGGATGGCTACGGTCTTCTCTACAAGGAAAGCCCGATCATGGAGCATTACCGCAACGGGGCTTTCTCCTCCGGATCCGGTGTGATGAACCAGCTCGAGGCGACGGCGGCGATCGAACGGTATGGGGAGTTCGTCAGCGATCTGGTGCGGCTCGATCGAACCCTCCGCGTCGTCCTCGATATGGGCAATGGCTCTGCCGCCGGGATGGCACCGGTCTTCGAACGGGCTGGGTGTGAACCGATTGTTCGACACGGAGAGATGGACGGAACATTTTCCGGGCGAGGTGCTCGACCGACCGAAGAGTCACTTGCTGCCTCGGCGAGAGCCGTCGTGGAGAACCGAGCCGACTTCGGGGTGGGTTTCGACCCGGACGCAGACCGAGGGATTGCGATCGACGACCGAGGTCGAGTCCTCTCACCCGAGAAGGTTGCGATCATCCTGGCAACACGCCGCTATCGAGCCGGGAACCTCATAATCTCCGGTTTCGACTGCTCCATGGTCCTCGAGGAGCGATTGCTTCCCCTAGGATTCCGGGTGAAAAGAGAGCGTGTCGGCGACGTCTTCATTGCGAATCGGGTCAAGAATGAGTCCGCAGTGCTCGGTGTAGAGCGGTCCGGACACTTCTTCCAGCCCGAGTTCCAGTACTCTGACGACCCCTTCGCTATGAGCCTCGCCCTTGCCGAAGTCGTCT
>JBFXGJ010000021.1:0-33408 GCA_050178135.1 Methanoregulaceae archaeon | reverse complement strand
AGAACAGCCGTCGTCATGATGCCTGCCGATCGGTCGCATGCCATGTCCGGGATTGCAGAGAACAGGTGCATCGCCGCGAGGTGGAGAAAACCGCCCAGAAGGAGCCATGTCGGGGGAGTGGTGCCCGAGGCCAGGATGAACCCGTACACGCCTGGAAGCACGTACAGGAAGTTCGAGGTGAGGTCGAGAAACGGGACCTGCTTGAACCGGAGTGGCGGTGCCGAATAGAAGGCGGAGAGAAAGAGGAAGCCGGCAAGAACCGCGAGGAGGCGCGGATCGGGATAACAGATTCCGAGCAAGACCGTGGCGATCAGCGAGAGGGCGACGAGAGCAACGATCCGGTCGCGGTCCGTGGCGGAGAATCGGTATTCCTGGGCTTCCTTCTTCGGGTTCTCCCGGTCGGTTGCCTCGTCGAAGAGGTCATTGACCCCGTACACGAAGAGGTTCGCAGGAAAGAAGAAGAAGAAGAACAGGGCGGCGACATACGCCGGGTCCAGGAAGGCATGCCAGTCGGCCATCCCGATGGAGAACCCAACGACGTACGTCCCGCCCGTGTAGATCCAGAAGCGGGGACGGGAGAGGCGCACCGCGAACGCGGCAGATGCCCTGCCTCCCCCTCTCATACGGTCGACCGAACGGTGTTTGCCGCAAACCGGTAGACGAGTCGCGGGACCGACGGGCGAACCTTACGGTCGAAGACCACGAACGGGTCGTGTTCGATCCGCCGTGCCGTCCAGCCGTACATGTCCGACGCGGTGATGATCGGGAGGCGCATCCGCCACGGGATGAACCGGTACCCTGCCTCGCCGAGTGCCTGCCACTCACGGTAGAGGGAGCACTGGGCCCGGATGAACTCCCGGAACACCGCAGGACGGCGCCGGAGATACCCGGGTTCGAGGGATTCGAGGCCGAACCTCTCCAGTTCCTCCTCGGGCATGTAGAGACGCCCCATCGCGCTGTCCTCGGCGATGTCGCGGATGAAGTTGATGTACTGCATGCCCCGTCCGAGGTGGCAGGCGGCCGGATAACTCTCGGGGGGAAGGTCGAGGATGCGGGCCATCATCAGTCCGATCACCTCCGCAGAACCGTAGAGGTAGACCCTCAAATCCTCGAGGGTCCGGTACCGGTGGACAGTGAGGTCGAGCGCCATCGAGTGGAGGAACGCGTCCACCCAGGCCTGGTCGATCCGGAACCGCTGCTGGAGTGAGACGAACCCATCGATGACCGGTTCTCCTGCGGGGATGCCGCGGAGGGCTGCGTGATAGGACTCGACGAACGCAGCGAACTCGTCACCCGCTGGGGCACCGAGTCCACGAGGTCGTCTGCCGTCCGCACGAAGGAGTAGAGGGAGAAGACCCGTGCCTTCACGTCGGGCGGGAAGAAGAGCGTCGAGTAGAAGTAGGTCTTCGAGCCCCGTTTGAAGATATCGTAGATGGTCCGGTCGATCACGGTCATCGTTGTCGGGCCTGCTCATCGCCGATCACTCGTGCGACGATCTGGGATGAGATCAGGGTCATGGGGACGCCGATTCCGGGGTGAGTGAACTGGCCCGAGTAGTAGAGGTTCTCGACCCGGCTGCTCCGATGAGCTGGTCTCCAGAGCGCGGTCTGGAAGAGGGTGTGTGAGAGTCCGAGCGCCGTCCCGCGGTACGCGTTGTACCGTTCCGTGAAGTCCTCGAGGGCGAAGCACCGCTCGGTCACGATCGCGTCGCGGATCGGCTCGCCGATGGTGGCCTCGATATGAGAGATGAGGTGATCCCGGAGTGCCTGCCGGCGCTCGGGTGTGTCGGGCAGCCCTGGCGCGAGGGGGACGAGGACGAACAGCGTCTCCCCGTCAGGAGGCGCCGCGGTGGTGTCGGTCTTGGACGGGACATTCACGTAGTACGACGGGCTCTCGGGCCACGTGATCTTCTCCGGGTCGAAGAGGGTCTCGAACCCCTTCTCCCAGTCCTTCGCGAGCACGAGGGTATGGTGGCAGAGCCCTGCCACTTTGCGGTTGAGCCCGATGTAGAGGACCATAGCCGATGGTGCCAGGACGCGTTTCTCCCAGTAACCGGCGTCGTAGGTGCGTGACGCCGGGTCGAGGAGGGTGAGCTCGGCGTGGGCGTAGTCCGCGTTGACGATCACGACATCGGCCGGGTACCGGCTCTCCGCCGTCTCGACGGCGACAGCCCGATCGTTCTCGACCACGATTCGCGTGGCCGGCTCGTTGAACCGGAAGACCGCACCGCGCTCTTCGGCCAGCCGGCGAACGGCGTCGACCACGGCCCTGATACCTCCTTCGGGATAGAAGACGCCGAGCGTGAGATCGATGTGGGACATGATGTGGTAGAGGGCCGGCGTGTTCGATGGCGCCCCGCCGAGGAACCCGATCGAGTACTGCACGATCTTCTTTGCCTGGTCGCTCGTGAAGTACCGGCCGACGAAGTGGTCGAGGTGCTCGAAGGTGTGGAGGAGCTTGGGGCCCTGGAAGAGGAGGCGGCCCGAGACGAAGTCGAGGACCGAGCGGTACTCGCGGTAGAGCAGGTCGTTCATGGTGAGGTTGTAGAGCTCCTCCGCGGATCGGAGGTACCTGCGCAGCTTGTCGCCACCCTCGGGTTCGAACGTGTCGAAGAGCGCGATGGTCTTTTCGGTGTCGGACGGAACGTCGACCATCGTGCCGTCGCCGAAGAAGATCCGGTAGGACGGGTCGAGGCGCTTGAGTTCGAAGAAGTCGGCGGGCTCCGTATCGAACTCGGCGAAGAATCGCTCGAAGACATCGGGCATGAGATACCACGACGGCCCCATGTCAAAGGTGAAGCCCCGGTCGTGGTGTACCGAGGCCCGCCCCCCGGCCTGCTCGTTCTTCTCCAGCACGGTCACCTCGTGCCCATCACGGGCGAGGAGGGCTGCTGCGGCAAGTCCGCCGAAGCCCGCACCAACGATCACCGTCTTCATATCAGGATTCCCACCCTCGATGCCGGGACACCGGGCAGCGCGGGTTGCGAACGGGTATATTCGCTGATCGGCGAAAAAGCTAGCGATCGGACTACAGCCTGCACGGGGTCCTTCCCCGACCAAGCGCGAGCGTCGTCGCGGCGAACCCGATGAGGCAGAGCCCAATCGCCAGTGGTGCGACCATCCCGGCGCCGAGAGCGACACCGGTCCAGAACGATGTGATCAGGAGGAGGCTTGTTGCGACCGATACCGGCAGGGGATGGCGGATAACGCTGAGGGTCAGCGCAGAGTAAGCGGTCCCGGTGATGAGCCAGCCGACGTAGTTCGAGACCGGGATACCGTAGTACGCGCCCGGTTCGGCCCAGGTCCAGAACCCGAGGAGTGCAGCCCCCGGGTCGAGGACGAGATCAGCGACCACGAGGAGCAGGGCACTGGCCCCGGCCCTGACCCTGAGAGATCGCTCCGGGAGGTATTGGCCGGCGAGGGCGCAGGCCCCCAGGAGGAGCGGAACATAGGCGAAACCGACCGTCCAGGGGACTGGCCCGATCGTCGCCGACCCGATCGCCTCTCCATAGTGAAACGACCCGTACGGCACACCCGCCATCACGCCGATCGCCTCGACGGTCATCGAGAGGAGGGAGAGCCCGGTGATGAGGGCAAGGGCGCGACCCATCCCCTCGGAGCGAGCGAGGACGAAGTACGACGGCAGTGCGAGGAGGACGATGAGTCCGGCGCCGATGAGGGGATCGAACGGGGTCTCGGGGACGTGGTGGATGGCGAGACCGAGAAGAAGAAAGAGGATTGAACCGGCACCGGGGAGCCGAGCCGACATGCTCGTCTACCGGTGCGTCAGGTAGGCGACCACGCCGTCCGGGCCGGTACTGTCGATCCGGACAAAGCCGACCCGCTCGAACTGGACCACGTGGTCGAGCTTCTCCGCGACCGCCGGCTCGCAGGCGCCGACCAGGTCCCCCTTGGGACGCCGGAGGGTGCACGGGAGGGTGGCGCCGAGCGGGAGCCACTGCACGATCGGGGCATGGGCCGCCCGCGCCTCGGCGAGGTCGTCGCCGGCATAGGCAAAGCGAGTCCGGTCCTGGTCCTCTGCAACCCGGACGTTGAAGAGGTCTTTCAGGCGGAGCATCGCGGCGCCCTGGTCGAGGTCGTCAGCCGGGACGAGGACCACCCGGTCAAACCCGAGCTCACGGGTTCCCCTGGCGGGGTCTCCGGGGTGACGGAGCGGGTGAGCGACCAGGGGCATGGCCCCGCTCACCTCGACGGGGACGGGCCGGGGTACGAACCAGAGCCGGTCCGCCTCGGGGTCCACGACCTGGCGGTTCTCGGCGAAGAGGTTCTCCCACGAGTACTGGATATCGGTCTCGCCGCAGCCGATCGCGAGCATGGACCTCCTGACCGCCTCGGGCCGGATCCCCCTCCGTGCAAGCGCCCTGAGTGTCCCGAGCCGGATGTCGTCCCAGCCCTCATAGCGCCCCTCCGCGATCCCGGCACGCATCTCCGAGGTCGAGAGGACGACCCCCTCGATCCCCATCCGACCGTAGTGGCGGAAGTGCGGTGGGGTCCAGCCGAACCAGTCGTAGATGAACTGCTGGCGCCGCGTGTTCGCGATGTGGTCCTTGCCGCGGATGACGTGGGTGCACCCGAGCAGGTGGTCGTCGACCGCGACCGAGAAGTTCATGAGCGGGTAGACGGTCGCGTCCACCCGGGGATGGAGCGTCGATGTCAGGACGCGAAAGGCCGGGAAGTCACGGAGCGCCGGGTCGGGGTGTTCGAGGTCCGTTCGGATGCGCAGGGACGCCTCTCCCTCGGCGTATGCCCCATCGAGCATCGCCTCGAACTGGGTCATGCTCACCTCCGTCTCCTCGGCTCGGCAGGGGCAGGCCCGTTTCGCCTGCCGGAGCTCGCGGAACCGGTCGTTATCGCAGGTGCACAGATAGGCCCCGCCGCGTTCGATCAACCGACGGGCGTAATCGTAGTAGATCTCGAGCCGGTCGGACTGGTAGACGGTCTCGGTGATCGCGCACTCGAGCCAGGCGATGTCCTCGGGGACCGTCTCGTAGGCGGCAGGATCGACCCTCTTCGGGTCCGTGTCCTCGATCCGGAGGATGTATCGCCCGCTGTACTGCCGGACGTAGGCGTCGTTTAGGGCGGCGGCGCGGGCGTGCCCGAGGTGGAGGGGGCCCGACGGGTTCGGGGCGAACCGCATCACGACCCCGTTCTCTGCGTCGGGGAGCGGGGGAAGCGCGTATCGGTCGCGCACCTGCTCCTCGCGGGCCTCGAGGAGCTCGGGAGCGATCGCCACGAGGCGTGCCTCCCGCTCCTCGTGCGAGAGGGCGTCGACCTCGGCGATCACCCCGTCGATCAGGGCCTTCGCCTCCTTCGCCTGGGAGCGGTGCTCGGGGTACCGACCCATCACGGCACCGATGATCGCCCCGGCGCGGGGCGTGCTCCGGTGCCGGACCGCGTTTTCGAGTGCGTGGACGAGGAGCCGCTCGGCGAGGTCGTCCACCTTAGGCGCCCCGCGAGACGAAGTACTCACCGAGGGCGATGAGGAGGCGGCGCTCCTCCGAGTCGGGGAGGGCACGGAGCAGGGACGAGGCGCCCTGTACGATCTGACGGGCCTTCTCCTGGACCTCCTCGATCACTCCGTGGTCGGTGAGGAGGCCGATCAGGTCCTCGCACTCCGCCTCGGTGAGCGTGTGGCGATAGGGGGAGAGGTCGATCTCCTTCGCACGGGCCGTGATCGTAATCAGGGTCGACTTGCCCTCGCGGATGTCGGAACCCCGGTCCTTGCCGCTCGTCCCGGGGGGTGCGAGCAGGTCAATCAGGTCGTCCTGGATCTGGAACGCGACCCCGCACGCGAGGCCGAACCGGTGGAGGATCTCGACCTGGGGATCCGTCGCCCCGGCAAGGACCGCCCCGATCGCGGCGGAGGCCGCGTAGAGCGCGCCGGTCTTCTTCTCGACCATCTCCAGGTACTCTCCCTCCGTCACGTCGTCACGGTCGGCGAACGACATGTCCAGGTGCTGGCCCAGGCAGAGTTCGTCACAGGTGATCGCGAGCATGCCGACTGCACGGAGCCGAGCGGCCTCGGGGGCGATCGCCCCGATGAGGAACGAGAAGGCCCGGGAGTAGAGCACGTCGCCGGCAAGGATCGCGGTCGCCTCGTTCCATTGGTGGTTCACGGTCGGCACCCCCCGCCGGTACGAGTCCCGGTCCATGATGTCGTCGTGGATCAGGGTGAAGGTGTGGGTCAGTTCCAGCGCAAGGGCGGCCGGCATCAGGTCGCCGGACGTATTCGGGCGCACCGCATCAGCGGCGAGCATCATCAGCGCAGGGCGGAGGCGCTTACCTCCGGCGGTCAGCAGGTGGGCGGCCGCCCGGTTCAGGTCGCCCACCGGGGCGCCGAAGTACCGGTCGATCAGGCGGTCGACCTGGTCGGCCGCGTCTTCGAGATAGGCATCCAGTTTCATGTTCTCTCTCCTAGTGTATCTTCACCCGCTGCCCGTTCTGCATCAGGTGGATGTCGCTCTTGGTCGAGTATCCCAGGTCCCCCGCGAACTCGACGTACTGGGCGGTGACGGGGAGTGCTGCGTGGGCCGGTATGATGTGCTGCGGCTTGAGGAGCTGCAGGAACTCGTAATGGTCCTCGCGGTACGCGTGGCCAGAGACGTGGAGCCTGTCGAAGATCCGGGCCCCCACCATCCGGAGCTTGACCTCCGTCAGGTGGCGGTTCCCGTAATTGAGCGGGTTCGGGATCACGTTCGCCGAGAAGAGCACCTTGTCTCCCGGTTTGATCGTGTACGGAGTCTCTCCTGAGACCATCCGTGTCAGGACGGCGCCCGGCTCCCCCTGGTTCCCGGTGACAATCGGGACGAACTGGTCGGTTCCGGTCTTCATTATCCGGCGCATCGTCCGTTCGACGGTCCGGCGGTTGCCGAACATCGAGGTCGACTGCGGGTAGGCGACCAGTTTCATCTGTTCCGCTGTCGACGAGTAGCGCTCCATCGACCGGCCAAGAAGGACCGGCTTTCGTCCCATCTCGTGGGCGCACTCCGCGATCGTCTTCACCCGCGAGATGTGCGAGGCGAACGTGGAGACGATGATCGCCGACTTGTCGTCTTCGAAGCTCGTCATGGTGTCCCGCACAAGGTCCCGGGCGATCCGCTCGGAGGGGCACCGACCCTTCTGGTCGATGTTGACCGCCTCGACGATCACCGCGAGGACGCCCTCCCTGCCGATCTGCGCGAGGCGGGCGAAGTCCGGGGGTTCACCGATGACCGGCGTCCGGTCGAGCTTGAAGTCGCAGGCGTAGACCACCGCACCGTGGGGCGTCCAGAGGACAGCGGCCACCGTGTCGATGATCGAGTGCTGCATCCGGACGAACTCGAGGACGAGGTGGGGCGAGATCGTGTACTTTCCGCCCGACTTGAGGGCGAAGAGCTTGTTGTTGACCTCGAACTTGTTCTCGCCCTGGATCTGCTGCCGGATCAACTCGGTCGTGTACGGCGTACTGATGATCGGAGCGTTGTACCGGTGCGCCAGCTTGGGTATCGCTCCGATATGGTCGAGGTGGCCGTGGGTGCAGACGATCGCCTTGACCTGTCCCTCGATCGAGTTCATCATCGTATCGTCCGGGATCGCCTTGATCTGGATCAGGTCCAGCGAGTGCATATTCTCGATCTCGGCGTCCTCGTGGATCATGACCTGGTCCAGGCGCAGGCCCATATCGAAGATCACGATCTCTTTGCCACAGCGGACGGCGGTCATGTTCCTGCCGACCTCGTCGTATCCGCCGACTGCGATGATCTCTACATCCATCTGTATCTCCTAAGGTTGAATGAGTGTCCGTATTCGTCCTGTGAGGATCGTCCCGGCCTGCGAGAGCGCCGCCACGTCGGGTGACCCCGTGAGGAACATCGCCACGCGGAGTTCGTCGATGACCCGTTCGATCGCCGCATCGAGCGATGCCTGGCCGGCCCGAGCCGGGGCGAGCAGGGGGAGGGCCATGCCGGCGAGGTCGGCACCGAGCGCCACCGCCTTCGCCGTGTCTATCCCGCTCCTCACCCCGCCGGTCGCGATCACCGGGCCGCCGAAACGGCGGCATTCGACCAGGCTCGCTACGGTCGGGACCCCCCAATCGCGGAAGGTCTCGCCGAGCGCACGCAGGCGTTCGTCCTCGGGTCTCCCGGTCTCCCGGGCCCGGATCGCCTCGATCACGGCCCAGGAGGTGCCGCCAAGACCCCCGGTATCGATCGCCGCCACGCCGGCGCCGTAGAGCCGGCGTGCGACCTCGCCGGCGATCCCGTTCCCGGTCTCCTTCGCGATCACGGGGTACGCCGCGTCCCGGCAGAGCCGCTCGATCGCGTCAAGGCACCCGGTGGCGTCCCGGTCCCCCTCCGGCTGGATCGCTTCCTGGAGGAAGTTGAGGTGGACGGCGAGGGCGTCCGCCCCGATCATCTCGACAGCCCGATCGGCCCAGTCCACCCCGTGGTCGCGGAGCTGGACGGCTCCCAGGTTCGCGATTACGAACGCCGACGGGGCGTTATCGCGGACCACGCGGTAACTCTCGACCTGTGCGGGGTCCTCGAGGGCGGCACGCTGAGACCCGACCCCGATGCCGAGGCCGAAGCGTTCGGCAGCGGCACCGAGCCGGGCGTTGATCCGCGTCGCCTCCGGGTGCCCGCCCGTCATCGCGGCGATGACGAGGGGGGCCCTGAACGGGTGCCCGAGGAAGCGGGTCGCGGTCGAGATATGGTCCATGTCGCACTCGGGGAGGGCGTTGTGGACCAGGACGACGTCGTCGAAGCCGGCATCGCCGGTCTCGACCATCTCGTCGCAGCAGATGCGGAGGTGGTCGAGTTTGCGCGACGAGGTCCTGGCGCCGGTCGGGTTCATGCGCCCTCCGGAACGATCTCGGTACCGCCGTGCGGCGCGCCGGCAAGAAAGTCATCGAGCCGGTCGAGGGCGAAGACGTGCGACGAGGCGCCCGCGTCCGCGAGGGCGAGCAGTTCGTTCACCTTCCCGGCCATTCCTCCCGTCACGTCCATCGTCGAAGACGCACCGATGGCGAGGTCCGCGACCAGGCGGCGCGTCAGCCTCGGGACCACCGCCCCATCGGCGAGTACACCCTGCACGTCCGTTGCGAGCCCGATCCGGGTAAACCCGAGGCGCGGGGCGAGGTAGGAGACGAGCTGGTCTCCCGAGACGATGCAGGCGCCGCGTGCCCGGTCCATCACCACGTCGCCATGGAGGACCGGGACGCAGCCCAGGTCGAGGAGGAGCCGGAGCGGTTCGAGTTCGAACGAGACGATCCGCCCTGCTTCGGCCGTACAGCAGGCGAGGGGGTGGACCCCGATGGCCTCGATCCCCGCAGCCCGGAGGGCATTGACGAAGGCCCGGTTGAGTGACCCGACCGCCTCGTGGGTCACCGTGATCCCCTCGCGGTTCTCCCGGGTGACACCCCGGGCGATGCCGTAGCGCTGGGCCTCGGGATGTCCGCAGGACCCGGCACCGTGGACCACCAGGCCGGAGAACCCCTGCTGTGCCAGGGTTGCGGCACACCGGGCAAGCGCCTCCTGGTTCACCGCGCACTCACCGCGCTTGTCGGTGACGATCGAGCCTCCCAGCTTGAGGAGGACCGGTTCAGGCATCATGCTCCTTTCTGACTCCAGCCGTATCGATGGTCGTGATGAAGGCCCGCCCGCCGGCGGCGTCCAGGGCACCGGCGATCCGCGTCTTCCCGGTCCTCGGGGAGAGCGCGATCATGCAGCCCCCACCGCCGGCACCGGTCATCTTCGCCCCGAACGCCCCCGCCGCCCGCGCAGCGATCACCAGCTTGGTGAGAGAGGGGTGTCCGACCCCGATCGCGTCGAGCAGGGCGTGGTTGACGTCCATGAGCCGCCCGAGCTCTTTGGGCTCCTCCAGTTTGCGGAGGCCTTCCAGGGTCAGGGCCCCGATCGCGTCCAGGATCGGAGAGATCACATCGGGTATCCGCTCTCGGTCCTCGGCAACGAGTTCGACCATGCGCGAGGTGCTGTGGGAGACCTGGGTGTTGCCGATCACCAGGTTCAGGCTCACGGGCGGAACCCGACGCCGGGATTCACCCATGATCAGGACGAGGCCTCCCATCGTCGAGACGTAGGTATCGGTGGGCGAGGCTCGCCCCTTCTGGACCGACTGCTCAATCCGGTGGGCGATCGCAGCGATCTCCTCGCGGTCGAGTTCGAGGTGGAACTCATCGTTCGCGGCGGAGAGGGTGGCCACCGTCACGGCGGCCGAAGAGCCGAGGCCGGCGGAGGACGGCATCTGGCTTGAGACGTAGACCGACCCCCTCACGCCGAGCTCACGAAAGCAGTGGTCGATGTAGGGCGACTTCGCCGGCGCCGGATTGCGGTGGCGGCGGACGGTGACGTGGACCCGGGGCTTGATCGCCATGGCGAGCCCGGGCTTTCCGTAGACCACCGCATGCTCCCCGAACAGGAAGATCTTGCCCGGGGCCGACCACGTTGCCACCCTAAACCACCGCTAGTGCTGCATACCCCACGACCGAGGCGCGGTCTCCCGTCGCATCGCCACTCGTCGCGTACCGGACCAGGCGGGCGTGCCGGGCTCCCTGGCCCTCGGCGACCGTGCAGGCGACCGCGATCGGGCCGTACCCGCACACCGAGGCGTGCCGCTCGGCGATCCGGTCGTAGAAGAGCTCAAGGTCCAGGTCGGCGAGTGCCTCGATCGCGTACAGGTCCTGCGATCGCGCCATTGGGGCGGGGACGTAGTGCGAGAAGTCGCTCGAGGCGATCAACCGGACATCTCTCCTGGTATCCTCGATCGCCTGCTCGATCCGGGCGCCGAGCGCAGCAGCCGACCCGAGATCCTGGAGTCCCATCATCACGGGTGCGACGCGTGCCCGTGGAAATCGGTACTTGATAAACGGCATCTGGACCTCGAGCGCATGCTCGTCGCGCATGTAGAGCTCGTTCGTGGGAATCCTGAGGGCCCGGACAAAGGGCTCGTCCACGTCGACGATCCCAAGCGGAGTCTCCCAGGGGATCGACGACGCGCAGGTGGGGTACCCCGCATGCGAGGGCCCGATTACGACAAAAGTTCCGTCGAAGTCCCTGGGGAGGGCTGCGTATGCCGCTGCCGCCACCTCGCCGGAGTAGACGTACCCGGCGTGGGGCGCGACAATGGCCCGGGCGACACCTTCCGCGTCCGGTCCCGATTCGAGGAAGAACCGCTCGAGCAGTTGCTCGAGGTGATGAGGCTCCCCCGGGTAGAACATGCCTGCAACCGCTGGCGTCCTGACCTTCATGGGAGGAGCTTCTCCTGACTCATCGTATATCTACAGATCGGTCTCGAAATCTTCCTGCGTGAGTGACGTCTGGATGCCGCGCAGGCGGAGCATCTCGCGCGTGAGCAGGTAGTAGACCATCGAGAGCGCCTTTCGCCCCTTGTTGTTGGTCGGAATCACGAGGTCGACGAACTGGGTCATGTTGTTGGTGTCGCAGAGCGCGACCACCGGGATGCCTGCCTGGACCGCCTCCTTGATCGCCTGCGCGTCGCCGATCGGGTCGGTGACGAGGACGACTTCGGGCTCGATGTAGCCGTGGAGGTTCTGGTTGGTCATCCTGCCGGGCACGAACCTGCCCGTGGCGGCGAGGGCTCCGACCGCGTCGGAGAACCGGCGGGCCGGGTACTGGCCGTACTGGCGCGAGGTGACGACCAGGATGTTGGCCGGGTTGAACTGCGCGAGGTACTTCGCGGCGGTCTTGATCCGCTCGTCGGTCTCGCGAATGTCGATGATGTAGAGTCCATCTCCGCGGACGCGGTAGATGAACTTCTTCATGTCCTTGCTCTTCTGCTGGGTGCCGATGTGAATTCCGGCCGCGAGGTACTCCTCGACCGGAACGAGCGGTTCGGCGAGCTCGATCTCCATCTCATATGCCGTCATGGTTACAGCTGCTCCTCGATTCTGATCAGTTCGTTCAATTTTGCGATTCGTTCGCCGCCGACTGCACCGGTCTTCAAGAAGATGCAGCCGAACGCGGTCGCGAGGTGCGCGATCGTGGTGTCGGTCGTCTCCCCGGAGCGGTGGCTCATCACCGTGTCGAGCCCGTGGGTGTGGGCGAGCTGGATCGCCTCGTAGGTGTCGCTCAGGGTCCCGATCTGGTTCGGCTTGATCAGGACGCAGTTGGCCGAGCCCAGCTCGATCCCTTTCACGATCCGATCGGGGTTGGTGACGAAGAGGTCGTCGCCGCAGACGAGACAGCGGTCGGCGACCTGCTCGGCGAGGTCGGCGAAGCCCTCGAAGTCCTCCTCCTGGAGGGGGTCCTCGACGTAGATGAGGCCGAACCGGTCGACGAGCTCGGCGATGTAGGCGATCTGCTGCTCGGTGGTCCGCTCCGCATCGCAGTAGCGGTACGTCTCGCCGTTCCAGAGCTCGCTCGCGGCGACATCGATGCCCATGCCGATCGAGAACCCGAGGTCGTCGGAGACCGCTCCGACCGCCTCGTGGACGATCTCGAATGCAGCAAGGTCATCGATCGCCGGGGCCCATGCCCCCTCGTCGCCCTTGCCGGCGCTCTTCCCCGCGGCGACGAGGAGCTCCTTCACCTTCTTGTGGACTGCCGCGTTGGCGAAGACTCCGTCCAGGGCGCTCGGCGCGCCCGTCGGGACCACCAGGAACTCCTGGATGTCCGTCGCGTTCAGCGCGTGCGCGCCCCCGCCGATCACGTTCCCGAGCGGGAACGGGGTCTCGGCGGCGAAACAGCCCCCAAGATAGCGAAAGAGCTCCTGGTCGTAGGCGGCGGAAGCCGCCTTTGCGTTTGCGAGCGAGAGTGCCACCGCGACGTTCGCGCCGACCTTCGAGAGGTCCGGCGTGCCGTCGTGGTCGCGGATCGCCCGATCAAATCCGGCCTGGTCTGCGGCGTCGCGACCCAGCAGCTCGGGGACAAGCCCCTGCTCGGCGTCGCTGATCGCTTCGTTGACCGGCCGCACCTTCGCTTCGTACGTCCCGGTGGACGCCCCCGAAGGAGCGGCCGCGCGGCCGAAGCCGGTGGTCGTCCAGACGTCGGCCTCGACCGTTGCATTGCCACGCGAGTCGAGAATCCGCCGTAGACAAACGGCCTCAATCGTCGTCATTGTCCTGTCTACCTCCTCTTGACCGTTATCGGGATAACGTTCTCCACGAACTCCTGGAGCGCGATCTCCAGAGGGTCGCTCTTCTGGACGTTGATGAGTGTAGGCGCGCCCATCGAGATCTGGAGGGCACGGGCTCCGATGATTCTCGCCTTCTCATAACGGGTGTACGATTCCATCGTCTGCCTCAAAATGGTTGGATAAGAATGGGGTCGCTGAGATTCGAACTCAGGTCAGAGCATCCCGAACGCCCTAGGATACCAGGCTACCCCACGACCCCTCATTGGTACGGATTGATTTCGTCAATGATCTCTTTGTGCGACAGCAGCATCCTCCGGCAGCAATACCGGTGGAGACCGAGGTCGTCGAGGATCCCTTTCGGGTCCTCGCCGGCATCCCGCCGCCGCTTGAACTCATCCCACGCGGGCGAGATGACCTTACCGCATGTAAAACATCGGACGGGTATCATACACGTTATTCTCGGTCTTAATTTAACTTAACGGTACGACTTCTGGAACTTCGCGCGGGCACCTGGACCGTGGGGCTTCTTTGCCTCCTTCTGGCGCGAATCGTTGACGAGCAGCGTCCGATCGTACGCGAGGAAGAGGTCTTTCAGCTTCGGGTCTCCATGCCAGTTCACGAGTCCGCGCGCGAGCGCGGTACGAACCGCCTCCGCCTGCCCCATGAACCCGCCACCGATCACGGTGATCGAGGCGTCGATTCCATCGATCCCGTCCGGCTTGAGGAGCAGGGGCTCCGCGATCTTCATGCGGGTCAGCTCGGTGCCATAGGACTCGAGCGGGACCGAGTTGATCCGGATCACGCCGTGACCCTCCCTGAGGGTCGCGCGCGCGATCGCGGTCTTGCGCTTTCCGCTGGTGTTTATCACCTTCGCCATGCGTTCACCTGTCAATATTTTGCACCGAGGTAGGTTGCGATCGCACCGATCGTCACGTAGCTCGGGTTGTTCAGTCGGTCGATATGCGCCTCTGGGAGGGACTCACGCTCGGCATCCGCGAACTCGACGGGGACACCAACATAGGTCTTGATCGCCTTGAAGGCGGCGATGCCGCGCTCGCGCTTGTACGGGAGCATGCCGCGGATCGTCCTCTTGACGAGGTGGTCCGGGCGGCGTGGGTAGAACGGGCCACCCTCTCGCGAACCGCGTTCGCGCTTCTCCCTGAAGTCTTTGAGCACGTGGGCGCGCGCGCCCGAGACGATCGCCTTCTCCGAGTTGACGATCGCGATCTCTTCGCCGGCAAGCGCCCGCTTGGCGACCACCGAGGCGAGTCGTCCGAGCAGGAGGTTCTCCGCATCGATCACCGTTACCATCTCGCTCACCTCAGGATCCTGACCCGGCTCCCCTTCGGGTTGTCGTTCAGGAGCTCTTCGATCGTCATGCAGGTTCCGTTCGCGCCCGTGATCTTGGTCTCGGCCTGAGCCGAGAAGTTGAGGGCGGCGACCCGGACGGAGTGGTTGATCATGCCCGTGCCGAGCACCTTGCCCGGTACCAGGATCGTCTCGCCCTCGGCGGCGTAGCGGTTGATCTTGCTGACATTCACCTCGGCGCGGGCGTTCGTGGCGCCCTCGAGTCGGGAGGCGATGTCACGCCAGACCTGGACGCCGTTCTCGCGCGAGGCCGTTTTTAGCGTCATGATCAGGTTCGTCAGACGCGGGTTTGTCTTCTCTCGTATGAGTGTCATCTCTCTATCCCTCGGCAATCTCTTCTAATGCGCGTGAGAGCTCGTCCCCCCGGGTCCGGATGAACCGGATCGACTGGCGGAGGATCTCGGTCGCCGGGATGGCGCCGTCGGATTCGACGTTGAAGATGAAGCGATCGGGCTCGGTCCCGACCAGGATCGCGGGCGTCTCCCCGATCCCCGTGGCCAGGCAGCTCTTCTCGCAGAGGCGGCAGAGCGAGCAGTCCTCGAGCCGCCCCTCGTCGACGGCGACGCTCTTCCCGACAAGGCGGAGGACGCGGCGAGGACATGCGTCGACGCAGGCGCCGCACCCGTCACAGCGGCTGTCGACCGTGAGGCGCGGGTAGTTCTTATACCCGCAGACCGTCGTCGTCTGCCACTTGGCGTGGGTCTTGCCCGTCGAGAGGACTGCGTGTGCCTCGATCACGACCTTCTGGCCCTTCTCGAGCTTGACGATCGGGATGTCGCCCTGGGCGGGCGTAGCGACGGGGTCGTTCGGGATCAGGTCCCGCGAGTAGACCACGCCCGGCCCCTCGACGGAGAGGGTGTAGGAGACCGTGCACCGGTCGCACCCGGCACCCTCGCAGGTGCACTCTTCGATCGGGACATAGGTTCCCTCCTCGGTCCGAATCGGGACGAGCCCGATCCGGTGGGTGAGCATCTCGTCGAAGAGGCCGCTCGTGTTGTCGTAGATCCGGACATTCTCGATCGCGAGCTTCGGCACCTCGCTCGCCATCGCCCGCCGGATCGAGTTCGCAAATGAGGGCAGGACGCCCGACAGGAGGAACTGGCAGGAGTGCTCGTCGCGGTGCTGGCACTCGATCTGCATCAGACTCTCCTGCCCCGGCGTCCGCCCTTGGCGCGGATGCTGTCGTGCGGGACCGGGGTGACGTCCTCGATCCGGCCGATCCGCATGCCGGCACGGGCGAGTGCGCGAATGGCGGCCTGCGCCCCGGCACCGGGTGAGCGCTGCTTGCCCTTGCCGGGTGCGCGCACCTTGACGTGGAGGCCGACGAAGCCCTTGTCCATCGCGGCCTGGGCCACGTCGCCGGCCATCTTCATCGCGGCGTACGGGCTCGACTCGTTCCGGTCCTGCTTGACGACCATGCCGCCGCTCGACTTGGTGACCGTCTCGGCACCGGAGATGTCCGTCACCGTGATGATCGTGTTGTTGAACGAGGCGTAGATGTGTGCGACGCCCCATCGCTCCGTTGCGTCTGCCATGGATTAGCGCCTCCTCTTGCCGAGCTGACGGTTCAGTTCGGGGTGCTCGGTGTTGGTGAACGGGGACCGGCCGTAGTAGGTGATCGCCGTCTCCTCGGACCGCGAGACCTGGTACCCGGGGATGTCGACACGGCGACCGCTGATCGCGATGTGACCGTGCGTGACCAGCTGCCGGGCCTGCCGCGGGGAGCGGGCGAGCCCGAGTCGGTAGACCTGGGTCTGGAGCCGGCGCTCGAGCGGCTGCTGGATCCTGAGGGAGAGGACGTCGTCGATGTCCGCCTCGGAGCCGAGGAGGCCGATCCGCTGCAGGTGTCCGATCAGCTCGCCCTTCTTCCGGGCGGCGAGCTCGGGTTTGGTCGATGCCGACTCGAGGGCGAGCAGGTCGCGGGCACCCTTCCGGTACTTGCGGAGTGCTGCCTGGGCCTTCCAGACCTCGCGCTTGTTCCTGAGGCCGTACTCGATGACGAGCTTTGTCTCCGCCTCGATTCGGGTCTTCTCGAACGGACGCTTGGGCGTCTCGTACGATTTTTTGTCCTTGCCTGGGTATGCCATCTGACGTCGCCCCGCTCAGTCCTTCTTTCTCCGCACACCGACGGTGGCGCCCGTGCGTCCGGTCGACTTCGTCCGCTGGCCGCGTACCTTCTGCCCGGTCTCGTGCCGGATCCCGCGGTAACAGCGGATCTTGCGGAGCAGGTTGATGTCCTCGTCGCGGGACATCGCGAGGTCGGTGCCAAGGAGGTGCCGCGGTTCGCCCGTGTAGACATCCTTGATGCGGTTCAGCATCCACACGGGGACTGTGCCCGCGTACCCGCCGACTGCCTCGCGGAGTCGCTCGATCGAACCGTCGTCGAGCCTCCCCATCGTCTCCCGCTCGCCCACGTTTGCACGGCGGGCGATGATCCCGGCCGCATGACGGCCGACACCGGGGATGCCCGTCAGTGCGACACGGACGGACTTGGTGCCGTCCAGGTCGGTGTTGCTGATGCGGACGAAGTATTTTATATCGTCTTCTTCTTGTGCCATGAGGTCTCCTCGATTGAGCTGCTGCCCAGAGCGCTGAGGGAGGGATTTGAACCCTCGAGTCCCAGGGGGACACAGGTTTAGCAAACCTGCGCCATACCAGGCTTGGCTACCTCAACTGTAAATCTCGCATCCAGTGGACACTCGTGACGCCCTGCGTCACTCCATGAATGGTGCGCAATATGGTGTGAGAGTGTAGGTTATAAGGGTTGTGGTCGGTTGGGAGCCGGGGGCGGCTCAGAATTCGAACCGCCGGGGCTGGCGCTGGATGCCGCTCGCCAGCAGGGCGGAGGCGACGAGTGGGAGGGCGATCGTGGCGTCGCAGAAGCACTGGACGCGCGGGCTCTGCACCTGCTCCTTGCCCCAGGAGATCGCCTCCTCGAAGGTGCAGCCCGAGAGCCCGCCCCAGTGGGGGGAGTCGGCAGTGTACTGTATGGCGTAGGCGTGCCCAGTGCAGTCGGCGTCGTGGATCGAGCCGATCACCTGGGTCTGCTGGATGAAGTTCTTGGGGACGCCGCCGCCGACATAGACGACGCCGGTCTTCTTCGCGGATTCGACGATCCTGGTGACCTCGTCGGCGTCGGCGAGCTGGTCGACGTCCACCTCGACGCCGTTCCGGCGGGCGATCACGAGCCCGATGCCGATCGAGGAGTCGGCGAGCGCGGGGACGAAGATGGGGACGCCTTCAGCGACGCAGGTGGCGAGGAAGGAGGAGCTCTCGGGGGCGGTGCGGGCGATGTACCGGCCGAAGGCATCGAGGAACGCCCGCGACGAGCCGCGGAACGGTGCCACTTCCCGGGCGAACTCGGCGATCTGCCGGTCGGTGGTCCGGAACTCCTCCTCGAAGGCGAAGACGTCGTAGATCCGGTCGATACCCCTGCTGAAGAGCTCGGCGTCGTCGACGTGGTGATGGCCCTGGTAGTGGCAGATCCCGAGGTGCTCGCAGGCGTCGTGGAAGATGTTGGCGCCGGTGGAGACGATCGCGTCGACGTAATGGTGCCGGACGAGGGCGCTCAACACCTCGCGCATGCCGGCGGGGATCATCGCGCCGGAGAGCCCGAGGAGGATGGTGCAGTCGGGGTCACCGAGCATCTCTCGCCAGATCCGGACCGATTCGCCGAGCTTCCGCCCCTGGAAGCCGGTTGAGGCCATCCCGTCGAGGAGGGCCGCGAGGTCGTTGGTGGGTCGTACGGGGACGGTTGGCTGCATCGCCATGATGCTTAGCTTACGGGGATCCGATGGATAATGATATGGGTATTCCCGGGGAGCCGCCCCTCGGTCAGAGGTAGCGGCGGGGGACCTTCACCTGGACCGTGTACGACTGGATGTACCGGCTGGTGATGATGAAGTAGTAGCGGTGGTTGCCCTCGTAGAACTTCTCGGAGAACCGGCCTGAGAAGGTGTTGCCCGGGGGAGAGACGATCCGGACGAAGCGGTTCGGGTCGTCGGCGTCGACCACCTGGATCGAGAACCGCGGCATCACGATGTCGGGCTGCACCGAGGGGGTGAGGGTGTAGTCGATCTCGAAGGAGGGGTAGGGGATCTGGATCACGTCGGTGGTGCCGGACCAGCGGCCGGAGAACTGGGCATAGGTCTGGAGGGTCGGGTCCTCGGTGGGGCTGGTGACGAACGGGATCGAGGGGGGGAGCGGGTCGGTGAGCTGGACCGAGTACCGGGCGGGGTCGACGAACGGGATCTGGGTGACACCGGGCTCCGGGCCGGCAACCGTGGGCGCGGGGGTGGGGACGGGCGCAGCGGTGGCGGCGGCGGTGGGGACAACCGGCGGGAGGGTGACCGAGACGTTGCCGGCGGGCACCGAGGCTTCACCTTCCCGGACGGCGTAAGGGAGGTCGGAGGGCGCGGGGGGCGGTCCGCCAGAGAGCGTGCCCTGGGTGGCGGCAGCTCCCTGGTCCGCGGACGGGAGCCCGGCGGGGGTGGGGACGGCGCCGGCTGTCTCGGTGGGGATCGGCGTCTCGGCACCGCTTGCCTGGACCCCCAGGTTGACCGGCTTGCCGGTGAGTGCCGGCTTCACCACGATCGCGAGGATGATCACGACCGAGAGGGCGAGCACCACGTACTGGATCTCCCGCTTCTCCATCCTGTGATCAGGTGCACGCCGGAAGTATTTATATCTGGAGATGGTCATCCTGGCCAGGATACCGTAACAATGCGCGCCACATTGTTCGTAATTGTCCGAATGCTGTCCCTGGTGAGAATATTCGCAAATTTTTATCGAAAGGGCGTTGCTCCGCGCAGTTGCATGATCGCTATGATTAAATACTCAGACATCATTTCAGAATCCAGGAGTTTCCGAACACAGGTTTGGAACTCACTGAAGTCAGGTCAGGTGACCATGATGAAGGTATTTCGAAACAATGAAGATGCATTCACGGGCCTCGAGGCCGCGATCGTCCTGATCGCGTTCGTCGTCGTGGCGGCCGTGTTCTCGTACGTGGTGCTCGGCGCCGGGTTCTTCACCACGCAGAAGTCGCAGGAGACCGTCCACAGTGGCGTTGCCATGGCCTCGTCGGCCGTTGAGATACTGGGCGATGTGTATGGTACGGCCACCACGCCCGCGAGCGGCGTTGACAAGATTAAGTTCACCCTCGGGCTTGCCGCCGGAGCGACTTCAGTGGATATGAACAAGGCTGTGATGATCTATTCGGACAGCACACAGGTGGATACCCTCAACCACGACCAGTCTGGTGGACCTCTTGCTGCAGGAAATTGGAACGTGACGGAGCGGCTCCACACGCTGGGCTCGGAAAACCTGATGCTCGAAGCCGGTGAGCAGTTCGTTATCGAGGCCATGCCGCCCACAGCGATGCCCGCGTACACCGCCTTCAACCTCGAGGTCAAGCCCCCGGTTGGTGCATCGCTCGCAATCAAGAGGACGGTCCCCGCGAACGTCAACGCTGTGAACCTTCTCTACTAATCCCATTTTTTTATGCATCCCAGCGTCCGCCCTGGGAATGATGACGCCTTCACCGGACTTGAAGCCGCGATCGTCCTCATCGCGTTCACCATCGTCGCGTCCGTCTTCGCGTACACTGTCCTCGGCACCGGGTTCATGGCGACCCAGCAGGCGCAGAAGGCGGTCCACGAGGGGCTCGGGCAGGTCTCCGGCGGGCTCGATCTCCGTGGGCAGGTGACGGGCTTCGCGCCGGCGGACGGCGCCTCGATCGAGTCGCTCCGCGTCGTGCTCGCGGCGAACATGGCGACGGGGGCGATGGTGGACCTCGACCGGATGGCGGTGCAGATCGCGACCGATACCGTCCTCGAGACGCTCGAGCAGGGGACTGATCTCACTGACCCGTCGCCGGGCGAGTGGACGGTCTACCGCCGCGAGCAGTCGAGCGGCGCGCCGAACAACGTGCTGGAGCCGAACGAGGTGGTCGTGATCGCGATCCACCCGACGAGCCCTCTCGCCCCCGGCACCTCGTTCTCGCTCGAGCTCCGGACGGACGGCGGCGCCCCCGTCATCCTGCAGCGGACCGTGCCGGCGTACCCCTCGCGGTCGAACATCCTCTACTGAAGGGCGCGTCATCGCGACCAGAGAGTGCGCCCGGCTCTTCCCCTCGACCGATCCTTTTTTTTCAAGAAGACCTCGATTCGAGCGGGACGGCGAGGGCCCCATTCGCCCTCTGCCCCCGTCTCGCCTGCTGGTTGGGAAAAATAGGCTGACCTGGCTGGTGCCCGCTCCCCGGTCAACCCCAGATGATCGGCTCGACCCGCTATCGGATGCTCCGGGACGTCGACCGCGTTCACCATCCTGAGAGAGGGACTCCGGTATTCACCGAGAGTACTCCCTGACACCGGGCTTCCCCTGGCAGGTCCGGCGTGGGCAAGATCGCGCCTGTCCTCCGGCTGGCCTACGCCCGCCGCATCTTTCTGTCGTTGCCGGTGATCGCTCCCGCCTTCCGGAGGTCGTCGACGAGCGCCCGCACGAACTCGGGCGGCGTGTTGAGCACGACCGTCGCCTCAGGGCTGTTGGTTTCGAGGCGGGTGGTCCGGACCGCCTCGACCACCGTCTCGAGGGATGTTCGGCCCTCGCGATCGAAGACCTCGAGGACCACCCCGATCGCCTGCCCCTTCACCCCGAGGTGGTAGACGAGCGTTTCGAGACTCTCGGGTGTCACCGACCTCCCGAGCACCGCCTCCTCCAGCTCGTCACCGCGGCAGGACAGGTGGATCGACCCCTCGCACTCGACCACGTACTCGGTATCGTAGAAGATCTCAAAATCGGTTCGAACTCCATGCTCCTGGACCAGTCCGGGCGAAATGTCGATATCGGTGACCGAGAGCTCGGTCTCAATCTCATCGGGCACGACCATGCGGGCGAGGCGGAGTCCCCCGGTGGTCTCCTCCAGGATCCCCTGTTCGATGAGGGTTCGACGCGCCACGAGCTCGTCCAGCTCGCCGAGCAGGTTCCTGAGCTCCCCGTCCACCTGTTCTGCGTCGGGCTGGTCCTGAGCGCTGAACGGTCGACCGACGGTGACCAGGTCCCCGACCTGCTTTTTTTCCAGGGCCGTCGAGATCACGACATACTGCCGGGTGAGCGTCTCCCGGAAGCGTTCGAGCCGAAGACGCTCCGATCGGATCATCGCATCAGCGAAATCCTCTTCTTCCTCTCCCAGGTCCGCTTCGATCTGATCGGAGAGGTCATCATCGTCCTTTCGATCCTCGATCTCGGCGTTCACCCAGTCGAAGAGCTGTGCGAGGGAGCCCCTGACCAGGGTCTCCTCAGTGATGCACGAGATCACATGACGACGAGCGCGGACTCCACGCCCCTTCAAAAACGTCACAAACCGGTCTGCGTCCCCGGCATCCCCGAAGACGAGTCGCTCTTCAAGCACCATTGGTTGAGATGATCCGCCCTCAAGATAGAGAATGGTTTTCGACGACCGATGCCCCTCTCACCATGAAGGGCCGGTAGGTGGCGGTAGTGTGACACTGCACACGCACAACCGGAGGTGGTACCAGTTCCGGTTTGGTTCACTCGATTGCCTGGCACGGCTGTAAATAAACCGGTCGAGCCCTGGTTTTCGTCATACAGGAACCTGTCCCGCTCCTCGAAATTCGATCGATCCCCCGGTCGTGATGGAATGCCGGACCCCTCTTGCCGCATCGCCCGAATGAGAGGACGCATCCCCAGTCTCAGGGCGGGACTCCATCGCCGTTGTCAGGAGACGAACCCGATCTCTATTCGACCGGGAACCGGTACCGCCCCTCCGGCACGACGATCTCGAACCGCGCCCCAGTCTCCGGGGTCCCCGTCTCCTGGATCGTCATGCCCGTGATCCCGATGATCTCGCGCGCGAGAAAGAGCCCGAACCCCGTGTTCCGGCCGAACCCCCGCTCGAAGATCCACTCCTTCTCCTCCTCCTGGACGCCCACGCCGTTGTCCTCAGCCAGGATCACGAGCCCCGCCTCCAGCGGGGCGCAGGTGAACCGTATCCGCGTCGCGATCTGGCCGTGCCGGACGGTGTTGTCGACCAGGTTCTCGATCACGCGCTCGAAGAGCGGGTCGGCGTGCACCTCCAGGTCCCCCACCGCCACCTCCACCCGGAGCTCCGTCGCCGCGACGCACTCAGCCGCCCGCTGTACCACGTCGCTGACCCGGTGCCACCGGGCAGACCGGATCCCGATGTCCTGATAGATCTTGGTGAAGGCGATCTGCCGCGCGATCGCGGTGGAAGCCTGCCGGATGCCGCCGATATAACTCTTCACCACCGGCTCGTGGCAGTCCTCCTGGGCGAGGTCGAGGTAGCCGGCGAGCAGGGTCAGCTGGTTCTGGATGTCGTGTCGGGTGATCGACGAGAGGAGGTTCAGCTTCTCGTTCGCGCGGAGGAGGGCCATCTCGCTCTGCCGGCGGTCCGGGTCCATCCCCGGGGCGGGAAAGGACTCTCGAGGCCGGCGATCGTCCTCGTCCCCGGGTTCCGTCTGCTCCCCGTCCCCCGACCGGGCGGTGACGTCGATGAAGGAGACGACCGACCGGTGCGTCCCGGGGATCATACCCGCGGTGGCAGCGACGAGGTGCTCGGTCCCCTCGCGGTCCCTGAACCGGAACTCGTACTGGACCGGGACCTGCCCCGGGTTGATCCGGCGCGAGTGGTGGTAGCCGAGCAGCCGCTCCCGGTCCTCCTCCGCGACGAAGTCAAAGAACCGGGTGGAGCCGACCAGTTCGTCCCGGCGGTACCCGGAGAGCCGCTCGAAGGCCGAGTTGACGAGCGCAATCCGGGTGTCGTGCTCCAGGATGATGCTCGCTGCCCCCGAGTATTCGAAGATAGTCCGATACGCCCCAGTCGAGACGCGTGCCACCCGTTCCGCATCGGCCGTCCTGACCGCCTGGTCGACCAGGTGGAGAAGTTCCCCGAACTGCGCCCGGGCGTCCCCGCCCTTCTGGAGGTAGTACGACGCCCCGGAGTTGAGCGCCTCCATCGCCACCTCCTCACGCCCGCGCCCGGTGAAGATGATGAACGGCGTCGCGTTGCCGGCCGTCCTGACCCGTTTCAAGAGGTCGATCCCGGTGAGCCCCGGCATCTCGTAGTCTGAGACGATCGCGATGAAACGCCCGGCGTCGAGGAGCGAGAGCGCCTCCTCTCCCGACAACGCCACCTCGACCTCGTACCGGCCATCCCGTTCGATGAACCGCCGACCCAGGTCGAGCAGTGCCGGCTCGTCATCCACGAGGAGCAGCATGGTCCCGCACCCCCGGTATCTCCCGACTGCCAGGCATGATACCAATCAGTGTCGCTCCTGCATCATATAATTTCACCATAATTATTCCGGGCAACAGCTCTTCTCCGATCAAGGGCGGGCAGGGGGAGGGAGTGAGCCCTTGAGCCTCCCCTGTAACAAAAACGACATCCTTAACAGCCCTTCAGGTCTTTATTCGATCAGGCGCAGGTCGGGCCCTTTTTGTGCACTCTCACCGCCACGCCCTGTGTCCGGGAGTCGGAGGTCCCGATGCCTCCGGGGAACCAGGCAATTATGGTGGAAAAGACAGAGAGGCGCCGGCAGACGAGCGGTGCCGGAACGGCCCGTGCCGGTCAGGCGCGACAGAACGACGCCGCCTACCGGGCGATCTTCGATGCGAGTCCCGTGGGCCAGGTCATGGTCGACGGCGGGCAGATTACGGGCGCGAACCCGGGTGCCGGCAAAGCCCTGGGGTGCGACCCCGGCTCTCTCTCTGGCACGGCGCTCGACCGGTTCTGTCCCGATGCCCAGCCGGACGGCGAGAGCTCCCACATCGCCCTCGAGACGCTCTTCAACCGTGCCGCGAGCGAGGGAACCGCCTCGCGCCCCTGGCGTTTCGTCATGGCCAAAGGAGGCAGCTTCGACACGCTCCTCCTGGTGAGCCGCCTCCCGGAGGGGGTCGGCGCGCCGTTCCTCCTCAGCTTCCTTCCTTGCCCCGCTCCCGGGCTCGAGGCGGTATCGCCCTCCCTCATCGAGGTGCTCCGGGACGCGCTGCATGACCTTGCCGCCGGTGAACTGGATGCGCCCGGTTTCTGCCGCGCAGTCCGGGCGGAGGGCTCGCCGCCCGATGGCGACGCCGTGGGTGACGTCCGGCGGCTCCTGGCTCTCTGCGGCGAGCGCCTGGCCGCGCTCTCCGGCGAGACGGGCCGGCTCGCCGCGGAGGCTATCGAGGGGCAGCTTGCGACTCGAGGCGATCCAGCGGCGCATCCGGGTGTCTACGGCCGGGTCCTTGGGGACGTCAACCTGGTCCTCGAGAGCATCGGGGAACCGGTGACGATCGCCGGCCGGTTCATCGACGACCTCTCGCACGGGCGGCGGCTCGCCCCGATCCAGGGGGAGTACCGCGGAGAGTTCGAGGCCCTGGTCCGGCGACTCAACCGCTGCTTCGACACCTACGTCGCCGTTCACTCCGAGACTGGCCGACTTGCGGAAGCCGCCGTTCGCGGAGAACTCGGCGAGCGGATTGACGACGCCCGGTTCGAGGGGAGCTGGAAGGGGCTGGTGCAGGGTATGAACGGGACCCTCGACGCGGTTGTGGGGCCGCTGCAGGTGGCGGAGCACTTCGTCGACCGGATCGCCCACGGCGACATCCCCGACCCGATCACGGAGGAGTTCAACGGGGACTTCAACGACCTGAAAAACAACCTCAACACCTGCATCGAGAACATCACCACCCTGGTCGAGGACACCCGGCTCCTGGCCGACGCCGGCATAGCGGGGTCTCTTGCGACACGGGCCGACCCCGAACGGCTCCACGGCGAGTATCGCCGGATCGTCGAGGGGATGAATGCACTCCTCGACGCGGTGGCCGGCCCGGTGAACATGGCCTCGCGGTTCATCGAGGACCTCTCCCACGGGCGGCGCCTCAAGGCCGTCTCGGGCGAGTACCGCGGGGAGTTCGCCGCGATGAGTGACAACATTGACCGGGCGATCGAGACCTACATCGCGGTCCACACCGAGACGAACCGGTTGACCGAGGGGGCCGCGAACGGTGACCTGGGCGTCCGGATCGACCCCGCCGGTTTCGAGGGGAGCTGGAAGGCACTGGTCCAGGGGATGAACGACACTCTCGACGCCGTGGTGGTCCCGCTCCAGGTGGCTGAACGCTCCATCGACCGGATCGCGCGCGGGGACATCCCCGACCAGATCACGGAAGAGTACCGGGGCGATTTCAAGGAACTGATCGACAACCTGAACGCCTGCATCGCAAACGTCAACGCCCTGATCGAGGACTCGCTCGCCCTCTCGCGGTCGGCCATCGCCGGCCAGCTGGACACCCGCGCCGACCCGTCCCGGCACCAGGGCGACTTCCGCCGGATCGTCGAGGGCGTCAATGCAACGCTCGACGCGATGATCGGGCCGGTCTACGAGGCGATGCGGGTGAGTCAGGAGTATGCAGCCTGTAACTTTTCCGCACGGGTCGATCCCTCGCTCGAGGCGAAGGGGGACTTCGTCGCATTCTGCGACGCGCTCAACGCGATCGGGACCCAGCTGGAGGCATCGTTCCAGGAGATCTCCCGGGTCGCGGACGCCTACGCCCGGGGCGACTTCTCAACCGGGGTGGACCCGGCCCTCGATGTGAAGGGCGACCTGGTCGCGCTTTGCGAGTCGCTCGACCGGATCGGCGTCGAGGTCTCGCGGACGCTCGGGCTCGTCAATCGCCAGGTCGTCGACCTCTCGCGCCACGCCGGGCAGGCCCGGGAGGGTGTCGAGGTGGTGGGCCACGGGGCGAACGAGATCGCCCGGAGTGCCGAATCGGTCTCGCGGAACGCGGAACAGTCCGAGAACGGCATCGAGCAGGTCCTCCAGACGATGGAGGACCTGACCCGGACCGTCGGCGATGTCTCGTCGACGGCCGAGTCGGTCGCGCGTCTCACTGCGGAGGCGAACAGCCTGGCAAAGCGGGGGATCGAGGCCGCCGAGAAAGCGGAGAAGGGCATGGACTCAATCACCGGTTCCTCGGCGCAGGTGGACGCGATCATCCACGACATCCGGGAGCAGATGGGCCAGATCGGCAAGATCGTCGGCCTGATCACGGACATCGCGAACCAGACCAACCTCCTCGCGCTGAACGCGGCGATCGAAGCGGCCCGGGCCGGGGACGCCGGTCGCGGCTTTGCCGTCGTCGCCGCCGAGGTGAAGTCCCTCGCGCAGGAGTCCCGGGCATCAGCCGAGACGATCGCCGGGATGATCGGTGGACTGAATGCGAAGTCGGAGGAGGCGGCAGACGCGATGAACCTGGCGGGCTCGGCGGTCCAGCAGGGCAACCTCGCGCTCGAGGAGACCCTCAAGGTCTTCTCAGCCCTCTCGGACTCGGTCGAATCGATCTCGAGGGACATGACCTCGGTCTCCTCGGCCACCGAGGAGCAAGCCGCCTCGTTCGAGGAGATCACCGCTTCGGTCAACGAGATGGCGGGACTGCTCAAACTCACGGCCCGCGATGCGGAACACTCCTCCTCGGCGAGCGAGGAGGCCCTCGCTTCCGTGCGCCAGGTCACAGAGGTGATCCGCGAGATCGACGAGGTCGCGGCGCACGTCGACCGCGAGATGGGGCGGTTCTCGATCCGCGCTGGCTGACCCTTCTCCATCTTCTCCCCTTCGGTGCCGGAGAACCCGGGTGAAGGTTGGCTGCCCCCTTCGGTCCAGGGTCGAGAGAGCGGTCGGCACGATGGGAGATCGTCGACCTCGGATCCGAGGGTGTTTCCCGTCTCCCCCGGATGCACCCGGCCTCTCTCCCACCTTCTTTGCGGGACTACCGACCGTCGCCCGGAGCACCGGTCGCGATTCCGCCGTTCACATCCGCTCCTCCACCCGTATGTAATCCGACCTGGTCTTTCCCCACGTCGAGTACATGCTGCTCCCCTCCGTGACGGTGACCGTGTAGGTGCCGGGTTCGTAGTACGTGTGTCGCACCGTCGTCGGAGCAGACGGGCTGATCGAGACCAGCTCCTGCTGACCGTCCCCGAACTGGATGGTATACGAATTTTCACAGGTCGCCGTCAGCGTGAAAGTGACCGCGAGCGGTGTCCGACCGGACCGGGGGGAGCCCGAAAAGTCGAGGGAGCAGGACGTGACGGTCGGTCGCGGCGTCACCGGGCTCGGGGCCGTCGCGGGAACGTAGTGAGGAGTCCGGGTCGGCGTCAGGATGTACATGGTTGCGATGATCCCGATCGTGGCGCCCGGCGTCGGGCGGCTGAATGTCGCAAAGACACCCATGCTCGGCGCCGGGACCGCCGTACGCGTGGTCGCCACGGTCACGGTCTCGGTCCTGGCCGTCGTGGTCATCGAGGTCGCCGTCTCCGTCGCTCCAGCCGGCACGGTCGTTGACCGGGCCGTCGTTGTCGTGGCGGTTGCGCCGGCCGAAGTCGGCGGTGTGGTGGTAACGGTCGTCCACGTCGTCTCCTTCACAGCGCCGGTCGCCCGGGTGGTCTCTACCGTCGACGGACCGGTTGTCGACGTTGTCACCGTCCCTCCTTCGGGCGCTGGCGTGGTCGAAAAAGCAGTCGGCCCTGGCGATGCCGCGTTATCGGTCGGGACCCCGGATGCAACCGCAGGTGCTGTATCGTCGAGGGAGGTATTTTCGGTCACGGCCACCGACGGCACCGTCATCGTGGTGTTCCCCTCCCCTGTGGGAGCGCTCCCGCCCAGCGTGGCGAGGAGTACGGCGATCAGGGCGACGACCAGGACTGCGATCACTCCCAGCAGGTACACGAACCGCCGGTCGCCCCCGCTCTTCTCACCCTCGCTCTCGTCGTTCATGGCCGAACAGGTGGCATCAAAGCTATTAAGGATATGCTGGAGGACGCAGAGGGATTCTTCGGGCCGGGTACTGTATGGGACAGGGGTCTTTCGTGGCTCGTGCAACTCACGGAAAAAGGGTGATGATCAGAGCGTGGTAAAGAGCCAGACCACGTCGGCGAAGTCGATCCGTCCGTCCCGGTTGTAATCGAATGCCTCAAGGGGCTCGTTCGCCGGGATCCAGTTCATCTGGTTGAAATTCAGGACGACATCCGCGAAATCGGTCCGGTTGTTGCCGTTCACGTCCTTGTACAGCTCATCGCGGTTGAGGTTGAGCGGAGGCGCGAGAACACCCGGAAGCGGTATTGGGCGTGCCGGGTCAATCACAGTCCGAAGCGGGAGGTTATCAGTGTTGGTACTCCCGCCGGGAACCCGCCGTTGATCTCGCATGCCAGATCGCAGAACCCGTCACGGTCCGCGTCGGGATGCGTTCGGGAGAATCCTTTCATGTTCGGCAGGGCCCAGTAATTCCCTCGCAGGTTCGGCGCGCCCGCGATGTTCGGTCCGGGCCGCTCGGCGATCTCCCAGGTGTTGGGCGCGAAGCCCTCGACGTTCTCCGTGTTGTCGAAGTGGTTGTTGTAGATGGCCAGTTGACCACCTTCACCCTCGGGGCTCACGTCCCAGAACCCGACCGCGTTCTCCCAGCTCTTGTTGCCCGTGATCGTGCCCCCACCGCTCCGATCGACCAGGATGCCGGTCCCCGGGTTCTTTCGGATCGTGTTGTTGGCCAGGTGGCCGTGGACGAAGGAGAAGTAGATTCCATCTCCCTGGTTTCCGGAGATGTCGTTCGAGACGCAGGTGGCTGCAGCGTTCCGGGCCCACACAACGCTCGGCCCTGGACGAACAATGCACTCCATCACGATGATGCCCGGTGCACGTTCAACGTTCGCGCCCTGTTTCACACTGCAACGATAGGGATCGTAACTTCGTTGGAATGTAACTCGTCCGCTGCGAATCTGAACAGAACAGGAACCGGCTTCAGGACGGGATGCTGCTATGGGGATTCGAACCCCAGTCGTCGGCGTGAAAGGCCGACATGATTGGCCGGACTACACTATAGCAGCAATTGAACCTACGTCATTCGTCTGGAAAAAAGATATAGGTTGTGATGGGGGTGTTCAGTCGATCGGCGTCCCCGACTGCTCGGTGGCCGATTTGAACGCGGAGATCAACTGGCGCGTGACCGGCCCGGGTCGTCCGGAGCCGATGGAACGGCCGTCGATCACAACGATCGGGCCCACCTCCGCTGCCGTCCCGGTAACGAAAACCTCGTCGGCCGAGTAGAGGTCGAAGTAGCCCATGTTCCGCTCGATGACCGTGATGCCGAGGGTCTCCGCGCACTCCAGGAGCACGAGCCTCGTGACGCCCCGGAGGTTGTTGAGGGTCGGAGGGGTGATGATGACTCCGTTCTTGACCACGTAGATATTGTCGCCCGAACCCTCCGAGAGATAGCCGTTCGTGTCGAAGAGGATCGCCTCATCGCCGCCCTTGTAGTTCGCCTCGATCTTCGCCAGGATGTTGTTGAGGTAGTTGAGGCTCTTCACGTTCGGGGGGAGAGACTGTGCCGGGTTCCGCCGAATGGAGACCGTGACCGCAGTCAGGCCTTTCTCGTAGAGATCTCCGTACATCGCCCCCCACTCGACCGCAATGATGACCACCGTCGGCTTCTCGCACTTGCGGGGGTCGAGCCCGAGATCCCCGACGCCTCGGGTGACGATCGGCCTGATGTACGCGTCACGCAGGTTGTTGCGGCGAAGCACCTCGGCGATCGCCTCGCCCATCTCGGCCTTCGTGATCGGGACCGCGAGGTCGATCGTCTTGGCTGAGTCGTAGAGCCGGTCGAGGTGCTCGTCGAGGCGGAAGATCCGGCCGTTGTACGCCCTGATCCCCTCGAATACCCCGTCCCCGTAGAGAAGTCCGTGGTCGAAGACGGAGACCTTTGCCTCCTCCTTCGGGAGGAAGGCCCCGTCGAGGTAGATGATCATGATCAATCTCTCGCGGGGTGAGGTTGTATCCTTTACGATTGGTCGCGGGCCGCCCGGCACCGTTCGACGAAGGCATCGAACATTCCGCGAGCACCGACCGGGTGGATATGGCAGTAGGTGCCCAGGGTGTTACCGACGATCGCTCCGTCGCGCATCCCATCGATGCCGACACCGCGGTTGAGGGCGTAGGCGTATCGCGTCCCCGGGTCGAGCACGACCTCGGAGTAGTGGAAGGAGTGCCCCCGGAACATCCCTGTTCCCATCGGCGATGGAGCGCATGCCCGCCCCTCGACATACGTGACGACCCGGCGTGCTGGCATCCGTGCCTCGCCGGAGAGGACGCCGGCGAACTCGTGGACCTCCTCCTTCGGCGCATCGCGCCACCCGGCGGCGAGCCGAACCCGGTCGGTCAGGTAGATCAGGCCACCGCATTCCCCGTAGACCGGGGTCCCGTTCCGGGCCGCCTCCTGGAGCCCCGCCCGGCAGGTGGTGTTCTCCTCGAGTCGCGCGGCATGGACCTCGGGGTACCCACCGCCCAGGATGAACCCATCGGCGTCGGGAAGCCGGTCGTGGCAGGGGCTGAACCGGACCACCCTGGCCCCTGCGGAGGCCAGGACCTCCTCCAGGTCGGCGTAATAGAAGTTGAAGGCCTCGTCGAAGGCGAGCCCGATCATGATGTCGGCGTCCCCGTCCCGGGGGGGAATGAGCGGAGCGTCACCGGGTTGGGGGAGTTCCCGTGCGACATCGAGGACCCCCTCGGGGGGGACATACTCCCCGATCAGTCGGGTGACCAGCTCGATCCGCTCGCGGAAGCCGGCCTCCTCGCTCCCCTCCCGGTACGGGACCAGCCCGAGGTGTCGCATGGCCAGCTGCATCTGTTCGATCGGCGGTACCGCGCCGATCACCGGGATACCACAGAAGTGCTCGATCGCCTGCGTCGCCTTCTCGCGGTGAGAAGGGCCTGAGACGTTGTTGAGGATCACCCCTGCGATCCGAATGGCGGGATCGAAGGCCTGAAACCCCTGTACCAGCGCGGCGGCGGACCGGGTGACCGACCGGGCGTTTACGACCAGGACGACCGGCAGGTCCAGCAGCTTGGCGATCTCTGCCGTGCTGCCGGCATCCCCGATCGCCTCGGCCCCCTCGTAGAGTCCCCGGACACCCTCGACGATCGCGAGGTCGGCTCCGCGGTTCGCCGCCCGGAAGATCGCCCGGTTCTCCTCCTTCGAGAGGACGAACCCGTCCAGGTTCCGGCAGGGACGGCCGGTCACCGCCGTGAGGTAGGACGGATCGATGTAGTCCATCCCGATCTTGAACGTCTGGACGGTTCGATCCCGGGCGAGCAGCGCGGCAAGCGCGAGCGTGACCGACGTCTTGCCGCTCCCCGAGCGGTCGCCCGAGATCAGGACGCCCTTCATGCCAGGCTCCGGAGGACCGCCCCGAACTCGCTCTCGACGATCGCCCGGACACCGAGAGTCCGGGGATGCAGGTCGACCTCGACCAGCACGAACCGATGTCCCAGCTCCCGCAGGGGGGCGACCTGCCGGGGGCCGTTCGTGATCGAGATCACCTCGATCCCATCCGTGTATTCAGCGGGTATCGCGTGAGGAACCCCGGCGAGGAGCGCGTAATCGGCTCCACTCGCCTGAATCTCCGCTCCGAGACGGTCGCCGAGGGCCCCGTACTCGTCAAGCGACCCGACCGTCTCGATCGGGACGCGCCGCTCGGCGAGCCCGGCGGCGATCCGGCGCGCATCGTTTCTCACCTTCGGCAGGCCCCGCTCCTCGAGGTTTGCGAGGTAGCGGACTGGGGCATCGGGTGCGACCTCGTAGAGCGCGGCGAGCGCGTCGGAGAACATGTATGCGGTCTCCTTCTTCGCGTTCATCACCGCGATGCCGGTCGCACCGGACCGGACACGTTCCAGGATCCGGCCGGCCGCGAGGTGTTTGAGGTCCCCGCGGTCCGGCTCGATGTACGGCCGGCTCGCCGCCCCCCGGAGGCGCTCCACCTCGTTTGCAGCTGCGAGCAGCCTCCGCTGGCGCTCGAGTTCTTCTTCGTCGATCCAGCCGACGTCGGCGGCGGCCTGGAGGGTGGCGATCACCCCGTCGATGTTCTCAGAGAAGCCGGCGTGGATGTCGACCGCGATCGTCGGTGTCTCGACCGCGTGCACGGCCTGGCCGAGGTCCTCGCCGATGATCATCGAGACGCAGGTCCCGATCACCGCCATGCGGCGCGGACTGAAGGTCGCTGCGGCCTCACGGAGCACTTCCTCGAGGCGCCGTTCGCCACCGAAGATGAACTCGTTCTCGCCGAGCGACGTCGTCAGGACTCGCATACCGTCCTCCTCGAGGAGGCGGGCGTGCTTGAAAGAGCAGCCGGACGGGCCGTGCAGGACGGCGACATCCACCTCGAGGTCACGCGCCGTGTAGAGGGCTGCGACGATCGAGCTCGGTCTGGGCTGTAGGTACTTCATCCATCTATCTCCAGGTCTTGACGGCCAGGACGATCGGTCCGCCTCCGCCGTCCACACGGGTCGCCGCACGGCCTTCGGCAAGGGTGAGGGTTTCGCTTCTTCGCCCTCGCCAGGAACCGGTGCCGAGCCGGGCGATGACTGCCGCCCGGTGATCGAAAGAGCCGACCAGGACGGCTGTCGCCGGATTGATCGTCTCTATGGCGGTGGCCACGTTCTCCGGGGAGAACCCCTCGCAGACCGCGCGGAACTCCTCGCCGATGACGAGGGTCAGCTCCCGGCCCGGGTCGAGCGCGCGCGCCAGCCGGGCGGCCTCGATCGCCGTGTCACGGGTGGTCCCACTGTTTGCATCGTCCACAAGGACGCGTCCCGCCTCGGTTCCGACCGAGAGTCGGCCGGGGATCGCCTCCATCGCCGCAGTCCGTCGGGGGTCGCCGCCGAGCAGGACGGCCGCAGCGGCCGAGAGCTGGAGTGCGTTTTGGTACGCGGCGTGCGCGAGGAGCGGCGTCACGGTGACGCCAGCGGACGTCTCGCAGGTCGAATCGGTTACCCGGGCCAGGTGATCGGCTGCCCGGACGTCCGGGTGGTCCGGCAGGGGGGACGTCCCCCCCGGCCCCCGGAGGCGACGGGCCCGGCGGCATGCC
>JBFXGJ010000020.1:0-34203 GCA_050178135.1 Methanoregulaceae archaeon | reverse complement strand
TGCAGGTAGTGTCCCTGGGTTGGGGAACCATAGGGGACCGCCTGCATAGTATATAGATCTGCCGCTTTTACTCTCGAATCAGCAATCAGAGCTACATCTGGGCCTGTACAAAATTAGCGAACTACTGAGACTTGAAAGTACTGTCCTCAGCATTCATGATTGGAATTCACTAATTGTGATCAGGCTCACATTGAGGTTATGAATTATGGCTACATTGGGATTCGTCCGTGGTCATCATTATACCGAATATGTTGAAAACATCAAGCAATTAAAGAGACAAAAAGAACACGACAAGGCCATTTCATTACTTTTAAGGATAGTAGATGCCGCTGAGCACGAATCAATAAAAGAACAGTGGGGCGTTCCTCCTTGGTCTTACGAGCAACTGGCAATCATTTATCGAAAACAAAATGAGCATGACAATAAAGAAAAAATTCTGAAGCGTTACGTGGATTTTGAAACCAACCGTGGATTTCCGCCCGTTGATTACCTGGTCAAACGATTACTAAAGGTTGAAGAACTCTAATATCCGGGCAAAGAGACTGGCTCAGGTACATTAGTCGCGACTGACGGGTTCGAAATAAAATCCGCATAGAAGACAGCCACACGGAAATCGTTTCCAGGGAGATCCCTTCACCGAACTGATCGGCCCGACCTTCTCCGGGACTGGTTAACCTGATGGTGAGGGGGCAGGAATAACCAATCCGAGTAGTTCTTCTGGCATCCGGTCCTCACCTTCTAAGATCGGGGGGGTTTATGAGTGCAGGGACGAACCCCTAGTTCCGTTCGACGGATGCAGAGCCAACATGCCCTCATCACCGCGAAATAGTCGCCATCCGGTTCGTTCCCGTCCTTTTTCCGGAAGCTCGGGTCCAATCCCACCTGGGTCCATACGCTGATCCGGCGTTCGCAGGCATAACCCTAATCCGTCCGTATTTCCTTGAGTAATGGGATGCATATTCCGACGCCCGCCGAGGTCAGGGCCATGCGCGAGAGCCTATCCATGACGCAGACCGATCTTGCGGCTCGTGCCGGAATCAGCCAGTCCATGATCGCCCGTATTGAGGCTGGGTCGGTTGACCCACGAGTCTCCACGCTCCAGAAGCTTGTCTCCGTCCTGAACATCGCCGAGCGTTCCGTCGTACCAGCCTCCCAGGTGATGCACACACCTGTCATTGCCGTCAACCCCGACGACCAGGTGACTACGGCCGTGGATTTGATGAGTTCCCATGGAATTTCGCAGCTCCCCGTGTTGACCGAGGGCGTGCCCGTCGGCTGCATTTCGGAGGCGGCACTCCTCACCGCCCTTGAGGAGCAGCGGCAACATCGCTCGCATGTCTACTGTGTCCGGGACTTCATGGAGCCGTCCTTCCCCACCGTCCCACCGGAGATGGACATCGAGACGATCCAGCACATCCTTCAGCAGCACCATGCAGTGCTCGTGGTAGAGGCAGGGAGGGTCCAGGGAGTGATCACCAAACATGACCTTATCTCACTGATCGTCTGACCTGGCGTCTGAAGACGGGAAGATTCTGGATTGCCATGTCACGCGGCCAGAAGAACAACGAGAAGAGAGATCGCGACTTCTTCGGAACGGTACCTCGACGATCAGCGCCGCCGCTCGCACATGACGGTTCAATGTTCGACCGCCAGAAAAGGCAAGACGGTGGTGGTCAACTGGACCGGATTGGGATAAAAAATGGGGTGGAGGTGCGCCGCGGACTGCGCGCGCTCTTTTTTTTCGGGGTCGTCGCCATCCTATTCATCTGTGGCGCGATCGCGCTCAGCGCCTTCCTCCTCTTTCGCCCCTGAGACGGCAGAATGCATCCCCACGTTATAGCAGATGCCGGGCATGCCGTTCTAAACCTGCGAGACCAGGTCGCGCAGCACTTCCGCAGGATCTTCCGCCTTCACGACCGACGACGCAAGGAGGACCCCGTCGGTGCCGAGGTCGGTCGCGATTCGGACGCACTCTCCCGACTGGATACCGGCACCGGTCAGGATACGGACCGATTCGTTCACCACTCGGATTGCCTCGACCGAGTTCCCGATAACCTCAGGGTCCGCCTTCGCGACGGAGATCCCGGAACCAATCAGCTCGGGAGGCTCGATCGCCACGAAGTCCGGTCCGAGGGTGGCGGCGGCAGCGCTGGTCAGGACGTTGTTGGTACAGACGACCGACTTTATCCGGTTGTTGGCGCAGGCCTGGACCGAGGCTTCGATCTCAGCGAGGGTAAGGCGCCGCTCAGAGTGATTGATGAGACTTCCGACCGCTCCAGCGACTCGAATCGCCTCTGCTGTCACGTGCCCGGTCGAAGCGCCCGGCGAGACACCGTCGACATGCTGGGCATAGACCGGTATATCGAAGTGGTGCGCGAGGGGGTGGAGGTCCATCGGTTGAGGACAGACACCGATCACGACTCCGCTCTCGGCAGCGACGTCCTCGGCGGCACGTGCAATACGATGCGCATTCTGTCCGAGCCCTTCGCGGTACGTCTTGAGGTTGATAAGGATGACGACCTCTGGCATGGGTTACCATGCTCCAATCCGGGCAATAACAGTTACTCTTCTCTCCTCCCACGGGTAAACATGCCAGCGGTTATACCACCGGCGGCAATCGGGATGATGAGTTTTCGTAGTGCTTCGAACCTCTCCACCCATTCCGTCCGGGGGAGGGCGAGAGCATCAAGTGCGAGTCGATAGATCGCACCGACCTCAGCAATATAGGCCGGCGTACGTCCCCGTGCATCGATAACGATGATATCAACTCCGGAAGAGGCGATTGCAGGCAGGTGATCGATCAGGCACGTCTCAGCTGAGTTCAGGATTCGGGTCCGGCCACCAGGGTCCGGAAGGACCGGGAAGTAGCGGTGGGTGCGATCCTCGAGCGCGAACCGTGTTCCTTCCGGCGCTGGACACCCTGCAAGAGAGAGAACACAGTCCTCGGTGATCAGCACCTCGAGACTCCCCTGAACCAGGAGTCCGAACCGTACGCCCATGCCGACTGCCCGGCTCGCTCCAATGACCCCCCGGATCTCTCGTTCCGAGAGTTCCGGAGAAAGGGTGAGCGAGGCGAACAGCGGGAGGAGCTGGCCCACGGCACGGGAGTTCCAGAGGTTGATGCCCGGTCCGCCGTGCATGACAGTGCCGGGAACCTCCCTCATGATGGCTTCCGCAGCCCCCATCCCATCGATAAGCACACCGGCAACAGGTGCTTCCGCGAGGATCACGAGAGCCTGATCCATGAAGGACTGCCGGGTAATCCGGGGCCACTTCCAGAAGAGCGGAACGTCACCACACGCCATCGAGGCACCTCTCAAGAGGGCGAGAAGACCCCCAGGGTCCAGCGCGTTGCAGGAACACGTCGATGCGGGCGAACCGCCGACCTCCAGGCAGACCTCGTTTGCTCCGATCCGAGCGGCTTCCCGTACACCATCAACAGTGTCAACGATCACCCGGAGGCATGGGGAAACGGGTGAACGACGATCCGGTCTCCCTTGTGAAGGGAGCACGAGCGCACGTCGGCGCCGATCCACCACCGAGAGGTCAACGGCGCGAGGACGACTCGCTTCGACCAGGGCTTCGGATGCATCTGCGAGTATCTGGCGCCGCAGGCCGTTCAGGACAGATGCTGGCGCAAAGTGCTCACCGTGGACCTCGACCCGTACCGATGAGAACCGATACGGGGTGCCCCCGGTGCGGCGGAGGTGAGCCTCCAGCGTGCCGCCATCGAGGGGACGAGAGCGAGCCGGGAGGAACGGTTCTCCAGTGCCTTCGAAAGTTATGGGCGAAGCGCGACGGCGGCGAACCGTCCCTGAGAAGACCGGTTGCCCGGACTCGTCGACCAGGAGCGTGAGTTCGATCTCCACCATAGCGCCGTCCCCCCCTGTCAGTTCGGTAGCGCGACTCGTGAGATAGACAGGAGTTCCCTCCGGCATCGGGGCTTCCAGAGACAAGGGAAAAATCGGTCCGTCTGGGTCGTGTCTCAGGATAGCCCCAAGGTCCGAATCCGGCCTCCCACGCGGTGCGACGACCAGCCCGTCTCCCTTCCTGGGTCGGTTTTTTCCCTCCAGGCGGACCTTCGTTCGGCCAGCGCGGTCATGCCCCACGACCGTGCCGATGCGCAGTCCCCGGGGACCGGGTCGATCGCGACCCATCACTTCAGAATCGGCCTCATTGAAGAGCCGGCCCCGGGTGAACCCGCGATTGAATGTGAGGGTGAGGGCCTCGACCGTCGAGGGGTCCGGGACAAACAACCCCTTCGCAGCGAGGTCGAGCGCTCTCCGATAGGCGCCAACCACGGTAGCCACGTAGAAGGGTGAGCGGAGCCGCCCTTCGATCTTGAGGGCCGCGATCGGGGCCCGCACGAGCCGTTCTATCTCGGGATAGGTCCAGAGATCCCGGGGCGAAAGGAGGTACTCATCAATGAGCGACACTTCTCGCGGAGCGGAGATCCGTCCCCACTCGTCGACCTTTCCTGTGACGAGGCGGTACGGTTTACGGCAGGGCTGGGCGCACCGTCCGCGGTTGCCGCTTCGTCCGCCGATCGCCGAGGAGAAGAGGCATTGCCCCGACCATCCGTAGCAGAGTGCCCCGTGCGCAAAGATCTCGAGTTCGATCTCCGGCACATCCTCCGCTATCGCCTTGACCTCAGCAAGAGAGAGCTCTCGGGCCAGCACAACGCGGGAACACCCAAATCTCTTTGCTGCCCTGACACCATCTGCAGAATGCACCGTCATCTGGGTCGAGGCGTGGAGCGGCAGCGCCGGTACGAGTTCTCGTGCAAGCGATGCCACTCCAAGGTCCTGGACGAGCAGCGCGTCGGCACCGGCTGAATAGACGCCAACGAGCTCATCAGCCACCGCCGCAAGTTCCTGTTCTGCTATGAGCGTGTTGAGCGTGACGTACACCCGGACATCGCGGGCGTGAGCGTAGTCGATAGCTGCCGCAAGCGCGACTTCATCGAAACCTGCTGCGGCACGAGCCCCGAATCGGGATGCGCCCAGGTAGACGGCATCCGCGCCCGCCGCACAAGCCGCCTCCAGCGCCTCCCTGCTCCCCGCAGGGGCCAGCAGTTCGGGCACGGACCGGGTCACGAGCGCCTCATCCTACCCCTCCCGGATCATGAGTGCCGGCAAGAGCTCCTCGGTTTTTTTCCCCCGGACCAGGACCCGCTTTTGGGTCGAAGTCCCCCCGGAAACCACCTCCACCTGGGCTCGTTTTACCCCGAGGGTTGCAGCGACCAGCTCGATAACGGCCCGGTTTGCCCGACCCTCGATAGGCGGGGCGGTGATGGCGCACCCGATGGCATGACGCCATGGATTGTACCCATCCGGGAAACAGTCGCGACGGGCGTTCGGGGAGACCTCGAGTGTGATGAGGCATCCGGCAGGGTGAGATGAGAGGGCACCGGAGACGTCCATAGCCTATGCTCCCTTGAAGGCTTCGTAAAGGATGTTGCCCGGCATTAACAAACACGGCTCATCGGTGGCTTGGTGCCGTCCCTCGCCGGTTTTTACCCTGCCGGGCATCGCCTGTCGCACAACCGGGTTGTCCCGTGGATCACATCCAGGCGTCTGCCACTCGATCACCCGGGGACCTATGGAAGTGCTGTATCGGCGCATAATTATATTCGTATTCACCCGATATAGCCCTTTCCTGCGAACCAGGCACCGGGGAGACCGGCAAATTTCCCGTACTCATAGACGAGTTCGCCGTTCATCACCACCTGTTCTGGAAAAACCGCCGGCATCCCGTCGTAGGGGGTCCACCCGCACCTGGAGTGGAGACGGGCCGCATCGACTGGTGTTTCACCGAGTGGATAAAGGGCGAAGTCCGCCCGGTTTCCTCGTGTAAAGCCCGCAGGCGGAATACCGAGGATTCGCGCCGGCCCGGTGACGGTTAGATCGATCAGCCGCTCGATAGAGAGCGCCCCTGCACGCACGCGGGCGACGAGGAGGGGCATCATCGTTTCGACACCGGGAAGGCCCGAGGGGGCATCATGAAACGGGACGGCTTTCTCATCAAACGTATGTGGAGCATGGTCCGATGCCACCACATCGACGAGCCCAAGCGCATTCCAGAGGGCTGCGGAGGCGAGCGGAGGCCGGAGCGGGGGGTTCACGCGCCCGCGGGCGTCGCCCGGTGCAAACTTGCCCAAGTCGAGGAGTAGGTGGTGAGGAGTCACCTCTACCGTCGCGCCAGCAGCACGGGCACCGCGGATCGCCTCCGGTGATGTAAGGTGACAGCAGTGGAGATGCATTCCCGGGGGAGATAGTGAGAGCACTCTCTTGAGAGCGTGCCATTCTCCCTCGAGAGGCCGGAGACGGTCGTGCTCCTCGAGAGTGCAGGGAGCGCCGGGTGCCGGTTCCTCCAGGTGGAGGGTTGCGCACCCCGAGAGTGCATTGATACGCCTGAGGGCAGATGTGAGGTCACCTTCGTCGAGCGCCTCACCGTAACTGGATGCCGCAACAAAAGTCTCGCCGAAGGCCATCGCGCCCGCCGCAAAGAGTCCTTCGAGGTCTGCCTCCGGGGTGACGGCAGCGTTGACGGCAAACCCGCAGAGAGCTCGCCTCTTTCCATCCTCCACCCGTGCCAGGAACCGTTCGACCGAGTCGAGCGGAGGATCGGTGTTTGGCTGGTCCACCACGACCGTTACCCCGCCTGCAAGCGCGCTCTTCGAGCCGGTCTCCCAGTCCTCCTTATGAGATTGAGGACCGCCTCGCATGTGGACGTGCATGTCGAGTGCGCCCGGGAGCACAAGGTAGTCACTGCAGTCGATCCGCTCGACAGAGGGGCCGGCATCACTGGCTTGAAAGACCAGTCCATGCCGGACGCCGATGTCCACGCATCGCCCCTGGGGGAGGCGGACGTGTTCGAGGACGAGGTCTAGCATACCCGAGGGACCGGGTCGCCGAGTGGGGTCTCGATGAATCGCTCGCCCCCAGCGGCGGTCGCCATCACAACCCGCGACCCCTCGGCAACGGTACCGATGATCGCGGCGTCCTCCCCCAACGGATGGGACTTCAGGGCGGCGAGGACGGCGTCCGCCTCGCCTGCCGGGACACCCATCACGACCTTGCCCTCGTTCGCCACCTGGAGCGGGTCGATCCCGAGCAACCCAGCCGCAGAGCGCACCGACCGCCGGACGGGGAGGGCGGCCTCCTCGATCACGACTCTGACGCCGGCTTTCGACGCCATCTCGTTGATCGCGCTGGCAAAGCCGCCACGGGTCGGGTCCTTCATCGCGTGGATGGTGCCGGCAGCGAGCGCGCGCTCGACGAGGGGCCAGACCGGTGCGACATCGGATCGGAGCTGATCCCCAAGATCGAATCCCTCCCGAAACGCGAGAATCGCCAACCCGTGGTCACCAAGCGTGCCCGAGACGATAATCCGGTCACCCGGGACAAGGCCTGAATCGCGGACGACGGTCTCTGCCACCCCGATGCCTGCCGTGTTGATGACGATTCCGTCAAGGGAGCCCTTCTCGACCACCTTCGTGTCCCCGGTGACGAGGGCGGCGCCAGCCTCGCCAAGGGCCACATCCATCGAGGCGACAATCCGCTCAAGGTCTGCCACCTCGAATCCCTCCTCGATCACCACCCCGCAGGAGATCGCGATCGGTCGGGCGCCCATCATCGCCAGGTCGTTCACGGTCCCGGCGATGGCGATCCTGCCTATGTCCCCGCCGGGGAAGAACAGTGGACGCACCACGTGAGAGTCAGTCGTGAAGACCACGTTCGCCCCGTTGATCGGGATCACAGCGCCGTCATCGAGGGCCTCGAGCCCGATTCCACCCGCGTTCGTGTGCGTGAGCCGGGTCATAACGGAGATGATCTCTCCCATCACCTCGCCTCCTGCACCATGCATCAGGTCCACCTTCATCAGCTGATCACCCTGAATTTGATCGTCACTCGCTCTCGTCCCCGACGTCGATCTCGATGCTCTTCACTACGATCTCACGGCCCTGGACCACGGTAGGCAACCCACCGCACCCCGGGCAGACATAACAGTCCGTGCCGGAGTATCCCCCACACGCACAGGTCATCACCGGTGGCACCGTCTCAAGGTTAAGGGTGGTCCCGGAAAAGAGCGGGTCTTCATCCACCATGACCGAAAAGAGAAAACGCACCTGTTCGGGATTGACCATCGCGAGTTCACCGAACTCCACGGAGATCCGAACGACGCGATTCGCTCCATTCTCGACGGCAGCGCGGCGCGCAGTGGCATAGAGGTCGTAAGCAATCCCGGACTCGTGCATCCAGCCGCCTCACGCCTCCTGGTCGAGAACGGCGTAGAGCTCCTGGAAGACCGCACGGGTCTCAAGTGCTTCCTCCTTCGAGAGCTTCTGTATCGCGTACCCAACGTGGACGAGGACGAAGTCACCCACTGCAACGTCAACGAGGTCGAGACGAACCTCCTGTCGGAGTTCCCCATAGTCGACAAGCCCGACATTTCCGTCCCGGATCTCGATCACCTCAGCCGGTACAGCGATACACATGACAGTCTCCAGAGAATGGTTACGCGTAACAGCGGATAAACGCAGTGATCAGCGCTATTGGAAAAGAGAAGTATGATGGTATCAGTCGCCCTCGACTCCGACAGGGGCTTCTTCTGCCATCTGCTCATAGGTCTCAGCGACGATCCGTTTGTTCTCCTCGACAATCTGCTTCGGGTCGAGCAGGGTGTAATCGGTGTAGTCCAGGATCGCGGTAACGCACTGTTCGGCCTCTTCCTCACTCGAAAAGGCTCCCACCGTGAGATAATCCGGCTGTTCGATATTTCCGCAGAGCAGGTAGTACGACCCGGAGCGACGCCGGATCGTGTACGCGTAGATATCCTTCGAGTTGACGAAGATCGTCTCTTCCACGATCTCATCGCCGCATGTCCGTTGAGGCCGGACGCACTTGAGCCAAACCACCGATACCCACCTCTATCTGGACTGGGTCACGACTGTTGCTCCAGCATTAATTGAACACTGCGTCAGACGTTCGTGTTCGAGTACCGAAAGATGTCAACAGACCGTATCTGATCGTTCAGCATATCACGGGAAAAACCTACTGATCTGGGAAATTCATTGTTAGAATTGCAATTATAACGGTATCTGCCGGTTTTCACTCTCGCCCAATGGGTCTCTGATCTGAAGGGGGGGAGCCAATTTTTTTGCTGCATCAGTGCGGTGTCGGAAGAGTTGCATCCAGAACGGGAAGGTTTTTTGTTACGACTACCCCCACATTGAACGATGCTCGACCGTCTCCTCGGCCTGGTGCGGACACAGGCGCAACCAGTATCACCGATAACCATCACAGTCCTCGTTCCCGGCTCTCTATCTCCTGCGATCGTCAAACAGACTCTGTCCCAGGTCCCTGCGAATCTCTGGTCGTTCCGAATCGGAACTCCTATCGAGGGGGAGAACTGGCATATCTGGCACGAATGGCACAATTTTCCATTCCCTCTCCGCGACCAGACCCTGATCCTCTTCTCTTCTGCCGACTTCCCGGTGGACGGGGCTGCAGGAGGGTGCGCCGGCACCAGGTACGCGGTGGCTGTCTTCGGAAACGAGACCGATGACATCCTCGGATTGAGGTGCTGGCACGAGCTCCTGCATGGATTACCGGGTTCAGAGTCGGCGGACGCGATGCTCGACAGCAGCGCATTTCGCGAGTTCCTCGCACGGGAGTATCCCACGGTCCACGCAGCCTTTACCGCAAACCCCGAACGGTTCCGGCATGACCCGCGTCCACAACGACTCTTCTACACCATGCTCACCAACTCCTTTGCCAGGAGAACCGGAAGGGCGGAGCGTCCACTTCCCCCAGCGCCTCGCCTGGACTGATGAGGAAAAAGGTCAGGCAGGGTCCGGTGACGATATGATGGCCGTGGGTGCCACCCGGTAGAGGCCCGGGGGGATCAGGATCTCGAATCGTGCCCCCTTACCTGCTTCACCCGTCTCCACGATCGACAGGCCCGTGATCCCAAGGATCTCACGGACCAGGAAGAGTCCATATCCCGAGTTTCGGCCGTATGCGCGGTCGAAGATCCGCTCCTTCTCATCATTCGAGATACCGGCGCCGTCGTCCTCGCAGATGATGACGAGGCCCCGCTCCTCAACCTCGCAGGAGAAGCGAATCCACGTCACACCGTCACCGTGGCGAAGGGCATTGTCGATAAGGTTGAAAAATACCTTCTCGATCAGCAGATCAGTGTAGACCTCAAACGAGCAACCAGTCGTCTCGATCGTAACCCCCTCCCGGTCGAGACCGAACAGGACGCGGTTGATCACCTCATGGATGACCTGCCACTGAGGTGGCTGCGCCCCGATGCTCTGGTAGTCGCGGGTAAACGTAATCTGTCGTCGAATCGTCTCGACCGCCCGCTCCTCACGGTTGACGTGGTCAAGCAGCGGACCAGCGTCACGATCGACCCGGGCGAGGCGAAACGAAGTTGCAAGGATGTTCAGCTGGTTCAGGATATCGTGACGCGTAATGCTGTTCAACAGCAGGAGTTGCCGGTTCGCCTTCCTAATTGCATCTTCTGCTCGCCGTTGCTCGGTCACGTCCTCTGCTGTCCCAATCACCTGGAAAGGGATCTCATTTCCGCCACGTTCGAAGATGACCTCGCGGCATCGAAGCGTCACCCAGTGACCATGCGCGTGGAGGACGCGGTACTCGACTTCGCGCACAACCCCGTCGGATATCTCGGCGAAGTCAGCCAGATGCGCCTCGAGTGTAGCCCTGTCATCGGGGTGAACAATCTCGCTGAAGTCCGATCGGCCGTCACCCATCACCTGTTCGGTGGTGTATCCGAGGATTGTCATTATGTTGGCATTGGCATACTGGATTCTGAACGGGTCAACTGTATAGGTATAGATCAGGTTCGGGGTCGTCTCGAGAATCTGTTCGACGAAATGTCGGCTCGCTGCGAGCTCTCCCTCGGTCTGCTTATGGCCGGAGATCTCACGCTGCAGGGCTTTGTTCGCCTGTTCGAGTGCAAGCGTCCGTTCATGGACGCGCTTCTCGAGTTCCATCTGGTAAAGACGAACCTCGGTTACGTCTTCCAGGATCAGTCCGACGCCCCGGGCCCCCCCCTCAAAGACGAGGGGCAACACCTTTGCGCGGAAATATGTCGGACCTCCTTCGAGTTCGACCATCAGGTCGAAGACCCGATCCACACCTTCGAGCGCGCGCGGAAGATATTCCACCAGATCTGAGTCCGAAAAGAGCGAAACGAGTGATGTCTGATCAAGACGGAGCCCTTTCAGATCGTTGAGTTCGCAGCCGACATATTCGAGCAGGGTGTCATTAACATGCTGAATGAAGAGCTCCTCGTCCATCACCAGGATCAGGTCGGATGAGAGGCTCATCAGGTTCGTCAGCGGGAGCCGGTGGGAGAGATAGAAGAGCTTGGCCGGTCCCAGAGCCCGCATCTCGGCACGGCCCGATAGAACCATGGAGTTGAGGTACTTGGCTGCCGTCGCCCTATTCACCTCTAGTTTGCGTGACACCTCCTCGATCGTCAGGCCCTTTGGATGGTCCTTTAACAGCGCACCAATCCGCTCGATCTCCCGCGTACCCCTCACTTTCAAACCTGCCCGAAGTGATATACTGCACGCCAATATTTAGTAGTATTGTCGATTGAAAACAATTAATCGTTGTAATCAGCATAAGTAGAAAAAAATATATATCGTCACGACATATGTCTCCATGTAGATGGACATCAAGGAAACCGAGCCCGATTATACCGGGCCGAACACCTTGAAACCCGGAAGATCGAGGAGAGAACTATGATACCCGGAACAAGCTCATTCGGATGGATAACCCGGCGGAGTCTGCGCTGATGGCCCCCATTCCCATGACTTTCTTCCCACCACAGGGATCGGTCCCTGAGCAGGAGAGTCAGCCTGCGGAGAACGTAGAGTGCCTGATCGCGCCGACGCTGTATACAGACGGAGCGGGACGGGCCCTAATCCTATACCAGCGTATGATTGAGAGCGGATTCAACTGCTCGCAGGTGATGACCGGAGCCTGAAACTCGCCCACACCGATCAGGGACCAAGACGAAAGAAGTTCGCCGTCCGGTTCCCTGAAGAACAATTTCGGGCCTGAGGCTAGTTCGTGTGCATGTAAAACTCGGCTGAATACATTGCCGTTAGACGAGAGAGGGCTAAAGGGCCCCTCTGGAGACAGAACGGGGCCGCGTCGTCGAGGGGTGACGGCGGCACGGCCCGGATGCCGGCACCACACTGCACGTCCCCTCACCCCCGGCCGGAGCCTCCTTCCGGCTGGGTTCCTGCCGGCACGATATCTTTTTTCACGAACATGCCGCACGGAGGGGCCTGTTCGTATCGTTGTACGCCGATATGAGACGATACCAAATTGGGGATGAAAGGCCTGGTGTACGGTATCGGTCGAGGGGTAAAAATTCGCCGACCGGCAACCTACCCCACAGGACGGCACGGATCACGCTTCGGGGCACGGTATAAACTGTGCGATTCATCGCCAGAATGATGATCAACCCGTTGTGAGCAACCGAGAGGAGGCTTCCATCCCGTCTCTCTATTCGAATCTCAGAGGTGAGCCGACCAAGAGAAGGTCACGCAGGTGTACCATTGAGAAGGAGATATTCAGGTGTTCGAATATCAGCGCACACGAACCATCTTCCGTCCGCATCATTAAAACCATGTGATCGGACTCTCGCCTGGGCTTTTTTGCCGTACTTGGCCCAGCCCGAACCCATCCGAACGCAAGTGCATCATATGAATCCTCTCCTCACCGTACCCCACATCGAGGTCACTTCGATTGTCTACCACGGCGATGAATGAACTCAACGTTCACGTGGCGATAGTGGTCCGGTTGAGAGAAGGAATACTACGTCCAGTAACACTCGGCAGACCTCCATCGAGATCGAGGGTTTTTCGGCCTAATTAAACCCAGGTCGTGGCGTTCTCCGGCAACGTCACGTCCTGAACAAAAAAAACAGGGGAGGATGTGGAGACGGAGCAGACTGATATGGTTATTCGAAGAAAGGAAGGAGCCGATGCTCCTTGCGTTCATGGACCAAACACTCAGGTGAACCACGATCCCGAACGAGCCCCCGTTATGCCGGGCACCCAAAAAACCCAGAGATTTCTGCACCATGACCCGTTGTCCGTGTGCCTGGTGGGATCTACAATGCCCGCACCACCGAAGTTCAGCGAACCGCCATGTTCAACGCCGACGAGGAGGACCGGACGGCTGCACTAGAGGCCCTGAAACGGCTGCAATGGACCCTGTTCATCCTTCGAAACAGCATCCCCCCGGCAAGAAATCATGCTCGGACAATGCTGTTGTCAAGCGCGGTTCGAGATGTCGGACCCGGGCGGGATAGACCATACTTCAGAGTGGTTCTCTCGGAGATGCCAGCGCCGCGTACCGCCTGCCCTCCCCCTGCAACCGGGAATGTCGCACGGCTTCGCTCCGTGTCCCCCTTCCTGCCCCCATCCATGTAAAGTGAGGAGCCTACTCGACCAGCCCTGAAAGATACGAGCGGTGTTGACGGTTGAGGAACTCCCCAGGCGCGGCATCATCTCGGACACACCCGCTCGGGGTTCAGCACGACTGCTGGACCTCGTGTGTGAACGCTGCGAGGTCATTCTCGATCAAGAGCCCAAAGGCACCATACTACCAGGATCCAGCATGATCGCAAACACGACCCTCCGTCCACTCACGTAATCGGCCCAGAACCGCCCTTCAACTGGAGAAAAACCTGCCCAACAAGGAGATCACCGTTCATGGAGGAATCGGTCTTAACCCGAACATTGCCTGCGACAGGGTTTTCGTGTATCGGGCCGTCTGCGTTCGCCAGGATGCGGACCACGTCTTCCAGCTCCTCAATCAAGAGCGCTCTGGCGAACAGCGCCGGATGGCGAATCGACCAGGTGCGGTTTGTCACGGTGCCGGTCGGCACGGAGCCTGTAGACCAACTTATTTCGGGTCCCCTCGAGCCGATCTCGATCTCCGCGACCACACCTGCGCACAAGGCCAGGTCTGAAACGGCGATCAGGACCGGGCCCAGGAACGGAACCAGACCCGCTCAGACCAGGGGACTTCGTCAGGAAAAAAGGAGCGTTCTTCCCTGCAGAGCCGGCTCCAGCAGAGCAGGGCCAGCTGATCGCACGGACCCCCCCAGCACCTCTCCTCCTTTCCCGGTTCACGACACCGGGTACGCCTCTTCCGCCCTCTCTTCGGCGGCTGCGGCCCTGTTCCGTCCCCGTTCCTGTATCGTGATCCAGGCGAAAGCCTCGGCACACGCCGGGCTCAGCCAGTAGCCCTGCATTCGGCCGGCTCCCCTGTTCTCGACGAGTCCCAGATCAACGAGCCTCTGCACCTGCCGTGTAATCGACGGGCCGGCGATGCCGAGGAGAGAGGCGAGATCCCTTCGCGGGATCCCGGGGCGCTCTCGAATGTGGCGGAGCACAGGGGCGAGGCTCGGGTTTCGGTCCAGGTGGATGACAGTACGGCGAGCCGGTGTCAGGAGCGGGTCGTGGGGAAAGTAGCGGACCGACCCGTTTCGCTCCTCCTCGAGGATTTTGCCGCCGCAGACGAGCAGAGCGAGATGATACCGAAGGGTCTCGCGGTTGACACCGGTTGATTTAACGCAGTCAGCAAGATCGAGTCCGGGTTCTGCGGCGATCGACCGTGCAAGGTCCCGGCGCACCGGGTGGTCGAGAAGGTTACCAGGTCGTATCCGGCGGTACCCGAGAAAGAAGAGAAACCGGAAGAACAGTAGCGGATCAAGGATGTTGGCGCCCGTCGCTGTTTCATCGAGACAGTCGAGCGGCCCTCTGCGCCCTCTTCCCCCCTCTCCCTTGCCGAGGTCGGTGGGTTCGAGGCCGGTCCGCACCGGGGCGGCGGCGGGAGGTGCGGAGGGTCCCCGCCCCTTGCCGGCGTTGTGAGGACCATGGTTGTCACCCATGCCCTCACGACCTGGGCCGCAACGTGTTCCCTCTCGCCTCACACTGGCCTTCGTTTCCTGACGGGCAGGGTTTGTCTCGTATGGCGCCGGCGAGATCATGGGCGACCGGTTGTCGGCGGAGATGTTCGCCTGATGAACGACACCAGAGTCGGTGCGTGGCCGTAGACCACCGGGGGTGGAGGTGCAGATGACCCGGGCAACTCCCGCAGGATTGGAGCCGAAAATCTCTGGTGATGACGTGGTCGTCGCCCTCACTGACGGTATCACTCCGGGCCCGTCACCCTGGCTGCGGCCAGCGTTCCCGGCGTTCCCGTGCTCACCGTAGGAGGGACTCTCCTTCACGGTGACGTGCACACCCGACCCTGCGTCTCTCTCTGCTGGCTCGTTCAGGTTAGAGGCAGTGGTTGGGCAGATCGTGGACGTCCCCATCACCGTTCGCTCGCCGGCCTCGCTGGCAGATCGGGTGGGTACTGCCGGTGTCGAGAGAGGAGCGAACGGCGGGGTAGTCCTTTCGTCAGCCTTCCCGATATCGCCACCCTTCGTCGATCCTTCCCCAGCGCTCCCGTTCCCTACCCCGGACGGGCTGTCGAATTGCGATCGATGGTCCCCCGGGCCCGGTGCAGGAGGCGTCACCACCTTCGGTCCCTCTGCCCCCGGGGCCGTGGTGGATGGTAACCCTGCAGCGTCCTCCAGGGAACCCGTTGGGACCAGGGGGCCGCGGGACGCGGATCCGATTCCTCCGGGCATCGAACCGTTGCCCGAACTCACTATCCCCGCACCGGCCACTGTCGGGTGTGAAACCGACGGCAGAGCCGTCGGGGTTTTCAGCGCCCCATCGGCTCGGGTCGTTGAGGGCGTCACGGGACGGTCGCGCATTGGAACTGGAACAGGAGTCGTGGGCGTGGATCTCAGCGATATCGACGACTTCGGTATCGTGGGCGGCGGCTCTGGAGGGGTCGAGGAGACGGAAGGGTCTGGGCTCGGCGTTGCATCTCCATCCCCCCGCGGGGCATCTCCCGCCGTGCCATTCGATGCAGTGCTTCGACCGGCCTGGTCGGCAGCCACCGGGACGATGACAAGGAGGAACACGAGAAAGGTCAGAGCGATGCGGACGAGCGGCCGTGCCGTCATGGTGATCTCATAATCGAGATGTAGGCTACTTATCGGTTCTCACCGTGACAGCTACCGTGACGGAGGGAGATTCCAGCCCACGAACCCGGTGAGGATGACTGAGGATGGAGGAGCTGCTGGAGACCTCGCCTTTAATTATCCCGGTGTGCATTGGTCCCGCGTGACGACGATACGCCTTCTCCTGGCCTTACTCTTCATCCTGGTGACACTCCTGGCCTGTGGGTGTACACAACCGGGTACTAGTTCGGCACCGACACCGACCGCATCAATGCCCGGTGTGACGAACACGACGGGCATCACCACGGGAATCGAGTCCCTGACCGGGGATGAGCGTCACTGGCTCGCTTACATGCGCGAGGAGGAGAAACTCGCCCGGGATGTATATACTGTCCTCTATACCAGGTGGGAGGACCCGGTCTTCAGGAATATCGCACCGGCCGAACAGCAGCATATGGACGCCGTCGGTAAGATGATCGACCGGTACGGGCTGCCGGATCCGACCAATGGCAAGGGCCCCGGCGAGTTCAGTGACCCCGAACTCCAGACACTCTACGATAAGTTGATCCGGAACGGCTCCATCTCCCGTACCGCCGCCCTCGAGGTGGGCCGTCTCGTCGAAGAGACCGACATCGCCGACCTGGATTGTGCCATCGCGGCGAGCCGGCACGATGACATCACAGCCGTCTACCTGAACCTCCGGCAGGGGTCTCTGAACCATCTCGCCGCTTTCAACAACCGCCTCTCAAGGATGTAACGTCATCGCTCAGGAAATCTCCTGCGCCAGAGTTCATCCCAGAAACATGAAGGGACTAACCGCTGTACTCAACCACGCAACCGATGCCGCGATTTTTCTCCATCACATCTCCACGGACTCGACCGAACCGGTCGCCACCTTTTTTTCAACAGGAACCGAATCACTCCCGGGACTGCCGATGGAGACCGTCATCTACTATTTCACGGGAACAGGGAACTCGCTCGCCGTCGCCCGTACACTCTCCGAGCGCCTGGGAAAGTGTCGGTGCGAACCCATCGTATCGCTGCGCAAGAGAGACGGAAAGGTTCAAACGGAGTCTGAACGCGTCGGAATAGTCTTTCCCGTCTACTACCTGGGAGTGCCAGTCGTCGTAGCCGAGGTTGCCGGCAGACTCGACATCAAGGACGCCCGGTACACCTTCGCAGTCTGCACCCTGGGGGGTTCCGGTGGTTCCACATCGCTCCACGAACTCGACCAGGTCTTACGGAACGGCGTCGGAGGGCGGGGGCTCGATGCTGGCTTTCCGGTGCGGATGCCAGGGAACAACATCCTGCTCTACGACCGGTCGGGAGAGGGGACCCTGAAACGGACCTTCGAGGGAGCCGCGCGGAGGATCGAGGCGATCGTGACAGCAGTGGACAACGAACAAAGGACGATGCCCCTGCACACCCCTCTCCATTCCCTTCTTCACCGGGCTTTCCATCCCCGGTTTGTCGAAAAAGTGCACGACGCCGACCGGGATTTCTCAGTTGATGACAGCTGCACCGCATGCGGAACATGCGCAGCGGTCTGCCCGGTCGGCAACATCCGGCTCGAAGACGGCCGTCCGACCTGGCTCCATCGATGTGAACAGTGCCTGGCCTGCATCCAGCTCTGCCCGGCAGAGGCGATCCAGGTTGGGACGAAGACGGGGGGCCGGAGACGGTACCGACACCCGGACGTTCCTGTCGAGGCCATCGCAGGCCAGAGCAAGGGATGACTTTACGTCGAGGGTCCGGTGCGAGGCGTGCCGGTCGCCTCCCGGGGACAGCCACCTGCAAGGGGACCCTTCCAAACCTGCCAGCATGCTCAATGCCGCGTGTCGTCCCTTTCCTGCTCATGCCGTCATCGGTGGGCCACCAGCGTACTCATCGTCGACGGTCTTCCCGTCTCTCAGGTAGATTACCCGTTCAAAGTATCGCCGGTGCCAGTCTTCGTGCGAGACCATCACGACGGTCTGCCGCAGCTCGCGGTTCAGGCTCCGGATCAGATCGAGAATCAGGACCGAATTCTTCGTGTCGAGATTCGCGCAGGGTTCATCGGCGAGGAGGAGGGTGGGACGGTTCACGAGCGCCCTGGCGATCGCGACCCGCTGTTGCTCCCCACCCGACATCTCTCCGGGGAGAAAACCGATCCGGTCCTTCAGACCTACCCGTTCGAGGATGTCCTGGCAGACGAGGGTGCACTCCTGCACCGTCATGCCCCGCACTTTCGACGGGAGATAAACGTTCTCCTGGGCGGTGAGCTCGGGGACCAGCGCGTAGTCCTGGAAGACATATCCCAGCCGGTTCAGACGGAAGAGGGTCCGCTCCTGCTCCGAGAGGCGTGTGATGTCGACCCCATCGATCACAAGCGTTCCCGTCGTCGGCCGGTCGAGGAGGCCGAGCATGTGTAGCAGGGTCGACTTCCCGCTCCCACTTCCGCCCATCACCCCGATGAACTCCCCCCGGGAGATCTCGATATCGATGCCGTCCAGTGCCCTAATCTCCGCACTCCCCATATTATAGACCTTCGTCAAACCCTGTCCCTGGATCATTTTACCCCCGAATTGCGTCCAGGATCTCCTCCCGCGTCGTCAACCACGACGGGAAGTAGCCGGCGATCAGCGAGACGATGTAAAGACTCACCACCGACTGGGCGATCAGCCCCGTCTCGAGGGCCGGTGCCACCGGCCCCCCTGGGAAGACCAGGGGGTTTGCAACAAGGTATTGAAGTACCGCGAGGAGCAGAATTCCACCTGCGATCGTACCACAGGTACAGATGAAGAGCGCCTGGAAGATATATGACTTGATAATGAGTGCCCGGCCGATCCCAATTGCCCGCAGGATACCGATCTGTCGGCGCCGGTACACAATACCGATGAAGATCACGATAAAAATTACGACGATGGCAATGATCAGGCTGACAGCGGTGCTGATAACATTGATGATCCCGAATGAGCCCACTATTGACGCGAGGAACTCCGCGGACTTGTCCTCCCAGGTCCAGACCTTCTCCTGGACGCCGAACTGCATCAGGACGAGTCTCATTGCGTCGTGGTCACCCGTCCGCTCAGTCCGCACAAGGATCGAGTTCGCCGGATCGGCTTCGCCGAGTACCTGGGCGACATCATGGCGGTTGATGAAGACAGCGTTGTCGACACTTGACGTCCCCGCTTTGAGGATTCCCTTCACGCGGAACTGCCGGGTGACACCGTTCGGGAAGGTGATGGCGATCGTCTTTCCCACTACAACCCCCCCCAGGGTCGGGGTGCTGTCCCCCTCGGGGTCGTTGCTCCCAGCGAGTGTTGTCCCGACGAGGGCTTCTCCTGAATCCGACGTCCTCAGATAATCGCCACTCTGAATCCGGGTGGAGATTCGCATGACCTCCTGCTCGCGTGCCGGCTCGATCGCGGTGACAAGCGGCGAGGTCGACTTGCCCCGATAGACGACCGTTGCTCCCGTCGAGTATCGAGGTGTCGATGCGACGACTCCGGGAATACCGTTGATCTTCTGGACAAGTTGACTCGGGTTCGCGATCCGTAATTCTCCCTCTTTCGGTTCGACGATGAGGTTCCCGAAACTATAATCGATGGTCTGCTGGTTGAAGAGCACCACCACCCCCGCGATGATGGACGGGAGAAAGATGAGGTTGACAAAGACCAACGCAAGGATCATGACGGTCAACAGGAGGGTACCCTTGTTGCCCCGAGCGATCAGCCTGGCGGCGAGGTACAGGGCAACCTGCTCTTCCTCAAGCATCGGGCGGGACCTTTCCCTTTTTCCTGAAATACCAATAAACTCCGGCGGCGACGAGTACGAGGATCAAAATGGCGATCACTGGACCGAGAGAGTTCCCTGAGAGGACCGTCAGGCGGAGGGTCTCTTCCTGGGTGTGAACCCCGTAATCGTCCTCATACTGCACCGAGAGATTGTAGGTGTATGTCCCGGGCTCTCCTGCCTGTAGGGCATAGACCGCTGGAGCATCATTCTTCGGTTCGATTCTGCCAACAAACGCCTCGGTACTGCCGGTAAAGGGAAGATCAATGCTCGCCTTCACGGAGTTGGCGGTGTCCGTACCGGTGTTCTCGATCCGAACGACGAGTGATAGCGGGTCTCCTGACCGAATCCTCGCCGGGTCGGTCGACAGGGACGCGATGCCGATGTCAGCCCTTCCCTTCAGCCGGATCCCTAGGGTTTCGGACTGAGAGGTGAGGGTGCCGTCGGCACTGGCATAGGAGATCGTCAAGAGGAGCGGGTTCAGTCCAAGCGGGGCCTGCTTATCGGAGAAGAAGACCATGTCGAGGGTTGCATTCTCCCCACGGAGCAAGGTTCCCAGATGATATGTCCCGGGGGTCTTCGGGGTGATCGACCGGGAGGAGGAGTTAACCGTGACGGTGACCTGGTCTGCCCGGGAGAGACCTTCGTTCCTGATATCCACCGAGGTGGCGATATCGTCGCCGGGGTTCACCCCGTCGGGCACGGTCTTTTTCACCACGAGCCCCGGCTTCTTGAGCAGGGCGATCTGGGTGTTGACGTTCACCGGGATCGTCGTGCGGATACTCCGTCCATCGGTGACCTCGATCCAGAGAATGGGAAAGTAGATGCCGTCGGACGGCGGGGCTCGAACCAGGAAGGTCACGGGGACGGACTCACCGGAGCCGATCGCCCCCACCCGCCGGTGTTCGCCGGAGAGGACCTCGACTCCATCTCCGTTGAGCCGGACGCTCTCGATGTTGACACTGATGTCAGTACTCTTCGTGCTCTCATACGTGCCGCTGGAGTCGGCAAGGTTCTCTTTCCGGGTCAGGCTCGCGGCAGATGCCGTGTTTCGGATAATGACCGTGATCGTTCCCACGTCACCTGGCTGAAGGACAGCGGGTGTGATCGTGTATTCGGCGACGATCACCGGAAGATCCTCAGCAGCAGCTGGCACGACTGAGAAAAGAACGACAAGGAGACAGAACGCGAAGAAGAATCGGGTTGGGGACGGTTGATCCCTATGCATGAGAATCGTACTTGCATTCTTTTCACTACTTATAATTTGAGGTACGATTGTGCGCCAGAAGACGCATCACCGCACCTGGGTCGCTGGCAATGGTGCGAGGATATAATCACCAGCGATCCTGGGCGTTCTCGTTCGCAGGATGCCGATCGCAGGTCGCACCCGAGCTTGGTCAGTCCACACCCTAGGACAAACGCATCCGGTTGGTCCGCACCCGAAAAATATTGGTCAACATGGGGGTCGTCATCGCCTACTCCGGTGAATTCCTCGAGCCTGGTACAAATGAACCCGGGGTACCAGAAACCGAGACCGCACCTTCCCGGAGGGTAAATTTTTTGAACCGTCTCAGCACCAGGTCGAGGAGGATGTCCTTTCGTGGGAATATCAAGGGCCGTTCGCCAGGACTGGTATCCGCGTCGGGGAGGAAAACCACGTGCCCCAGGAAGACCGAACCCCCCCTACAGATCACATGCCCGGAAGGGAGACCGGGTTCTGTGGATCGGATGAAAATCTCACGGGCCAGTCGACAGAAGGAGGTTGGGACGGGGAAGGGTGGAGGATTGTTACTCCCGAACCACTGGTGAGGCATCGAGGTCGAACGGATTTGTCCGCATCTCGAGGGAGTGAAGGTATGGATAATTTTTCAGCAGGTACTCCATGTAACGGAGCCACTGGTCCACGATTTGTTCGTACACTCGTCGAAGATCCCCGGAGAGGTGGGCACAATCAGTGGATTCCAGGCACACGAGATCGCTTCGGCATCGAAGCTCCTCGGCGAGATGAAACACAGCCCGCAACAGGTCGGTAAATGATTCGTGCTCGAGCAGGGCGGGGTTCTCCAGCAACCGGAGCATGAAATCTCTCCGCGAGGAGAGGAATTCCCGGACCTGAACCAGGTCAACCGACGAGGCATCGACCGCACATTTGTGGGATGCAACCTGCTTTCTCACCAGGGGAAACATGCCGCCATCCCATTCCGGCCGCATTACAAGTGATTTTCTGAGTTGCTCTATGTCCGGATCGCTCGGCGCAATCAGTCGGATCAGGTCGTTCCCGACCTCGGAAAAGAATGTCCCGATGACCATGTTCATTTTATCAAGCCGCTCACGCCGTGATCGTATCGCAAGCAGTTTGTTGAGGACGATCGTGACAAGGAGGACGTTGATCGGCAGAAATCCCAGGGCATTGAAGATGTAATTCGCGGTATCCTGGGGGTTCTTTAAATAAAACAGCTTGAATGCATAGATGCTGCAGCTCAGTGCGACCAGCACTATGGCCAGTTTTACCTCCCAGTTAATCTTCATTACACACCGGTGTTAGATGTCGTTCCAGATAAAGGAGCGAGCACACACCAGCCTCACATCACCTCGGTCATCCGAGTAGGCATCGAAAGGGCCATTCCAGGCGAACAAGGTCTCATCTCAGGATCTATTAACTCTGGTTAGAGAAGACCATCTGATCCGAAGAGAGATCGTACGAAAATCGAGTGTTCAACTGTCGGCACAGGGGGGCGGTAAAGCCCCAATCCAATGACCCTGCTAAACCGACGGGCTCTCGAAAACCGCCGTCACTGATCGAATCTGGATGAGGATGGAGCGGGCGGTCAAGCGAGCGCCGGCATCGTGTCCGCACAGGCCTCTGCCGAGGCCCGGATCGTATCGCCCTCGAACGACGAGATCCTCCCGCGGTCGCGGGTAAACACGACGGTGTAGAGCTCCCTGTTCACGTCGTGAAGCGAAGTGCCGCCGTGAACGAGCAGGGGTCGAGTGCGTCCATCACGGAACCACACACGGCAGTCGCAGACACACCGGTCTCCCTCACCGGGATCGCGTTCATCCCGCATCCAGTCGCTATCGACGGACGAACGAACAGACACTGTTCCGACCGTCTTCGCCGCCTGGCGCCCTCCCCGATGTGAAGAGAGAGGACTCACCTCATTACGGAGCTCCTCTTCCCACCGGAGCATGACGGGGGGAGGAGACCACGGCACCTCCAGCGAGCCGGTCGACGTCCCCATCCCATCCGCGGACGAGGTCGGCAAGAGGGCGCAGCCGGTCGTGATTGATCTGGGACTGACGGTGTCCGGGCCGGAGTGGGGGGGCAGGAACTGCGGGGACCCGACGGTCTCCGCCGGCGCGGTCGAGTCGAACGAGGCGGCATCAAGCGAGATCGCCGTCGACTGTGCACTCATCGCACACGGATAGGCGCAAGGTCGCGCGGAGCGGCGGCGCATCGTGGCATTGCAGAGATGCCGCGAGGCCGGGGGCGGGTGGTGGCGTTCAGCGTAGGGTGGCGAGCGGCACGGCTCGCCTCAGATGTGGCGGCACATTGTCCGTAGGGGGAGATCCGGCGGATGATTGCCGGCCCATATCGCCGAGGACGTCGAGGACATCCGGTCCCGGCGGGTTCCCTCCACCGCGCAGCTCCGACGCGAAATCGGGATATGGATGCACCCGCGTATTCGCTTGCCGACACGCGGAAGGTCGGCGAAGCTGCTCGAGTGCCTCCCGCGAGAGGCGGAAGCAAGGATTATGGACAGCCTCGAGGGCATCGTTGATGAGACCTTTGTGAACATTCGGATGGTCGAGGGTACGCCGTTCTACCCTCTCCGGCGGAGACCCTCCGGGTCATGGTGCAGATCACCGCTGCGTTCCTTGCCACCTTTATCGTCCGGATCGCCCCCCCCATTGAGACGGCATACCAGAAGTCTTAGATTGCCGCCTCGGCCCGTTCACCCAGGGATCGGTTGGAGGGCCGTTCCCCCCGAAAAAAATGAGGCCATGGACTCAGTCCTCGTCCGGTCACACAACGGAGATCCCAGACTCGCGGGCGTCGCCCAGCCCCATCATGACCATCAGTATGATCAACCACGAGACCCTGCCGATCAGCGCGGAGAGTCTGAACCGGATCGTCGTGCCGGCAGGAGGCGTCCCTGCGATCGTGCAGAGAGGTACCCAGTGCACATACCAGAGCCGGGCTTCGACCATTGCACGGCGATTAATTCGGGATAAAGTGAAAAGGAGTTGCGCTGAAAAAAAGGGGTGGGTCGCCCCCCACGCAGGATCGAAGATGGAGTGGACATAGACGCTGGCCGTCGAGGGGGAGATTGAACTCACGAGGTGTACAGTACCCGCAGTTTTCAAGAGTACCGCCTCTCCGGACTGGACGATCCCGGCCATCTATACGAAGGGTCTCGTGCGGTTATCAGATGCAGATTCTCCACCTAGTATCAGTCGGTACTACCCGCATCCTGCTGGCCCCCTGGATGCCGAACCCAATTTCCGGAACCGGGATATTTATATCCTCTCGATGTCTGGATCTCCTCACAGTCAAGGAGGCAGAAGGTGTTTATCCAGCAGTTCTTTATTCCCGGCATCGCCCACAGTTCCTACCTTGTCGGCGCAGAGAGCAGGTGTATAATTATCGACCCGACCCGAGACGTGGAGCGCTACCTCGATGCAGCGGCCGAGCTGAATCTCGCCATCACACACGTCCTTGAGACGCACCTTCATGCCGACTTCGTCTCGGGCCACATGGAACTGGCGGAGACGACTGGCGCCGCCATCTACGCCCCTGCCTCGGGCGACTGCGCGTTCGACCACATCGCCGTCGCCGACGGAAGCAGTTTCAAAGTCGAGGAACTCTGCTTCTCCGTGCTGGATACCCCGGGCCATACCCCCGACGGGGTCACCTACGTGGTCGCTGACACCGCACGCGGTCCGGAACCCGCCGCGGCGTTCACCGGCGACGCCCTCTTCGTCGGCGATGTCGGCCGGCCCGACCTCTTCCCCGGACGCTCCCGCGAGCTTGCCGGCATGCTCTTCGACAATCTCCATAAAAAGGTCCTCGCCCTCCCCGACGGATGCCTCCTCTTTCCCGCGCACGGCGCAGGCTCCCTCTGCGGCAGGGCAATGGGGGCGATGCGCTATTCGACCATCGGGTACGAACGGCAGTACAACGCCGCTCTCAAGGTATCAGACCGGGAGGAGTTCATCACCTCACTCACGCAGAACATGCCGCCGGCACCCGATCACTTCTCCCGGTGCAGCGATATCAACCGACAGGGGCCCGCGCTCGTCCGGACCCTGCCCGAGGTCCGACCGCTCCGTCCCGCAGAGTTCCAGGCCAGGGCAGAAACCCCTGGAAGCGTGATCCTATCGGTCCGGGACGTCGCGACCTTCGGGGGCGCCCACATTCCTGGCAGCATACACATCGACATTGCCTCGAACTTTTCGACCTTCGCCGGGTGGGTCCTTCCACCTGACGACGACATCCTCCTGGTTGCCGACTCTCCCGCCGAAGTGAAGGAGGCGGTCCTGAAACTCCGCCGGGTTGGATTGGACCGGACCATCGGCTACCTGGTCGGCGGCACCCACGCATGGTCGATCGCCGGTTATCCGATCGACCATGTCCGCCAGCTCTCGCCCTCCGAGACGCATGACATGGTGACATCAGGCAAGGCGGTGCTGGTCGATGTCCGGTTCCCAGATGAGTTCGAGGACCACCACCTCGAAGGGGCGGTGAATATTCCGGCGATGGACCTGCGAACCCGTCACCCTGAGCTCCCCTCCGACCGGCCGCTGATCGTGATGTGCCGGACCGGTCAGCGCTCGAGCCTGGCGAGCAGTCTCTTAAAACGGGCCGGTTTCGCCGAGGTGTACAACGCCGCCGGCGGCGTCACCGGCTACCTCGCGGCGGGTTTCTCCTGAACCCGCCGGGGGGTCCACCTCCCCGCTTTCCATTCACAGAGAATACCGACCTGCCGCAGAGGTTGCACGGCACCACAATCCTTGAGGGCAGCGTCACATGAGCCAGCGACCCGGGTGGTCGAATCCAATTCGGGTCCATCGACCCGGAATGCCTGTTGGTCCCCCCGCTCCGAGCAACACTGACACCCCGTTCGAGTCGGTCCTCTGAAGGTCGTCCCACCTTCTCAGGCCCGTCGCACCTTCTACCCGAGACTGGAGCGGACCATGAATCCCATCTCGACAACCGCCTGCGGTCCAGGACGGAGAGCCCGGAGGGCTGAATCGGAAGCGTGGGCTGCCGAACGCAGGAAAGCCCGACGAGAGTGGATCATCGCGGATGGTATTCACCCGGTGATGTCACCGTTCCCGGGCATTGGATGGTGACGCCTTCCACTCTTTTCATACAAAGGAAGCTCGAGTGATCTTCGGGTTTCCTCATTAAAAATTGTTGATCTGGTCCATCTCTGGAAGTGGGACGAAGTCCAGGAACACCTGAGTCGTCTTTACCTGTCTGCTCGGTGCCTGGCGATCGAGGTTGGCGGAGTTGGTCATGAACAGATGTTCTCTTTCCTCGTGGTGGGTGGAGAACCGGAGACGCCACGATGTCAGGATGCTTTTCGAGGTACTGAGCAGCGAGATGTCGAACCCCAGGTATATACAAATAACGAGGAGACGATAATTGGCAAGGGCGAAGTCCATCGGAGGAAGGACCGAGGAGGGAATGATACCGCCTGATGAACACATCGGTATCATAATAACCATATCCTTCAAGCTTTTTGGTACCGAGGAGTGCTGAGTCCGTGCTCGACGTCCGTACCCTGATGATCGCCACGATGCTCGCAAACGCACTGCTGGCAATCGTTCTCCTCTACTACTGGCGAACCGAGCGAACGTATCCCGGATTCCTTCTGATCACCGGGAACCAGTTGTTGATGGCCGTCGGCTTCCTGCTCGTCGCGTTCCGGGGCACCATCCCGGACCTATTGAGCATTGCGCTTGGAAACAGCCTGATCGTCCTCGCCATTGTCCTTCTCTACGACGGCCTCGTGCAGTTCTACGAGGATCGAAAGATCTCGAACCTGTGCTACCTGCTGATCCCCCTGGCCATCGGGGGCTTCGTCCTGTTCCGGTACGGGTGGGACCTCCCAGTCGCCAGGGTCCTGCTCCTGACCGTCCTGATCGGTCCCCTGCTTCTCATCACGGGTTACCGGATCGTCCGCAACCAGCGGGAAAGGACCGCCCTGCCGCTCTTCCTCGCCATTGCCCTTGTCTTCTGTGCCGTGTCCCTCGGGTTTCGAACCCTTGCCTGGATTCTTCATCCCGATTCAACGGCCGTTTTAAACTCCACTCCAGAGAACATTCTCTTCCAGGTCTTCCAGCTTGCGCTGGCAGTCGCTGTTCCGACCGTCTACCTGCTCAGCACCACCCGTCGGCTGAACTACGAACTCCGGGACTCCCAGCGCGCCCTTAAGGAGCTCGCCGATCGATATGACCTTGCGATCTCCGCGGCGCGGATGGGGGTCTGGGATCTCGACCTTGCCGAGAGCCGCCTGATCTGGGACGAAAGGATATTCGAGCTCTTCCAGGTTGCTCCCGAGGAGAGGACGGATCTCTATGCCAGGTGGCACGAGTGGGTTGTGCCCGACGATCGTGAACGAATTCGCGAGGCAATTCATCATGCAACCGAAACCGGCAACGACATCACCGTCGAGTTCCACCTTCGAGAAAGGGGAGGTGAGTCGCGCACGGTCCAGGCAAGCGCCCGCGTGCTGCTGGATGATTCCGGAACCAGGAGCCGGCTTGTCGGCGTGATGTATGATGTCTCAAATATTCGCCGGGCAGAGAGTGCGCTCCGGTCGGCAATAACGAAACTGAACCTCCTCTCCTCGATCACGCGCCATGACATCCAGAACCAGCTCACGGCGCTGAACGGCTGGCTCGACCTTGCCGAGGAACAGGCCATAGACCATCCAGCATCTCTCGAGACCGTGGTCCAGGAAAGGCGCGTGGTCGAGCGGATCGCCCGCCAGATCGCGTTTACCCGGGAGTACGAGGACCTCGGGGTCCACTCCCCCCGCTGGCAGAACCTCGGGGAGGTGGTTATGCAGGCAATTCGGGATGCACCCACCAGCGCTGTCGACGTCCTGCCGGGCCTGGACAGAATAGATGTCTGGGCCGATCCGATGCTCCCCCGGGTGTTTTACAACCTCCTGGAAAATTCAGCGCGACATGCCGAATCGGCTCAGCACGTCACGATTAACTGGCGGATTGATAAGGACCAGTTGATCGTCGGAATAGAAGACAACGGAGTGGGCGTCCCTGCGGCCGATAAAGAACGTATCTTCGAGCGAGGGGTGGGAAAGAACACCGGGTTCGGCCTGTTCATGAGCAGGGAGATCCTGGGACTGACCGGGATCGAGATCGCAGAGACGGGGGTGATGGGACAGGGAGCTCGGTTCGAGCTCTCGGTACCCCGTGACGTTTACCGATTGCGCCACATGGAAGACGAGGCACTGGCCCGGTAGGCACTACTACAGGGGGCCAGGCGAGCGGCACAGGATAAACCCTTCTTGCCTATATCCCGGATCGCAACGCACTCCCGTGGAGAACCCACCGTGAAAACTGGCTGATAATCCACGGAAGCCAGTATCCCCCATCGCTGGTTGAATGGACGTTCACACAGGGCCGGTAACGACTGCCGGTCAGCCGATGTAGGTATATTAAAACGTTCGATCCGCCCATCGTGGCACACCTCCAACAATCCCTATATGAAGAGGGTGGAGGGACTTTTTTTCGAAAATCGCGATCCGAACCCAGGACATCCCGCTGGAAAGAGATATAGATGCAGTTACACCGATGAGACGGAGACTGGGTCGATTCGTGAAGCCCGGGATCTCAGCACGACCAATCCGAGGAGATGAACCTGAGGAGGAGAATGGTCCCTGCCCAATACGATAGCAGGAGATGATCGATCGCCTGATCAGAACTGGATCAAAGATGGTGAAATGCTGGCATCCATGCCGCATGCAGACCCACCATGCCCAACACCCCTCGACGTCCCCCAGTCCCTGGGTCTTCACCACCACCCGGTTGATAGCGACCGCGACTCTTTCCAACATCATCTGTGGAAGGAGATGTGCCAGCGAGGACAAGCAGTTCGCTCATGCACTCGAGTGGCTCCCGAGCGAGGCTGAATACTTGCTGAAAAAGAACCGACACAGGCACCGATGGACCTCGAGGAGTGCCCCGGAGTGGTCGGTCTCTATATGGTCCTTGACGATGAGGTCGATCGACACTTCGCGATCCTCGCATGCAAATGCGTGGGCGATACGCCCCCACATCTGTGCGGAGGTGCCGGGATGTGTGTCATCGACCAGGGCGACACCTTCCTGTTCCGAAGACGAGTTACGCATTGTTGGTGGTGCCCTTCAGGGTGTATTCATCGTCGGTCCGGAGATCCCAGTCCAGGGTGCCGACCCAGAAGACGCCGTCAGCAATACTGCACGACTCGGCTTTCCTGGAAGAACTTCACCTGCTGGTTATTTCGATTATTAAGAAGAGGCCATCCTGCCATCTCGGTCTTGATTGAACGTTTAGGTCCCGTGGATGGGCAAAACAGATGGCACCACGCCCTCTCGCGAAGAGAGGTTTGACGATCTGATCCGCCCCTCAGAGATCCCTTGCTGCCCGGACCGAGTTGACCAGTTTCCCGTGGCCGCTGATCTGCTTCCAGCGCTTTTTTTCCATCCGAGCAAGCCCGATCTCAGCCTTCGCCTTCTCGAACGCAAGTTCCTTCACCAGGCGGTGGTAATTGTTGAACCGGGAGGTGGTGAGGACACCGTCACGGACTGCCTGCTGCACTGCACATCCCGGCTCCTGCTCGTGCCGACAGTCCGAGAACCGACATCCCTCAGCGAGCATGAGAATATCAGGGAAGGCCTCGTCGATCCCTTCGGACGCCGTCCCAATCCCAACCTCCCGCAGGCCGGGGGTGTCGATCATGAGAGCACCCCCGTTCAGAACGATCAGCTGCCGAACGGTCGTGGTGTGACGGCCCCGCTGATCGTGCACCCGCGTTTCTGAGGTCTTCTGCACGCTCTGGTCCAGGAGCCGATTGATCAGTGTCGACTTCCCAACCCCCGACGAGCCGATCAAAACGATCGTGGAGCCCGGTTCAAGAAACGGCAGGAGTCGTTCAAGTCCCTCGCCCGTCGCGGCGCTGATCGTGATGACCGGAGTGCTGCCGGCAACGGCGAGGATCTCGTCTGCGAGCACCGTGGGGTCATCCGCAAGGTCGCACTTGTTGATCACGATCACGGGGTGGGCACCAGAGGCGTGGGCGATCGCGAGGTAGCGCTCGGTCCGACGCGGGTTCAGGTCCCTGCCGGCGGCGGTCACGATGAAGACCGTGTCGACATTCGCCGCGATCACCTGATTTGAGCCCTCCCGTCCCGCTGCTCCCCGCGTGAACCGGGTTCGTTGCGGGAGGATGTCGACGATCATGGTGGTGCCGCACGCGGGCTGCCGGAGCAGGACCACGAAGTCTCCGACCGCTGGATACCGACCGAGCCGCTTCATCGCCCCCGAGATGCCGGTTGTCACCAACTCACCTTCAATCAAGACCTCCCACGAAGTCTTCTGTCGACAGGAGACACGGCCGGCTACGTAATCACCGTTGTAGCGATCGAAGGCGGTTGCGTGCTCGGCGGTCCAACCGAGATCCGCAAGAGAATAGTGGTGCTTGTCTGTGCACCGTCTTTCCGTTGTGTTCATGAAAAAACCTGAACTATCCAGTACCATCAAGGTTGGACAGATTATGCATGTAATTTTCTATCATGTCCCAGAATAACCCTATCCGCGTCCCATCAGGACACTGGTTCGAGGGGGTGTTCCATTCACGGGCTGCTTGTATGACGACATCCGATCCTCGGTGACCCACGGCGCCGCAACCGGATACAGACCCCTGGACACGTCAGGATCGGTCACTAAGAATCGTTGTTCGACCGGCTCGTGATGTATGACACGAGATAGAATGGTGTGTGCGCTCGACAGGTCCTTCAACCCCACGAACCCGTTCATCCGAGATCAACGTTTCATATCTTGAATCCAGTTTCAACCCGAACCCTTCAGGAAATACAGCATTGAAAAATTGCCCGGTAATCCGGACGTCCGATGAGAGCGACGGACAGTATTAAGCCAGGTTCTCACGCTTTTGTTGCCGTCACCCCATGCAGACGCGTGATCCCTGGCAAGAGACTGGACCTCAGGAGAGACCAGGGTTTTTAAGCACGATCACCGATTCTCCTTTTTCATTCCGCCGGCGGAAGGGTACCAAGGATAAACGCGAGAAGGAAGAGGAGCAGGCCGTTGAAGAAGAGGATCCCTGCTGTGACCATGCCAGGGATGAATCCCGGCATGAGCATGGAGATGCCAAAGAGGATCCCGATGAGATTGAGTGCGGTCTGGGTGAGGAGAAGGTTGCGCAGGGGTGCAGGAAGCGCGACGGGCCGGGAAGGGGCATTCCGCATCTCCTGCACGATCGGCACAACCCGGCCAACGAGAAGGACGAGGCTTCCGATAAGGTTGAGGAGACCGAGCAGGACGCGAAGCAGGTCGGTGAGGTACCCCGGCACGATGCAGGAGTAGACTCCCATGGCGACAAAGACGAGGCCGATCAGGACAAGGATCCACGAGCGTCGGAACGGTCCGAGGGGCGTCTCCCCTATCGCAAGGATCTGGATGGCCATGATGACGAGCAGAAGCCCAAGCTGGCCGTCGGGCGAGAAAGGGAGGACGCCCAGGTTGACCGGGACGAGCAGAATGGCAAGCAGCGCAAGGAGCACGCCGAGAAAGATCAGCAGCGCGGTTGTGAACGGAAAGGGGACGTCCCTGACAAGGAAGAATCGGTCCGGTCCCTCTCGCCCTTTTTCAGCAAGTTCGGACTTCTTTGGGAATTTCCTGCCGACGACTTCGATGCACCAGGCCAGATAAAAGAGGGCTGCTCCGTCGATGATAAGGAGAACGGCAGTGAGTGGATCGGTCGTGACGGCAGGGACGAGCGTGACGATGCCAAGCAGGAACGCCATGATATACACGAGCGCGCAGGCAACGGTGAGGTGCCGGAGTATGCCGGGAACACCGAGCCAGAGGGCTGCCTTCTCTTTGTGAAGAATGAGCTGGACCAGAAGGACCGCACCTCCGAGAATGAGGATGGCACCGACCAGTATCCGAACGACCCCTGAGAGGAGGCCAGGGATGAAGCAGGCGAGCATCCCCATGATGCCGACGGCGATCCCGATGATGATGACCAGCCACGTCCGGCGGACATCCCCGAGCGGGGTCTTGCCCATCGTGATGACCTGCAGCGCCACGATGACAAGGAAGAGGCCATAGGTGCTATCCGGGGCATACGGGAGAGCGCCGGTCGTGATGGAGAAGAGGAGGAGACCGAAGAGGCCCATGAATATTCCGAGAATGAGCAGGATCACTGACTCCAGCGTGAAGCCAAATTCCCCAGTACCTGCTGAGACCTGAGCGGTTGTGTCTGTCATATCGAGGTGTTCTCAGGGGTGTTCATGGTACGCCGGCGTGCCGACCGTCACAATCTCTGAGTCGCACTTCTTGTTCCGATTCTATTTGTGGTTTTTCAATTTGTTCCCGGACTGAGGTGTGGAGGGCTAGCGTTGGGATGGACGACTGGTGGGGTGCAGTGGAGATCTGGGCCTCTTTTCCCAACCCATCGTCGAGGCCGAATACAGGGGGGTCTGCCGAAGAACCGCAACGGCATCCTGTGACCCGATAGCTGTCCACCTGCCTCAGATCGAAGTCTTTAGGATTGCATCGGAAGTACTCTGTACCGATGTCCGGGTCGTCCGGAATACTCGGGCAGGTGATTCTTGTGGCTGAAACAGATCCGAGCAAATCCAGACACGCAACGCCAGAGAGCGATGGTGAGTTTACACAACGCTATGGCGAACAGGTCGGCAGCGGGATGTCCGCAGTCGTGTATGCCCGCGACGGCATCGTGGCGAAGGTCTATCGCGCTGGCCAACCATCACGCCAGGTATTCCAGGAGGCGTTTACTCTGGCTGCCGTCGCGGAACATGGCATCCCGGCCCCCAGGGTCTACGGTGTCGAGACGTTCCACGGCAGGACCGTGCTTTTGATGGATCAGGTGAAGGGCGAATCCATCATGGACATGATGCTGCGGTCGGCTGAAAAGACTAGCGAATGCCTTGACAGAGTGGTGGAACTCCAGGTTGCCATGCACAGGGTGAATTCGTCCCATTTTCGCCCGATCAAACTGGTCCTGATGGGGAACATCGCCGTGGCACCGGGTCTTGACGATGAAGACCGGAAGCAGCTCTTGTCCCTGCTCTCGACCCTCCCGGACGGGCTTGCAGTCCTCCACGGGGACTTCCACGGGGGCAACATCCTCTTTGACGGTTCGACGTACAGCATCATCGACTGGGCGGAGGTTGCCCTGGGCGATCCGGCAGCGGATGTTGCCCGGAGTTACCTGGACTACCTCTTCATGGACAGGAAGGACCTCGCCGAGATGTACCTCGCGAAGTACTGCGCTGCCACGGGCATTTCGAAGGATTCGGTCCTTGCGTGGCTGCCGGTCATGGCAGGATCGCTGTGTGGGTACCTCCCCGAGCGTTCAAACATGCTGCTCCGGACGCTTTTTTAAAGCCCGGAGATCCTGTCTGGCTGTTCAATGAGGGTGGACGTTGGACAGGCCCCCAACCACCATCTCCGATCGTCAATCGGCCCCTGCATGTCATCATATCGCTCACGATTCCTCATGTTCTGCTCCCGACCTCACCTGGATACGCTGTTGTTTGTTGATTTTCTTCCTTCGCTGCTCGCGTCGAATTCGTATATACCTGAAATCCTCCAGTACCGGGAGGTGCTCTCGTCTCCATCGCTTACTGCTGTGTTTTCGTGCTCGACCATCCGAAGGAGGAAGTCTTCAATGTATCATCAGTAGATGCACCCTGGATTCGGAAACAACGATTAGTACTCTCTTTTCCACTCGGGACAGACAGGGCGTGAGGGGGTTATCTTCGACATGTTCGACAATCTCTGCCTGGAACAGGCCGCTTCGACATAGCGCCCCGATGATGGATTGTTTCACTGTTCTCTTCCTCGTTGACTCCCCTGGTCTCGATACAATGCTTCGTCATTTTTCGCTGACAACTCTAAGCACGTCTCATCGACCTCGACTGGCTATTCGAGACATCCGGGAGAATAGCTACGAACCCTCACTTTTCTCCGTTTTTACCGGGGACTCTGCTCGCTCCTGTCCGTTTTCTCCCCTTAACGCCCCGCAATGGGTCTCATTCTGATCAGATCGCGAGAGCTATCGCTCGT
>JBFXGJ010000019.1:0-34649 GCA_050178135.1 Methanoregulaceae archaeon | reverse complement strand
TGCGCCCGGCGCCGCCACCGCCAGGTTGGACCGTCCGGGCTCCACCACGCGGGCGTCGATCCCCGAAAGGTCGGATACGGCACGGTCGATGCGATCGAGGAGCGCAGGCGGACGCATGCCTAGGCCTCCCGGTCCACCACGTGGTTGATCACGCCCTCAGCGATGTCCCCTGAGTACTCGGCGAGCCGGCGGATCGACTCGACGATCGAGCCAAGCGCGATCGCCGTCTCGGCGGGCTGGGAGAGCGCTCTTTCGTGGAGCTCCTCGAAGAGGGCCTGTGCCTCGTGGACCTCCTCGATCGACCGGTCGGCGAGGCGGATATCGCGACCGAAGAGCGAGGCCACCGCTCGCTCCAGGATCCCGAGCGCGTGCTCGCTCGCGTTCCTCAACCGCTCCACGGTCTCCTGGTCCAGTGAGTGATCGCCGAGCAGGAGCGCGTTTTTTGCGATCCGAACGGCGTGATCCCCGATCCGCTCCAGGATCCGCGAGACGACAGTGTAGGTCGACGCGATGACCTGGGTGACGCCCATCTTCTTTGAGAGGCTCGAGTGCCTCATCAGCATGTTGGCATGCCGCGCGATCAGCCAGTGAAGCCGGTCCACGTCCCGGTCCTCGTCGACCACCTCGCGGGCCAGCTCCGGGTCCCCCGAAGCGAGGGCGGTGATCGCGTCGCGGTGCATGGCCCGGACCACCACGAACATCCTTTTTAACGTGCTCTCGAAGGAGAGCTCGCTCGGGCTCAACAGGTCCTTGATCTGGATCGTGGTCTCGGTCTCCTCCATCACTTCCTGGCCGATCGTCATCTGGGTGAAGTCGCGCACCACCATCCGGACAAACGGCGGGAGATGCGTCTTCGACCGGATTATGATCGCCGTATACCCCGAAATGTACGTCCCGATCAGCGAGCGAAAGAGGAAGGGGGCGCTCGAACAGGAGCTGACGTCGAACTCACGGGTACGCTGGACCGGGTCCTCCGCGATGTTCGGGGTGATCAGCAGGGTCCCGTCTGACTGGGTGATCACCCGGAGCGGGTCGTTCTTCCTGATCTTCTGGTTCGTCGCCCATTCTTTCGGGAGGGTGATCACGAACGACGACCCCCCCGTGACCTGTACACGCCGAATATCCATCGAGAGCGCCTCTGCCCGGCGGCCGAATGCTCGGCCGGGGCGTTCGGTGGGTTACATATACTGTCCGGTTATCTATAGATTTTTTGTCGAATACCTGTATGGCGGCTCCCCTCGATCCTCTGCCAGCACCATCCTCACCTGAGCGCAGACGACCCCGCTCGTCGCGAACTGCACCGGCACGCCGGGCCTCCAGGCGGCCCCCACCGTCACGGCACCTGCAGACGAGTCGCTTGACGGTCCTCTGACGATCAACTCGACGACCGTGCCGGGCACCTCGAAGGGCAGGCCTCTCCCTCTCCGGGTCAACCGCCGTCCTGCCGATCGCGCAGCAGCTGATCGAGCGCTTCAAGAAAACGAACCAGGAGACCGACCTCGGCATGTCCTCGCGCGAACTCAAAGCCGACCGAGAGGACGAAGTACCCGGACCCCCTTGTGGTCTGATCGCCCGCGACAGGATTTCCCTGGTCGGTTACCCGTCGAACGACCTATTGAACGTCACGACCGACGCCATCCGGGAGATCGACGCGGCGTCGAGCGCTCGCTCCACAAGGGCGCCCTCCGGGACGAGGTACAGGACCGGCCGGGGACTCGGCCCCCGGGCGAGCAACAACAGCGGTTCTGTATCACCCTGACCCTCCCCGTCGAGCTGGACGTGATCATGATGGATGAGCCCTGCACTGCCCTCGACCGATCGCGACGGCGAAGATCGAGGACCCGAAGAACGTCACCCGGTGCACCAACTCCGTGATGGCCGCGCGATACCTCGAGCGCTCCGCGGACCACGCCTTCACGATCGCCGAGGCGACGATCCTCATGCAGACCGGGGAGCGGGTGGAGATCAGGTCGTTCCTTCTCCGGAGGTTTTTTGCCGGGCCGGGCACAACTCTACCTCTACGCCTCAGTGGCTTAGTGGCATAGCGGCTGATTTGTAATCAGCAGGTCGCGAGTTCGACTCTCGCCTGAGGCTCTTTCTCGGGTCTGGCGTCAGAGCCAGTCGGATGGGTGCGGCGATGGACGCCGCCGCCGTTCTCCCCCGTCTCTCTTCTCTCCCCCGCGCTCCGGCGACGGCCGGCGCTGCTCCCTGTCGCCGCTGTCTGTGTCCATCCCGACCGGGTTCAGGACTGCGAGCACCACGACCCCCAGCCAGAGGGCGCCGAGCAGGCTACCGGCGACCAGGATGAAGAGTCCGGTCCAGGGAGGGGGCTCGTTGTTTGCACCGCTGCCGGCGGGCGGTGACGGGTCAAGAAGAGCGCCAAACGAGTCGCCCCCGGTCGAGACCAGGATGTTCTGCTGCTGGACTGCCCCGCCAGGACTGCCGGCTGCAGCGGCGACGGCAACGAGCAGCAGCAGCAGGCACCCAGCGACGAGGACGAGAGACCGTGTTCCTTTCACGAGGTTCACTCTCCGTTCACTCTGGGAGGGGAGAATCCATATAAAATGTTCGGTTTATTTGCGCCTTATGAGGTCTCTCCTGTTCATTCTGTCACGATCAGCAACTCCTTAACCTCAAGGTCCCCACCGTTTCGGCATGGGTCTCTTCAAGACCGTTCGGCGCGTCACCACCCTGAGTGCGCGGTTGAGTCGTTTTCGAGGCCAGATCGAGATGATGATTGGCGGCGTACGCGACCCTCGTGTCCCGCTCGTGGCCAAGCTCGTCATGCTCGCGACACTCGCCTACGTGGCGAGCCCGGTTGACATCATCCCCGACTTTCTTCCCTTCGTCGGCCACCTCGACGACGTGATCCTGATCCCCGTCGGGGTTGCCGTGGCGCTCGCACTCCTGCCTCAGCCTCTCCGGCTCGAGTACAACGTCGCGAAAAACAGGGTCGTTCAGGCTATTTAGGCCTCCTTCCCTTCCACTCTCCTGGTTCAGTACAAGGGTGTCACAGGTCCGGCCGTCCGCGCGTCGGCGGCGTCCGGAGGTGCACCGATAGAGAAGAGATCCGATGTGGTTCCCCGGCAGTGGCAGGCCTGGGGCAGGACAATTATCGGCGATTCGAGCCTTGAGCCCACCGCTCGCGGGGTGAAAGTGATCGCTTCAGAGGACCCCGCTCGGTGAGTAATATTGTTATGCTAAAGCACGGCACTGTACTCCACACAGGCGATCATCGTGGATCTACTCCTTTCATTCTTCCTTGCCATCCTGCCGATCCTCGTGATCTTCGTCGGACTCGTCCTCCTGAAGCAGTCGGGGACCCTGATGGGGGTGATCGGCTGGTTGCTGACCATTGCCATCGCGGTGCTCTTCTTCTCCACATCGCCTGCGATCGCGCTCTATGCATCGATGAACGGCGTGCTCGCCTCGTTCGGTATCTCGCTGATGGTCCTCTTCACCATCCTCCAGGTGACCATGATGGACCAGACTGGGGCGATCCGCTCGATCAGCGAGTTCATCCGGCTGATCGCGGCCGAACGCTACGAGCAGGTGATGCTCCTGAACGTCGGGCTCGGCTCCTTCCTCGTCTCGATCGGGGCGACGCCGGTCACGATGCTCCCGCCGATCATGCTCGCTCTCGGCTTCTCACCGATCGCGGCGGTAGCGCTCCCGTGCCTGGGGTACGACCCGCTCACCTCCTTCTCGCTCCTCGCCGTCCCGATCACTCTCCCGGCGCAGGTCTTCAACCTCGACCTCGCGGCGCTCGGCTCGACGATCTCGCTCTTTCTCCCGGTGATCTCCACCGGTTTCGCTATCGGTATGCTCTTCGTCGCTGACGGCCTGAACGGGGTCCGGAAGGGGATCGTGCCCGCCCTCGTCGCAGGCCTCACCCTCGGGTTCTCAGCGATTCTCTTCGTGCATATCCTCCCCGTCTCGGCGATCGGGCTCGTCGGCGTCTTCTCGGGCCTGGTCACGATCGGCGTCCTCCTCCTCCTCCGGGTGGTCCAGGGCAAGCCGATCGTGGCTCGCCAGGCCCAGATGCCCCCCGACGTGATGCCGATCCGGCGAGCGGCGCTCCCCTGGTTCCTGCTGGTGCTCTGCTGTATCGTGATCAGCATCCCCGTCGTCGCCTCCTGGCTGCACGACCTTCTCGGCCCGCTCCAGGTGATAACGGTCGTCGCAAACAAGACGGTCGACCTCAAGGTTCTGAACCAGGCCTACACCTGGGTCCTCGTCTCGACCGTGGTCGCGGCGCCGTTCATGGTCCGGAGCCGCGAAGAGGCTTCCCGGATCATCACCACCTGGCTCAGGAGGGCGTGGGCACCGACGCTCGCCGCCGCCGTCTTCTTCGCGATCGCCTACGTGATGGACTGGTCCGGCCAGTCGGTCATCGACGGCGCGCTCGGGTTCGCCGCCGGCACCTCCGACATCAACATGAACGCGGTGATCGGCCTTACCCTTGCCATGACCTTCGGGATCGCCTTCCCTGCGTTCAGCCCCCTCCTCGGCCTCTTCGGGGCCTTCGTCTCGGGGTCGGAGGCCTCGTCGAATGTGATGTTCCACGGGATCCTGAAGCGGGCGACCGGCGTCCTGGACCTGGACTTCACCACGGTCTACTCGGGCCACGCGGTGGCGGGCGGGATCGCGTCCGGGATCTCGCCAGCGAAGATCATCAATGCCGCCGCCGTGATCGACCAGATCGGGATCGAGGGCGAGGTGATCCGGCGCTGCGTCCCGATCGCGGTGGTTCTCACCGTGGTCACCGGAGCGATACTGGTCGTGATGCTCGCCCTCTAAAAAGAGCCTCTTTCTTTCCCTTCTTGTCCGGGGCGCATGTGCCCCCACGCATATGTTTTTTACCGGCCCGGCGGGATCTGTATGGATGCACCGGGCGCTGCCGGGGGGTGCGCTCCTCCTCGTGCTTCTCCTCGCGACGGCCCTCTCGGGGGGTTGCGTCGCCCTCTACACCATCTCCGAGGTAGCCGACCCTCCGCCGCATGCGCCGGGGGGCGATGCCCGTGCAGGCCTGCCCCTCTTTCCACCGGGGATCCCCGTCTCGGAGCCCGCTCCCGCTCCGAGCGTGACGCCCGGCCCGGAGCGGGGTGGTGACGGCGAGCCGTTCGTGCCGGCGCCGTCCACGAGCGTCCCGGTTGTCGAACCGCAACCACCGTCGACCTGGTCTCCAACCGGTCCGATCACCGCAGCCCCGTCCGAGCCACCGTCGACCTGGTCTCCGACCGGTCCGATCACCGTACCCCCGTCCGAGGCGCCTTCGACCTGGTCTCCGACCGCCCCGATCACCGCACCCCCGTCCGAGGCGCCTACGACCTGGTCTCCGACCGGTCCGATCTCCGCAGCCCCGTCCGAGCCACCGTCGACCTGGTCTCCGACCGCCCCGATCACCGCACCGCCGTCGGCGTCGAACCAGACGCTCGCCGTCGACGACGGGCTTCCGGGCCGCGACGAGGTCTACCACCCCATCGTGACGCCCCTTCCACCGGTCTAGTCCAGGAACGGTGCGATCACCGCGAGAACCGCGTCCCGCATCGATTCGGCCCCAGCCCGGTCCGGGGCTTCGACCATGACCCGGACGATCGGCTCGGTCCCCGACTGGCGCACCAGGGCCCAGGTCTTCTCCTTAGCAATTCGGACCCCGTCGGTCAGGTCGGCCGAGTGATCGGGAAATGCGGCGACGACCGCGGGGACGATCTCATCGATCCGGCCGCTCTTCTTCTTCTCGGAGATGAAGTGGTAGGGGGGGAGCTCGTCGATCAGTTCGGAGAGGGGCCGTCCGCACTCGGCGAGGAGCGCGACCATCGTCGCCGCGGTCATCCCGCCGTCACGGCAGAACTGGTGATCGGGGTAGATCAGACCGCCGTTCCCCTCGCCGCCGAACGCGACCTCGACCCCCTGGTCGATCAGGCCGAGCATGCTCCGGGCGACATAGATGGAGCCGACCGCGGTGTAGCGGACCGTGCACCCGGTTGCGTCCGCCACGTCCTCGATCAGCTGCGAGGTCGAGACCGGGGTCACGATCACTCCCTGCCGGCGCCGGCAGACGTGGTGTGCAACCAGGGCGAACTCCCGGTTCTCTTCGACGTACCGTCCCCTGTCATCCACGAAGACGGCACGATCGGCGTCGCCGTCGTGCGCGACCCCGAACGCGGCACCGGTCGTCTGCACGAGTGCGGCGAGTGGCGCGAGTCCCGCGGGCGTCGGCTCGGGGAAGCGATTGGGGAAGGTGCCGTCGAACCCCGCGTTGATCGCATGGACCGTGGCGCCCATCCGTTCCAGCAGGTGCGGCGTCGTCTGGCAGGCGGCTCCCGACCCCGGGTCGACGGCGACGGTCATGCCGCTGCCCGCCCCCGGCGGGAAGTGGGCGAGGATGCCGTCGAGGTACTGGTCGACCAGTCCGCTCGCGTCCTCCTCTGTCCCGAGCCCGCGCCAGTCTGCGAACGCGAACTCACCCGAGGCGAGCCTCCCCTCGAGCACGACCACCTGCTCATCCCCCATCTCGGTGCCGTCGGGCTCGATCACCTTGACGCCGTTGTACTCGGGAGGGTTGTGCGAGGCGGTGATCATCGCGCCGGCTGCGAACCGGTTGCGGACGATGAACTGGAGGGCGGGCGTCGGCAGGATGCCGCAGTCGACGACGGAGCAACCGGAGGCGATCAGGCCAGCCTTCATGGCATGGACCAGCATCGCCCCCGAGGAACGGGAGTCCCTCCCGACCGCGATCGTTCCCGGGCGCATCGCGCCGAGTGCCTGCCCGATCCGGAGCACGAGCTCCGGTCGCATCAATTCCCCCACGACGCCCCGCACGCCGTTCGTTCCAAAGAGTTCCTTCTTGCCGGTCATTTTCGTCCCCCCATTCCTGCCGTGCCGTTCGCGGTCGTTTCGAACGTTGCGAACGCCGCGGATGCAGAGGCCGGATCGCGTGCGATCAGTGCGAGGAGTATTGTTGCTTTTCCGGGATAGACCCTGCCGTGCACCATCGCCCCGTCCACCCCGGGGACAGCCCGGCACCGGGCTTCGAGCCTGGCGAGGTGTTCGGACTCGGCGGCCCGTTCCGGGTCGACCGGCACGCGGCAGGTGCACTCGACCCCGTCCCACACCCCACTCGCCCGCCGGCAGGTACAAAGGAGCCCGCGCGGGGAGTAATACTCGTCGAATTGTTCGAGGGCGGCGATCACCTCCTCCGGTGCCGGGTCGCGCAGGACGACCCGTTCCGAGGCAAGGTCGCCCACCACGACGCGGGCGAAGGGGACGGTCTTGAACCCCTCCACCAGGGCGAGGTCGCATCCCGCATCGGAGAGGCGGTCGAGGGCCGCCTCGAGCGAGTCGTCGCGGACCAGGGTCACTCCCTTTTCTCCATCGATCCCGGTGACGACCGCGGCACCCTGCGAAAAGAACCGGGTCGTATCCCGCCCGGGTTCGAGGATGAACGGGTGTGTGCCACCGAGGTGCTTGACGACCCCGGCCGTCATCTCCTGCGGGACGACCCGGAGCACCTTCTCGATCAGGCTCGTCTTGCCGGTCTTGGACCAGCCGGCGAACTGGATGACTCTCATTCCCCTCCCTCCTCCGGGTCTCCGTCTTCAACGGGAACTCTCTCGTCCTCCTTCTTCTCCTCTCGCCCCCGCGTTTCGAGCAGGGTCTGGGCCGCGATCCCGACCGACCGCATCACCCGCGCGATCCGGTCCTCGATGTCCAGCTCGTCGTCGACCGGGAGGCTCGTCCCCTCGACCTCGAGGAGGAACCGGGCGATCTCGCTCGCCTCGAAGAGGAGGTCGTCGAGCTCGTCAGTGGTGAAGAACCCGCACATCGCACCGTAGAAGAAGGTGGCCCCGGACTTGCGGACCTTCTTCTTGAACGAGTTCCTGGCCTGGTTCACGGCCTGGGGCGAGTACGGCTCGGTCATGAACGGGACGAGCTCGGGCAGGTGCTGGCCGATAAACGTCATCTCCGCCCCCGAGGTGGTGCGGAAGTCGGCGCAGAGCCGGGCGAGCGCCCACTCCCGGGCCGTGATGTAGGTATGCTTGCGAAGGAACCGGTTCACCTTCTCGTATGCCGCGCCGTCGACCTTCCGGAACTTGGCGTATCGAGAGACCTCGTCCTGATCAAATCCGGTGGCCATGCGATCACAGAGTTGGCGGGTCAGGGCAAAAAGGGATCAGCGGCCGTCGCGGAAGGACCAACCCGACGGTGCCGCGGACCCCCCAACCGCCGGCGATCCGCACTTATTTATAGATTCAACCCCCACTATTCCGGGCACAGGGTCCCGGTAGGGTAGTGGATATCCTAGAAGCCTGCGGAGCTTTTGACCCGGGTTCAAGTCCCGGCCGGGGCGTTTAATCGAAAATTCAACGCCCATTTTTTTGACTGCCAAAAAACGCTTAAATCATAGGTATATCGGTTCATTATATATTTTTTAATATATTAATATTTATTACTATTATCCAGATAACTGATAAAAACGGAAAAATTGGCACTTAATTTTGAAAAGGACCGCAATAATCCAATGATTTCGATCCGCGCGCTTTGAACGAAAAAATCCGCGTGCAATCAGGTTTGTTCCATCGTGTCTCTTCGCCTGGAAGTGTCAAAATCCTGCCCAAATTTTCGTTTCTCTCGCATTTTTAACCCTCTCGAACCACCAGAGCCTGTAGATGCCATTACCTCTGTTTCCACTGCGGTGCAGATAGCCATGGAAAACGTCAAAAATGAGGTCTCTTACGAGACCTCTCACACCATTCCCTCCCTGGTGGTCATTCTCTGAGCGTTCGCCTGGACCAGGCCGCTCCCCAGCCCCGGTCCGACCAGATCCCCAACCGCCGCAGGACCCAGATCTTCGGGAACCCCACGACGGAGCCGCTGCCGATCCCCATGGGATCCATGGTCCTACGCCAGCGCCGGCACCGTGTCCGCACAGGTCCTCGGCGTGGTCCGTAACGATCGCGATCCGGTTGTCGGCCATCGCGTACCCTCGGGCCCGGTACCGCTCGAGATCCCCCGGCATAGAGGGCGCATCGACGTACTCCAGCCGCTCAGTGATCCCGAGCAGCACTGGCCGGCCCGTACCGGCGAAGTTCACGATCGCACTATCGACCGAAGCGTCGTTCCCGACCATCTGCAGCGCCCGGCACGTCGCTCCGTCCGAGACGAAGTTCTCGGTCCGCATCCGCTCGCCGCCGAACTCCACCACGAGTGAGTACGCCGAGCACGTGTCCGAACAGTCACCCAGGACGAACACCCGGCCTCCTGGTTCTTGCAGGGGAAGCCGGCCTTCCGGCACCGCTCGGTGACACTCTCTGAGGGTCGCGGACTGGACATAGAATCCGCTCTGGTAGAGTTCGCCCGGCTCCGCCCCACTCTTCGTCCGGAAATCCTTCTCACCGATCCCATCTCTATGACATACCGACACCGGTGGCGGCCCCCCCGGGTCTTCCGGGCCGATCTGGCTCGCACTGACGGCCCGATCAGAGAGGCTCTGTCATAAGTATTTTATCCTGATAGAAACTTCCCCTCAATTATATGTTTTTTAAAAATTGTTCCTGGTGTTCGAATCGGAGTGGCGGCCCTCCTCGCTCCTCCCGGTGTCGACATCGGTTGCGCAGCGATACAGGCGCTCTGCACCATCGCGCGGAACCGGTTCAACCGAGGCGTCTCCGGGGGGAGATCAGCCGGGCGGATCGCCGGCCCACCCGTTCCCGGACCGATCTCCACCCGACCACCGGCGGTTCGAACCGACCAGTCGACCCGTCGTCGCGGAGGGTCCCATGAGGCCCATCCCTCTCATCGGTATCCTCCTCATCCTCTCTGCACTCGTGCCGGGCGTCCTGGCCGGCGAGGCGTATGTCTTCGTCACGGCGTGGGGCAGCAGGGGGTCGGGCGACGGGCAGTTCAATTACCCCACCGGCCTGAGCATCGACGACCCCCTGTATGTCTACGTTGCCGATAGTGAGAATCACCGCATCCAGAAATTCGCGCAATCGGGCACGTTCATCCGATCCTTTGGCAGTTGGGGATTCAGCGAGGGAAGGATGTATCGCCCGAGAGATGTCGCGACGGACAGCGCGGGAAACGTCTACGTGGCCGACACGTTGAACTATCGTATCCAGAAGTTTACGTCCACCGGGACGTTCCTGGCGACGTGGGGCGAGTATGGGTCCGGCGACGGGCAGTTCTGGTCCCTATACGCAGTCGCGGTTGACGGCGACGGGAATGTATACGCGACCGACATCAACAACGACCGCGTCATGAAGTTCACGTCGACAGGCGCTTTTATCACGGAGTGGGGTGAGTATGGCGACGGGGAGGGGCAGTTTTTCGACCCGCACGGGATCGCGATCGACGGCACGGGAAACGTCTACATCGTCGACAGCAATAATGACCGCATCCAGAAGTTCACGTCGTCCGGCACCTACCTTGCCAGCTGGGGCAGCAGGGGGTCGGGCGACGGGCAGTTCTTCCAGCCGTTCGATGTCGCGGTGGACGACGAGGGAAACGTCTTCGTGACCGATTATCAAAACCACCGGGTCCAGAAGTTCACGTCAGGCGGCACCTTCGTAACGAAATGGGGGAGCGAGGGCGCCGGCGAGGGACAGTTCGACCACCCGGAAGGGATCGCGGTGGACGCAGACGGCGATGTCTACGTTGGGGACCTGTGTAATCATCGAATCCAGAAGTTCAGGCGGACCAGCCTGACCGTGACGTCACCGGCTGGCGAGAGCTGGGTCCCGACGAGAACCTACCCCATCACCTGGACGCAGGAGGGGCTCTCGGGCACCGACGTCAGGATCGAGCTCTGGAGAGTGGGAGCAGATGTCCCGGAACGCACGATCGCGGCCAGTATCCACGCCGTCTCGGGCACCTACTCCTGGACGATCCCGGCGGACCTCGAACCAGGCACCGGGTTCCAGGTACGGGTTGTGAGCCTCGTCCCGAACGGGCCCGACGATTACAGCGGACCGCTCACGATCACATCCCCTCCCGTCCTGAACGTGACCTCCCCGGAGGGCGGTGAGAGCTGGGCTGCCGGGCGGACCGTCCCGATCACCTGGACGCAGGAGAGGCTCTCGGGCACGAATGTAAAGGTCGAGCTCTATACGGGGGGGATGGGCCTGGCAAAGGTCGGCACGATCGCGGCCGTCTGGCCCGCCAGCGCCGGCACGTACTCCTGGACGATCCCGGCCGACCTGGAACCGGGCACCCGCTACCTGGTGAAGGTCACGAGCCTCCTCTCAGGCGGGCCGGAGGACTACGCCGGTTTCGTAACGCTCGTCTCTTCCCCGGCCCTGACCGTGACCTCCCCGGAGAGCGGCGATTCCTGGATCGCGGGGACAGTCCATCCCGTCACCTGGACGCAGGAGGGACTCTCGGGCACGAACGTGAAGGTCGAGCTCTACACGGGAGGGATGGGCCTGGCACCGGTCGGCACGATCGCATCGTCCTGGCCCGCCAGCGCCGGCACGTACTCCTGGAAGATCCCGTGGGACCAGGAGCCGGGCACCCGTTACCTCGTAAAGGTCACGAGCCTCCTTTCGGGGGGGCCGGAGGACTACAGCGGATCCCTGGCGATCATGCATCTCACTCCAACGCCGACGCCGCGCCCGTTTCCGAACAGCGGCCTGCCGCTGGATCTCGACAAGGACGGGCGGTACGAGGACGTGAACGGCAACAATCGGAAGGACTTCGCGGACGTCGTGCTCTACTTCAACCAGATGACCTGGATCGAGACGAATGAGCCGCTCGCCGCGTTCGACTACAACGGCAACCAGCGGATCGACTTCGCGGACGTCACCTGGCTCTTCAACAATCTATAAATTCCAGCCTTGACCCCCCCTCTTTTTTTTTCGGAACGCCGGCCGGCCCGTGACGCCCTTCTCCCGTCCTGCCTGTTGCTCGCTTCTCGCCCCGTCGCAGGCGCTTCCAGTCGAACGATGGGACCAGCACGGGTCCGTTATCATCCCGGGTGCTACAACCTCCCCCGCCCCTCGAATCCATGCCGGTTATCTCTTCTCGCGACAACGTCCTGATCATGGCATGGCGATCCCCGGCCCCCGCCGGACGACCCCCCGTCTCATCCGACTCACTATCCCGGGTACCCTTCGTCTCGCGGGCCGACTCGTTCGCCGAGTCCGTGATCCGGGAGATGACGCGGCTCGCGCTGGAGCACGACGCGATCAACCTCGCGCAGGGATTTCCCGACTTCCCCTGCCCCCCCGAGCTCAAGGACGCGGCCTGTGACGCCATCCGGGCAGATGTCAACCAGTACGCGATCACGTGGGGGGCGAAGAACCTCCGCGAGGAGCTCGCCCGGAAGGTGGGGGAGTACAACGGCATCAACCTCGATCCCGATACCGAGATCACCGTCACCTGCGGCTCAACCGAGGCCATGCTGGCCGCGATGCTCGCCCTGGTCGTTCCGGGCGATGAGGTCGTGGTGCCCGAGCCGTTCTACGAGAACTATGGGCCGGACGCGATCCTCTCCGGTGCAGTGCCGCGCTACGTCTCGTTCCGCGACGACCTCTCGATCGATGAGGAGGCGTGGAAGACGGCCTTCTCGGCAAAGACACGCGCGGTCATCCTGAACACCCCGGGCAACCCGACGGGTAAAGTCTTCTCGAAAGACGAGCTCTCGTTCATCGCGGATCTCTGCATCGACCACGACGCGATCGCGATCACCGACGAGATCTACGAGCACATCCTCTACGACGGAAAGAAGCACGTCTCAATAGGTTCGCTCGCGGGCATGGAGGACCGGACCGTCACGATCGGCAGTTTCTCCAAGACCTACAGCGTGACGGGCTGGCGCGTCGGGTATGCCCTGGCGGACGCGGCCCTGACCGACCGGATCCGGAAGATCCACGACTTTCTGACCGTCGGCGCGCCGGCACCGCTCCAGCAGGCCTGCGTGGCCGCTCTCCAGATGCCGGCGGAGTACTACCGCGACCTGGCGGCGGACTACGACCGGAAACGGCGGCTCCTCCACCGGGGGCTGCAGAAGGCGGGATTCTCCTGCGAGCTCCCCGAGGGGGCGTACTACCTCTTTTGCGACATCAGCAGCTTCGGGATGACCGATACCGCCTTCGCCCGCCGCCTGGTGGAGACGGTCGGCGTCGCAGCGGTTCCCGGGAGTTCATTTTACCACGCCGGCGGAGAGGACCGGCTCCGGTTCACCTTCTCGAAGAGCGACGAGACGCTCGAAGAGGCGTGCAGGCGCCTCGAGGACCTCTCCTGAAGCGGGCCCCCGGCTCGCCGCTCGCCCCCCAGTTCGTCCGCCGGTCGTGCGCGGCCAGGAGTGAGGGTTGGCGACTGGCCGATTGCCGCCAGGCGGAGCGATCGACATCGGCCCGGAGATCGGGGATACGGGGTCTGGGAGCGTACCCGGGGCGGGACCTCGGGAGAGCCGTGGTCGGACCCATCAGAGTATAATGGCGAGCCATACCACTCATTTTTCGAGACGTGCATGCTGCTCATGCCTGTCGACGACCGGGTGAACCGGGCGACGGTGACGGGTGCACGACGACGTGAACGGCACCGGCTGGACGGGTTTCAGGAACGACGTCTGGCTCTTCAAGCACCGTTGAGGGGTGGCCAGCCGGTCTATTCCCGCTTCACCGGGTAATACTTCCGGTCGTGAACGCAGAGGATGCCGCGGTCAGAGACCCACCGCTCGCGCTCCATCTCCAGGAAGGCCTCGATGCCGTGGTCCCGGATGAACTCCAGGTTCTCGATCTCGCTCATCCCGTACTTCGTCCGGTACCGCCGGTCCAGGTGCCGGAGCCGCTCGCACGGGAACTCGGTGCAATCGAAGCAGAACGGCCCCGTTCGCCGCTCGCACCGGCGCATACGGCAGTTCTCGCAGGACTTGAAACGGACGATCCCGGGAGCAGCGCACCCCCGGCAGGGGTTCTTTTGCCGGAGGTACGCCCGGCAGATCCCGCAGTTCATCCCGCAGGGGGCGATCGTCGTCGGTTCGAAGGGCGGCGTGGTCATCGCCCCCACCCATGTCCCGTTACCGGTCGTGCTGGCGCCATGAGGGTCGTTCACTGCCGGCGAACAAAAGGAGATCGATATCGTCGATTCCCGGGCGGGGCATGCTCGTGGCGGCACCTCAACGACAGCGGAAAGCACCGGAACGAGAACGGGGACGGGGGGGATCACCGCCGACCCACCCTCAGGCTCGTCAGCCCCCCCCCCTGGTCCTCTCCTGCCTGGCCCATCATGCGACCTCCCTGATCACCCGGGCATTCTGCTCTCGTCTATCGCCCTTCCATCGGCTCCCTTCAGCTCACAGCCCCGTTCTGGAGGACGAAGAAGGTGTACCCGTACTCGTTGGCATACGTCCGGTGCATCTCCATCTCCCGTTCGAGTCCACGGATGATCATCTGGGCATCGGGGTTCCCCGCGAACGTCTCTTTCAGAACCGGGAGGTTCCTGGAGAGCGGTGTGTAATAATGGTCCCACCAGCCCTCGTCGGGGAGGCGGAACGAACCGAGAACAGAATACCCGATCTCCCGGATCGCCGCCCCGGTATCGGTCTCCGTCATCATCTCGGGGCAGAGTTCTCCCATAAACTCCCTGCATTCCGCGGATGGCGCATCGGTGAACCACGTGCAGTCCGAGACGACCAGGCACCCGGCGGGTACGAGGAACTGTTTCCAGTACGTCAGCGCGGCGCCCAGTCCCATGATGAAGGCGGAGCCTTCCGACCAGATGAGATCGAACGAGGTCTTCTCGAACGGGAGGTCGTCCATCGACGCCCGGCAGGGAACGATTCTTTCACTGAGTCCTTCCCGTTTAGCCCGGTCTGCGAGGTCGTCGAGGAAGGGTTGGTGCAGGTCTGATGCCGTGATCGTACTGTCGGGATAGAGCCGGGCGAGCATGAGCGTCTGCATACCCGATCCGCACCCGATGTCGAGTATACGCCCCCCGCCGGGCAGTGCCGGGATCAGGGTGCTTGCGTGAGCCGTCGATCGGTCCAGTCCGGGGCCCTGCCTGGGCAGTCCCTCGAACATCTTCGAGATGAGCGTTACATCCATCAGCACATTCGTGCGGAACAACGAGGGATAATCCTGTTCGTCAAAATCAGGCCTTTCTCCCGATTGGGGGTCTCCTGGCCCGCTAACCGTGGATCCCGGCAGGACCGATCACGAGAACACACGGCTGAACCGCGGTGAAGCGGTGGTAGAGGCGCGGCTCAAAGGTGGCAGCGAGGGCGACGCCCCGGCAACCGTCGCGGGATCCGGTTGACCTGGAACTCCACGACGGGGCCGATTTCGTTTCCCACGGGATCCATGGACGCACAACCGGCGCCGGCACGATATCCGCCCAGGTCCTGGCCGTGGCCCGGACCTCGTCGTCCTCACAGGATGAGTCCGTCACCCCGGGTCAGCACCCGGGTTACACACCCGTCCTCCTCCTTTGCGAGCCCGACCAGGACCCCGACGAGCGCCGCCTCGAGCGGGTCGTCGAACGCATAGAAGCCCTGGCTCGAGTACGCCATCGCCATGCCGGCGAGTCGGTCGAGCACGGCGCGGTCCGCGTCGCGCAGTCCCCGCCCGGCCCGGCGCCAGCGCTCGCCCATCCCGCGGACGCCCATCCGGGGGCTCACGAAGACCCGGCCCATCCCGCCTCCTCGAGGGTCCGCTGCACGGCCCGAACGCGGAGGGCCGGTGCCGACGGCCGGTCGTCGTACCGCCAGACCACCTGGCCCACCGCCCAGAGCAGGCTCCGGAGCCCCCGGTCCGCCCGCGGGGCGTACAGCAGCACGGTCGATGACCGGGCGAGGTCCCGGAGCGCTTCGCCGACCGCGACGATCACGTCCCGGTCATCCCCCTCGAGCGCCGAGAAGACACCATCGTCGTACTCCACGATCACGACCGTCTGGTAGGCCTCCCGGAGCGAGGAGAGGAGCTGGTGAACGGTCATGCAGCTCTGGACCCCGAGGTTCGGCCCCCGCCGGGGGAGGCGGAACAGGACCCGCGAGCTGACGCCGTAGAGGTAGAGGGTCGAAAAACGGCCCACCTCCGGTTGGATGAGCAGGTCCACCAGGAACCCCGGCGGGGCCACCAGGACCGTCGGCCGGCCCGGCTCGAGGGTCACCCCGGGTTCAAGCGAGAGCTGCACGCCGATCTGCCTCCTGGACGAGCTCGACCAGCACCGCGACGAGCGCCGCCTCGAGCGGGTCGTCGATCACCCGGGCGAGGGCCGTTCCGCGCCGCTCGGCGGCCGCGATCACCCGGTCCATCGCCGCGTGGTCGTCGACGCCGAGCGCCCGTCGGAAGCGCCGCCAGCGGGCGAGGAGGGCCGGCAGGTCGTCAACCATCGCCCGCCTCCCGCCGACGGGTCCCGTCCTGCTCGAACGCTGTACCGTCATTCCCCCGGTTGGGGTGCCGATCTCTTTTGTTGAAGGTCATCCACACCACGTTCGCCCGGCCCCCCTTCGCACGGAAGAGAGGCCCGGCATCAGATCCCCATCGCGGCGGCACTAAAAGGGGGACCACGCGCCGGGAAAGTGATCCGCCCAGCCTCCTCTCCTGCGCATGGACCCGGTCGAAAAGTGGGGGAGGGCCCGAGTGTCGTTCGACGATCAGGCACCAGTTTCGTATTTATGCGAGCTTCTTGAAGACGAGTCGCTCGTTCGAGTTCGTCATCAGGAGCACCAGTCGACCCTGGGCGTCCGTCTCGAACGCCGTCACCCCGCCGAGCGCGTCGACGAGGTTCCGGTCGAGCGACCTGTCGCCGCAGTAGACCTCGGTCAGGTTCGCCGGCGCGAGCGTCAGCTTCTTTCCGTCGACCGAGAAGGTACCGGTCCCGTTGTTGCAGTCCGCCCTGAGGTTGTACGTCCCGTTCGCGTCGAAGCTCACGGTGTAGTGGTCGGGGCTCGTTACCGTGACGGACTCGGAGCCCGCCCGCGCGATCCAGGCCCAGGTCGCGTTGATGAACGACGCGTTCATGGACGGCGCCGCCGTCTCGTTCGCGGTAACGTTGACCGTCGGGGTCGCCGTCTCGTTGCCGGTGATGTCGGCCGTTGGGGCCCCCGTCACCGACGGGGTGCCGGCGGCGGTGGTCGCTGCCGGGGTGGCGTTCGTAGACGGTGTGCTCGTGCACCCGGCGGTCACCAGCATCGCCGCGACGAGGACGGCGAGCAGAGCGAGAAGAATGGATGAAATACGCATGTGAAATACACCCTGTACTGGATATCTGGTCCTGTTGTTCGGGTCACCAGCCACCGGTCGCCAGGAGGATGGGGGGAAGGTGCATCCCCCGGGACCGGGCGCCGCACCGCGACGGTGGTGATCGACCCGGTAACGTTGAAATCTCCAGGTATTTCTCTCTTATCAATTGATTGTGCTGCTGGTCAACCACGCCGGGTGACGTGCTGTCACATCTCGATCCGCGTCGAGACGCCGTGCAGGCGGTCCGCTGGCAGGTGATAGAACTGGACGAAGGTCGGGGCATTCCGCTTGATCACCGCGAAGATCCGCCAGGCCGGGTGGTCGGTCACGATCTCCTCGAGGCCGTAGAAGATCGCCTTCTCGTGGATCCCGTGGTCCCGCAGGATCGAGACGATGTCCACGAACTCGAGGTACCCGTGCCGGACCTCGAACGTCCGCAGTCCTTCGGCGAGGTTCCGCTTGAAGCCGTGCACCACCCCGAAGGGCGCGTCCTCAACCGCGATCGAGACCAGGATGTTGTCCTGGTAGAGGATCGTGTTCACGAACATGGTCCGCGCGATATAGGGGGGCATCCGCTGCACGTCCCGGGCGAAGAAGAGGGCGGTACCGCTGATCCGGTTCATCCTGTCGTGCACCCGGCGGTACTGGCGGAGGAACTCGTCGAGGGGCACCGGCTGGAACGCGTGGTGGAGCCGCTGCTGGCCCGCGAGAAAGACCAGGATCACGCCGAGCGGAACGGCGGCGATCACGAGCGACCAGAACCCCCCCGTCTCCAGCTTGGTCAGGCTCGCACAAAGGAACGCGGCGTCGACGATCGCGATGCCTCCCGCGAGCGTCGCGAGGCTCCATCGGCGCCGGTGCAGGAAGATGACGGTGATCAGGACACCGGTGAGCGCCATCGTCCCCGTCACGGCGAGCCCGTACGCGGAGGCGAGGCGGGCCGACTCGCCGAAGAGGAACATCACGAAGAGCACGCAGACGAGCAGCATCCAGTTGACCGCGTCGATGTAGATCTGCGAGCGGAGCGCCGACGAGGTGTACTCCACCTTCAGGGTCGGGAGGAGCCGGGTCATGATCCCCTGGTAGACGACCGAGAAGATCCCGCTGATCATCGCCTGCGAGGCGATCACGGTGGCGGCGATCGAGAGGAGGACGAAGGGGACGTAGGCGAGGCCCGAGAGCGAGAGGACCATCTCGAAGAGGATGCTCGACGATGCCGGGTGGTCCAGGGCGAACGCCCCCTGCCCGAGGTAGGTGACCACGAGGGCGAGCGCGACGAAGCACCAGGCCCGCCGGATCGGTCCCCGCCCGAGGTGGCCCATGTCGGCGTAGAGCGCCTCCCCTCCGGTGGCGCAGAGGATCACCGACGCGAGGACCAGGAGGGAGGCGAGCCCGTTTGAGAGGAGAAAGCCGACCCCGAGCAGCGGGTTGATCGCCAGGAGGACGACGGGTTCCCGGGCGATCATGACGAGCCCCGGTACCGTGAGCGCGGCAAACCAGGCGACCATCACCGGGCCGAAGGCGAACGCGACGCGGTCGGTCCCCCGCCGCTGGATCGAGAAGAGGGCGATCGCGATCGCGGCGGCGAGGAGGACGAGCCGGTCCTGCCCGACACCCTCGAGCCCCGGGATGAGGGGGACCCCCTCGACCGCCGAGAGGATGCTGATCGCCGGCGTGATCACCCCGTCCCCGACCAGGAGCGAGACCCCGACCACGGTCGCGAGAAGGAGGAGCTGCCGCGATCGGGTGTGTTTCAGGAGCGGGTTCAACAGTTCCCGAAGCACGATCGTCCCGCCCTCCCCCTTTTTACCCAGGCTCATGGCGAGCCAGGCGTACTGGACGGTCACGACCAGGACCAGGGTCCAGATGATCAGAGAGAGGACGCCGAGGACCGAATCTGGGGTCCGCGGAACGAGGGCGAGGACCACGGTGAGGGTGTAGATGGGGCTCGTGCCGATGTCGCCGAAGACCAGGCCGGCTGCCTTCACAGCACCCAGCGCATTTGCCCGCCGATCGCCCCTTCTCCGGTCGAGGACCACGGTGCGGTGATGACTCTCCCCAGGGGATAAAGTCGCCGGTTGGATTCATCCACGGCGATGAGACCTCGAGACGCGCTCGTTCCAGTTCAACGCCGGGGGATGGTTTCCCCGGTCACCCCGACCGGGGACCCTCCGGCATCCCCGTCCTCACTCCGTGCCGTATGGGGAGGGGGGTGCACCACAACGTTGAAAAGCCCCGGGCTCGTCACAGAGGTACAGGAGTTCCGCCATGGTCTTCTTCTTCGATCCGTTCTACTTCATCTTCGTCCTGATCCCGACCATCGCGATCTCGGCCGGGGTCCAGCTCTGGCTCAGGCGCACCTACGCGACCTGGTCGCGGGTCCCGAACCACTCCGGCCTTACCGGGCTCCAGGTCGGGCGGACGCTCTTCCAGCGGACCTCGCTCCAGCCGATCGGGCTGGAGGTCGCGCCGGGGGAACTGACCGATCATTTCGACCCGGGTGCGAACGTCGTCCGGCTCTCCGAGCCGGTCGCGGGCGTCCCCTCGGTCGCCTCGCTCGCCGTTACCGCCCACGAGCTCGGGCACGTCCAGCAGTACCAGACCGGTTCGGCCCTGATGAAGGTGCGGAGTGCGCTCGTCCCCGCGCTCCAGTTCAGCCCGACCCTCTCGTACATCTGCATCCTGCTCGGTCTCTTCATGAACATCGCCGGGCTCTTCTACCTGGGGATCTTCTTCTTCGCCCTTATGGTGGTCTTCACGATCATGACCGTACCGATCGAGTTCGATGCCTCGCGCCGGGCCTTCCGGCTCCTCGAAGAGGCGGCCCTCCTCGTCGACGAGAACGACCGTCGCGGGGCCCGGGCGATGCTGACCGCCGCCGGCTTCACCTACGTGGCCGCCGCTGTCACGGCGATCCTCCAGCTCCTCTACTACCTGGTCCTCGCCCGCCGGGAGTGATCCCCCAGCACCCTCTTTTCCGACCGAAGGAAAGCCCTTATCCCGGTAGAGGGCAAGGGGATCGCCATGAGCACAACGCCAGACCCCCTGATCGGACAGGCGGCACCCGACTTCTGTCTCCCCGATGCGAACGGCGAGACCGTCTGCCTCCACGACCTTGCCGGCCAGTGGGTCGTGGTCTACTTCTATCCCCGTGACAACACGCCGGGCTGTACCCTCGAGGCCCAGCTCTTCACCGCGGCGCTCGACGCCTTCGCCGCCCTCAACACGACGGTGGTCGGCATCTCCGGCGACTCGCCCGGGAGCCACGCGAAGTTCGCTGCAAAGCACGCCCTGCGGCACCGCCTCCTCTCCGACGAGGGGAAGGCCGTGCTCGCCGAGTACAGCGTCTGGAAGGAGAAGAACCTCTACGGAAAGGTGATGCTCGGGATCGAACGGTCCACCTTCCTCGTCGACCCCGAGGGGATGGTCCGAGCGGCGTGGCGAAAGGTGAAGGTGCCGGGTCACCCCGACGCCGTCAGGGCGGCGCTCGTGGAGCTCCAGGCCGCACCGTCCTAGTTCGGGCCGATCCAGACGATCTCGGGCGGGGCCGCCCGGACCTCCCACGGGAGGTTCGAGGTCCCGATGCCCCGGGTCACGTAGACCGTCGTAGTGCCCCGGCGGGACTCGCCCGAGAGCCCCACCCGGTTCGCCACCCCTGCCGGCAGGAACTGGCCGCCGTGGGTGTGGCCGGCGAGCACGAGGTCCGCATCCCAATCGCCGATGCACTCGGGCTCGTGGACCATGTAGATCGTGAACGCGTCGCCCGGTTCGAGCGCGGGTGGGTCGGCCATCCCGGCCCAGCCGTCGTCGACCCCGACGATCCGGACGGGCGTCCCGCCGACCTCCAGTTCGACCACCTCGTTCCTGAGGACGTGCACCCCGTGCTGTTCGAGCACCGCCTCGACCTCGTCCGCGTAGGCGAGGTCGGTGGTCTCGTCCCTGAGGTGACCGACGTCGTATGCCCCTGCCTGAAGGCTCGCTGACCGCACCGAGACCATCTTCCCGATGAGGCTCGTCGCGTGGTCGCCCGAGTGATAGTCGTGGTTGCCGAGCACGGCGTAGACGGGGGCATCGATCTCGGACCAGAGCGCGTGGATTTCCAGGTCCTCACCCTTGCCGAAGACGAAGTCCCCACCGATCAGCACAAGCGCCGGCTTGAGAGCGTTGATCTGCTCCGCAGCCGTGCGGGCCTGGGACAGGTTGCCGTCGCGGAGGTGGGGATCGGCGATAAAGACGATACCGTCGGGAGCTCCCTGGACCTCGAGGTGGGTCACTTCGCAGGAGCGGGGCTCGAATGCGACCGCGCCGAGCGATGCCATGACCGCGCCGAGGACCAGGGTGACCGAGAGGAACCGGTCGAGCGGGAGACCGTTCGGGAAGAGACGCATCCGTGATCGAGATCATGTCTCGAGCCATGGTATGATAGCCCTTCAGTTCGGGGCATCGACCGTGGGCGGTGAACAGCGGGACCGTGCCGGTTATCCGGCCGCACCACCCAGGGTGTACGCATGACGTCGTACCGCTTTGCCCGTCGCCTGGGAGCGGTCCCACCCTCGTTTCTCGGGACGCTCTTTGCGGTCTCCGCCGATCCTTCCGTGATCTCCTTCGCGGGGGGCCTCCCCTCGCCGGCGGTCCTCGACGCCGATGGGATCGCGCGTGCGGCGGCCGATGTCTTCGCCGAGGTCGGCCCGGCGGCCCTCCAGTATGCTTCCACCGATGGGTACCGGCCACTCCGCGAGTTCATCGCCGACCGCTACCGCCGCCGGGTCGGCCTCGACGTGACGGCAGGGCAGATCCAGATCGTGAATGGCTCGCAGCAGTGCCTCGACCTGGTCGCGAAGTGCCTGGTCGACCCGGGGGACACCGTCGTGGTCGAGGCGCCCGGGTACCTCGGGGCGATCGAGGCGTTCAGCCTGTACGAACCCCGCCTCCTCTCCGTTCCGATTGACGACCGGGGACCCGATCTCGAGACCCTCGGACGCCTCGTCTCCGGCAACCGACCGAAGTTCTTCTACGCGATCCCGAACGCGCAGAACCCATCCGGCCTCACGTACCCCGACGAGGCGCGGGGGGCAGTCGCGGATATCCTCGACAACTCGGGCACCCTCCTGTACGAGGACGACGCCTTCGGCGAGCTCTTCTTCGACGGGCGGCCCCGTGAGCCGATCATGCGCCGCCTTCCCGGTCAATCCGTCCTCTCGGGTTCGTTCTCGAAGGTGCTGGCACCGGGAATGCGCTGCGGCTGGATCGTCGCGCCCGAGCCGGTCCTCGCGCAGTTCAACATCGCGAAGCAGGCGGCCGACCTCCACTCCAACCACCTCTGCCAGCTCGTGCTGATGCGCTGGCTCGAGACGAACGACCTGGACGCGCAGTGTCGAAGGGTCGCGCGGTATTACGAACAGAACTGTCATGCCCTCCTCGACGCGCTCGACGACCGATGCCCCGAACTCGATCACACGACTCCCGAGGGAGGGATGTTCCTGCTCGCCCGTCTCCCCCCGGGGATCTCGTCGCTCACCCTCTTCGAGGAAGGGGTGCACCAGGGGGTCGCTGTCATGCCCGGCCGGCCGTTCTACCTCGAGGGGGGTGACGACGTCGTCCGCCTCAACTTTTCGTGTGTCGACCCCGGAACGATCGACGAGGGTGTCGCCCGGATCGGCCGGGTTCTCCGCGCCCTCGGTAGCTGAGGGCTACCGGCACCCCGGACCGCCTTCCGTCCGCCATGTTTAAACCTGCTGTCGGGAATACCTCCGCATGCAGCTCGTGCACATCAACGGCACCGACAAAGGACCGGTCATGCTCTACGCCCTCTCCACCTGCGGCTGGTGCGCCAAGACCAGGGAGCTCCTGACAGACCTCGGGGTCGCCTTCGACTACATCTATGTTGACCTGGTCGGCCCGGAGAAGCAGAAGGCGGTCATCGAGGCGGTCGAGCGCGTCAACCCCTCCCTCTCCTTTCCGACCGTCGTGATCGGCGACCAGACGATCGTCGGGTTCAAGGAGAAGGAGATCCGGGAGGCCCTCGCGTGAGCGGCACGGAGCCGATCACCGACGAGGAGGTCGCCCGGGTCCAGGCTCAGATCGAACGCGACGCCGAAGCCGGCGGCTACCACCTCCACCCCGACGCAGCCTTCACCGGGAGTCTCGTGCGAGGACTGATCGAGAATGAACGCCGCTACGGCTACCGCGCCTGCCCGTGTCGGCTCGCGACGGGGTCGAAGGAGACGGACCTCGACATCATCTGCCCGTGCGACTACCGCGACCCCGACCTTGTCGAGCACGGTGCCTGTTACTGCGCCCTCTATGTCTCGGCCGACGTGAAGGCCGGCAGGGCACCCGTGGGCTCCATCCCGGAGCGCCGCCCGCCCCGGGCTGAACGGGAGAAGGCGCGTGTCGGGGTTCCCGCCGGCTCCGGCGCCGTCGGCCCCCTCCCGTTCCCGGTCTGGCGCTGCTCGGTCTGCGGCTATCTCTGCGCCCGTGATACCCCGCCCCTTGAGTGCCCGGTCTGCAAGGTCGGTCGGGAGCGGTTCTCCCGGTTCATCTGAACCGGCCCGCAACCCTCTTGTAGCCTGCAAGCGGACACGTGGTTATGGCAGAAAGAGTCACGGTCGAGATCGTCGGCTTCTCGAGGTCGGAGTGCGGGCCTTTCCCGTGCGACGAGAACCGGACCTGCGGCCTCGAGGACTGCGCTCCCTACGGGATGCTCACCGCTGCGTTCGACGCCCTTAAAAAGCGTCTCGCGGCCGAGTATGGCGACAGGGTCGAGGCCCGTCTCACCCTTCTCGACGACGGGGTCCCCGATCACGTCCGGGAGGTGGTGGACCGCGAGTCGCCCCCGATCCCGCTCGTGCTGATCAACGGCCGGTGGCGGCCGATCGGTCGGGTCTCGTACGACCCGATAAAGAGAGAGGTCGACCTGGCCCTCGCGGCCTGATCAGACCAATTTTTCCGGTTGATCTTTTTTTAATCGATCGGCCCGATCTCGCCGGTGCCGATGTCATGGTACAGGCCGTGAACCCGGATGCGCCCGTCGGCGATGGCCGCCTGCACGATCGGGTACTTTCCGAGGTGCTGGAGCTGGAGCCGGACATTCTCTTTCACGATCGCCTCGAGCCGGGCGGTCTTTCCGGCGTCGTCCGTCGGCGCAGGGCGCTGTGAGTCGATGTGCTCCTTTGCCGGCATCGCGTTCGTGAGCCAGAAGGGGATGTAGTGATCGTTCTTTAAGTCCGCGTCGAGCGCCTTGCACGCCCCGCAGTCCGAGTGACCGCAGATCACGATGTCCTTCACCTTCAGGTGGTTGATCGCGTACTCGAGGACGGTCGCGAAGTTCCAGTCGTAGTTCGGCACCACGTTGCCGATGTTCCGGTGGACGAAGAGCTCGCCCGCCTTCGAGTTCGTCACCTGCTCGGGTGGCACCCGCGAGTCCGAGCAGCCGATCCAGAGCACCGTGGGACTCTGGCCCTTCGCCAGTTCGGCGTAAAAGTCACGGTTCGCGGCCACCTCGGTCTCGCGGTAGGCCTGGTTTCCCTTCAAGAGTTTCTCTACCATCGTCAGTCTCCTCCTGGAGATTGAGGTGGTCGACCCGTGTAGATAAAAAAGGATACGATTATCGCTGGACCGCGCCGAGGTGCGCCTGTTCGACCGTCCGGGCATACCGGGCGAGGATGCCGGAGAGCTCCTTCTTCGCCGGGGCCCAGGCGCTTCTTCGTCGGGCGAGCTCCTGCTCGTCCACCAGCAGGTCGATCCGGCGCTCGAAGAGGTCGATCTGGACCCGGTCCCCGTCCTGGACGAGCCCGATCGGTCCGCCCACCGCCGCCTCGGGGGAGACGTGCCCGATGCACGGGCCACGCGTGCCGCCTGAGAACCGACCGTCGGTGATAAGAGCGACCCGTGTGTACCCCAGCCCCATCAGGGCGGAGGTCGGGGCGAGCATCTCCGGCATCCCGGGTCCGCCCCGTGGCCCTTCGTACCGGATCACCACGACGTCCCCCTCCCTGACCGTCCGTGAGAGGAGTGCGGCCATCGCGGCCGGCTCGCCGTCGAAGACCCGGGCGGGTCCCTCGTGCCGCCACATCTCGTCCGCAACGGCCGCAGCCTTCACCACGGCGCCTTCGGGGGCGAGGGTGCCTGCCAGGCAGCGGAGCCCGCCGGCATCGTGCACCGCCCGGTCGAGCGGCCGGATCACCTCGTCGTCGCGGACCCGCGCCTCTCCCGCGATCTCCAGGACTGAGCGGCCCGAGACCGTGGGCTGGTCCTCCAGGAGCGGCAGGAGCCGGCTCAGGACGGCGGGGATGCCGCCCGAGACGTGCAGCCGCTCCATCGAGTACGGGCCCCCGGGGAGCATGGCCGCGATGTGCGGCACCGCGTCCGCGATCGTGTTGAAGGTCGCAAGGTCGAGCGGGACCCCCGCCTCGGTCGCGATCGCCATCAGGTGGAGGACCGTGTTGGTCGATCCGCCGAGGGCCATGTCGACCCGGACCGCGTTCCGGAGCGACGGGAGGGTGACGATCTGGCGGGGGGTCACCTGCTCACGGACCAGGTCGACGACCCGCTCCCCGGTCTCGCGGGCGAGCCGGAGCTTGCCCGCGTCGACGGCGGGTGTCGCGGCCGTTCCGGGGAGCGACATCCCGAGCGCCTCGGTCATGCAGGCCATCGTGTTCGCGGTGTACAGGCCCTGGCAGGAGCCGCAACCCGGCATCGCGGCGCACTCGAGCTCGCAGAGCTCGCACTCGTTCATCGTGCCGGCCGCCACCCGTCCGACGCCCTCGAAGACCTCCGTGAGCGAGAGGTCACGCCCCGGCGCCCTGCCTTCGAGCATCGGGCCGCCGGTCAGCACGATCGTCGGGATGTCGCACCGCACGGCGGCCATCAGCATCCCCGGCACGATCTTGTCGCAGGTGCCGACGCAGACGAGCCCGTCGAAGCGGTGGCTCTGGACCATGATCTCGATCGAGTCGGCGATGTTCTCTCTCGAGGGGAGCGAGTAGCGCATCCCCTCGTGTCCCATCGCGACCCCGTCGCAGACGCCGATCACCCCGAACTCGAAGGGGACGCCACCGCCGGCTGCCACCCCTTCGCGGACCCGTTCTGCGAGCTGCCGGAGGTGGAGGTGGCCCGGCACCACCGTCGACCAGGCGTTTGCGATCCCGATGAACGGCCTCTCCATCTCCCGGTCGGTCACCCCGAGTGCCCGGAGCAGGGAGCGGTTCGGCGCCCGCTGGTACCCGGCCTTGATCTCGTCACTCCGCATACGGGGATAGGGTGCAGTGCATCCCTAAAAAAGGGTTTCCTTTCGGTCTCTAACCGCTCCAGGCGGCGGGACGTTCAGGCCCCTTCCTCAATTCGGACCTCGCCTGCGTCTGCGTCCACGGTCGCCGTCACCCCTGCGGGAAGCTCGGCGAGCGGGATCTCGGGGCGATCCACCAGGGGGATGCCGGCGATCAGCGCTCCCGTGGCGATGATCGTCTCGGCCTCGGCGTTGATGATCGCCGCCGGCGCGACCCCGTTCCGGGCCAGGCCGTAGAGGACGTAGGACCCGACCGTCGAGCCCTTGCCATGCGGAAAGACGAGCACCCGTCCGGCGATCGTCTGCCCCTCCAGGGGGTGCCCTCGGTCGATCACGACCCCTGTCGCCGGGTCGACCCCACCGAGAAAGGAGATGGGGGCCTCCGTCACGAGCAGGGGGCCGGTACCCGCCCCTTTTCCGATTCCACGCGCCCGGATTATCACTTCCACACCACATAAATGTCTTGACTCCTCACCATATCTTGATATGGACGACACCGTGCTGAACAACCTCCATCCCCGAAGCGAGATCAATCTCCAGCTGGAGCTTCAACAGATGGAGGCCCAGCACCTCGACCTCAAGATGAAGTTCGACATGCTGCAGAAGGAGAACGCCCATCTGCGCAAGGAGAACAACCAGCTCAAGAGGATGCCGCTCTTCGTCGCGGTCGTGGTTGACATGCTCGGGAACGGCGAGCTCTACCTGCGGCAGCAGGGGAACAACCAGGAGTACCTGACCCGCGTCGACGAGGACATCTACCGGACGATCAAACCCGGGGCGAAGGTGGCGGTCAACAACTCGCTCTCGGTCGTGCGGGTGATCGGCAACATCTTCGACGCCCGCGTCCGGGTGATGGAACTCGAGGCCTCTCCGGACGTCACCTTCGACCAGGTGGGCGGGCTGAACCCCGAGATCGAGGAGGTCCGCGAGGCGGTCGAGTACCCGCTGACCCGGCCCGAGATCTTCGAGCGTATCGGGGTGGAGCCGCCGAAGGGGATCCTCCTCTACGGGGCACCTGGCACAGGCAAGACCCTGATCGCAAAGGCGGTCGCCCACGAGGCGAAGGCGACCTTCATCCGGATGTCGGGCTCCGAACTCGTCCACAAGTTCATCGGCGAGGGGGCCCAGCTGGTCCGCGAGCTCTTCACGCTCGCCCGCGAGCGGGCGCCGTCGATCGTCTTCATCGATGAGATCGACGCGGTCGGTTCGATCCGCACCAACGACGGGACATCGGGTTCCGCCGAGGTGCAGCGGACACTGATGCAGCTCCTGGCCGAGATGGACGGATTCAACTCCCGTGGCGACGTCCGGATCATGGCCGCGACCAACCGCGTCGACATGCTCGACCCGGCCCTCCTTCGCCCGGGCCGGTTCGACCGCGTGATCGAGGTGCCGCTCCCCGATGCCCCGTCCCGTTTCGAGATCCTCCGCATCCACTCGCGCCGGATGAACCTGGACAACGTCCGGATGGACCAGCTCTCCGAGCTGACCGAGGACTTTTCGGGAGCCGAGATCCAGGCGGTCTGCCGCGAGGCCGGCATGATCGCCGTCCGCAGGAGTGCCCACACGGTGACCCACGAGGACTTCCTCACCGCGGTCGCCAAGGTCCGGGCCGAGACGATCGCCGACGACCGGATGTTCCGCTAGGTCTCATGCGCCTCCTCTTTCTCCCGAAGGAGGGGCTGGACCTCTACCGGACCCTGCTCGACTCGGAGACGAGCCGCAGGGTCCTCCGTTTTTACCATCCCCGCCGGTCCCCCTTCGGCGTCGCCGTCGAGGTCGCGACCCTCTCCTCCGGCCTATCGCTGGTCTCGGAGCTCCGGTGGTATGTCCGGCGGTACGTCTCCGGGGTGCTCTTCGAGATCGGGACTGGCCGGTTCGCGTCCCTCGCCCTCGCCTCCCAGGTCTATTTCGGGCGAGACCTCCGGCTCCACGAGCCCTGGGAGGCCCGGTACCTCCTGGTCGCCCGGGCCGGCACGGTCGAACGGGTCGAGATGGAGCCCGGCACCGATCCGGGTGAATACGTTTCCGAGAGCGGGAGCGCGGACGAGGTTGTCGAGGTCTGGGACCTCACCGTCCCCGACGACGCCCCCATGGGGCCGGTTGAGCCGTCCGATCCCGAACTGCCGGCATCTCGCGATACTCCCTGACCTGGACACGGTTCAAGCCAGGTTTACGTTTATTATACCGTGGGATGTATCACTACCTGTTCAGAGGAGCAATCCCATGCAGTACGAGATCAAGTACAAACCCTCCTACGCGATGGCCGTCGTCCAACTCCAGCCGGGCGAGGGCGTCGTCGCCGAGGCGGGCGCGATGACCTACATGAGCCCCTCGATCCAGGTCAATACCCGGATGCGCCAGAAGGGCCTCTTCGGCAACCTGCTCACCTCGGTGATGGGTGGGCAGTCGTTCTTCGTCGTCGACTTTGTGGCCGGCGACCAGCCCGGCGAGGTGGGGCTTGTCTCCGCCCCCGTCGGTGACGTCGAGGTGCTCGAGGTCCGCCCAGACCGCGGCTTCATCATCCAGAAGTCCGCCTTCGTGGCGTCGGAGAAGGGGGTCGACCTCGACGTGCAGTGGCAGGGGTTCACGAAGGGGATCTTCGGCAACGGCCTGTTCATGATCAAGGTGACCGGTACCGGCACGCTCTTCATCAACACCTTCGGCGCGATCGACCACCACGTCCTCGCCCCGGGTGAGCGCCTCGTGGTCGACAACTTCCACCTGGTCGGGTTCTCCGATACCTGCCACTACGAGGTCAAGAAGTTCGGCACCTGGAAGGACTCCATCTTCTCGGGCGAGATGTTCGTCACCGAGATCGAGGGGCCGGGCGAAGTCTACGTGCAGACCAAGAACGTCCGCGAGTTCGTCGACTGGCTCTGGACCATCCTTGGCCCGAGGGTCCAGGCAACCGGTGGAAGCCGGTAGAAAAGTCCGGGACGGGGGGACCCGCCACCGTTTACCTTTTTTTTAGGCCCATACTTAGAGTTCGAGCACGCCCGAGAAGACGGTCTCCGCCGGCCCGGTCATCGTCGTCTCGTGGCCGAGCGTGATCCGGAGGGGCCCTCCCGTGGTCTCGACATCCACCATGGCACCAACGAGCCCGAGCCGGTGAGCAACAGCCGCCGACGCGGTCGCTCCCGTGCCGCACGAGAGGGTCTCTGCCTCCACCCCGCGCTCGAACGTCCGGATACGCAGTGCGCCGGCGCCCGTCACCTGGACGAAGTTCACGTTCGCCCCGTTCGAGAAGGAGGAGTGGTGCCGGATCGCGGGTGCGAGCCCGGCGAGGTCGACGGCGCTCACGTCGTCGACGAAGACGACGGCGTGCGGCACCCCGGTGTTCGCTGCGTGGACCGTCCGGCCCCCGATCTCCTCGCGGTAGTCTCCCTCGCCCGACGCCGGGATCGATGGGCGGTCGAAGGCAGGGTCGGGCATGCCGATCGTCGCCTCGAAGCCGCCGTCGTCATCGAACCGCGTCTCGACCGGCACCGGGCCCGCGCCCGTCTGCACCACGAAGGAACCGTCCGCGAGCTCCGCGTCCTGCACGTACTTTGCGAAGCAGCGAACGCCGTTCCCGCACATCTCCGCCTCGGAGCCGTCAGGCTGGAAGAGGCGCATCGAGAGGGCGCCCGTCGCGTCCACCGAGAGGAAGAGGATGCCGTCGCCCCCGATCCCGAAGCGGCGGTCGCAGTAGAGCCGGGCGAACTCCGGCTTCATCCCGTCGGGGATCCGCACCTTCTCGTGCTCGTCGATCAGGACGAAGTCGTTGCCGTTTCCGTGGAGCTTGACAAAGGGGAGGTCCATGTAAAAGAGGGTTGGGCCTCGCCACTCTTCTAGGTGCCGAACCGGCTAGGAGCGAGCGGCCGACGCGCCCCACTTTCGGAGCGCCTGTGCGAGCTCGTGGTGGTCCTTCGCGTACTCCTCCGCTGTGACACCTTCCATGGCGGCATCGACCGCCTGCCGCATCGCACGGGCGCCGGCGGCGGTGCCGTCCGGGTGCCCGTGGATCCCGCCGCCCGCCTGGAGGACGATGTCGGTGCCGAGGCCAGCGATCTCCGCTGCCACCTTGCCCGGGTGCAGGCCTCCCGACGAAACCGGGAAGACCGACTTCAGCCCGTAGCACCGGCAGGTGAGGGACTCGTTGTCCCCGACGATCTCCTCGACCGGGACGTGTCCCATCTTGCCCGAGGCCGTTCCCGTGTGGAGCTGGTCGCCGCCGACCATTCTCACGAGCCGGGTGAAGGGGCGCATCGCGATCCCGTGCTCGGGGTTCCGGGTCATCGCGGCGTGCATGGTCCGATGGATGTGGAGCGGTACCCGGATCGAGGAGTCCTCGGCGAGGGCCCGTATCGCGTCGAAGCCGGTGGTCAACACGTCGATCATCAGCATGTTCGCGCCGTTGTCGATCGCCGTCTGGGCGCGCTCCAGGATCCGGTCAGGCCGGGTCGAGATATTGACCGCGTACAGGACGTGACGCCCGGTCTCGGACTTCGCCGCATCGAGCCGGCCCATCACTGCCGTGACGCGGTCGGCGAGCGGGCAGAAGGCCTGGTCGGTCAGGGTCTCGTCGTCTTTGATCAGGTCGACCCCGCCGATCGCCGCCTCGTACGCGACGGAAGCCGTGTCCTTCGGGGTCAGCCCGACCTTGGGCTTGATGATCGTCCCGACGTGCGGGCGGTTCGTCGTGCCCATGAGCCGGCGGACCCCCTCCATGCCGAACTTCGGTCCCGGGAAAGGCGCGACGAGCGATTCGGGGAGCTCGATGTCGAGGAGCCGGACCGAGTCCAGGCGCCCGAGGCCGAAGAGGTTGCCCGCGAAGACCGAGAGGTACTGCGGGATGTTTCCCGGTTCGAAGATCTCCGCCGGGTAGCGAATGCGGGTGAGGTACCCACTTCCGTAGGGTTCGACCGACTCGACGACCCCGTCGAGCCTCCTGACGTACCCGGTCGTGGTGGAGATATCGGTCCAGGTGCCGGTCGTCTGCTCCTCGGCGAGGGCCTGTGCGGCATACTCAGGCGTGGTATCGGCCCTCGGCCGGTAGTAGTAGGTAGCGATGAGATCAGCCATGATAGATCACCGGACCTGAGGTTCTTCGCCCAGGCAGGGTATATGTCTTTCCCGCTCCATCGACCGGGAACGCTACATTCAAATTGTTCCACGGATGAGGTGAGTGGGATGGACGGACAAACGACCTGCTGGCGGGACCGGGTCCGGGTCACGACCCGGCCGATCGAAGAGATCGCTTCGGACCTGCTGGTCGTTCCCGGGCCGCGGGAAGGGCTGTGGGAGCTGCGGGCGGACCGCGCCTGTGACCGGTCGAAGGTCCGCGCCCTCGCGCAGGTCACCCTCTGCTGCGCCTGTCCGCCCCTCGGAGGGGCCGACCCCGGGGCCTGCGCGCACGACTGGATCAGCGCCGCGCTCGAGATGACGGTCACCCGGGGCGATGCCACCGTCGCGGTGCCGGGCCTCACCCACCCCGACGGCGACGGAGACGTCCCTCGGGCCGTGATGGCGGCGCTTCACGACGGGCTCGCCCGGCTTCCCGGGATCGAGAACGTCTGTATCGCCTGTGTCGACGAGGAGTCCGCGGTTCGATGGCGCGCCGCGCTCTTCGGCGAGGACCCGTTCCATCCCCTCCCCGGGATCGCCGCCGAAGTGATGCGGCGGTACAGCTCAGGGTCCACGTTTCCCCTGATCCCCGAAAAAGCCTATCGGGGCCGCACTGCAGGGTCGTTCTCGACCGGCTCGGGGTGGGTCCAGTACCGGTTCGGGATGGACGGCGATGAGGGGGAGTACTGCGAACTCCTGGAGGCGCGCGGGGATCCGTGTGCCCTCCTGCGCCTCCTGCTCGACGCCGGTGGCGATCTCATCGAGTTCGACGGGGTCCTCTCCCTCGCAGAGGGCACCGGATCGTCCGTCGCGGTGGACGACGCCCTCTCGAGGTGGTGCCCTGCCGAGCCGGCGTCCCGGTTCCTCCCGGGACGCGACTGCCCTTCCCTCTGCGAGCTCGAAGCGGGCCGTGCCCTCCCGGTGATCGAGGGCCGTGGCCTGGAGGGGTGCTAAGGCCGTTCCCCGCCGGTCTCGCGCTCTCCTGCCTGGCGGTATTCATCGATCGACCAGCCGAGGTGGTCGCGGATGATCAACCAGGCCATCGACGGGGGGATCGCCCCCTGCTCGGTGAAGATCAGGTCCACGTACTCGGCCGGCGTCACGTCGAAGGCCGGGTTCCGGACGCGGACGTGGGGGAGCGTGCCGGCAATCTCGTCCGGGAGCACCTCGGAGGCCGGCCGCTCCTCGATCGGGATGAAGTCTCCGAGCGCGGTGAGCGGCGCGAACTTGTAGGTCTCCGCCGCGACGACCAGGTTCGTCCGCGCCTCGTGAGCGGCGAGGGCGATCGGGGCTGTCCCTATCTTGTTGACGACCGCGCCGTTCGCGGTGATCGCGTCGGCCCCCACGATCACGAGGTCTGCTTGGTTCACGAACGAGCGCGCCGCCGAGTCGACGATGAAACTCGTCGGGATTCCCGCGTCGTTCAGGGTCCGGATCGTGACGAGGCCCTGGTTCCGGGGCCGGACCTCGGTCGCGAAGACCTCGACCGCCTTGCCCTGCCGGTGGGCCTCGATGATGCAGGCGAGGGCCGCCTCCGAGTTGCAGTGGGTCATCACGACGTCGCCGTCACGGATGTGCCGGGCACCGATCGCCGCGATCTTCTCGACTGCGCCGAGCGACGAGGCGAGAAACGATTGGGCCCGATCGTGGAATGCCTCCCTCGCCTCGGGGAGGGTGGCGTTGACGGCCAGGGTACGCATCACGCTCCGTACCGCGTTCGGCAGCGATACCGCGGTCGGGCGGGTGGCGACCAGCAGGTCTGCGGCCCGCCGCATCTCGGCCCGGAACTCGTCGAGCGTGGCCGGCGTCAGTCCCTTCGCATGGGTGTCGAGCGCCTCCACTGCCGCCCGCGCAATCCGCCCGGCCCCGCGGATCTCCATCGTCCGGATCCCCCGTGCCGTCTCATCGAGTGTCATGAAAGCGTCAATCATTAGATGAGAGGACGAATACTAAGATGTTGGTACCTGGAGAATGAACACACTGTCTCTCGCCGTCGTCTTCGACTCGGCCGGGACCCTGCTCCAGACCTGGCGCACGGCCAAAGACGTCCGTTCGGGCGAGATCATGCCCGAGGTGCAGACCACCCTCCTCACCTCCGCCTCCCCGGACCGGGTATTGACCATGCTCCCGATCCGGCCGAGGGCGATGATGTCCCAGCCTCCCGAGACCCTTCTCTCGACCTATCTCCTTCGGCACGGGTGCGGTTTTGCCGTCTCCTGCTCGAATAGCCCGGTCTCACCCGAAGCCGTTAAGGCCGCCCTGTACGGGGATGACCGGGCCCAGTGCGGCGATATGCAGGACTGCATTCGGGCAGTCTGGGCCTGCTGTCGTGACGAGCCCGTCGTCGCCCTGAACGCGGGTGTGATCGTGAACCTGGCTATCCCGGGGATCGAGTTCACGGTCACCACCGGCGGCGTGCCCTTTCCCGGGGCGGTTGAGGCCGTGCAGGACCTGCACAACCGCGGTGTCGACGTCTTCATCGCGTCGGGCGACCGGATAGAGAAACTCCTCCCGATGGCCCGACGCCTGGGCGTCCCCGATCACCGGGTCCACGGGACGGCGACACCCCTGGGAAAGGCGACCATCGTACACCGGCTCAGGGGAGAGTACGACCGGGTACTGATGGTCGGCGACGGTGAGAACGACGTGGCAGCGATGCGTGAGGCCGATCTCGGGCTCCTTTCGCTCCAGCAGCCGGGCGAGAGGTCCCCGGCCCTCTACGAGGCCGCCGGCAGGACCATCACCGACCTCGCCGAGGTCGTGGGGATCGCCGCCGAACTGATGGGCTCTGAACCGATTGCAGATAAAAGGTAATATCGTAGATAAGCCACACTAACACTACAGGACGCATCACAATGACCGCTTTGATCACCATACAGGACCTCTCCATGGTCTTCGACGACACCGAGGTCCTCAAGAAGATCAGTTTCGAGATCGGCGAGGGCGAGATCCTGGGGATCATCGGCCGTTCGGGTGCTGGGAAGACGGTGCTGATGCACCTGATCCGGGGTGTTGACCAGCCCCCGACGAGCGGTCGTGTGATCTATCACATCGCTCACTGCGCC
>JBFXGJ010000018.1:0-37765 GCA_050178135.1 Methanoregulaceae archaeon | reverse complement strand
GACTGGAGCGCTTCGAGACCGTTGCTCGCGATGTCGGCCCGGAGTCCGAGCCGTTCGAGCATCAGGACGGCGACCCGCTGGTTGACCGGGTTATTCTCGGCGAGGAGGACGCGGGCTCCGAGCACCCCGGGGAGGAGCGATCGAGCGGCTGCCTCCGCCGGTATGGTGGGTGCCGAAGGGCCGGAGTGGCCCGAACAGATCTCGGCGAGTAGGGCGTGGAGCGTCGACGCCCTGACCGGTTTCGTGGCGACTGCTTCAAAGAGCCCGTCCGGCAGATCAGCCGTCGACGCGCCGGAGGAGAGGAGGAGGAGGGGCATCGACGCCTCTCCCAGGAGCGCACGCACCTGGCGGGCGAGCGAGATGCCGTCCATACCGGGCATGAAGAGGTCGAAGAGGCCGACGTCGAACCGCTCCCCCCCTTCGAGGAGCCGGAGAGCCTCGGTTCCACCCGCTGCAAACGTCACCTTCACACCCCACGAGCCGAGCTGCCCAGCGAGGACCTGCCGGTTGGTGTCGTTGTCGTCCACCACGAGGGCCCTGCGGCCGGCACACTGCGGCATGACCCCACCGAGGTGAGGGGGCGCCGGGACAGGGGCCGCCTCGGCCCGGATGATGAACGAAAAGGTCGATCCCACCCCGGGCTCGCTCTCGACCCAGATCCTGCCGCCCATCCGCTCGGCAAGGGCCTTGCTGACGGCAAGGCCGAGCCCCGTCCCGCCGTACTGCCGGGTGGTCGACGCATCCGCCTGTGAGAAGGACTTGAAGAGGCGGTCGAGACGGTCCGGCGAGATGCCGATCCCGGTGTCCCTCACGCGAAAGAGCAGGTCATTGACCGGAGTGTCGTTATCATTGCCGCCAATGGGGATCGCCTCCACGGTAACAACGATCTCGCCCTGCTCGGTGAACTTGACCGCGTTGCCGAGCAGGTTGACCAGGATCTGCCGGAGGCGGGTGGGGTCGGCGCGGACCCCGATCGGTATCTCAGGGTCGATCTGCAGCGCGATCTCGAGCCTCTTTCGCTGGGCATCGGGCGCGATCACGTCGATCGATGACTCGATCACCTCGCGCAGGTCGAAGGGATACTCCTCGAGTTCGAGGCGCCCGGACTCCACCTTGGAGAAGTCCAGGATGTCGTTGATGATGGTGAGCAGATTCTCGCCCGAGACCCGGATGATCTCGACGTAGTTCCGTTGCTCAGGGTTGAGCGTCGTCCCGAGGAGGAGCCCGGTCATACCGATCACGCCGTTCATCGGCGTCCGGATCTCATGGCTCATGTTGGCCAGGAACTCGCTCTTTGCCCGGTTCGCATCTTCAGCCGCCTGTTTTGCCTCGAGCAGGGCGGAGAGCGCTTCCTTCCGCGTGGAGATATCGAGGAGCGAGACCGCGTACTCACCCGGGGCGATCGGGCGGCCCGAGACGAGCGTGAAGATGGGATGACTGCTGCAGGCGCAGACCGGGATCTCGAGATGGTTGACGGGGGTCCCACCCCGCACGGCGACGACCAGCTCCTCGCGCTCCGAGGTCGGGGCGAGGAGCGCGAAGAGGTCATCTCTTTCAGGAGGGGCGGCCCCCCGGAGGACGGCGAACTCCTGGTTCGACCTGATCACCCGGCCGTCCTGGTCAATCAGCGCGATCGCGGACCCGGACGATTCGAAGATCGCCTGGTACCGGGCCTTCTGCTCGCCCAAGCGGCAGGAGAGGAGGCTCACGACCATGCCGACGAGGATGAAGATCAGGGTCCTGATTCCGGCCTGCATCAGCACCGACGGGTCCTTCGAGTAGAGGGCGACGAGGATGAAATAGCATACCGAGAGGAGGACGGAGAAGACCAGGCCGCGGCGGGGGTAGTAGTAGCACCCGATCACGATCGGGAGATAGTAGAGGTTCTGGAAGACGATGGTGACGTCCTGCCGGAGAAAGAAGACCGTCAGCAGGAGCACGGCTCCCGCCGAGAGCCCGAGCACGGCGACGACACCGTGGCGCGGAGGGTCGGCAGGGTCGTCACGGAGGTTGAGTTGCCCCATCGTCCTCGTTCACCACCCAGGACCGCCAGGAGAGGTCATGTTCAATGGGGTCGTCACCGGAGGGCAAGAAGGGATTGGTCATGGCAGCCTCACCGGCGAATCCGGGCGACCGCGGACCGGATCAGGTCCTGGTTGCTCTCCGACTCCGAAGGGTACAGGCGGCGCAGATGCGGGAGGGCTGCCGGGTCACCGATCTCGCCGAGAGCCCAGATCGCCTTCGCCCGGACACGCCAATCGTCGTCGGCAAGAAGCGCGATAAGGGTTGCAACCGCCCCCGGGTCCTTGTGACGCCCGAGGGCCTCCGCGGCCCGCCAGCGGTGCGATGGATCAGGGTCGGTGACCATGGGAGAGTGATCCATCACCGTCGATCAACGCGCGGCCGGCGAGGCGAGACCGGAGCAGGCGGCGGAGTCGCGCCACCGGGCCGCGACCTCGCGCCCCTCCAGGAACGGGATGGCGTGCGCCTCGCCGTAGGCCTCGGCGTCCGCCTTCTCGAGGGCCAGCCCGGTCTCGTTGTCGAGCATCTCGCAGACCACAATCGCGGGGGTGATGCCGGCCATCGCGGCAAGCACGAGCGAGAGCTCGGTCTGGCCGCACCGCCGGGAGAGGAGGCCCTCGGCCCCGCGGAGGAGGGCGACGTGCCCTGGCACCCGGAACTCGTCGAAGAACCGGGTCTCCTCGCCCGCAAGCGCCCGCTGCACCTGGCCGGCGACTGCGTTGATCGTGGTCGCCCGGTCGTTGTCGGTGATCCCCGTGAAGGTCGATGCGTGGTTCACCCAGAGCGAGAACGAGGAGCGGTTCTTTCTGTCGTAGGGGATCACGTGGTCCTTGACGCCGACGCGGGCCGCCTCGAGGACGTCGTGCGCGAAGGGCAGGCCGATATGCTCGGCCGCCTCGTGCGCAACGGCGCAGCAGATCAGGCCGCCGCCGTCCCGGCGCATCTGCCGGATGTGCGCCGGTGTCACCGCGTCGGCGCGGATGGCAAAGTCGGTCTCCCGTTCACGGTTATCGAAGTCGTAGAGCAGGATGAAACGCCCATCCCGCAGCGCGTTGAGCGCCTGGTCAATCATGATCCACCTCATCTCTCTCCGGCACCTCGACCGCGAGACGGTCCATATCCGAGAGGGCGAGCCTCTCGCGGAGCGGAACTCCGGCGATCAGCTCGATGATGTCCTCCGGGTAGTGGGTCCGTCCCGGCACCACGATCGCGCACCGGTACCTGTCGATCAGACAGGGGAGGGCCCGTGCGTCGCCAAAGGTGCGGTCCTCTGCCACGAAACCGCGGATCGGGACCCAGTCGAGGGCGTCGAGCCGTTTTCTCACCGGCAGGCTGGCCCCGTCGAGCCGGATGTTCAGCGTCCCGGGGAAGGGGTCCTCGCCGAGGACGGCGGCAAACTGCTCCCGGTAGGGGGGGAGCGCCATGTAATACCGTCCCTCGCCCACGCCGCTCACGACATGGCCAGTCAGAACGAACCCGGCGGACGCGCGGCCGAAGAGGCGGCAGTAATCGGAGTACTCCCGGTGCAGGACCTCTTCACCGGCGCGAGTGATCGCGACATACTGTCCGGCCGGACGGACGGAACGGGTCACGAACAGGGCCGACTCGAGCGACTTGAGCCGGCGTGCGGCGGTCTGGGGGCTCGTCCCGAGGGCAACGGCGAGTGACTGGCTCGAGACGTGTACCGGCCCACGGCATCCGCCCAGGAGCGCGATCGCCTTTAAGCACGCCAGGTCTCCCGCCTCGATCGTCACAGATACCAAATTTGAGATGCTTGCTATTTATGGGTTATGACTGGACGGATACACGCCCCTCGAACGGATGAGGTGCGGGACTCCCGGAGGGTAGGGAGCACTTCGTGAACTGTCGAATTCACCTTCGTTAATTATTTAACCACTCCGGCAGACCTTAACAGTATGAAGTCCGGACTGCGTCATCGGTTGGCCGAGAAGATGGCTGGCGAGATTACGCTGTCGGATTCACCCGGCAAGGCCCTGAAGAAGTGGCGGCTCAGTTTCGAGATCCCGCAGAGCGACCTCGCTGAAGCGCTCGACGTCTCCCCTTCAGTCATCTCGGACTACGAGAGCGGCCGGCGAAAGAGCCCAGGGACCGCCGTCGTCGGGAAGATCGTGGATACGATCCTCTCGATGGACGAACGGCATGGGGGACGGCACATCGAGCGGTTCGGCCGGATGCTCTTCGCCGAACTCGACGACGAGGTCATTCACGACATCCACGAGTTCGAGGCGTCGGTCTCGCTCCGGCGTTTCGCCGAGCTGATCGATGCCGAGCCGATGACCGGTTCGATGGACCAGTCACTCTTCGGGTACACGGTCGTCAACAGCCTGAACGCGATCCTGCAGCTCTCGTCCGACGAGTTCAACCGGATCTACGGCTGGTCGACCGAGCGTGCCCTGATCTTCGCCGGGGTCTCGAACGGCAAGTCGCCCATGGTCGCGATCCGGGTGACGCCCTTCAAGCCGCGGTGCGTGGTCCTCCAGGGGATCACGCCCGGGGACGTCCACCCGATCGTGACCCGGCTCGCCGAGCGGGACCGGATCACCCTGCTGACCACACAGACCGCACTCGACCCTCTCGTCGCCACCCTGCGCGCGACCGAGTGGTGAGAGGTGGTACGCATCCGACTCCATGAGAGAGGCAGACAAAGCCCCGGCACGGTCCGGGCACCAGAGGACTGCATGACAGGCATCATCACCTACGGGGCCTACATCCCCCGTTACCGGATCAAGCTCGAGGAGATCGCCCGGGTCTGGGGCGACAACGCACAGGACATCACGGGTGGCCTCGGCGTCCGCGAGAAGTCGCTCCCAGACCTCGATGAAGACACCGCGACGATCGCGGTTGAGGCCGCTCGCTTTGCACTCGCCCGCCGGACCGTAGACCCCGAGAAGATCGGGGCGGTCTACGTCGGTTCCGAGTCGCACCCCTACGCGGTCAAGCCGACTGCCTGCACGGTCGGCGAGGCGATCGGCGCCACACCGGTCATGACTGCCGCCGATTACGAGTTCGCCTGCAAGGCGGGCACCGCCGGCATCCAGGCCTGCATGGGCCTCGTCGGCGCAGGCATGGTCCCCTACGGGCTCGCTATCGGGGCGGACGTCGCCCAGGGCGCGCCCTCGGATGCGCTCGAGTACACGGCGGCGGCGGGGGGCGCAGCATTCCTCATCGGGGCGGACGACCCGATCGCGACGATCCACCGCACGGTCTCGTTCACGACCGACACCCCTGACTTCTGGCGGCGCGAGGGGCAGAACTACCCGCGCCACGGAGGACGTTTCACGGGTGACCCCGGGTACTTCAAACACGTCCAGGGGGCCGCGAAGCTGATGTTCGAACAGACGGGCAAGAGCCCGAAGGACTACGAGTACGCGGTCTTCCACCAGCCGAACGCGAAGTTCCCGCAGCGGGTCGCGAAGACGCTCGGGTTTACACCCGAACAGATCCGGCCCGGGCTCGTCGTCCCGACCCTCGGCAACACCTACTCGGGGGCCTCGATGGTCGGGCTCGCCGCGACGCTCGACATCGCCAAACCCGGCGACCGAATCTTCGTCACCTCGTTCGGCTCGGGGGCCGGCTCGGACTCCTTCGACATCGAAGTGACCGACGCGATCGAGTCGGAGGCGTTCCGGAGAAACGATGCGCCGACGGTCCGCCAGCTCCTGGCGAACCCGATCTACGTCGACTACGCATTGTACGCCAGACACAAGGGAAAGATCGTGATGCAGTGATGAGAGACGTTGCCGTAATCGGAATTGGATGCACGCCCTTCGGGGAGAAATGGGGGACCTCGTTCCGCGAACTCTTCCTCGAGGCGGGAGCGCTCGCGCTCGAGGACGCAAACCTCTCGGGAGAGAAGATCGACGCGCTCTACGTCGGCAACATGTCCGCCGGGCGGTTCGTCGAGCAGGAGCACATCGGCGCACTGATCGCCGACTACTCGGGGATGGCTTCGCGCCACGTACCGTCAACCCGCGTTGAGTCGGCCTGCTGCTCGGGCTCGCTCGCCTTCCGGCAGGGGATGATCGCGGTCGCCTCGGGCCTCGAGGAGATCGTCGTCGCGGCAGGGGTCGAGAAGATGACCGACGTCGAGACCTCGACCTCGGTCGACGCCCTCGCCGCGGCCGCAGACCGCGAGTGGGAGGGGTTCGTCGGTGCCACCTTCCCCGGGCTCTACGCGATGATCGCGACCGATTACATGCACCGCTACGCCCTCTCCCGCGAGCAGCTCGCCCAGGTCGCGGTCAAGAACCACTACAACGGGGCCCGCAACCCGATCGCGCAGTTCAAGAGCGAGATCACGGTCGATACCGTGCTCCGCTCCTCGCTCGTCGCCGATCCGCTCCGGCTCTTCGACTGCTCGCCGATAACGGACGGAGCGGCCGCGGTGATCCTCGCCCCGCTCGAGCGGGCGCGGGAGTTCACCGACGCACCCGTGCGGGTGCTGGCGACCGCCCAGGCCTCCGACACGATCGCCCTGCACGACCGGCGCGACATCTCGACCCTGGACGCGACCGTTGCAGCGGGGCGACGTGCGTTCGAGATGGCCCGCCTTGCCCCGTCCGATATCGACCTGGTCGAGGTGCACGACTGCTTCACGATCGCCGAGATCTGTGCGATCGAGGACCTCGGGTTCTGCCGCAAGGGCGAGGCCGGCCGGCTGACCGAGGAGGGCGAGACCGCGCTCGGCGGTCGGATACCGGTGAACACCTCCGGAGGCCTGAAGGCCTGTGGTCACCCGGTCGGGGCGACCGGGATCAAGCAGGTCTGCGAGGTCGTCCAGCAGCTCCGCGGCGACGCCGGCAAGAGGCAGGTCGAGGGCGCCGAGATCGGGATGACCCACAACGTCGGCGGCACCGGCGCCTCGGTCGCCGTCCATATCCTCGGGAGGGCCTGATCATGTCGGTACCGCGTTTCTGGCGGAAGATTCCGCAGCGTTACAACCTCGAGGGCACCCAGTGCACCTCGTGCAGTCGCACCTTCTACCCGCCCCGGTCGTTCTGCCCGGACTGCCGGCGAGCCGGCGAGACCGTGCCGTTCCGGTTCCAGGGTAGGGGCGAGGTCGTCACCTACACGGTGATCCGGTCAGCATCGGACGCCTTCACACAGCAGACGCCGTTCGTCCTGGCGATCATCCGGCTCGACGAGGGCCCGAGGGTGACCGGCCAGGTGGTCCTGGAGGACGTTGCCGAAGCCTGCATCGGGATGCGCGTCCGGTCGGTCTTCCGGCGGATCGGCACCGAGGGGGAGTCGGGTGTGATCTACTACGGGACGAAGTTCGTCCCGGACGTCCCCTATCCCGATACCTGAGAGTGAGAATTCGATCAAAAAAGACGGTTCTATGGGTCCAATGGGCCCGCTTTTTTTTCCCTGCCCGGGACGCCTTTAATAAGCGTCGGAGCCGGGAATCCTGGAGTCCATCTCCGTGACATCGGCGAGATGGGGATGGGGCTCGGAGCGAATGGAAGAGTTCGCCTCGATGAAGGCATGAAGGTCCTCGGGCTTGATCCGCCAGTACTTCCCGATCTTGACGGCCTTCAGCCTCTTCTCCTTGATATGGTTCCGGACAAGTTTCTCCCGGATCTGCAGGGTCGCGGCCACCTGCGCGACGGTGAGCAGCGGTTCGGTGATGATCTCTCCCCAGATGCGCCCGTCCGGCGAGAGGGAGACGAACTCCCGGACCCGCCGGTCCATTCCCTGATCTCGTTCCTTCATCGGATTCACCGGCGTTCACCAGGACACATGCTTACTCATCACACCCCACGCGCGACTCATGTCGCCGGTCCCGGCCCTATCACACCGTTTCGATTAATCCTTGATCGAATAACTATTTAGGGCTTATGGGAATTATGGGGGGGCCGGACCGGACCCTAGATGAGGGAGAAGAGGCCCGTCACATCGGCAAAGTCGGTCCGGCCATTCTCGCTAAAATCGAAATAGGCAGTCCATTCGGGATGCGCTCCGATCTCGCCCAGGTTCTCGAAGAGGATGATCACGTCCTGGAAGTCCAGGCGCTGGTTGCCGTTCAGGTCCTCGTACCGACCATCGAAGTCGTTGTCACGGGGAATGTACCCTCCCGGGAGCATCACGGGACCCGGGATCACCTCGACCGTGACCGAAACGGGTTCAAGCTCCGGCGAGCGCCCGTCGTCGTCGGTGACGAGATCGACGGTGGCATCGAGGGTGGTGATGCCGACCCGTTCTCCCCGTATCTTGAGGTCCCCGAGAATGACCGGACCCTGGCCCGGCCCGAAGAGGTTGTCGAGGTCGGCACCCTTGAACGTCACCGCGGCGTTCCGGCCCAGCTCGCCTTCCGGGTAGAAGGGGAGAAAGCCGCTGGAATTATTGACCCTCCCGGTGAACGTGGCGAGGGCTCCATCCCCAATACTGAGCGTGACTTCGAACCCCGAGAGGCCGAGCGGAGCGGTGTCGAGCATGACTCGGACCGGTGTCTCCCACTGGTTGACCACGCTGATAGGATCGGGGACCAGCATCACCCGCGGTCGAACAACCACGCGGACGAAGCCGGCCTTCGTGGTCTTCTCCCCGCCGTCCCGGTTCAGGGCCTCCAGCGAGACGGCGTACGTGCCCGGGGCCGTGTAGGTGTGGACCGGGTCTTTCTCGCTCGAAGTCGCCCCGTCTCCGAAGTCCCAGTGCCAGCTCGTCGGCCCGTTGGTCGAGGTGTCGGAAAATTGCACCGCGAAGGGCGCGTACCCGACGGTGGCATCAGCAGTGAAGTCGATGGACGACGGGCTGGCTGAGAGCGCACGGATTGTGCGGGTCACGACCGCCGGCATCGCACCGGGCCTGGAGATGACGAGCCGCACGGAGTAGTCCCCGGGCTGGACGAAAAGGTGCGTGACGGCAGGATAGGGGCCCTCGAGCACCTGACCGTCACCGAACTCCCAGCGCCAGTTCGTCGGGTCACCGGCGGAGGTGTCCGTGAACCGGACCGCGAGGGGAGAACGCCCATCCGGGGGCTCCGCCGAGAACGAGGCGACGAGAGGCGGGAGCACCGTGACAAAGGCGGCGGTGCTGGCGGTGTCGACGCCGTCCGGGTTCGAAACGGTCAGGGAGACCGGGTAGGTCCCGGGCTTGCGATAGGTGTGGGAGACGATGGGCACCCCGCCCGCGCTCTCCCCGTCGCCGAAGTCCCACTGCCAGTCGGTCGGGCCTCCCGTGGACTCGTCGAAGAGGGTCACCATGAGCGGCGCCGTCCCGGATCGGGGAGTGCCGTTGAAGGCCGCCCGTGGCCCAGAGGCGGGCCGGACGGCGTCCAGGTATCCCGCGCCGTTCTCGCCTGTGCCGGTGCTTGCCCCGCGGTACTCCCAGCGCAGGACATGGGTGCTGGACGGGACCACCCGGGTCGCCTCGGTCCAGCCCGTCTCCCGTTCGAGCGACTGCTCAGGGAGACCGTCGACGAGGAAGACCAGGCGCTCACCCGGTGCCGGCGAGCACCGCCAGCGGAACGAGAGGCGATAGGGGCCGGTTACCCGGGCCTGGAGCGCCGAGACCTCGTTTGCGCCGACGGACCCGCTCCGGGCTGACGAGCCGCCGACGGCGGTCGGGTCGACACAGCCGAACCACCCGGTCGAGCCGTCGGTCTCAAAGACGAGGTCGGAGTCGAGTGCGGCGGCGAGCGGTGTCCCGGCCCCCACCGTCACCGTCTCGGAGCGGCTCGCTTCCCCGAACCGGGTGGTCACCGTCAGGTTCACCCGGTAGGTACCGTCGGCCATGAAGGTATGCACCGGGTTCCGTCCCGTGCCGGCCGTACCGTCCCCGTAGTCCCAGGTCCAGGTACAGGCCTCGATGATTCCGAGGTTCTCGGACCGGTCATGAAACTGCACCCTGAGGGGTGCCGGCCCGGAGCGAGGTTCCCAGTCGAAGGAAGGCCTCGGCGGCGTCCCGGGAAGGTAGCGGACCAGCGGGGCTGCGTCGGCGTTACCGTACGCGAGGACTACCGGCTGGTCGCCGATCCCGTCGTGGTCCTCATCAGGGAGTGTATCGGAGATCCCCTCCCACCAGTTGCCGCCCAGGGTCGGCCCCCCGATCGCATTCAGACCCGCCCGCGGGGTGATGTTCCACTCGTTCGGGTGGCAGAGGCCGCCGAAAAGGACGTCGTAGGCGTTCGCAAACCGGTTGTTCCAGACCCGGCACCCGGAGGCGGAGGCGAGGTAGAGGCCGCAGGTGTTGCCCGTGAGCGTCGAGTCGACGACCTCGCACCGGTCCGACCCGGTGGAGACGACCAGGCCGGAGAAGGACGTGTTCGAGACCGAGAGCCCGTCGATCCTCCCATCGGGGGCCTCGTCGAAGAAGACGCCGTAGACCCAGTCCCGGACCCGGAGGTTGGACACGGTCACTCGCCGTCCGCCGTTGACCAGGATACCGCATGCCCCCTGCAACCCGCCCAGCCCGGGCCCTTCGAAGAGGTGCCCCTGGCCGTCGATCACGACGTCGTCGGCCAGAACCTCGATCGCAACCGGGAGGTCCGAGACCAGGTCGGCACCCAATCGATAGGTGCCGGGGGCGGTGATCACAACCTTGTTCGGGCCGCCGATCACCCGCGGGGAGGCCGGGAGATGAAGGGGAAACGGATCCCTGATCCCGGTGCCGGGATCGACCAGAGGGATGTCGCAGAACCCATCGCCGTCGACATCAGGAGTCGTCTCTGAGAAGCCCGTGCCGGCCGGGGAGCTCCAGAAGTTACCGCCGATTGACGGGCCGCCGACGACGTTCGGCCCGGGTTGGGGCGGATCCACCGCCCACGTGCCGGGCGGCGCCCCGCCATCGGTCACGACGTTCACCCCGTTCGAGAACCAGTTGTTCCAGGTGGTCGTCGGACCCCCGCCGGAGAGAGAGAGGCCGGCACGACCATTCGCAACGACGGTGGACCCTTTGATGATGCACCCTGTCGCTTCGTGGAGTGCGATACCGTGCTCCCGGTTCAGGCTCGCGGTGACACCCTCGAGCCGAACCCCCGAACAGGTCACCAGCATGAACCCATCGCGATTGCGGAACGCGGAGACGTCCATGAACGAGGTCGACGTGCCGTCCCCCGAGACGAGAAGGCCGGAGGCAGAGTTGTCGGAGGAAGTCACCCCTTCGACCACGAGCCCCGGAGCGTTTTTCGCGAGCAGCCCCACGTCCCAGCGTTCGATGTGGATGTCACGTATTGTCACCGTCTGGGCGTTCTCCACCCGGATCCCCTGCGTGTTTCCCGTCCCCATCCCCTCGATCCGGTAACCGTTCCCCTCGATCACAACATTCGGGGCCTGCACCTCCAGGCAGGTGCCCGCGCCGGACGCACGGATGTCCCGGTCCAGGGTGTAGGTGCCAGGCGCAGTGATCACGGTGGGTCCCGTGATCACCGTCGCCGCTCCGACGGCCGTGGGGAGGAGAAGGAGCAGAAAGAGGAGGGGGATGCAGGGTGACGGGCCTGGCATACTGTTACTTGAAAAATCGTTTTGATAAAACCATCGTTACACCCCACCGGGCCGTTCAAGGCCGGGCTGGCCATCGGTACTGGAGACCGAAGGGGGACCGTCCTGGGAGCGCCATTCTTATACTTGTCCGGCCTGATCATCCCTGGTCGCTGGGCCACCCCGACTGTTCGATGAATCCACCATGATGTCCCCCGCTGCACCACGCGAAGAGTCCGGCCCCCCGTTGGAGAGCCTTGCCGCGTTGAAGAGAGACCTTGAACACCTCGGGTCGGCCCTCGTCGCCTGCTCCGGCGGCGTCGACTCGGCCCTCCTCGCGGTGGTCGCCCGCGAAGTGCTGGGTGATCGGATGACCTGCGTGTTCCTGGAGGGGCCCCTCGTGCCCCGGGCGGATGCCCGCGCCGCGGAGGCGCTTGCGGCACGCCACCGGATCCCGCTGGCGGTGGTCCCCTTCGACCCGCTCGGGAAACCGGAGATCGCCCGGAACGGCGCCGACCGCTGCTACCACTGTAAGAAGGCCATCGCCCGGTTGCTGCAGCGCGAGGCGACCAGGCGAGATCTTGAGGCCGTCGTCGACGGCGTCAACGCCTCCGACCTCCAGGAGTTCAGGCCCGGGCTTGTCGCCTGCTCCGAGGAGGGGATCCTTCACCCCCTCGCTGCCGCCGGCATCACGAAGCCCATGGTCCGTGCGCTCGCCCGGCACCTCGACCTCGCCATCGCCGAAAAGCCGTCGTCGGCCTGCCTCGCGTCCCGCGTCCCTTACGGCGAGCCCCTCGAGCCGGGGCTGCTGGCGATGGTGGAACAGGGTGAGGAGATGTTGCACGGGCTCGGATTCCATCTGGCCCGGGTCAGGGCCCACGGGCGCCTGGCCCGCATCGAGATCCCGGCAGACGAACTCGACCGGGCGGTCACCGCAGCGGCCCACATCGTCCCGGCGCTGAAGGCGACCGGTTTCGCCTACGTCACCCTGGACCTGGAAGGATACCGGACGGGGGCGATGGACGAGGTCCTGGAACCAGAATAAGACTCCGGTCCTGGGTTTATGGACGGACGGAACCGGGCCCGGAGCAGGCTGGGCACCCGGGACGGGACCGGACGACGATCTCCTCCGCACGTCCGGCGAGGCCGTCCCAGATCAGCAAACGACCGGTGAGCAGATCCCCTTCGCCCGCGAGGAACTTGATCACCTCGGTCGCCTGGATGGAGCCGATCACTCCCGCCGTCGCGCCGACGACGGGCGTGAAGGACTCCTCTGTCATACCCGAGAAGAGGCAGGCGAGGCATGGACCTCGTCCGGGCAGGCAGGTCGTCACCTGCCCGAAGAAGCCGCGGATCGCGCCGTGAAAGAACGGGATCCCCCGGTCCAGCGACACCCGGTTCAGCGCGAACCGGGCTGCATAGTTGTCCATCGCGTCCACGATCCCGTCCGCGTCTCCGACAAGCGAAGCGGCGTTCGCGTCTGTGATCTCGGCGCGAATCCCCCGGATATGGATCGATGGGTTCAGGGCCCGCAGGCTTTCTATCGCGGACTCAACCTTGGGCCGTCCCAGGTCGGCATCGGCGTGGAGCACCTGCCGGTTCAGGTTGGTCCGGTCGACCGTGTCCCGGTCGACCAGGGTGAGCCGGCCCACGCCGGCCGCGGCGAGGTAGATCGCGACGGGTGACCCGAGCCCCCCTGCACCAGCGACGATGATGTGCGCTGCTTCAAGCCGCGCCTGGCCCTCCGTTCCGAGACAGGGGAGCTGGCGGTCGTACCGACCGGAGAGGTCTGCCTCCATTCAGACACCCCTGTTGCACGCGGTCGGGATGAGCAGCCCGGACGTCCAGGAGGTTACCCTTGCCATCGTAAGAGACATCGACCGGATGGGCGCATAATACTAGCTTCATCGACGGGGTGTCACGGTCGAACGCCGCCCCGCGGCTCGCGGCCGGAGAAGAGATCTGCCGGGGAGAGAGAAACAGGAGGGAGGGGGGGTTAAAGGGCCTTGACCAGGCTCTGCCGCGAGACTGCGCCGAGCACCCGCCCGTTCTCGACGACGGGGACCGCGCTGATGCCGCGGGAGAGCATGGTCTCGACCAGGTCGACGGCCAGGGTCTCAGGGGGGACCGAGATCAGCGGTGTCGACATGATGTCGCTGACGATCAGGTTCCGGATCCGGTGGTCCTGGAACCGGTCGGCCACGTCCTCGCGGAACTCGGCCATCGAGCGGGCGACATCGGTCTCGGTCACCATGCCGAGGAACTCGGCACCGTTTGCGACCACGTAGCGGTTCGCGTCGTCGTCGAGCATCCGCCGCCGGAGGTGGACCACGCGCTCGTCGGGCGAGACGATCGTGACCTTCTCCATCACCTGGTCGACCGACCCCTGGGGCCTGAGCACCTTGAGGAGGTCGCCGCGAGAGACCTGGCCGATCGGCCGGTGGTCTCCGTCCAGCACGACCACGAGTTTGTAGACCTGCAGGAGCGGGACCACGACGTCGATCCCCTCGTCCGCATACGCCGAGGTGAACTCCTCCTCGACCACGTTCGCGACATGGATCTGGTTCGGCGAAACGTTGGCGTTGCGCTTCGAGCCCAACACCTCGGCGATGGAGCGGCGTGAGACGGTCCCGATCACGGCGCCGTTATTCGTGACGACCAGGGGATCAATCCCCTGGTCGAGCATCCGATCGAGCGCCTCGGTGATCACCGCCGACTTCGCGATCGTTACAGGCCTGGACATGATGTCCTTAATAAATAAGGTCTGGGTCATGTGGCTACTCCCTTAATTACATCATCTCGTGTGATAATGCCTTTGATGTCGCCGGCATCGACGACGACAAGGCTGTTTATCCGCAATTCGCGCATCCGGCGGACCGCCTCGGCGATCGGGGCGTCTGGCGGGACGCACTCGACCGGCCGGGACATCAGGTCCTCGGCGACGGCAGAGACGTCGCGCACGTGCCGCCGCGTCTTCGGTCCCCCGGGGGCCTCCCGCCGGAGCATGGTCACCCCGCGATCGGGCTCACCGGGCACGTGGCCCACGTATTCGAAGAAGGCCAGGTTCGACTCCGTGATGATCCCGGCGAGAGTCCCGTCGCTGTTGACCACGACAACGCGGTCGTCCCGCTCGCTCGCCAGGTCGATCACGTGGTCGAGCGAGTGGTACCGCGAGACGGTGACCACGTCACCCATCAGGTCCCCGATCGTTCTTCCGAGTCGTTCGACCGAGACGGAGCCAAGGATGTCCGTCTTGGTCACGATCCCGACCAGGGTGCAGTCGTCGACAACCGGGAGTCCGCTCACCCCGTACTCGAGCATCACTCCGGCGACCGAGCCGATCGGGGCTTCGGAAGCGACGCTGACCGGATCGGGGGTCATGAGCAGGCTGACCGGGATACGGTCGATCGGCCGGCGGCGCCAGGAGGGCTCGGTCTGCCGGAGCCGGTACCCCAGATCCTTCTTCGTGATGATCCCGGCGAGCCGCTCGTCGTCCACGACGAGGAGGCGGGAACATCGGTGGCGGAGCATCTGGTTCCGGGCGTATGCCCCGGAGTCGTCCGGGCCGATCACCTGGACCGGTGAGGACATCACGTCCCTCGCCTGCATCAGCCCTTCCCCTCCGCGTACGCCCGGACCAGGTCGAACTCGGTGACGAGCCCGATCAGGCGCGAGTCCTCGATCACCGGCAGGGCACCGATGCGCCGCTCGTGCATGAGACGGGCGACGGTATCGATCGGGGTCTCGGGCGTGGTCGTGATCAGTTCCCCCTTCATCAGGGTCCGGACAGGGAGCGCCATCAGCTCGTCCATCTCGCCGAGCACGAGCCCCTCGAAGACCTCCCCGGTCCCCAGGTACCGCACGATGTCGGTCGAGGTGATGATCCCGAATAGGACGTCGTCCGAGACCACCGGCAGGCGGCGGAACCGGCAGCGACCCATCTCGCGGGTGGCCGCCCCGACCGTCGCATCGGGCGCGGTGACGCGCAGCTGGGTGGACATCACCTCCTCGACCGTCAGCGGGCTCGGTTGCATCTCGAGGAGGCGGAGCACGTCGCGCTCGGTGACGATCCCGAGCAGGGTCTCGTCCTCGTCGATGACCGGGATCCCCCCGACCTTCCGCCCGAGGATGATCTCCACGGCATCGGCGATCATCCCGGTCGACCGGATCGAGAGATAGTGGCTGCTCATGATCTCGCGGACTGACTCGTTGAAGGCCGCGAGCAGGTTGCCGCCGTGCTTGACCGTGACCAGGTTCTGCTTATCCCCGCCGCCGAGCAGGCTGATGATGTCGGACGCGGTGATGATCCCGCGCATCCGCTGGGTCCCCGGGTCCGTCACCGGGAGGCGGCGGAACCCGCACGTCGTCATGGTCTGGGCCGCCCCTATGATCGACATCGTCGGTGGGACAGCGACGACACGGGTCGTCGCGACCCCCATGATCTCGCCCGCGTGGGGCGCCACCCTCGACTCGAACTCGACCGGTCCGCGATCGCGCTTCCCCGGCATCTTCAGGAGCCGGTCCGAAGCCTTGTGATTGAATCCGTTCCCCTGCATGCGTCACCTCAGTTCTCAGCGAGGGCAAGCCCCCGCAGCACGTCGTGCCGGTCGAGGATCCCGACGACCTTCGTCCCGTCCATGACCGGGGCACGGCTGATGTCGTGCCGGCAGAGCATCGTCGCCGCCTCGCGAACGGGCTCCCCGGGCGAGAGCGTGATGGCAGGGGTGGTCATCACCGCCTCCACCTCAAGCCCGCCGTCGGTCCCGCGACGGGACCGGCCCGAAGAGAGGAGATCCCGCCTCGAGACCATGCCCACCAGTTGCCGCCGTTTCATGACCGGGAACGCCGAGAAGCCGGTCACGTTCACGAGGGAGAGGACGCGAGAGACCGGGTCGTCGGCCTCCACCGAGACGACCCGGGTCGACATCAGGTCGGCCACCAGGCCCCGGGGGTCGTGGCGTGAGACCAGGATCGGGAAGACCCCGGCAAGGAGCACCCCCCCCAGGACCCTGCCGTCGGCGCCGAGAACCGCCACCGTGTCGGTCCTCGCCTCGCGGAGGAGAACCCCGACTCGCTCCAGGCTCGCATCGAGCGAGGCCGACGGCGCCTCGCGAACGAACCCGTCGAGTGTCACATTCGACCGGGTCGCAGCGACCCGGAGGACGTCCGAGATATCGACGTATCCGACGAGCGCCCCGCGGTCGTCCACCACCAGGACCTCGCGATACTGGTCTTCGCGAAGGACGGACCGGGCCCGGGTGACCCGGTCATCGGAGTGGAGCAGCGGGACCTCGCAGAGGAGGTCTGCCGCCGATTTCATCAGAGATGCTCCTCGACGCGGCAATGGGTGCAGAGGAGCTGGCCATCCGACCGAACGAGGTCCGAGGCCATGATACCGCACCGTTCGCAGACTCCGCCCTCGTACCCCTCCTCCCGGTTGATCAGCACGAGGTCGGTCATGATCTCGTTGATCTCGTTGGCGACGGAGAGGAGATCACGCACGGTCACGATCCCGATCACGCGGTAGTTCTCGTCCACCACCGGGAGTCGCCGGACCTTGTGCCGGACCATCATCTGCGCCGCCTCCGAGACGGTGCGCTCGGAGCCGATCGTGATCAGGGGGGTGGACATGATCTCGCTTACCTGGACCTCGCTCGGCCGACGGTCGAACGCGACCACCTTACAGTTGATGTCCTGCTCGGTCGCGATGCCGATCGGGAGTCCGTTCTCCAGGATGATGCAACTTCCCACATCGTCCCGGCACATAGTGCGGGCCGCTTCGGCGACCGTGGCGTTGTAGTCCAGCGTGGTCGGGTTGCTGCTCATCATCTCCTTGAGCGGTACCCTCGTCTCCAGGTGCATGGTGTCGGACGACTTCATTCAGGTGTCCCCCCTGAGATGAACCATAATTAACATTATAGTTCATTAAGGTTTTCCAGATCGGGCAATCCCGGGTTTTTTCGGAATTTCGGGCTAATCCTTGGCCCGACGAGAGGAGATAGGCCCGTCTCGGATAAAAGGATTCCCTCGACGGAGCGACCTGGAGAGGTCGGCTGTCCAAAGGGCTCATTACGCATGAGCCATAACACTTCTAGCATCATCGGCCGGGGTGCTGCATGGATATTCTGACGAAGGCAAAGAAACGGCTCTCACGGTTTTTGCGGGTTTTCTTCAAGAAGAAGCGGGCGCGGATCGGTATATACGGCCCGCCGAACGCGGGAAAGACCACGCTCGCCAACCGTATCGTACGAGACTGGACCGGCGACGCGCTCGGCCCCGTCTCGGAGGTCCCCCACGAGACCCGGCGCGCTCGGCGCAAGGAGGACGTGACCATCTCGAACGGAAACGGTGACTCGATCGTGATCGACATCGTCGATACCCCCGGGGTGACGACCAAGATCGACTACCACGAGTTCACCGAATACGGGATCGAAAAGGAGGAGGCGGTGAAGCGTGCACGCGAAGCGACCGAGGGGGTGGCCGAGGCGATGCACTGGCTCCGCGAGGACATCGACGGGGTCATCTACATGCTCGACTCGACCCTGGACCCGTTCGCACAGGTCAACATCATGATGGTCGGGATCATCGAGTCACGGGACCTCCCGGTGGTCATCGTCGCCAACAAGATCGACCTTCCGGACGCCTCGCCGGCCCGGATCAAGTCCGCTTTCCCGCAGCACCCCGTCATCTCCATCTCGGGGCTCGAAGGGACGAACGTGGATGAGCTCTACGACAAGATGATCGAGTTCTTCGGGTGATCGCGGCATGATTCAGGGCGTACAACTGGACCTTATCTCGGAGGAGCGCCTTGCGCGGCTCACTTCGATGGAGAAGATCCGGCTGATTCTCGACGAGGTCATGGCCGGGAATATCGTGGTGCTCGAAAAGGGCCTCTCTCCCGAGGAGTCGAGCCGGCTGATCGAGATGACCATGATGGAGATCTCGCCCGACGGCTTTGCCGGGATCGAGATGGAGACCTATCCCGCGCGCTCGCAGGGCGGCGGATTGCTCGCGCGGCTGTTCGGGAACAAGGAGTCGCCGTCGCGACTGACCGTGATCGGGCCCGCGAACCAGCTCAAGATGCTCCGGAAGGAACGCGACCTGATCAGCGCCTGGGTCTCGTCACGGTAGTCCATGCCCCACAAGTGCACGACCTGCGGAAGGGAGTTCGAGGACGGGTCGCAGGACGTCCTCCGCGGATGCCCGAGCTGCGGCGGAAAGCGCTTCCTCTACGTCCGTGCCGAGGAACGGCACCGCGACGTGCTCGAAGAGACCCCCCTTGAGGACCTCGTCGAAGAAGCGCCGGACGAGGACGTGCACGAGATCCCGGTCGAGGTCGACGAGGTCCCCGACCGGCCCCTGCACGAGTCGATCGAGACGATCCGCATCCGCGGCCCGGGTTCATACGAGATCAACATCGAGCGCCTGGGCAGGTCGGACGAGATGGTGATCGGGCTCGGAAAGGCCGGGCAGTACGGGGTCGACATCCTCTCCATGGGCAAGAAAAAGGGGCGGCATCGCCGCCCGCCCAAGGACGAACTCTGAACGGAGACTGCAGGAGAGGGAGGTTTCCCCTTCCCCTTTTTTTCAATTCGGCTGGATGTGCAGGTTCCCATCGAGCGGGACCAGGCTCCGGAACTGGCTGTCGGTGAGGGGTTGCAGGTCCTGTTGCCGGAACTGCTCCCGGTGGATATCGTAGTACTGGTAGAAGTTCTGGTCGACGTGGTAGACCTCGTTGGTCTCGGGGTTGTAGACCCGGTCCCGGTTGAAGATGTAGTCGTCGAACTTCTCTAAAAAGACGTCCTCGTTCTCCTGGCGGGCGTACCAGTCCTTCAACTGTTGCTCGCGGGAGTCGCCCCCGGCGGAACTCCCGGAGCCGCTCGACCGGGAGCCGGCTCCCCAGGACGCAGCGAGGAGACGGCGGCATCCCTCGAGGGTCGCCTGGCTGTAGTCGATGGAGAAGAAGGACTCGAGGAGGACCGGCGCGTCGCGCTCCCAGTCGGTCGTCGGGGCGTAGATCCCCCATAGGTACTCGACCGCCGTGAAGTACCCGCCGCCCACCTGGGAGGTCCCGACCATGAATGAACCGGTCGTCGGTGTTCCGCTGTTCACAAAGGTGATCCGCATCGCCTTGACGCTCGCCGTGCCGCTCGAAAGCGCCGAGAGGTCGGTGTCCTCGTATGACAGGATGCGGACGTCGGAGACGGTCGTGAAGTCCCTGGAGAGGTAATCGGTCATGTACTCCTCGGGGGTGACCCCGGGCGGGAGAGTCGTCCCGGGCTCCTTGTGCAGGCTGTTGAGGAAGACGACACCCCGAGTGTTCTGCGGGTCCGCCGCAACAAGGCCTGCGCAGTACGGCATGACCTGGACATTCCACCCGTCGGGGACCTTCATCGAGACACCACCCGACTGCTGCGTCTCGCGCAGCGGGCCGATGCTGCTCTGGCCCGGAGTTGCCGTCGCGCCCCCCGTCCCCTGCGCTGAAAGCTGGGTGAAGGAGGCGGCAACCGCCCGCATGACCGGCTCGTCCCGGGAGAAGGTGGCCCGCGGCGCTTCGTAGGCGGAGTACATGCCATAGGGAGACCGGACGAAGATCGTGTAGACCCCGGTCATCGGCACGCCCGACCGGTCGTACGCGGCGACAAGTTCGAGCATCGAGCCGTCACTGGCCTGGCGGGCGGAGCTGACCGTGAACCCCGTCGTGCGCTTCGCTTCCTGGCCCACCAGGTAGTTCGCGACCGTACCTGCATTCGCCGTTCGGTACGTGCCGCTCAGGAAGAGTGGGCGGAGGACGACGCGGGCTCCGTTCGATGCCGGGTCGCGGACCTCGATCTCGTCCCCCACGGTGACGACCCAGGAGGTGGGCTTCTCGAGCGAGAAGAGATGGACCGGGTCCGAGTAGAGGGCGAGTCCTGCAGTTCCGGACGAGGCGATGCCGCCCTGGCCCGCCGGCGCGGTGCACCCGGCACCGAGGAGGGCGCCGCTGAGGAGGAGCAGGAGGGCGAGCGGTCTGACCATGCGATCAATTGACACATCGGGGGGACGCCGCGGCGGAGTATAATCCTTTTGGAATGGTCGGCAGCCTTATGATGCCACCGGGAGAATGTATAGTCGGCACCGTCGCTGACGTGTGCACGACACACCGGTAAGTCCGACGCGCATCGCTGCGCGGCCCTATGGGGCTTGGGATTACAGAGCGTGCGTCTTTTCGCTGCTCTTCTCGGGACTATCGGAATCGGAGTAGAACTATGGCACGAATGCATGCGCGACGGAGAGGCAAGTCGGGATCCGTACGGCCGCACCGGGCAGATCCGCCCGCGTGGTCGACGACCGACGTGGCCGAGATCGAGAAGCTCGTCGTCGATCTCCACCGCAAGGAGCGGTCGACCGCCGAGATCGGCACGATCCTGCGGGACCAGTACGCCGTCCCTGACGTCAAGCTCGCCACCGGAAAGCGGGTCGGCGAGATACTCGAAGTGAACGGGCTCCAGCCCGAGATCCCGGAGGACCTCCGGAACCTGATCGTGAAGGCCCTGGGGATGCGCAAGCACCTTGCGGAGAACCGGAACGATGTCCACAACAAGCGCCAGCTCCAGCTGACCGAGTCGAAGGTCCGCCGCCTGGTGAAGTACTACGTCGGCTCCAAGCGCCTCCCGAAGGGCTGGGTCTACAAGCCCGAAACGGCAGAGATCCTGCTCTCGAGATAAACCACCATGTCGATCGATGCCGCAGCCGAACGCCTCGCCCGCTTTCTCGAGGAACAGCGATACGTGGAGGTCTACGGCCACCACGATGCGGATGGGGTTGCGGCGGCGTCGATCGTCTGCCACGCGCTCAGGAGACGGGGGATCGGCTTCCGACTCCGGGTGGTTGACCGGGTCCCTGACCTCGATGGCGGGGCGACCACCCTCCTCTGTGACCTCGGGGCCGGCCTTGAAGACCTGCCCGCCGACGTGGCGGTCCTCGACCACCACGCACCGGTCGCCCGCGGGGATGGCGTGGTGCTGAACCCTCACGCCGCCGGGCTCGACGGGGAGCGGGTGCTCTCTGCGGCCGCCCTTGCCTTTAATGCGGCAAACCGGCTCGCGAACTGCCGCGACCTCGCCGGGCTTGCCGTTGCAGGCGTGCTCGGGGACGGGCAGGCCTTCGAGGACGAGAACGCGGAGATCCTGAACGACGGGGTGGCAAACGGTGTCCTCGAGCTGGAACGGGGCATCATGCTCCCCGGCAGCTCGATCGCCGAGCAGCTGGAGCTCGCGATCGACCCGTACCTCCCCGGCATCTCCGGGGACGCGGGAAAGGTACGCGAACTCCTCCGGGCTTCGTCCGGAGAGGGCGGGCCGGCCCTCGACCACCTCCTCTCGCTGGTCGTGCTCGACACGGCCGAGAAGGCCGCACCCGGGTCGATCGAGGCGCTCTGGGGCGACCGGGTCCTCTGCCTGCGCGAGGTCCTCGCCGACGCGAGGACCCTCGCTGCCGTCGTCGAGGCCTGCGGCAAGTCAGGGCGTGGCGGTCTCGCCGCCTCGGTCTGCCTCCGGTCTCCCGGGGCCGTCGAGGAGGCGCGGGAGGTCGCGGCCGCGTACCGGCGCCGGGTGATCCTGGCGATCGCCGGGGCACGGCCGGTCGAGGAGGCCGCGTTCGCCTTCCTGGTCGATGACCCGTCGCTCGTCGGCGATGTCGCGACCGCGCTCGCTGGCCCCGTCGGCGGGCCGGTGCTGGTCGCAGCACAGGACGGCGGCATGGTCCGGATCTCGGCCCGCGCCGACGGCCCGGTCCCGCTCGGACTCCTGGTCCGCCAGCTGGCGGTCGAGGCCGGCGGGTCCGGGGGGGGACATGCCCGTCGGGCCGGCGCGTCCGTCCCGGTGGGCGGCTTTCCAGAGTTCGCGGCGGCGTTCGCGGAGGCGGTGGGCGCATGAGGTGCGAGGGGATCATTATCACCCGGCACCGGCGCCCCGCCTGCGTCGCCGCCGCGCTCGGACCAGACGACCATCTCCTCTGTTCGACCTCGGTCGAGGACGGGGCGGTCGTCGCCCGACTCGCGGGACGCGAGTGTGGCTCGATCATCGCGACGATGGACGACTACCTGATGAACTGCCAGATTGCGGAGGAGCAATGCAGCCACGATTCAGCCTGACAGCGGACCTCGTCTTCTCGAAAGAGATCCCCGACGAGGCCCTGCCCGCCATCGCGCGGGCGGTCGAAGAGGCGAACACGGTCCTCTTCCGAAAGGGGGTCCCGAAGGACGCCCCCGAGGACGAGATCGGCCGGATCACGGGGCACGCGGTCAGCGGTGCGACCCTTTCGCTCACGCTCGAGAGCGGGGGATACACCCGGGTCCACGACGCCCTCTTCCGGTTCAGAAAACAGGTCGCGGGCCAGCTCGGTCGGTACCGGGTCGGCCTGCGCGACCTGGTGGTCTCCGACTACCGGGTCGACCTTCTGGGCAAGTTTCCCGAGGGGCTCCGGCTCCCCGCGCTCTCTTTCATCCGTTCGGCCGAACGTGGACCGGACCGGATCGGCCTCGAACTCGCGGTCACGGCCGCGGACCTGGAGAACAAGGTCCCCGACCGGCTGATCCGCCTGATCGAGGAGAAGGCGGAAGCCGCCGCCTACGGCGGCAAGACCGAGCACTGGGAGCTCGTCTACGAGTCCCCGAAACGGGAGCACCGTTTCCAGGAGGACCCGACCCAGGAGATGATCCAGCGCGGCTGGATCAAGCACGCGCTCTCGCGGGGCCAGTGGATCCACGGCCCACAGTCGACCCGGCTCTTCCGGGTCTTCGAGGAGATCGTCCTTGAGGAGATCATCGGGCCCCTGGGCTTTGTCGAGATGGTCTTCCCGAAGCTCGTCCCCTGGGAGGTCTGGATGAAGTCGGGGCACGCGAAGGGCGTCTACCCCGAGATCTACTACGTCTCGGCCCCCAAGACCCGTGACCCTGCCTACTGGGAGGAGGTCGCGGACCACTTCAAGGTGACCGGCGAGGTCCCGGTCGACCTGATCCGGGAGAAGATTGACGGGCCGATCGGCGGGCTCTGCTATGCGCAGTGCCCCTCGTTCTGGCCGTTCATTGGTGGGACGACCCTGACGAACGACTGCCTTCCCGCCCGGATCTTCGACCGCTCGGGCACCTCGCACCGGTACGAGTCCGGCGGGATCCACGGGATCGAGCGGGTGGACGAGTTCCACCGGATCGAGATCCTCTGGATCGGTACCCCCGAGCAGACGATCGAGACGGCCGACCTGCTCCACGAGCGGTATCGCCGGCTCTTCGACGACATCCTCGAGCTCGAGTGGCGCTCGGCACGGGTGACGCCCTGGTTCATGGCCCAGGAGGGCTTGATCGGCGCGGAGGGGACGGAGCGGATCGGGACGACCGATTACGAAGCCGTGCTCCCGTACGCCGACTCCTGGCTCGAGTTCCAGAACGTCTCGGTGAACGGCGACAAGTACCCGCGCGGGTTCAACGTCAAGGTCCAGTCCGGAAAGGACCTCTGGTCCGGGTGCTCCGGCATCGGCCTTGAGCGGTGGACGGCCGCGTTCCTCGCACAGAAGGGCTTCGAGCTCGACGACTGGCCTGCCCCGGTACGCCGGCGGTTTGGCGACGCACACGAGATCTTCAGATTTGTATAACCCAAGGTGACTGAATGGCACGAAAGAAGCAGGCCGGACGGCGAGTTGAGGGGTGGAAGGCGAAGACCTGGTACAAGGTCAACGCCCCCGAGGCCTTCAACTCCGCCTACATCGGCGATACGATCTCGGCTGACACCGAGAACATGACCGGGCGCGTCATGAACGCGACGCTCGGCGAGATCAACAACGACTACGGCAAGCAGCACGTCAAGATGAAGTTCCGGATCAACCGGGTCGCCGGCGACACCGCGTACACGGAGTTCATCGGGCACGAGCTGACCAAGGACTATCTCCGCTCGCTCGTCAAGCGGCGTTCGAGCCGGATCGACTCACACGTGATCGGCGTGACGAAGGACGGGTTCCGCATCCACATGACGGTGACCTGCTACACGCTGATGGCGGCCGACTCGTCCCACATCCACGAGATCCGAAAGAGGATCACCGAGCATGTCTCGACCTTCATCGCCGAGAACGAATGGCAGACCGTCATCGAGGCGATGGTCACGGGTACGCTTGCGAAGGAGATGATGACCGACGCCCGGGCAGTCTTCCCGGTCCGGCGGATCGAAGTGATCAAGTCCAAGTACCTGGGCCGCACCCAGGTGGCCTGAGACCCCTTTTTTCGTCCGTCAGGGAAACGAATCCCGCCCGAAGCGGCGCAGGTCCACCTCGTCGTCCTCGATCCTCAGATAGGTCATCGCGTCCCCGTCGTTGACCCAGGAGCCCGGGTTCGCGACGAGCCCGTCGGGGCTCACGGAGGGGCGGTGCGTGTGACCGTAGACGAGCCGGTCCCCGACCTCCATGCCGAGCAGGAGGTGACGGGCAGGCGAGTGGGCGAGCGCCTCGGCCCCGTCGAGGGTCGGACGTTCGTGGGCGGGACGGGAGAGGGTCTCGCGCCGGGCGACGAGGTCGAGCCCGCGGGAGTAGAGCTCGACGAGCCGGCCGGCAGCGGCACCCCCGAAGTCCCCGACCGCGCACATCCGCGAGGAGAGGGCCTCGTACGCATCGACCGAGAAGGGCTCGAGCGCCCCCAGGACCTCGAGGTCGTACCCGTGGATAAAGAGGTTCATGCGCCCCCCTTCCTCGAGCAACAGACGTTTCTGGACCGGGAACGGGGCCCGCCCGCCGGCTCGCTCCGCGATCTCGAGGAGTGCGTAGTCGTGGTTGCCGACCACGTAAAAGAGATCGACGCCGTCGAGGTGCAGCAGGCACTCGAGGAGTTCGGCGTGCTCGACCAGGAGCGGGCCGTTCTTGCGTCGCCAGAGGTCGAAGATATCGCCGAGAAGGACGAGCGTCTCCACCCCGTGCGACACGCAACCGTCGATGAACCGGAGGAACTCGGGAACGGCCGCGTCGGGGTGGCCCGCATGGAGGTCCGAGGCGACAAGGATCACGAGATCGGATGGGTACGGGCCCGAGATAAACCTGGCGGGCCGTTATCTCTATGGCGCTCGAGCGCGAACGTCTACCGATGACCGCCAGCAGGATCGTGCTCATCGTGCTCGATGGTATCGGCGACAGGCCACACCCGGCCCTGCGCGGGGCGACTCCCCTCTCGGCCGCGAGGACGCCCGTGCTCGACCGGCTCGCCCGCGAAGGGATCACCGGGATCATGGACACGATCGGCCCAGGAATTCGCCCGGGCTCGGACACCTCGCACCTGGCCCTGCTCGGGTACCCTCCCCGCGAGTGCTACACCGGCCGGGGCCCGCTCGAGGCGGAAGGCTCCGGGATCCGGATGCGCCCGGGGATGGTCGGGTTCCGCGCAAACTACGCGACACTCGACGCGGACGGGCGCGTGGTCGACCGGCGTGCAGGGCGGATCCATGGCACCGAGCCGCTCTCGAAGGCGATCGAGGAGACGGTGGACCTCTCCGGGTTCGACGTCCACTTCCAGTTCGTCTCGGGCGCCGGCCACCGGGCCGCCCTTGCCCTGGAGGGCGAGGGGCTGGGAGACGGCGTCGGCTCCAACGACCCGAAGAAGGAGGGTGCCCTCCCTCATGAGTTCGAGCCGACGACCGGGGAGCCTGCGGACGCGAAGACCGCAGCGGTGCTGAACGAGTTCGTCCGCCAGGCACGGCAGGTCCTCGCGGACCATCCGATCAACCGACGGCGGATCGAGGAGGGAATGGTGCCGGCGAACGAGGTCCTGCTCCGCGGGGCCGGTATGATGGGCGAGTTCCAGCCATTCCAGGAGCGGTACGGGATCGCCGGCGCGGTCGTCTCGGCCGCGACACTGATCACCGGGATCGGACAGGTCGTCGGGCTCGACCCGGTCCGCGTCGAGGGCGCCACCGGGTCGATCGACTCCAACATCGAGGGCAAGATCGCCGCCGCGATCGAGACGCTCGAGACGCACCCCTTCGTCCTGGTGAACATCAAGGGGGCGGACGAATCGGGACACGACGGAAAGGCCGAGCAGAAGCGAGACTTCATCACGCGAGTCGACTCCGCCCTCGCCCCGTTCCTGGACGTCGCTGATACGGTGATCGCGGTCATGGGCGACCACTCAACCCCGTGCACGGTCAAGGACCATTCGGCCGACCCGGTCCCGGTGCTGATCCACGGCGAGGGGGTCCGCCCGGACCGCGTCGACCGGTACGACGAGTTCGCCTGCGCCGAGGGCGGGCTCTGCCGCATCTCCGGTTGCGACATCCTCCCGATCCTGCTCGACCTGATCGACAAGGCCCATAAATACGGGGCCTGACAGAGTGTACGGCAGGCGATAATGGACGAGCCCCCCGCATCCCCCGCCCCCGAACTTCACCTGGACCGGTGCCTCATCCCCGACCGGACCGAACTCCAGGAGCACACGCTGGTCACCGACCGGATGGTCCTGATCGGAGACCATTCCCGGATCGACTACGGCATCTCGGGCGTCGAGGTGGTGATAGCCGAGTTCTGCCGGATCAACGGGGCGGTGACGGCGGCAGGCGACATCCGGATCGACAACTGGACCGAGGTGGCCGGCAATGTCACGACGGACGCCGACGCCTACCTGGGCGAGGGGGTCCGGATCGCCGGCCGGCTCTCGGTGACGGGCGACCTGGATATCGGCGACAACGTCCAGATCGAGCAGGGGTTCGAGGCCCATGGCTGGATCCAGATCCGGAACCCGCTCCCGGTGCTTGTCTACTTCATGCTCTACCTGATGGCGATGCTCCGGTTCGAACGGGAGGACGAGGTGGAGCGGTTCATGGCGGAGGTCCTCGGTGAGGACGACGGACCGATCGAACAGCCGCTGGTCGTCCCGACGGGCGCCGTCTTCGACATGGAGCGCCTGGAGGTACCGGGAGTGATGGCAATCGGCTCGTACTGCCGGCTCCACGGCAACGTGCGGGCCCGCACGGTCGAGATCGGGACCGCGACGACGCTCTTCGGCTCAGTCCGGGCCTCGGAGCGGGTCGTGATCGGGCCCGGAACGGTGGTCCATGGGACGGTCGCCTCCGGGGGATCGATCGTGGTGGCCCCGGGAGCCCATGTCCTGGGCGACCTGGACGGGAGGATGATCGAGGTCCACGAGCGGGCGCTCGTGGACGGGACGATGCGGGCCCCGGGGGGCCTGCGGATCACACGAGACATGTGATGCTGTGATGGTGACGGCTGCTGAACTGCTGGAGGTACCCGAGCTCTGGTTCGTCGAACCGAGCTTCGCCGAACTGACCGATGAACTCTACTCCTCGGTGCTCCTCGACCTCGAGGCGACCGATGGACGGCTCCTCGTGGACGAACACGACGACCCGATTGCGCTCGCTCTCCGGGACGACGACGCCTGGCACGTAGCGACCTTTCTCTACCGGACACCCTCGGTGCTTGGCCTCGAACGGTTCGAGGAGGTCGGGGGCGAGCTCTACCAGGAGCCGCGCGAGACCTGGGCCCGCGCGGTACGGCGCCACTATGCCGAACAGATACGACAGAACGTCCCGGCGGCGATCAACGACCTCCCCCCCGATCGGCTTGAGAAGGCGATGGCCCTCGTCGCCGAGACGTGGGGGGAACGGCCCGGCACCCGCGTCATCGATGCCTGCTGCGGATCAGGGATCGGGGCGACCGTGCTCCGCTCTCTCGGGATGGAACCCCTCTCGTACGACAACGACGAGGCCCTGATCGCGCTGGGGCTCCAGGAGGGACGGCTCGACCCCGAGGCGGTCTGCTGCATCGACGGGACCGTGGCGACCGAGTACTGCAGTCCTGCCCCGCTCGGCCTGGGGCTGATGATGGGCCAGATCTATCCCTGGATCAACGAGGAGCTCTGGCATGGGCTCGTGGAGCAGCTGCTCGCGCTCTCGCTCGAGACCCTGATCACGCTCGGCACCGAGGCGGAGGCCACGCTCGTCGCGAGCTGGGCGGTCGAAGCCGGGCGAGGGGCGGAGGTCCTGGAGAACGACCGCGACCCGATCTACGACCGCTGGGTCTGCCTGGTCCAGCGCTGAGTGGCCCACCCAAAGAGACTTAAAAAGATATAAAAGGCTACAAAAGTGCCGCAAGGCATACACATAACTAATCCCTACCCCCATTATCATGGCACGGCCCTCAGGGACTGGAGTCTTAGCCATGCCGAGGTACCTTGTTTTCGTCCTGATCCTGGCCGTTCTCCTCGCCGTTATCGGTATCGCCGGCTGTGTCTCGCAGCCGACGGTCGCGATCGAGGGGGTTCGTCCCGGCACGGTCACCCCGGCGAGCACCAGCCTCGAGGTCGAGGTCGGGATCACGAACCCGAACCCCTTCGAGATCCCCGTGAAGGAGGTGCGGTTCGCGCTCTCCTCGGTCGAGGGCGCCGGGTTACGCCCACTCGGCACCGGGTACATGGGCCCGTTCGTGCTGCCCGCCGACCAGGTTATCCATCAGAACGTGCCGGTGACACTGGACAACCGGGCCCTGCTGGACGCGGCGCTGGCGGCGGTCGAAGCCGGCCGTGACCGGATCACGTTCCGGGTCACCGGGACGGTGACCGGGGACCTCTACGGGGTGACAGACGTGGACGTCCCCTTCGAACAGGACCGGACGGTGACGCTCCAGGAGGTGCTCGGGGTGACCGGTGTCCGGGTCGATGAGGCTACGGTCAGAACGGCACTCGGGGCAGCGGTGCCGACAATCCGAGACCTGTTAGCACGGGCCAGGGGGTGACGACGATGGTCCGGAAAGAGAGTACACAACCGGTCGAACTCCGCGTCGAGGCGCTCAACGTCCACCGGATCCTCCGGCGGGCGGCGCATGATACAGAACACCTACCGCAGAGTACCGGGAAGACAGACCGGTCGCAGGGACCCGGCAACGGCCGGTTGCCAGCATTCCGCTCGTAGGGACCTGTCCGTCACCGGGGGACGGCCGGGCACGACCCGTCCAGGCCGTACGGGCAGGCAGGTCGGTCGAGATCGAGCGGCACAGTACCCGGCCGACCGCCGATGACGAACGGCTCCTCGAAGGCGAACTCCTGTTGAATCGTGCCGAGCAGGACAGGAGCCGGCCCTCCTTTCTTTTCGGACGCCACCGGTCCTGGCTGGTACTTGATATCGCACTCGAGCCGGGCGCTCCCCAGGTTCAGCTCAAACGCCCCATCGGGGTACCGGGTGAAGGCGGCGTCCACGAGCCGGAATCGGGGGACGAGCAGGAACGTGAGTCTCAGCGTGGCGACCTCGAACCCGGCGGCGCGGGCCACGTACTCGATGTAGTAACACCACGGCTGCTTCGAGGCGTCGATGATCGTGACCGGGGCCGCCGGGGTGATCCTGACCTGCGTGGACCCGGACCCAAGGGCACCGCCGTCCAGTTCCTCGATCGTCGCCGAGACGAGCCCGTTCGTGAGAGCCCGAACCATCGAGTCGACGGCCCGCTCGGCCAGGAACTCGAGCCCCTTATCCGCGGTCATCCTGACCCGTTCGAGCCATTCCGGCTCGGCATCGATCCGCTCGGTACAGGCTGTCCGCACGGCCTCTTCGATCCTGTTCCGGAGGTCCTTCGTGGCCAGCGGGTCTCCAGGTTCAGGTGGTGGTGTCATGGGTCATCCCCGTGCGTGTCGTGATGGTGACCTCCGGAGCCGACGCCCCCGGCGATGAGCGGACCAGGCCGCTCCGGGTCTCGATACTCACCCGGGCCGGCGGGCGGTGCGCGGAGGAGGGCGCGGCGAGCTCCTCTCCGCGAGGAGCGCGGCCCCTTTTCGGAAGGAGAGAGACCAGGATGGCGGCGGCGAGCATGACAAGGACGAGCGGGCCGGCCCAGTCCGGGAAGGGGAACCCCCCGTCGCCCCCTTTATCGATCGGCGTGACCGGGCCGATGGTGGTCGTTTCCGTCGACGGCGTCTCCGTCCCGCCTCCGAGGGGGGGCTCGACACGGACGAGGTCGGACCTCGTCGCGTGGGTGCGGGAGCCGGCAGCGTCCTGCACCTCGAGGGAGACGGTGTAGGTCCCTGCATCCCGGTACTCGTGGACCGGGTGCTGCTCGATCGAAGTGGCGCCGTCACCAAACTCCCAGTGCCATGCAGCCGCTCCCGCGGTCGAGGTGTCCGTGAACCGGACCGTGAGCGGTGCCTCGCCCACCACCGGCTCGGCGGTGAACCCGGCGACCGGGGGCGGAAGGGAGACCGGGGTCTCTTCCGGCGGCAGGACGACGGTCCGTTCGACCTGGCGTTCGGGGCCGCCGCTGGAGACCATGAGGCTGACCGAATACGTGCCGGGGCCGGGATAGGCATGGACCGGGTGCTGCTCGGCGGAGGTCGTTTCGTCGCCGAACTCCCAGTGCCACCAGGTCGGCTCCCCGGACGAGGTGTCCACAAAGTGCACGTGGTACCCCGACTCGAGGCGGTACGTGAACGAGGGCTTCAGGGGAGGGCGGACCAGGACCGGTCGATCCACCGAGCCGACCGTGTCGGGGATCCCCTCGATCGGGTCCCCGGGCCGGGTGGCCGTCAGGCGGACGGTGTAGGTGCCGGCATGGTCGTAGCGATGCACCGGGTCCCGCACGGCAGAGGTCGTCCCGTCGCCGAACGACCACGACCACCGGGTCGGTTCGCCGGTCGAGGTGTCGGTGAACCGGACCGCAAGGTCGCCGGCGGACGTGGACTCGAAGGCAGCGACGACCCCGGATTCGACCACCACCGTCGTCACGGCGGTCCGCTTCTCGAAGGGCTCGAGCATCCCGGAGAGGGCAGTGAGACGGACCTGGTAGGTGCCCGGCTCGTGGTAGGTGTGGACCGGGTCCCGCCCGGTGGCCGTCGAGCCGTCCCCGAACGACCAGGTGCTGTCCGTGGAGTACGGCGAGGTGTCATGGAACCTGACCACGAGGGGCGCCAAGCCCCGGTCCGGGTCGGCGGTGAGGGTGAGCGCAAAGGGGTCCGCGAGGGCCGGGGGGGCGATGATCAGGAGCGAGAGGAAGAGTACGGCACCCGGCGTACCGATACCGGGACGCCCCCTGTGCCCCATGAGAATTTGCCGTGCCCTTATTGCCCCATGATACTACCCGTGTATCTCATCAGGATCCAATAAGGTTTCCTGAGTATCCTCGTGAAAGGATTAGAAGGGATGGGTGACCGGTCGCCTACCGCTCCTCGCCGAAGATCATCGTCCCGACGCCGTCGCGGGTGAAGAGCTCGAGGAGGAGGTTGTGCTCGGTGTTCCCGTTGATGATGTGCGCGAACTGGACACCCTGTATGATCGCCTGGCACATCCCCTCGACCTTCGGGATCATCCCGCCGGCCACAGCACCAGAGGCGATCATGCCGCGGGCGTCGTTCACCGAGAGGCGGCGGTAGACCGCGGTCCGGTCGGCGTCCATCACCCCGTCGACGTCGGTCATGTTGATCAGCTTGTACGCTCCGACCGCGACCGCGATCATCGCGGCAGCGGTATCGGCATTGATGTTGAGCGAGTTGCCGTCGCGGTCGATCGCGATCGGCGCGACCACCGGGATATACCCGTCGTCGAGGAGGGTGACAAGGAGGTCCGGGTTCACGACCTCCACCTCGCCCACGTGCCCCAGGTCGACCTGCTCGTCGTGGTCGCCGATCCGGACCGTCTGCGGCGTGAGGCGGCGGCCGACGAGCAGGTTGCCGTCGTTGCCCGAGATGCCGACCCCGTGGGCGCCGGCCTTCTCGAGGAGCGAGACGATGTTGGAGGAGATCTTGCCGACCAGGACCATCTGTGCGACCTCGAGGGTGTCCTCGTCGGTGATCCGGAGGCCGCCGACGAACTTCGGCTCCTTGCCAAGCGCCTCCATCTTCGCCGTGATCTCAGGACCGCCGCCGTGGACGAGCACCACCCGGATCCCGATGTAGCGGAGGAGCACCACGTCCCGGATCGCCGCCTCGAGAACGACCGGGTCGACCATCGCGTGGCCGCCGAGCTTGATCACCATCACCCGACCGTGGAACTGCTGGATGTACGGCAGGGCCTCCATCAGGACTTCGACGCGCTTCATGTCGTGTACTTCCCGTTGATCTCGACGTACCCCTCGGTGAGGTCGCAGCCCCACGCGGTCGCCTCGCCCTCACCGGCTCCGAGGTCGAGGGTAAAGACGACCCGCTTGCCGGCCATCGCCGCCTTGGCGCGCGCGAGATCGACGACGATCTCGCCCCGGTTCACGAGCGGGACGACGGACTCGCCCTCGCCGATCGTGAGCGAGGCCGCGTACGGGTCGAACTCGACCCCGGCCCGGCCCGCCGCCGCGATCACCCGGCCCCAGTTCGGGTCCTCGCCGTAGACCGCCGTCTTGACGAGAGGCGAGCCGATCACCGTCCGGGCAACCGCTGCGGCGTCCTCCTCCTCGGGAGCGCCCGTCACGGTCACCTCGACCAGGCGGGTGGCGCCCTCCCCGTCGGCTGCGATCTGGATGGCGAGCGCGCGACAGCAGGCCTCGAGCGCCTTCTCGAACTCGTTCGCATCCACGCGGCCGGCGGCCCCGGTCGCAGTCAGGAGCGCGACGTCGTTGGTCGAGGTATCGCCGTCGACCACCACCCGGTTGAACGTCCGGTCCGTCGCGAGACGCAGCGCGGCGGAGAGGAGCGGCTGTTCTATGGCGGCGTCGGTATAGAGGAACGCGAGCATCGTGCCCATGTTCGGTGCGATCATGCCCGAACCCTTGCAGATGCCACCGATCGAGAAGCCGTCGCCCCGGACCAGGGCGTGCTTCTCCACCAGGTCGGTGGTCATTATCGCCCGGGCAGCGGCGGTCTCGGCCTCTGCTGAATGGGCGAGCGTGCCGGCGACCGTGCCCGCCTGCCGTTCGATCAGGGGAAGGTCGAGGTATCGCCCGATCACGCCGGTGGAGGCGACGCCCACCTCGCGCTCGTCGACGCCGAGGGCGCGCGCGCCGATCGCCGCCATCGAGGCGGCGTCCTCGAGGCCCCGGCGGCCCGTGTGGGCATTTGCACAGCCCGAGTTGACGATGACCCCGGAGAGCCGGCCAGAACGGATACGGTCCATCATCAGCTCGATGGGCGCGGCCCGGACGAGGTTCGAGGTGAAGACGCCCGCAGCGGTCCCTTCGGCCCGGACCAGGGCGAGACCGAACTTGCCCTCCTTGGTGCCGGCCGCTTCGACCCCCTCGATCGCGCAGATCGACTTCATGCCGACTCCCGGCCCGTGGCGAGCCCCTGCACGATGTCGGAGCGAGTCACGATCCCGACGAGGGCCACTCCCCGCATCACGGGCAGCCGGACGATACCCTCGCGGAGCATCAGCGCGGCCGCCTCCTCGATCTCGGCCTCCTCCGAGATCGTGATCGGGGGCTCGCTCATCACGCGGTCGACCGTGGTGATCCCGATATCGGAGAGGGCGGCCTTGGTCTTCTCCCAGTTGATGAACTCGCGGATCGGGACCTCGATGATCTCGAGCGGCGAGGGGAGCCAGAGGTCCTCCGACGGGGGCCGCGTCGAGAGGAGGGCGAGCAGGTCGGAGTCAGTAACCATCCCGACCAGCCGGCTCCCGTCGAGGACGGGGAGGCCGCCCACGCGGTGTTCGCGCATGATCCGGGCCGCGTCGCGAACCGTTGCCGTCGCCTCGACCGTGCGCGGGTCCGGTGTCATAATCTCGCTGATCTTCATCCTTGCACCTCAGGGGGCGACGCCGGGCGAACGGAGCCCATCGTCCTCGTGGTAGCCGCACATCAGGTTCATGTTCTGGATCGCCTGGCCCGCCGCCCCCTTGACCAGGTTGTCGATCGCCGAGACGACGACCACGCGGTCCTCGCCCACCTCGACCGCGAGGTCGCAGAAGTTGGAACCGCGGACCGATGAGAGGCTGGGCCGCTGGTAGCGGACGAACGGCTCCTTCCGGTAGAACTCCCGGTACCGAGCCTCGACCTCCTCCTGGGTGAGGGGCTCCTCGAGGAGGATGTGCGCGGTCGTCAGGATCCCCCGGTTGACCGGCAGCAGGTGCGGCGTGAAGTAGCAGCGCGCCTTCGAGCCGAGCGCGGCGAGCTCCTGGCGCATCTCGGCAAGGTGGCGGTGCGACGTCCACTTGTAGGCGGTGCAGGAGTCGCCCACGTTCGGGTAGTGGGTCGTCGCCGAGGGGTTGTCGCCAGCGCCGGAGACCCCCGTCTTGGAGTCGTAGATGACGGTCGTGGCCAGATCGGCCAGCGGGGCGGCCGCGAGGGTCGCGCCCGTGGGAAAGCACCCGGGGTTCGAGATGAACTTTTTATCCACGATCGCCTCGCGGCGGAGCTCGGGGATCCCGTACGGTGCGGCGAACCAGTCCGAGTGCTCGACCCCATAGACCTCTTCGAAGACCGCCTGCGGGAGGCGGTAGTCGGCGGAGAGGTCGACGACCCGTATATCGCGGTCCAGGAGCGGGCGGACGTACTGCATCGCCGCGGTGTGCGGGACGGCCAGGAAGGCGAAGTCCGCATCGATCTCGTCGACCCCGGGGTTTGTAAATGCCAGGTCCGAGGAGCCGGCAAGGTGGGGATGGACGGACGTGAGCGGGGTGCCGCTGTGCCGCCGCGAGGTCACGGCGGTCACCTCGGCCGAGGAGTGGGACGCGAGCAGGCGGATCAGTTCGCCGCCCGCGTATCCCGAGGCCCCGATGATGGCGATCTCCATGTGCATATATCGGAGAGGGGGCGCATTAAGGAGATCGCTTTCGGCCTAGCGGATGATCTTCGCGATGGGGAGTTCCAGGATATCCTCGGCACCGGCCGCTTTCAAGAGAGGGATCAGCCGGTTCACCTCCGACTTCTTCACCACGGTCTCGACCGAGAAGTAGTCGATGCCGTAGAGGGCGGCGACCGTCGGGCGCTTGAGGGCCGGGAGAGCGGCGATGATCGCCTCGACCGAGCCCTTCGGGACGTTCATCGAGATGAGGGTCCGGCTCCGTGCGTCGAGCACGCCGAGGAGGAGGGTTACGATCTCGTCGATATCGCGCCGACGGACGGGATCGGCCCAGGCCTCCCGGTTGGCGACGATCGCGGTGTACGACTCCATGATCTCGCCGATGACCTTGAGCCCGTTCTTGCGGAGCGTGGTCCCGGTCTCGGTAAGGTCGACGACGACGTCCATCAGGTCGGGCACCTTCGCCTCCGAGGCGCCGTAGGAGGTGAAGAGCCGGGCCTCGACCCCGAGTGCCTCAAAGTACCGGGCGGTGAGCCTGGGATACTCGGTGGTGACCCGCGCACCGGCGCGTATCTCCCCGGGGCGTTCGACCGGGTCCGACCCGTGGACCGCCACGACGATCCGGACGGTCCCCTCCCCGGTCTTGGAGTAGTTGAGCTTCGCCACCTCGACGACGTCGGCATCGGTCTCGCGGACCCAGTCGAGGCCCGAGATCCCCAGGTCGAAGTAGCCCTCCGCCACGTACTGGGGGATCTCCTGGGGTCGGAGGATCTTGACCCGGGAGATCCGCTCGTCCCGGATCACAGGGCTGTAGTCGCGGTCCGTCCGGCGGACCTCCAGGTCGGCCTCCCGGAAGAGGGCGAGCGTCTGATCCTCGAGCGAGCCCTTGGGGAGTGCGAGTGAGATCATGGGGGAGAGGTCGGCAGGCAGGAATAAAAAAGAGGATCAGTCGAGCAGGTGGACCGTGAAGCCCGAGAGGAGCTTCGGCTCGAACCAGGTCGACTTGGGCGGCATCACCAGCCCGGCGTCCGCGCAGTCCAGGACCGTCTCGATCGGGAGGGGCTGGATGGCGAACGCGACCGCGAACTCGCGGGAGTCGACGCCCCCGACGAGGCGGGAGAGGGGGCTGGCACCACCCAGGTAGTGGAGGCGCGGGTCGCCCCGGGGATCGGTGATCCCGAGGACCGGGCCGAGGACCCGGTCCTGGAGAAACTGGACGTCGAGACCGTGGATCAACCCCTCTCCGGGAGCCCGGCGACAGGCGAACTCGTACCACTGCCCCTCGAGGTAGAGGTGGAGGACCCGCCGGTCCGCCGACGGCTGCGTGCGCGGGACGACATGGAAGCCCCGCACGTCGACCCCGTCAATCGGCTCGACCGTGCCGAGCGCCCGGAGCGCCCGGAGGAACGACTCCGGAGAGAGGGTCCCGAGGTCGGTGACGAGCCGCGAATAACCGTGGAGCCGGACGCGGTCGTGGGCGAAGAGGACGGCCATGAACCGCTCGGACTCGGTTGAGACCGTGCCCTTCGCGCGTCGCTCCTGGGCGGCGTTCACCGAGGACTTTGCGCGGTGGTGACCGTCGGCGATGTAGAGCGCGTCGACCTCGGCGAATGCGGCGTCGAGCGCGGCGATCGAGCGCGGGTCGTCGCACCGGTAGAGCCGGTGATGCTCGCCGCGGTCGTTCACGACGTCCATTGCGGGCGCTGCGTGCTCGGCGAAGGACTCGAGGCGGGCGTGGACTCCGCCCGGGTCGCGGTAGAGGAGGAAGACGAGCCCCGTGTTCGCGTTCACCGCCTGGATATGGCGCGTGCGATCGCGTTCCTTGTCGTACCGGGTCTGTTCGTGTCGTCGGATCACACCGGACTCGTAGTCGCCGACACCGACGCAGGCGACGATGCCAGTAAAGACACGGTCCCCGGTCACGACTTCGTAGACGTAGTACCCGGGTGCGGGATCCTGGACCATCAGCCCGTCGTCGAGGAGGCGCGAAAAGCGCGAGGCGGCGAGCTCGTAGACCTGGTCATCGTCGGCCGGGAGGTCGGGAAGGTCCGCGTCGGAGCGGATCACCGAGAGAAACGAGAGAGGGTTCTGTTCGAGAACGACACGGGCCTCGGCGGCGGAGACCACGTCGTACGGGACCGACGGAATCGCCTGGGCGTGGGCCGGGGCGGCCCGGACGCCGGCGAAGGGATGGAGCTGCACCATGACTTCGGGTACTCTACGGCGTGAACTCTCTTAATCCCGTTCCCATACCGAACCGAACCCTCTTATGGTGAATCTGCCAACCTACACGGACGATGATGGAGGAAACCCTGCAGATCCGCCGGGCACGGACCAACGACCTGCCGGCCGTCGCCGCGATCGAACGGGTGTCGTTTCCGGACCCGTGGGACGAATCGACCCTCGACTGGGTCCTGGAGTACTGCGGGGACTTCTTCTTCGTCGCGTCGTCCGGGACTGGCCTCGCCGGGTTTCTCGCCGGGGCCCTGGAGGAGACGGGCGAGGAGGTCTACGGCCACATCTGCAACTTTGCGGTGGCACCGCCGTTCCGCGCGCGCGGCATCGGTCGGCGGCTCGTGGCCCGGGCGGAACAGCAGTTCCTGGTGGCCGGCGCGTCGGCCGTTCAGCTCGAGGT
>JBFXGJ010000017.1:0-38188 GCA_050178135.1 Methanoregulaceae archaeon | reverse complement strand
AGGAGGTCGTGCCGGGTGACGCTCTCCAGGAGGCCGAGGCGCCGGTTCGCCTCGTGGATCGCGTGCTCCATCTCCCGCCGCTCGGTGATGTCGCGCACGAACGCCTCGTAGCCCCGGATCCGCCCCTCCCCGTCGCGGAGGAACTGGACGTTCAGAGAGAGCCAGAGGGAAGCGCCGTCCCGCGTGACCCCCTCGATCAGGTGGTCCGTGATTTCACCCTCATCCCTCACGAGCCCGAGCGCCCGTTCCCGCTCCTCCGGGTGGAGGTAGAGGGACGCGACGGGGAGCCCGACCATCTCGTCGCCGGTGTCATAGCCGAAGAGACGAGCTGCCGACGGGCTCACCATCCGCACGATCCCGTCCTCGTCGGAGCGGATGTACGCGTCCTGCAGGTTCAGAAGGATGCGGCGGTACTCCTCCTCCCGCTCACGCAGCGCCTCCTCAGCGCGGGCCCGCTCCACCGCGTTCCAGGTGCGCACGGCGACCTCCTCGATCAGCGAGACCTCCCCCGGAGTCCAGGCTCGGGGCGTGTGCGAGACCACGTTCAGGGTGTTGACCAGCCTCCCCTCCCGCAGGAACGGGATGATGACGAAGGAGCGGGCGGCGAGCTGGCGGCACACGCGGCGCGCGGCCTCCGGCAGGTCGGGCGAGCGCTCCGGGTCGTCGACGACGAGCGTCCGGCCGGCGGCGAGCGCCGAAGGGATCCCCCCGAGCACCTCGAAGGGCTGCCGGCCCGAGAGGGGAGAGAGACCCTCCCGGACATGGTCCAGGTGGAAGATGACAGCCCCACCCTCCAGGTCGACCTCTGTGTACTGCACCTGGTCGACGCCAAGGCGCCGGGCGAGGACGTCGCACGCTGCCGCCCGGAGTTCCATCGTACCGGTCTGCGCCCCAAGGGCGTCGCCCAGTTCCAGGAGGACCGCGTGACGTGCCTCCCGCTCGTGCAGGGCCTCGACCGCCCGGTCCCGCTCGGCGATGAACCGGGCCTGCTGCACGTTCTGGTACGCGACCGTCGAGAGCTGGTGGGCGATCGTCTCGAGGGAGCGAACGATCGCCGCGAACCGCCCGGGGGGGACCACCGGCACCTCCCGGTACGCAGCGACGAACGCCTCCTCGTCGACACCGATGGCCCGCGCACGGGCCCGGACCTTCTCCTCCCCTTCCGGGGAGCCGTCGCGCACCTGCCCCACCAGCCAGGTGGCGATGTGCCGGTCGCCGACCACGATCCGCGCCCCGGCAGTCATCAGCCCGGTGACCGGACAGGTGCTGATGACTGCCCCCACGGCTCCCTCCGCCTCGGCGAGCTCGGCCGGCCCGGGACGGCATGCCTCCTGACCGGCGTGCGTCGAGCGCACGACCTCGCTGCAGAGCCGGCAGGGGTTGCTTGTCCGGGTGATCGTCGTCCCGTCGGGGCGAACGAGGAGGACGGTGACCCCTGTCGCCACCGCGAACGTGTCCTGCAGGCGCTGGACCTCGACGGGGTCGAGGAGGTCGGAGAACGCCACCCCCGTCTCCTCCATCGGCCTGGTCAGCGCGACGAGGCGCTGCTCGAGGGCCGCCTCCGCCGCCTTCCTGGCGGTGATGTCCAGCATCACCCCGTTGTAGAGGACCTCATCCTCCCGCACGACCGGCCGGGAGATCGCCCGGACCCAGAGGGACGTACCGGACGGCATGATGAACCGGTACTCCGTCTCGAACTCGGACGCCGAGGCGACGGCCGCACCGATCGACGCGAGGACCCGGTCGTGGTCCCGTGGGTCCAGGTGCGCCATGTAATGCTCGAAGAACGTCTCCGGGTCGTCCTCGAGCCCGAAGAGGTCGCGGGACCGGCTGCTGACGTAATTCACCCCCATGCCGCCGTCGGACCGTGCATAGAACTGGAAGATGAGACCCGGGACGGTGGCCGCGATCTCGGCGAGCTGCTGCCGGCTCTCGAGGAGGTCCCGGCGAGCGTAGGCGATCTCCTCGATCCTCCGCTGGAGCTCCATCTCCCGTCGCTTTCGGTCGGTGATGTCGTGCAGCATCACGAGGACGCCGTGCTCACCTCGGTAGCGGTGAGGCACCGCGGAGACGGCGACGTCGACGGGGGTCCCATCGAGCCGGAGAAAGACCTCGTCCAATGCCCCGACGGGCTCCTGGTCGACGGTCAGGCTCCTCACCCGGCCCCGGACCCTCTCGTGGAAATTCGGGTGTATCCGGTCCCAGGGGTTCGTTTCGAGCAGTTGGTCGGCGGAGGTTCCTCCCAGGAGGCGGACCGCCGCGCCGTTGATGTAGACGATCCGGTCGTTCACCTGGATGTAAACGGCGTAGGGGGCGTTGTCAACGAGGGACTTGAAGTTCTGCTCGGTCTCGACCCGCTCCCGCTCGGCCCCGATCACCTCCTGGAGGTTCGCACGGAGCTGCTCCTCCTGGGCGGCGAGCTGGTGGTACGCCGCCTGCAGCTCAGCCTGCGCCCGCTTCCACTCGGTGACGTCCCGGAAGAGGACGAGGACCGACGGAGCGCCGCCGTACGGGATCGCCTTCGCGGCGATCTCGATCGTGGAGACCTCCCCCGTGGGAGAGAGCAACCGCCACTCCGTGAACGAGGTCGTCCCCCCTTCTTCGGACTGCTGCCGGAAGAGCTCGAACACCTGTTCTTGCTCGTCCGGGTGGATGAACCGGAAGACGTAATCGAGGACGTTTCCACCCAGCAGGTCGTCGATGCTCCTCTGCCCGGTGAGGTGGAGGCACTCCTGGTTGGCGTAGACGATCCTCCCGTCGCTGGTGTGCACGAGCACCCCGAGCGGGGTGAGATCGACGAGCGAACGGTACTTCTCCTCGCTCTCGCGCAGGGCGTGCTCGGTCGAACGCCGCTTCACGAGCTGCCGGATCTTGTGGGCGAGCTCGGCGAACAGGGCCGCCGGTGTGCCGCCCTTCTGGAGGTAGAAGTCCGCGCCGCTGTTGATCGCCTCGATCACGACCTCCTCGCGCCCCCGGCCCGTGAAGAGGATGAACGGGGTCTCCCCGTGGCGCTCCCGGACCTCTTTGAGAAACGCGATCCCGTCCATGCCGGGCATCTGGTAGTCCGAGACGATGACATCGTATGCCGGGATGGAAAAGGCAGAAAGGGCCTCGTCCGCCGATTCCGCCGTGTCGACCGCGAACTCCCCCATCCGCTCCAGCGAGAAGCGGGTCACGCGGAGAAGGTCGGGCTCATCGTCGACGTAGAGGACGCGGATGGTCCCTGGCACAGACTACAGGTCTCCGTCCATGAGTATAGCCGTTTGTATCGGAGCAGCATGAGGAGGATCATTCAGCCCCGGCAGGAGCGCCCACCGGGAGTAGCTGGGGGTGCGGTGCGGGCTTAGTCCCGGTCCGCGAAGGAGCGGAGGTGCCGGCAGAAGAGGTCCATCGCCGTCCGTGTGCCGGCGCGGGCCCGGTCGTCCTCCTGGTAGCCCATCGTGACCGTCATCCATCCCCGGAACGTGCTGGTGATGAAGCAGGTCGTCGGCATCGTCCCCCCCGGGTAGCAGATATATGCGTCGACGAGGCCTGCCACCTCCGGGAGCGTGAACGGGCCGGGGTTCGAGATGAAGATGTCGGCGAGCCCCTGCTCCTGCAGGGCCATCATCTGTTCGGCCATCTCGTGGACCCGGCACCCCTCTGGGTCGCAGAGGGCGTCCATCTCCACCTGCTCGGCGATCCCGATCCGGCCCGCCTTCAGCCGCTGAGTGCCCTCGACGACACGGGCGAGGACCTCGTCCGCTCCCTCCCCCGGGGGCCGCTCGAGGGGGATGCAGACGTTGGTCGCCTGGTTGGTCATCACCCGCGACCCGTCGGCAAGGTGCTGGCGGAGGTTGACGGGGAAGAAGACCGCGATCGGGTCGCGGTGGCCCGTGAGGTCGGTCATTGCGAGGTAGTAGGCGGCGAGGACCGCGTCGTTGAAGGTCCCCCCGAGACCCCGGGCATGGTCCCGGACCGCCGCCAGCACCGCCGGATCCACCCGCTCCCGGTGAAACGACGTTGGCCCCTCAGCCCGCCCAAAGGGGTCGGGCCACATCGGGTTGATCACCTGCATCTCCCGGGGATGCGGCACGTCCTCCTTTGCAAGTCGGCGCGTCCAGAGCGTATCGCGCTCCGGTACTCCGTCCTCAGCGGGCACCATGCTCCAGGGGGTGAGGTACTCCCCAAGCAGGTCTCCAAGAAGGGTGTGGAGCCCGAACCCGTCGGCAGCCGCGTGGGCGAGGTTGACGACGACCACGTCGCCCGACGGCCGGCGGAGGAGTCGGACGCGGACCTGAAGAGAGCCATGCGGGTCGACGGGGCCGACGACGTGCCGGCGGTAGTCCTCGGGGCAGTCCTCCGGCTGTACGACAAGGTCGCCGTCGAGAGGCGTCAGCTCCCAGTGGGCGGGCCCCCGCCCCCGGACGAGCCGGCTGTGGAGGATCGGATGGGCCCGGACGCAGGCCGTCGCCGCCTTGCCGAGAGCGTCCGGGTCGAGCCGGCGGTCGAACTCGATCGCCGCGCAGAGCGTCGCATCGCCCATGAGCCGGACCGAGTCCGTGAAGAGGTCGAGGGCCGATGCCGCCCGGGTCCGCATACCCAGATCTCGGCTGGGCGGAAGGAAAAAAGCCACCGTCACCGCGCGAAGGTGATGCGGCAGGCGAACGGTTCGCCGTCCTGGGAGCAAAACGCCGCTCCGCAGGCCTCGAACCGCCGCCGGTAGGCCTCACGCCGGCGCAGGCCGAACGGAGAGGGAGCGTCCGGATCGCCCCTCACGGTCACCGTACCCGCTGCCCCCGCCTCGACCTGGACCCGGCCGTGCCCCGCCCCGGCAAGGTCCTCCAGGACCGCCCGGAGCCCATCGCCCAGCCGAGCTGGGTCGGTGACGACCTGCACCGGGGCTGGCGACGGAGCGAACGCGAGACAGTCGCCGGGATAGAGGGGCGGGGCCGTGAGGCGCCGCACAAGGACGTCCAGGAACGCCTGCTCGTCGTCGACCGCCGCGAAAACCGCCTCGTCTGGCACCGCGCTGCTCCGGGCGGCAGAGACAACTCCCCCGACGGCGTCGTTCAGGTCGACCGGGACGAGTACGGCCGCGGGTGCGCCGCTCGCGACGACGGTCATGAAGTCGTCGGCGAGCCTCCGGAACCGGGCGAGCGGCTCCGCGTCCCCGGTGCACCCGGCGCACCCCCGGCAGAGGGCCGCCTCGATCCGGCAGGTCGCCTGGATGGCCTTGAGCAGTACCTGGAACTCGATCCGCTCACCGGCCTCGAACTCGCCGACAAATCGGTTGAACGAGGCGAGGCAGGGGTCGATCCCGTCGACGGCGAGCGACTCCTCGATCCCGGCTGCGGCCTCCTCCTCGCCAAGGGTCTCCAGGTGGTGGGCGAGCACCAGCAAACTCCCGCCGACCTGGGCGAAGACGCGATCCGCCTCGTCCAGGAGCTCCAGGGCCACCACGCGGGTGGCCGCGATCCGTTCCGGGGTGAGGGGGCAGATCTCCGGTTGGAGCCGGGCGGCCTGCTCGATCCGGGCGAGGGCGGCAGCGGCCTCACAGGGCGGCAGTGATGGGCCGTGCCCGGGGATCACCTCGATGATCCCACCATCCTCGACAAGGCGCCGGATCGAGGCGGCCGTGGTGGCGAGCGCCTCGAGGTCGAACCCGGGGAGACCGGCGACCCCGGGGTCCAGGGCGAAGAGGAGGTCTCCGACGAGAAGGAGGTCCCCAACCCGGACCACGACCGAGTCGGGGGTGTGGCCCGGTGCTGGATAGACCTCCGCGACGGAAGTCCCTCCGACGGTCAGCCGCTCTCCCTGGAGCCCCGCCGCGCAACAGGGCTCGCGCCGGAGCTCCCCCGGGCCGTCCGGGGGAGAACTCGAGAAGAGGCGGACCGGGACCGAGCACCGCGGCAGGGGCTCGCCGAAGAGGTGGGCCGAGGAGAGGACCGGGTCGCCTTCTGCGAGCACGGCGGCGCACCCCTCGTGCGCTGCGAGCACCGCCCCAAGCCGACCGAGCCGGCCGGACGGCGCGACCGCCTGGAGGACGTGGTCGACGTGGCAGTGCGTCAGGACGATCACGAACGGGCGCGGCGCCGGGGCCAGTGCCTCGCCGGCAAACCGGGCGAGGAGGGCCGCCTGGGCCGCATCCGCCCCCGGATCGACGGCGAGCACCGCCCCGGGGCCGGCGGCAATGAAGGCGTTCGAGCAGCAGATGTCCGGCCTCCGGAGAAGGGCGCAGTACCGGGTCGACGCAAGGCCGGGCACCGGGCGCCACGCTGCAGGGGCCATCCTTTCGCGGTTGAGCGGCTGCGGGGATGAAACCACCGGTCCCCCGTTGGGACACGCTCATAGCCTCGGGAGGCATAGATCTCCGGGATGACCGAACGGCTGGGGATTGCACTCCGGGACGACGGGCCGGTGCGCATCGTGGCCCTCGAGGGTCGGGCCGACGCCCTGGGAGCCCCGGGGCTCGAGGCGGCCATCCTGGGATCGGTCCGGGAGGGCCGGACACGGATCGTCGTCGACTGCTCCCGGCTCACCTACCTCAGCAGCTCCGGCCTCCGGGCGCTCCTCGCCGGCCTCAAGGCGGCCCGCAGGACCGGGGGCGGGTGCGCCCTCGCGGCGCTCGCCGACGAGCCGAAGCGGGTGATCGTGACAACCGGCTTCGACCGGCTCTTTCTCCTGGGAGACGACATCCCCGACGCTGCTGCCCGTCTCCTCAGCCCGGTCGGCGGAACTTGAGGACGAAGGCGGCCCCCTCTGAAGGGCGCCCCGTCACCCGGTCCTCCAGCACCACGCATCCCCCGTACCGCTCCATCAGGAGGGTGACGAGCGTGAGCCCCAGCCCCGAGCCGGAGCCCGGGTGCGAGCCAGCCTGGTACCGGGAGAAGACCCGCCCCTTCTCCGCGTCGGGGATGCCGGGGCCGTTGTCTTCGACCCGCACCTCGGTCCACTCCGGCAGCTCCCGGACGCGGACCAGCACCCGGGTAGCGCCAAACTTGCGGCTGTTGCCGAGGAGATTGGCGAAGACTTCCGGGAGGAGCTCGTCCGCGAGCACCAGGCCGTCCCCGTCGAGCCGGACATCGGTCCCCCCCGCCTCCACCCGGGCGAACTCGACAGCGGAGGCGAGGCGGGTCGGCTCGAGGGGTCGAGCGGTGCCGCCGATGCGGCGGAGGGTCCCAATCCTCCGGACAATCGATAGGCCCCGCCGGAGTGTCTCCAGGAGCGGCGCTGCCGCCTTGTTGCATTCGCCAGCGGAGAACTCCTCCGCGTAGGCGAGCGCCGCTGTCTGAAGGTTGCCGAGGTCGTGGGTGATCACGTCCAGGTAGAGCTCGGCCGCACGGTGCTCCCGGACGAGTGCCGCCTCCAGTTCGCCGCGCCGGACCGCCGCCCCAATCTCCGCCCCGATCGCCTCCAGCACCTCCCGTTCGAGGGGTGAGAACCGGTAGAAACTGGTCGAGGCGACCGCCAGGAGGCCGATCGTCCGGCCGTCCGCCAGCACCGGCACCGTCGCCGCCGAGAAGACACCCAGCTCGCCATCGTCGTGCTCGACATCAAGGTAGGTCTCGGTGTAGCAGGCCCGCCCCTCGAGAATTCCATCGAGCGGCGGCGCTTCCAGCCGGAGGGTCGGTGAGCCCGCATAGACGAGTTCGCAGAGGCCGTGTGCGGCGCGGAGGTGTGCGACCGCAGGCTCTTCGCCAACCAGGTAGACCGCGCCGGCGTCGAACCCCAGGAGGGCGACCGTCCTTTCGAGCACGGCCGCCAGGATCTCGTCCGTCGTCAAACGCGAGGTCGACGCTCGGATCACCTCGTTCACGATCTCGAGCTGTGCGCGGCACCGCCCCCGGTCCGCCTCGGCGCAGGACTGCCCGGAGACGTCTGTGAACGTGAGGAGTGCCGCGTCATTGCCGACGGACGGCAGTCCCCGCACGGTCACCTCGTGGACCGTGCCGCCGTTCCGCGAGAGAGTGCAGGTCGCCTCGGGCCGGCCCTCTCGCACGGCGGCGAGGGCCTGGTGCAGTTCCGGGGCGTCGAAGAACCAGTCCCGGAGGGTGAAGAGGCGAACCCCGTCGAGCGGCTGGTCACCGAGGAGGAAGGCGACCCGAAAGGCCCGGTTGCACCAGAGGACCCTGGCGTCCCGGCCGATCGCGACGACGGGGTGCGGAAGGGCGTCGACGATCTCCGGTTCCATGGCCCTGGATTGGATAGGTGAAGAGAAATACCTATGGCCTTTGCCCCGCAGGCTTATCCGTCCCGGGGCCGAGATCGTCTGGAACGCATGGCCGACGAGTCCTGGTCCCTCCGGCAGTACCTGGTCGCCTACAACGTGGTCGTCGTCGTGGTCGTGATCGGGTTTTTGATCGCCCTCTCGTATCTCCTGGCGGTCGAGGAGGGGACCGGTCAGCCCGGGCGGCTCCTGGTCTACCACCTCCTGATCGGCACCTTCGCGGTTGCCCTTGGGGTGGTCTTCGCCTTCGGTGCGTCCCGGTACGTGACCCGGCCCGTCCAGGCGATCGTGGAGGATGTGGAGGCGATCGCCGGAGGGGACCTCGACCGACGAATCCGCCCGATCCCCGGCAGGGAGTTCGAGGCTCTGGTCGGCTCGATCAACCGTATGGTCTCCACCATCCGCCAGTACGGCGAGGAGATCGCGCACGGACGAGCCGAGCGGGCGATCGCGGCCGACATCCAGGCCGCATTCCTGCCGAGGACCCTGCCGCCCGTGCCCGGCTTCGACTGCGCGGCGGTGAACCAGCCGGCCCGCGAGGTGGGCGGCGACCTCCACGACCTGGTCCCGCTCTCGGCTGGCCGTATCGCGCTCGTCTGCGCCGACGTCTCCGGCAAGGGGATGCCGGCGGCGCTTTTCATGGCCCTGGTCCGGACCGTCCTCCGATCCGCCGCGCCCCGGTACGCCTCACCGGCGAAGGTGATCCAGACGGCGAACGAGACCTTCTGCGAGGATGCCGGGGAGCGCGGCACCTTCGTGACCACCTTCTACGGGGTCCTCCGGCCCGCGAAGCGGACGCTCCGGTACGTGAATGCCGGCCATAACCCGCCGCTCCTCCTCCGGGCGGCGACCGGTCGGTTCGAGACCCTGGAGCCGACCGGGCCGGCGCTCGGCCTCATGTGCGGGGTGACGTTCGAGGAGACGGAGGTGACGCTCGAGGACGGGGACCTCCTCGTCCTCTACACCGACGGCGTCACCGACGCGATCGACGGCGCCGAGGTGGAGTTCGGCGAGGAGCGGTTCCGGGCGGCAGTGCGAAGGCTGCGGGAGGCGCCGGTCACAGAGGTCGTCGAGGGGATCCTCGCGGACATCGCCGCCCACGCGGGCGTCGCCCCACAGTTCGACGACATCACGCTCATCGTCATCCGGGCGACCATGCCCGGGTCATGAGGAGCACGTTCCGGTCGCCTTCCCGCCGGTACTCGGCCCGGTCCATCAGTTCCCGGATCAGAAAGACCCCCAGCCCGCCGATCGCCCGCTCCTCCACCGGCGCGTCCAGGTCGGGCGCCGGTGCGCCGGCGAACGGATCGAAGGCGGGAGCGGAGTCGGCGACTGTGAGCTCGACCCCGGCACGAGAGGCGCGGGCGCTGACGGTCACCTCTCCGGGAGAGCCGGCGTACCCGTGCACGACCGCGTTCGAGAACGCCTCGTCGAGCGCGAGCACCAGGTCGTCACGGGGCACGCGGGGCACTCCCCGCTCCTCGAGCCAGCCCTGGAAGGCGTCGAGAAGCGCGGAGAGCTCGTCCACCGCTGCCGGCACGCTCCGCTCGAACTCGTCCGGTGCCATCCGGGAGATGGTCGACGCCGGACACCTTTAAGTGTCCTCCTCGACCACCTCCTCCCGGGGATGAGTTCGTGGCGATCGAACGGTATGACGAAGCAGGGGTCGCGGTCCTCGCACCGAGCGGCCGGATCGACACAGCGACCGCACCCGACCTGGAGGCCGAAATCGGGGCGGCGATCGACGGGGGGGGGCGGCGCCTTCTCGTCGACCTCGCGGACGTTCCGTACATCAGCAGCGGAGGCCTGCGGGTCCTCCTTGCCACGGCAAAGCGGCTCCGCGAGCCCGGCGACGGCTTCGCGCTCTCGACGCTCGCGCCCGAGGTCGAGCGGGTGATGCGCCTGACCGGGTTCTCGACGATTCTCGCCTGTCATGTCACCCGGGACGAGGGAATCGCCGCGCTGCGAACGGACTGAAGCGACCCGACCCGGGTGAGGAGGCGCCGTCCGGGCCAACGCCTATCTGGTTCGGCGACGAGTCGTGATGCATGACGGCGCTGCCGCAGAAACGCTCGATCGGGGCCCAGACCTCGGTCGGGGTCCACCCTGTCCTGATCGTCGGATGCTACGACCGAGCGGGCCGACCGAACGCGATGGCCGTGGCCTGGGGCGGGATCTGCTCCTCGAAGCCCCCGGCTGTCGCGGTCTCGGTCCGGCCCGAGCGGTACACCCACGAGGGGATCACCGCCCACAGGGCCTTCACGGTCTCGGTCCCGTCCGAGCGATACGCGGCCGAGGCCGACCTCTTCGGGATCGCCTCCGGGCGCGACCTTGACAAGTTCGCCGCGACGGGCCTCACCCCGGTCCGGTCCGAGAAGGTCGACGCCTGCTACATCGGCGAGTTCCCTCTCGTTCTGGAGTGCCGCCTGATCGAGACGGTCGAGCTCGGGGCCCACACCCAGTTCGTCGGGGAGATCGTCGACGTCATGGTCGACGAGGACTGCCTGGGCGAGAACGGCAAGCCCATGCTCGACCGGCTGCGGCCCTTCCTCTACGACGCCTTCGGGTTCGGCTACTTCGGGGTCGGGGACGGGGTCGGGACCGGGTTCTCGTCCGGCCGCCGGTTTCTGCCTCGATAGACGCCCCTCTTTTTTTCAGGCGATCGTCCGTACGATCCGCTCCCGGTCGACCAGGCCCACGAGTCGCGCGAGCAGGGCGAGGAACGCTGCAAGGACCACGACGGTCGCTGCCTCGGCTTCGGGGGTGGGAGACGCCCCCGATACCACCTGGCCGACCGAGAGGAGGACGATCAAGGCGATCACGAGAACGAGGTTCAGGACCTGGTTCTCGCGGAGACCGAGCAGCAGCTGGACCAGCCCGAGGAGGCCGACCGCAACGGCCGTCGCGAGCGGGACGACGGCGACGAGGTGGACGACGAGGATCGGGGTGAGCGGGAGGGCGACCGGTGCCGCGAGTACGGCTGCGAGGAGCGCACCACCGATACAGAGAATAGCGACTGAGGCGGCCATCCCGCCTGCACCCAGCACCTTGCCCGCCCAGATCGCACGGAGGGTGAGCGGGGACGAGAGCACGGTCTCGATCGTTCCATCCTGCTTCTCCCGGAGAAACGCCTGCTGGGAAAAGAGGTAGCCGAGGAAGATCCCGAGGACGGGGGCCTGGAGGTAGAGGCTGGAGAGGTCCTGGCCAGTCACCAGTGCCGTGAAGATCGGGGTTGCGCCGATGAAGAGGCCCACGAGCGCACCGGCCCCGATCACCGAGCGGGCCCGGAGCAACACGCGGACCTCGCGCTGGGCGACGAGGAGGACCGGGTTCACGCCTCACCCCGTTCCATCGCCGCGAGGTAGACCTGCTCGAGGGACCGGGCGCGGTACCGGGCCTCCTCGACACCGATGCCGGCCTCGACCAGGGCCCGAAGCAGGGTCGCCGGCGCCGTGCCAGGTGGGATCGACACCACCAGTTCGCCCGGGTCCAGCCCGGGCTCGACGGGACCGAAGCCGGCGAGCACTGTCCGCGCCCGCTGAGGGTCTTCCCCGTCGGCGAGGACGATCCCGTACCGCCGGGGCCCGGTCCCCTGCCGGAGGCCTGCCACCGTCCCGATCGCGGCCAGGTGCCCCCGGTCCAGGATCGCGACCCTCTGACAGATCCGCTCCACCTCGTCGAGGTGGTGGGAGTTGACCAGGACCGCGGCCCCCGACTCCCGGGCGAGGCCCGAGATCAGGTCGCGGATCCCGGCCTGAGCGGCCGGGTCGAGCCCCGAAGTCGGCTCGTCGAGGAGGAGCGCCTCGGGGTCGTGAAGGGTCGCCCGGACCAGGCCCAGACGGCGCTTCATACCGGTGGAGAAGGTCCCCACCAGGTCGTCAGCGCGGTCGGTGAGCCCGGCACGCCCGAGCCGATCGTCGACCGTTTCGCGGTTCACGCCGTGGAGGGCCGCGTAGAATTGAAGGTTCTCCCGGGCGCTGAGGCGGTCGGCCATCCCCGACTGCTCGAGCAGGACCCCGACGCGCCGGCGCACGTCGGGGTGGTCGGCGAGCGGGACGCCGAGGACGCGAGCCTCGCCCCCCGTGGGCCGGAGGAGGCCGAGGAGGAGGCGCATGGTCGTCGTCTTTCCCGCCCCGTTCGGGCCGAGCAGGCCGAAGACCTCGCCCCCCTCGACCCCAAACGAGATCCCGTCCAGGACCTGGCGTCGTTCGAAGGCCTTGGCGAGGTCGCTCACCTCGATCTGCGGCATGTCCTAAGAATCGTTTCCCGATGGATTAACATGGGCGGTCTCGGCCCGGATCGGCCCGGTCCGTGGAGGTCCGCGAACGGCGTATCAGCGTCCCCTGCCGGGGGATAGACTCATCCGGGTTCCCGATCCACCTCACGTATCCACCCGCCCATGGTCGTCCACAACCTCAACCCGACCCTTGTCGCCCGGTACTTCTTCTTCGAATGCCCACGCTACCTGGGCCTCTCGTCCCTCCCGCTCGGGACCCGGCAGGTCAGGCGCCTCCCGACCGGGCAGCAGCGGCCGAGCGTCGCCGCCCGGTTCCTGACCGAACAGGGGGAGCGCTGGGAAGAGGAGGTCGTCCTGAGGCGGGTCCCCGACCGGGTACGAATGAAGGCCCCGCCGGGTCTCCCTCACCCGGGCCGCCAGCGGTTCTCGCCGATGGAGACCGCGACCCTGCTCGGGACCGCCGAACCGGGGGAGTTGCTCTATCAGGCGACGCTCGCCCCCTCGCACGGCCTGCTCGACCCCTGGGGGATCGACCCCCGTCTCTACCGGTTCAGGGACTGCATCCCGGACCTCCTGCAGGTGGAGGACGACGGCCGGATCCGGGTCGTCGACGTCAAGGCGAGCGAGATGCTCCGCGGGAGCCACCGGGTCCAGGTCGCGCTCTACGCGATGGTCCTGGACCGGGCCTGCCGCGACCTCGCCATCGGCCGGCGGGCCGACCTCTCTCGTGGCGGGATCTGGCTTCACGGAAGGGACGAGCCGGAGTGGTTCGACCTCGAGCCCGGGCTTCGCGTCCTCCGCGACTTCTTTGCGGACGACCTGGGGCCGCTCCTCGCCGACGACCCCGCCGACCTGGACTGGCACCTCCACTACCGCTGCGAATGGTGCCCCTTCTACCACGACTGCCGGGAGGAGGCCGACGCAACTCGCTCAGTGTCGCTCCTGCCGTACCTCACGGTCCACGCCCGGAGGTACCTGCGGGAGGCACCCTGGCCCGGCGGTACCCCGGTCGAGACCCTGGGCGACCTGGGCCGGCTCCTCGACCGGCCTGACATCGCCGGCATCTTCGGCCTCGCCGGCTCACTCCGCCACCAGGAGGCTCCCTTCGGCCGGGCGCTCGCAGCGCTCTCCTCAGAGCAGCCGGTCTCCCACGACGCGGTCTCGATCGCCTTCCCACGGGGAGAGCATGTCCGGCTCGTCCTGACCCTCCAGGAAGACCCGGTCTCAGGGGCGATCTACGCCGCCGGATGGGACCGGTTCGGCGGGGAGGCGGTCTTCGGCTCGCGCTCCGAGACCCACCCCTTCGTCGCGCGGCAGGAGGAGGACTGCCCCCGGGTCGTGGCCGAGTTCCTCGGTGGGCTCTACGAACTCCTCCAGGTGATCCACGACCACAACAGGTCCCACGCGTGGGGCGAACAGGTGACGGTCCAGACCTACGTCTTCGACCGGTACGAGCTCGAACTCCTCGGGCGCCTTCTCCACGAGGCCGTCGGCGACCCCGCCCTCGCCCGGATGGCCCTCGCCCTGCTCTTCCATTACCAGGACCCTGCCCTCGTCGAGGTCGGCCGGCATCCCGGCGCCGAGGTCCTCTTCCCGGTCATCGTCCTGACCGGGGTCCTCCAGCGGATGATCGCCCTGCCGGTGCCGATCGCATACGGCCTCCCCGAGGTGGGCGTCGCCCTCGACTGCACCTATGTCTGCCGGCGCGACCCGGTCTACTGGTTCGACCTCTCCAACCGGATGAAGAGCGACCGGATCCTGGAGGCCTGGCACGAGGGGCGGCCCGCGCTCGCCGACGGGGTGGAGATGGAGGTTGAGCGGCGCGTCCGGGCCGCCTCGGCGGTGGTGGTCGGGTGCCGGAGCCTGCTCGCAAACCGTGGCCTCTTCGCCTGGCCGGCCCGGTTTCAATTCCCGGATGCGTTCGCGCTCCGGGCCTCCGAGCTCTCCCGCCTCGCTTTTATCGTCCGGTACGAGGCCTACCTCGCCGCCATCGAGCTCCGCGAACGCCGGGCCGGCTCCTTCGAGGGGCGGGTCGCCGATGGGGTCTCGGTCCCGGTCGTCTACCGGGGAGGAACCCGGTGGGAGGTCGAGGTGCCGATCGACCGGTTCCGGGTCGTGCGCGAGCACCGTCTCGACCACGACTCCTCGCTCTCAATCCTGGTCCCTGCTGGCGAGGAGGGCGAGCGGACCCAGCAGGCCCACGACGACCTCCGGCTCCGGAGCCCGAAGGCGCACCCACCCAAGGGATCGTGGTATGCCCGTGTCCGGGCGGTGGATGGGTCCGGTGAGGACGGCCACATCACCGCCCTCGAGCTCCGCCTCACACCCCGGCCAGCGCCGGAAGCGCTCATGCCGGGATTCCGAGGCGTGATCCACCCGGTGGCGAAGGACTACACATCGGATCAGGTGATCGAGCGGCTGGCGGCGATCGACGCCGAGGACGAACCGCCTCTCCTTCGCCTCCTCCGAGATCCGGTCGGGTTCTGCGAACCCGTCGTGGAACCCCGCGAGGTCGCGGATGTGGCGCGGCAGCGTGCAACGGCGTGCGGGATGACAGCAAGCCAGCTGGCAGCCTTCGAGCAGGTCCTGGGCTCGCGTCTCTCCCTCATCTGGGGGCCGCCGGGCACCGGTAAGACAGCGTTCGTCGCGAAAGCCCTGCTGGCGCTCGGCCGTGCGCGGGCGGCGGCGGGGAAGGCGACGCGGGTCGCCGTCTCCGCCCTGACCAACGCGGCGATCGAGAACGTGCTCGACGCAGTGTCACGAGAGCACGCCGACCTGCCGCCGGCCGACGACCTCCTCCTCGCGAAGCTGGGCGAGTGGCGGGGCCAGGTCCCCCGACCCACCACGGTCCGTCTGCTCAAGGCCCAGCAGGCCACCGCCGCTCGCCTCGCCGAGCGAGCGATCGCCGTGGTCGGCGGGACCGGGTACCGGCTCGACCGGCTCGCCCTCCAGGGGGCCGGGACGGGCGGCACCGGCCCCCTCTTTGACCTGGTTGTGATCGACGAGGCCTCGCAGCTCCGGGCGACCGAGCTCGCTCTTGCCCTGACCCTCCTCGCGCCGGATGGCCGGCTCGTCCTGGTGGGCGACCACCTCCAGCTCCCGCCGATCACCAAGGGCGACTACCCAGCGCCCGAAGACCGGCTCCCCGGGCTCGAGGCCTCGATCTTCAGGTACCTCCACGCGCGCGATGGGGAGGGCGACCAGACCTTTACTCGGGCCCTCGTCGAGAACTGGCGGATGAACGAGACCCTCTGCCGCTTCCCGGCACGGACGATCTACCCCCCGAGCTACGCCCCCGCGAACGAAGCGGTCGCAGAGAGGGCGCTCCGGCTCGATCCGCCACCCGGCACCGGGCCATGCGGCTCCCGCTTCGACCTCGTCTCGTTTCTCCTCGCACCGGAGTACCCGCTCGCGGTAGCAATCTTCGAGGACGTCCGCGCGACGGTTGAGAACCAGCCCGAGGCAGAGCTAATCGCCCTCCTCGCCCGCATGCTCCGCGACCGGATGGTCAACCCGGAGACGGGGGATCACTACTCCCCGGACGCGGCGGGCGACCGGGCGTTCTGGCGGAAGGGGGTTGGGGTCGTCTGCCCGCACCACGCGCAGATCCACGCGGTCCGCCGCCTTCTCGGCGAACTCCATGACCGGCCCTGGGTTCCGTTCGTCGACACCGTGGACAAGATGCAGGGACAGCAGAGCGAGGTCGTCCTGGTCTCGTACGGGGTGAGCGACGTCGAGACGGCGCTCGCAGAGGCCTCGTTCATCTACTCGCGCAACCGCCTCAACGTCGCGGTGACGCGGGGACGGTCCAAGTGCGTGGTCTGCCTCTCGCGCCCGCTCCTGAAGGCTCCGCCAGGCGTCCTCGAGGACCCCGAGGCGCTCGACGGGCTCTCCCACATGCTCGCCCTCGTCGAGTTCGCGAAGGAGCACGGGGAGGTGCGTGAGTTCGCCTGGCAGAGAGAGGAGGAGAGCGTTTCCATCCGGGTTACGGCAGTCCGAGCGCGGGTGAAGGATTAGAGAACGGCTCAGCTCCCCGAGGTCGCCTTCAGGCCCAGGATCCCACCCACGATCATAACCAGGCAGAGGATCCGCGGAAGGTCGCGTGGCTCGCCGAGAAGAAGGATACCGACCAGCACTGTCCCGACCACGCCGATCCCGGTCCAGACCGCGTAGGCCGTACCGATCGGAAGGTCCCTGAGCGCGAGCGAGAGGAAGTAGAACGAGGCGGCCATCGCCCCGATGGTAACGACCGACTCGAGGGGGCGGGAGAAACCCTCTGTAGATTTGAGCAGGACCGCCCAGATCACCTCGAAGAGGCCGGCAATCGCCAGTTGGAGCCAGGACATGCCCGTTTACCTGATCGGTCCGCCGAGGGCGCACCCGTCGGGGACCGCCATGCGGAGCCGAAGGCCGCCGTCGGAAGAGGGGGTGGCCTCGAGGCCGATCCCGGTCGCTCCGAGGACGTGCCGGGCGAGGAAGGGCTCCCCCGACTGACCCTCCCCCTGCCGGTAGTCGAAGAACAGGCGCAGGTCCCGGTCGGCGAGGGCGGGACCGTCGTCGTCCAGGGCGATAAGGAGGGCGCCTACGGGACCGGGCTCGACGGAGGCGCGGCACCGCACCCCCGGTTCTCCCCGTGCCGCGAGCAGGCCGGCGAGCGCTGCCGGGGCGAGGGGGTCGGCCCATACCCGCACCCCTGCTGCCTCTGCCGGCAGTTCCACGCTCGCCGGGAGAAGGGCGGCAAGGTCCTGCCACGCGGGAGAGAGCGTTCCGAACCCGCGGTATGACCGGGTGAACGCGAGGTGGCGGTTCACCAGTTCAGCGGCCCGGAGCGAGCCATCCAGGAACTCGCGCGCCTCGCCCTCCGGGACCATCTCCTCGAGGAGCTCCAGGTAGCCCGAGAGGACCATCAGCTGGTTGGCGATGTCGTGCCGGGCCCGGGAATCCATCTCGAGAATCGAGCGCACGGTCGCGTCGAGGGCGGCAGCCCCTCGCGAGTCAGGTGCCGCGGTCAAGAGGCGGGCGCGGGCGACGGCGGCACGGCGTTCGTCCTCGGGCGAGTCGCTCTCGAGGCGGACGAACGCGGTCGATACGGCAGCGTCTGAGACGACAACCCGGACCGGGCGGACCTCCCCGTGATCGCCCGCAGTTGTTCCGGACGGGGAGTCGTCCAGGAGGACCAGGTCTAAGTCGGCATCCGGTGTCATGAACCCTGTACTGGCATGATAGGGCACCGAAGCGGATAAGACTTCCACAGGAGGATGATCGACCCTGGGGTTAAAGAAGAGGAGGGATCCGATCAGGTTCGGGAGGCCTTCCGATCCGCCAGCCGTTCGACCGCGATCATGTCAACGTCCCCGCAGAGTTCGAGCCGGCCGGCCCGGACAGCTGCGTCGACGAAGCCCTGTCCCGTTGAGGTGCGGACGAGGATGGTCGTGCAGCCCGAGGCCGACCCGATCGCGCCGGCCGAGAGGTCGGCGTCCGTCGCGGTGAGGTCGGTGCAGGAGGCGCAGCCCGGCCGGATGCAGTCCTCGAGCTCCCGGAGGGGAAGTTCGAGGGCATTGCCGCCCTCAAGCTGCACCTCGAGCCGCCCCTTCACATCGAGCCGGCGGATCTGCCAGGGCTCGATCCCGTGCTCCTTCTTCAGCTTCCCCTCGACGAGCCGCTCGTAGTCGAACGACTCGGTGCAGAAGAGCCCAATCACGAGCCTGACCGCACTCCCGTACGGCCGGAGAAGATCGTTCTCCGAGGCCCGCATCCGCGCGATCGCCTCGACCACGCACGGCACACCGACGACCGCGATCCGCCGCAGCTTCCGGTCGACGACGGCGGTCTTCAGGGCGGAGAGGAGCGGGACCCACCAGTTGTACCGCGAGCCGGCCGAACTCAGGAGGGCCTCGGACTGCGTGATCAGGACCGAGGCGGGCCGGCGCGTCCATCGGTCCTCGGTCACGGTGACGACCGCGTCCACCAGCCCCGCGGCGAGCGCGTGCTCGAGGATCGCGGTGACAGCCCCGCCGCTCTGGCGGCCCGGGACCTCGAAGGCGGCCTTTGCCGAGAACCGGGCCGTGCAGGTCTCCCGGCCGGGGGGGCGGGCCGGGTCGACCCGCGGGCAGACGTCGTAGCAGGCACCGCAAGGAACCTGGTCGGTCTCCGCCTTGCAGTACCCGATATTCACCGGGGCATCGGCCCCCTGCTCGATCAGAATCGCGTCCGCCGGGCAGACCGCGGCGCAGGCACCGCAGCCCGAGCAGATACCCCGGTCCCAGACGGCGGCCTTCAGGTCACTGTAACACTTCCCTTTCATGCTCACTCCCATGCGTACTTGCCGGCGAAAGGCCGGGCAGAGGCCGGCACGACCCGTGTATACTCCTCCCGTCGCTCGAGCGGTCCCGGGTCGACCCCGAAGCGCCGTGCGTACTCCCGGACCAGGGGAAGGATCCGTGCCCAGTCATCATCTGAAAGAGGGACCTCGCGGGCCCCGGCCCCGAGGTACACGGGATCGACGCCGCCCCGCAGGACGATCTCCCCGCCGTGGATCCCCGAACCGAGTCCCCTTTCGGCGACCGCCGGGCCGCCGTGGCGCGCCAGGACCAGGACGGTCCCGCCGGCCATGTACTCCCCGAGGAAGGCGCGGGCATACTCCCCGATCACCAGGACAGGGCGCTTCTCCTCGTACTGCTTCATATGTATTCCGCCGCGGTAGCCGATCGCGCCCTCGACGAAGATTCGGCCACCGCGCATGGAATGGCCGACTGCGTCCCCCGCGGAGCCGTGGACCACAATCTCGCCCGCGTCCATCGTGTTGCCCGGCGCATGCTCGGCGTTGCCGAAGACCTCGATCCGCGGTCCCGACATGAACATCCCGAGGTCGCCCCCAGGGACCCCGTGGACCGCGATATCGATGTCCCCGCGGACCCCGTTCGCGATGAACCGCTGACCGAGGATGTTGTCGAGCCGGATTCGCTTCACGCCGGCTGCCACCGCAGCCCTGATCTCCCGGTTGAGCGGCGTATAGTGCATCCCTGCCGCGTCGATCACGAGTTCGTCCATCTCTCACGCCCCTATTGACTTGACATCCAGCACGTCCATCAGCGCCTGGTCGATCATGTAACTCCTCAGCCGGTCGCGGTTGCCCCGCAGCGACTCGATCGAGTTGATTCCGGCCGCACCCATCAGGTCCATCAGTTCGAGGGTCCAGCCGTGGATCAGGTTCGCCACCTGGACACCGCCGACGTCGGGATTGATACGGTCGACGAGGTCCTGGCGCTGGGTCGCGATCCCCCACGGGCAGAGCCCGCGGTAGCAGTTGCCGCAGACCCGGCAGCCGAGCGCGACGAGGGCCGCCGTCCCGATGTAGACCGCGTCCGCCCCGAGCGCGATGATCTTCGCGACATCGGTCGACTCCCGGATCCCGCCGGAGGCGATCACCGAGACCTCGTTCCGGATCCCCTGGTTCCGGAGTTTCGCGTCGACCGCCGCCACGGCAGCCTCGACCGGGATGCCGACATGGTCGCGGAAGACCCGGGGGGCAGCGCCCGTCCCGCCCCGGAAACCGTCGATCACGACCGCGTCGGCCGACGACCGGGCGATACCGGCGGCGATTGCGGCCACGTTGTGGACGGCGGCGATCTTGACGAAGACCGGCTTCTTCCACTCGGTCGCCTCCTTGAGGCTCCGGACGAGCTGGGCCAGGTCCTCGATCGAGTAGATGTCGTGGTGCGGCGCCGGGCTGATCGCGTCCGAGCCGATCGGGATCATCCGCGTCTTCGAGATGGCCCCACTCACCTTCTCGCCGGGCAGGTGTCCGCCGATGCCGGGCTTCGCCCCCTGGCCGATCTTGATCTCGATCGCGGCCCCGCGCTCCAGGTAGTCGATGTCGACCCCGAAGCGGCCTGACGCCACCTGGACGATCATGTGCCCCTGGTACGGGCGGAGCGGCTCGGGGAGACCTCCCTCACCGGTACCCATGAACGTGCCTGCCGTTGTGACACCCTTCGCCATCGCCAGCTGCGCATTGAGCGAGATCGCGCCGTAGGACATGTGCCCGATCATGATCGGGGTCTCCAGGCAGAGGTTCGGGCCGAGCTCGGTCAGGAGCTCGACCTCACCGTCCTCCCGCCGTTTCAGCTCGAGCCGCTGGGGCTTCTTGCCCAGGTACGTCCGGAGTTCCATCGGCTCGCGGAGGGGGTCGATCGAGGGGTTCGTCACCTGGCAGGCGTCCAGGACGAGACGGTCGAAGATCATCGGGTAGTCGAGCGCGTTGCCCATACCTGACAGGACGATCTTCCCGGTCCTGGCCTGGTTGTAGATCGCCTCGCGCACCCCGCGGGTCCAGACCGGGTGCGACCGGTAGTCGAGGGGCCGCTCGGAGACGTCGATCGCGTCCCGGGGGCAGAAGGCGACGCACCGGTGGCAGGCGGTGCATACCCGCGAGTTGGTCAGAATCCGGTCGCCCTCCAGGCGGAAGGCGCCGTAGGCGCAGTTCTCAACGCATCGGCCGCAGAGCATGCATCGATCGTGGTCGACTGTGACCCGGTACTTCGGGGGGAGCGACCCGATGGACGGGGTCATGCGACGACCCTCCCGATGATCGGCTCGCCGGCGCGCGGCATGAAGACGTGCGTGATCTCGGGGTCCATCGCCCGGATCGCCGCCTCCTCGGAGGAGACGTAGAGCCGGTTTCCGTGCTCAGCCCCCACGAGCGGGCGGAGCTTGGAGCGGTCCGTGAACGCGACCATGCTGTCCTGGTTCGCGACCACGATCGCAAACGGCCCATTCATCATCGCCGACCCGTAGGTGAGGCGGAGGGCCTTGTAGAGGCGCTGGCGATCGTCCTCCATCGCGTCGATCTCATCCCAGAACGGCGGGGCAAGCGCTGTGACGGCGAACTCTTCAGGGAGGGCGTGGCGCCTCACAAGCAGGTCGACGAGGTAGGCGACCACTTCGGTGTCCGTGAACATCGTGCACCGGTACCCGAACGACTCTATGTAGCGGCGGTTGGTGCCGTAGCTGGTGATCTCGCCGTTGTGGACCACGGACCAGTCGAGGAGGTTGAAGGGGTGGGCGCCGCCCCACCAGCCTGGCGTGTTGGTCGGGTAACGGTTGTGCGCGAGCCAGCAGTGCCCCTCGTACTCCTCGATCCGGTAGAAGTCGGCGACCTCTTCGGGCCAGCCGGCCGCCTTGAAGACCCCCAGGTTCCGGCCAGAGCTGAAGACCAGGGCTCCCTCGATCGAGGTATTGATCCGCATCACCAGCTCGGTCACGATCTCTTCCGCGGGCGTGGTCGAACGGGGCATCAGGCGCGTGTCCGGCTTGAAGAAGTAGCGCCACGGGGTGTGAACCTTCCGGAGGCGTGGCAGGTCCCAGGTCGGGATCTCCTCGTCATGGACGACCCGGCCCCACTGGTGGAGGAGTTCGTCGACCCGGGGCTTGGTCTCGTGGATGTTGTCGAAGAAGATATGGAGAGCGAAGTAGTCCTTGAACTCGGGATAGCACCCATAGGCGACATACCCCGCGCCCTCGCCGCTGCCGCGCTCGTTCATCATCGAGAGCGCGCGCCGGATGGCAGTGCCATCCATCACCTCTCTGCCCCGGTCAATCACACCGATTATCCCGCACATAGAACCTCGTGGAGAGAGTACAGCCTCCTGCACTCTGTACCCAGTAGGTATGATGAGAAGAGTATAAATAAGATAGGCTAGAAGCTTTCTTCCAGTATGTCGACCGACATCGTGTCAGAGCTGCTGGAGCGGATCGACGCGGACCTGGTGCGGTTCATCAGGCTCCAGTTCTCCGATATCCAGGGGCTGCCAAAGAACGTTGCGATCCCAGCGGCCCAGGCCGAGAAAGCCCTGACCGAGGGGATCTGGTTCGACGGGTCCTCGATCGAGGGCTTCTGTCGGATCGAGGAGTCGGACATGCTCCTCAAGCCCGACCCCAGCACCTACTCGATCCTGCCCTGGCGGCCCGAGAACGGGCGTGTTGGCCGGTTCATCTGCGACCTTGAGACCTACGGCGGCAAGCCGTTCGAGGGCGACCCCCGGTATATCCTCCGGAAGACGATCGCCGAGGCGGCGGAGATGGGGTATACCTTCAACACGGGCCCTGAACTCGAGTTCTTCCTCTTCGCGATGAAGAACGGTCTGCCCTCGACGGAGTTCGTCGACCACGGCGGCTACTTCGACCTCGCCCCCAACGACTCCGCCGAGGACGTGCGCCGGCAGATCGTCCTCGCCCTCACGGACATGGGCTTCGACATCGAGGCGAGCCACCACGAGGTGGCCGAATCCCAGCACGAGATCGACTTCAAGTACGCCGACGCCCTCACCACCGCCGACCGGGTCATCACCTTCAAGTTCGCAACCAAGGCGATCGCGCTCCGCGCAGACCTCCATGCGACCTTCATGGCCAAGCCGATCGCCGGGATCAGCGGGAGCGGGATGCACACCCACGGTTCGCTCGCGAAGGACGGCAAGAACTCGTTCTACGACCCCGACGGCGAGTTCGGGCTCTCCGAGACCTGTCTCCACTGGATCGGCGGTCTCCTCAAGCATGCCCCCGCCATCACGCGGGTCGCGAACCCGACGATCAACTCCTACAAGCGGCTCGTGCCGGGGTACGAGGCACCCGTCTACATCTCCTGGTCGAATGCGAACCGCTCAGCGCTGGTCCGTGTCCCTGCCGCCCGCGGCAACTCGACGCGCGCCGAGTTCAGGTCGCCCGACCCGATGTGTAACCCCTACCTCACCTTCGCGGCGATGCTCGCCGCCGGCCTCGACGGCATCCGGAACCGGATCGACCCCGGGGAGTCGACCGACGTCAACATCTACCACCTGGATGAGACCGAGCGGAAGGCACTGGGGATCGAGATGCTGCCCGACAACCTCAACTCCGCTCACCAGGCGATGCTCGCCGACGACGTGATACGGAACACCCTCGGCAGCCACGTGGTATCGGGCCTCGACGCCCTCACCTGCGCGGAGTGGGACTCGTTCCGGATGTGTGTTCACCCCTGGGAGCACGAGCGCTACCTGAAGAACTTCTAAAAACCTACTCTTTTTCCGGCCCAAGAAGGAGCCGTCCGGCGAGCGAAAGCACCGTCACGAGGACGACGATCAGCACCATACCCAGTCCGAACCAGAGGGCGTACCTCCAGAAGCCCTCCAGGTGAAGGTACGTGGTGTTCACGAACCCCACGACAGAGAAGGAGAGGACAACAGCGACGCCGACGGTCACCGTCTCACGGCGGATAGCGCGGACGGTGGGGTCGGTGGGCATACAGGAGTGTGCGGCACGCCGCTACAAAAAGCTGGGCGCACGGAGGGAGCCCTCCGCAGGCCGGAAGAGGGAGGTCGGGGAGAACCCGATCACTCGGTCGCCACGAATGCGCTCTTCCCCACCCTGGCGTACACCCCGCAGACAGGGCAGACATAGCTCTCGGGGAGGTCCTCGAACGACGTTCCCGGCGAGATCCCGTTCTTCGGTTCGCCACGCTCGGGGCTGTAGATATACCCGCACGCGAGGCAGCGGTAGCGACCGGATGCGGCCTCGAGTGCCCTGAATCCTGACCTGCCGATGTTCGCCTTGCCGCAGACGGGGCAGGTGTAGGTCTCGGGGAGGTCTTCGAACGGCGTCCCTGGCGGGATCCCGTTCTTCGGCTCACCGCGTTCCGGGTCGTAAATGTACCCGCAGGCGTCGCAGATGTAGGCTCGATGCTTAACCATTCAAAGCTCCTGTCTCCATCACAGGGCCTTGTCACCCTGCTGGATGACGCTACAATAACCCCGACACGTATGAATTTTATGGTCCCTTTGTTCCAGGTGACTGGTATAATATCCCTTTCAGTACCCTATGATTCAATAAAATCCCCTTTGATCCGAAAAGGACCCATAAGAGATAATAATGGTGTTCCACTCCCATTCCGGGGCCGGCCAGCCTGATCGTTTCGGCCCTAGAACGGCCCGTCCTGCTCGAACGACCGCCCGAAGCGTATCGCGAGCTCTGCCTTGAACAGTTCGGCGCCAAGGTAGGCCGCGTGATCGAGTCGCGACACGCGGCCCTGTTCGATCAGCGTCGCGAAGACGTCCTGCCACCGGCGTCCCCGTACCGCGACGCCGTTGTGAACCGCCACGATCAGGTCGTCCTCGATCCCGATCCGGAGGTTGCCTCTCGGGTCGTACTCGATCTCGTCAGCTGCCGGCCTGGCGACTATGGTGGTACCATAGACGAGCGGAGGCTCGCGGCGACGGCGTTTCTCCTTGAGGACCAGGAGATCGATCCCCAGGTCCTTCGGGTACGGCCGGCAACGGGTCAGGACCATCATCTCGGTGGCCCGGCGCATCTCGGCGATCGCGCCCCGGGTCTTGTCCGAGTGTTCGGCCGTAAAGATAACGGCGGCGCCGACCTCCTGGGCCATGCCGGCAAGGAGGGCCTGGGCGCCCGGCGAGTCGGCGTCAAGGAGTTCGACCACGTTGCCGGCACCGAAGAAGAGGGGGAGGCCATGGTCGTGAAACTCGGCGAGCGAGCGGACCAGTCCGGAGCCGACCGGCTGGACCAGGGGGTCGGCGATCAGGGCCTCGCACCCCGCCTCCCGGGCGGCGGCGAGGTTCGCCTCGAGCGAGCGATACCGGGGCACGACCACGGCCACTGCACCCGACTCGGCGACCGCGCGGCCGATCACGGGGATGTTCTCCTCCTGGAGCGAGAGGACGAAGTCGGCCCGGAAGAGGGCGGCCGCGATCAGGGCCGGATCCTGGGTGTCGACAGCGAGCGGTCCGTTGATCCCCTCGAGTTCGGCAAAGCAGCGAGCGACGTCGCATGCCTCGGCGTCGAACCCGAACCCGAGGTCCACGATGTCGGCACCCGCCTGGAATGCCCGCTCCACGTCCCCGGCGAGGTCGGGCCGGCGGTGGGCGTCCATCAGTTCGGCCAGCACCTTGATCCGGGAGGTGCCGCCCACCTTCACGCCCCGGACCAGAAGGTCCCACTCTGCGTTCTTCTCGATCGAACGGACCTTCCGGTATGCGTCCTCGAGCCGGAGGTGCCGGAGCAGTTCGTCGGCCGGCACGTCCCGCGAGAACTCGATCCGGCCGAGATGGGAGACCATCAGGGGGAGGTCGGCCGCGTGCCGCGGGCCGCGGATCACCGGGACCCCGGTCTCTTTCTCAACTGCGGCAAACGAGGCGGTACACATCCCGGAGACCACCGCGTAGTCGTACGACCCGGCGACGAGGAGGTCGCGGAGCTGGCGCGGAGTCAGGAAAGATGCGATCTCGCCGGTCACCACGACGTCGGCGTCGAGGCCTGCAACGGCGGCACGGACGGCCGTCTCGGTCGCAGCCCCCGTGGGAAAGAGGATCGCCATCAGTGCTCCTTAATAGGCCCCAGGAGATAAAGTAACCTGGTCATGCTAACCTGCGACCTGCACGTACACACTCGCTTCTCGAAGGACGGTGAATCGTCGGTCGAAGCGATCCTGGAACGAGCGGCGGCCGTCGGTCTCGACGCTATCGCCCTGACCGACCATGACACCCTCGAAGGGGTACGGTATGCGGCCGGTCTCCCCCGGACAGGCGTGCTCGTGATCCCGGGTATCGAGGTCAGCACTGCGCAGGGCCACCTGCTCGCGCTCGGCGTGACTGAACTGGTCCCGGCCAGGAGAGACGTGCTCGAGACGATCGACCTGGTCCACCGCCTCGGCGGGATCGCCATCCTGCCCCATCCATTCCACCGGTTTCGCCACGCGGTCGGCCTTCGCGAGCAGGAGGCGCTCCGCGCTGTCGACGCGGTCGAGGTCTTCAACAGCCGCTACATCGTCGGGTCGGCAAACCGGAAGGCGGCCCGGAAGGCCGCACGCCTCGGCCGGTCGGCAGTCGGAGGCTCGGATGCCCACCACGCACGGTGGGTCGGGTACGGCAGGACGCTCGTCGATGCCGAGCCGACGGTCGAGGCGATCCTCGGAGCGATCCGCGAGGGGCGGTGCTCCCCCTCGGGGAAGATGACACCTCTTCGCAGTTACACAGGCCAGTCGCTCCGCTCCACCTGGCGGCGGGTCCGTCACCGCGTCAAGATATGAGGGTCGCATTCCAGCTCGGCTGGTGGGGGGCCGGGTTTGCCGGGTCCCAGCGTCAGCCCGGTTTCTACACGGTCGAGGGGGAGTTCATCCGCGCCTGCCAGCAGACAAAGATCTTTACGGACCCGCAGAGAGCCGGGTTCTTGCTCTCGGGCCGGACGGACCGCGGAGTACACGCCCGTGCCCAGGTCGGCGCACTCACGACCGACCACCCTGAGCGGGTCGGGGCCATCCTGAACCGGGCCCTACCGCCGGAGATCTGGCTCACCGGGGTCGCGCCCGTCCACGACCTCTGGCACCCCCGGCATGATGTCCGACGCCGAACCTATCGCTACTTCTTTGCCGACCCGAGCCTTGATCGGGCGGTGATGGACCGGGCGGCGGCACGACTCGTGGGCGACCATGACTTCTCACGCCTCTGCCGGGCCCGCTCGAAGAACCCGGTCCGCCGGGTCTTCTCCTCGCAGGTTTTCGACGGCGACGAGGGGGCCGTCTTCGAGATCACGGCATGGAGTTACCTCTGGCACCAGGTCCGGTGCATGGCCGCCGTGCTCGAGGCGATCGGGCGACACGAAGAGGGCGAAGATCTGGTCGACGACCTCCTTTCTGGCACGTGCCGGCGCAACCCCCCCGCGGCCCCCGCCGCCGGACTTGTCCTCTGGGAGGTCGAGACCGGGTTCGCATTCACCCCGGTCTCGAAGGGGGAGCGTCATGACCTCTTCCTGTCGAGAGCGGCGAACGCCCATCGCGTGCAGGCTGAACTCGCCGCCCGGCTCCAGGACGACTGATCAGGCCGGGCGGGCCTGGACGTCGGCCGGCAGGAGCCGATCGATCATGAACTTCGGGATCTGGTCCGAGGTACGGACGGCGAGGCGGAAGGTGGCGTCGCTCCCGGTCATCCCCCGGTACTCCGCGTCCAGGGTGAAGTCGAAGGAGAGGAGCGCGACGCCGAGCAGGGTGACGGTCCCGTGCTTCGCCGTGATCTGCCGCGTCTCGTTGAGACGGATCTCGTACGGTACCTTATCAACCGAAAGACTGACGCGGTCGGGATAGGGGATCGCAACGATCGAGATGTTGCCGATCTGGACCTGTTCGCCGTGCGGGAAGACCACGTCGTAGGTGACGGTGTAGGGATAACTCGTTGCCCCCGAAGACGGGGCGATCACGACCGAGAAGGTCAGGACGGCGAGGATGGCGATGAGGAGGACCAGGCCGATCCCTGTGAGGGCGAGGGTAAGGCGCCAGTTACGCCGCCGGGGGTGCGCCGTGGGAGGTGTCGACGGCGGCGGCGGGCGAGGCGTCGGGTGAGTGACCGTCGCCGGGGCGGTTGGGGGTGGCGTCTTCTCCTCCGGTATCGGGGGAGCGGGGGGTTGTTCCCCGGGTATCTCGAAGAACAGGTCCTCTTCGCTCATGGCAGTGATCTCGAAGCACCCGGGCATAAGGGTTGTGCCGGGGCCGCACGTTTAAGAGTGGGGGCACCCAATCTTGTGATGAATCGTGATGAATCCACTCCCCTCCGAGGAGTACATCCACAAGTGCACCACCGCGTGCGCCGGCTGCACCTCCTCGCTCTCTTTGCGCTACGTCCTGAAGGCGGCAGGGCCCGACACGGTCCTCGTCGTGCCGGCCTGCTGCACGGCTGTCCTCCAGGGAGTCTATCCGGCCACCGCGATGAACGTCACCGTCTACAACATCGCCTTCGCCGCTGCGGCCGCCACCGCCTCCGGGATGGCTGCCGCGTTCCGTCGCCTGGGCCGCTCGACGAACGTGATCTGCTACGCCGGCGACGGCGGCACGGTCGACATCGGCATCCAGGCCCTCTCGGGCGCGCTCGAACGGGGCACGGACTTCCTCTACATCTGCTACGACAACGAGGCGTACGGCAACACGGGTATGCAGCGCTCGGGCGCGACCCCGATCGGCGCGGTGACAACCACGACGCCGGCCGGTAAGACCGACACGAAGAAGGACATCGACCGGATCGTGGCCGCCCACGGCATCCCGTACATGGCCACTGCCTGCGCCGCCTATCCCCAGGACCTTTACGCCAAGGTGAAGAAGGCCATCTCGGTCCCCGGCCCGAAGTTCATCCACCTGCTCAGCCCCTGCCCGCCCGGTTGGCGCTACCCCGCCGAGCGGTCAGTCGAGGTCGGCAAGTCGGCCGTGAAGACCGGTCTCTGGGTGCTCTACGAGCGGGAGTATGGCCAGCTGAAGATCAACCCGGTCTCGAAGGCCGCCATGAAGCGGCCTGCCCCGATCGAGGACTACCTCAAGGTCCAGGGACGGTTCCGGGGGATCTCGAAAGAGGCACAGGATTCCCTGCTTGCCACGATGGTGCAGCAGCACCGGCGCCTGCTCGCTGAGGAGGCCGGCTCATGCTGACGATTGCGACCGGGAACAAGGCCGTCGCCGCTGCGGCGAAGGAGGCCCGGCCCGGCGTGGTCGCCGCCTACCCGATCACGCCGCAGACCGAGATCGTCGAACAGCTCGCCAACTACGTCGCCGACGGCTCGCTCGACGCCGACTACATCCCGGTGGAGTCAGAGCACTCCGCGATGGCCGCCTGTATCGGGGCGTCCGTCGCCGGTGTCCGGACCTTCACGGCGACCTCGTCGCACGGGCTTCTCTATATGCACGAGATGCTCCACTGGGCCGCCGGTGCCCGGACTCCGGTCGTGATGGCGAACGTGAACCGTGCGCTCGGGCCGGGCTGGAACACCTGGGCTGAACACACGGACGCCTTCTCCCAGCGCGACACCGGCTGGCTCCAGGTCTTCGTCTCCACGGTCCAGGAGGCCTACGATGCGACGCTGATGGCCTTCCGGATCGCCGAGGACAAGCGGGTGCTCCTCCCCGTGATGGTGAACCTGGACGGCTTCACCCTGTCGCACATCACCCAGTCACTCGAGACGGTCGAGGTCGGGGACTTCATCCCACCCTTCAGCCTCCCGCATGCGATTGACACGGAGCACCCCCGGGGTTACGGGACGATGACCGCCCCTGACGTCTATTACCGGTTCCGCTGGGATATGGAGCGATCGATGCGGGCTTCGCGCGAGGTGATCACCGAGACCGAGACCGAGTTCGCCCGCCGGTTCGGCCGGGCGTACGGCCCGACCGAGGACTACCGGTGCGAGGACGCAGACGTGGTCCTCGTCTCCCTCGGCACGCTCGGCAAGGAGGCGGAGGTCGCGATCGACATCCTCCGGGACGAGGGTATGAAGGCCGGCTCGATGCGCCTGCGCTGGTTCCGGCCGTTCCCGGCCCTCGACCTCGCCGGCAGGGAGGTCGTGGTGATCGATCGCGACTACTCGTTCGGCTTCGGCGGGGTGATCGCCAACGAGATCCGCTCGACCACCAGGACCGAACCCTGCTCGGTGATCGCCGGCCTCGGCGGCCAGGAGGTCACCTACGACGACATCGCCCGGTTCGTGCGGGAGCGCGAGGCCGGGAAGGAGACCTGGTTCGGGGTGAGCGAATGATGTTCGAGATACGCATCCACTCCCGTGGCGGCCAGGGGGGGGTGACGGCTGCGAAGCTGATCGCCCAGGCCGCCTTTCACGACGGCAAGTGCGCGACGGCCTTCCCATTCTACGGGGCCGAGCGGCGCGGCGCCCCGGTCGTCTCGTTCGTCCGCATCAGCGACGAGCCGATCAAGGTCTACTCGCAGGTCAGGAACCCCGACATGGTGGTCGTGCTCGACGCCTCGGTAATGGACGTGATCGATGTCTTTGCCGGCCTGAAAGAGGGCGGGGCCGTCCTGATCAACACGACCGAACCACCTTCGATCGAGGGACACCCGGTCCACGCGGTGGACCTGACCGGGATCGCCCTCCGGCTCAACCTGGTCGTGGCGGGCTCGCCGATCCTGAACACCCCGGTGCTCGGCGCGCTCGCCCGGATCGGGCTCGTCTCGAAGGAGGCGGCGCTCGAAGCGATCGCTGAGACCTTCGCCGACCCCCGGAACGTCGAGGCTGCCAAGGCCACGTACGAGGAGACGGAACAATGATCGACATCTCGAAGGAACGGCTCGCGATGTCCTTTCCCCAGGAGGGAGCGGGCGGAAAGACTGGCTCCTGGAGGGTCTTTCGGCCCGTGGTGGACCGAGAGAAGTGCAACACCTGTGGCCTCTGCGCCATGTACTGTCCGGACGGCGCGATCAATGCCAATCTCGAGGTCGACCTCGACTACTGCAAGGGCTGCGGGATCTGCGCGAACGAGTGCCCGAAGAAGGCGATCACGATGATCCGCGAGGAGCGGTAATCCCCGCCACGATCGGGTCCGCCGGGTCGAGTTCAAATATACCTTCTCTCTTTTTCAACCTCGAAACAGATAGCCCCTGTCCCGAAAAAGTGGTGAGCGAATCTCGTTCCCCCAGCAAGGGAGATAACGGTCCGATCAAGACGGCGGCTCCCCGTCGCCGGTCTCTAGTGCAGCATCCGGGAGATCTCTCGAGCCCGCTCCTCTTCACCAGGGGGGGGACTGGCACGCTGACCGCGTAGGGACGGAGGATAGAGAGGCCCACGACCTGGATAAACGAGAAGGTGAGCAGAGGTGGATTGCCGCGCTCGGCTTCCCGGAAGCTTACCCCGTCAAGGTGGTTCAGGAAGGACCGGAACGGGTACACGATCTCCCGGTAAATAATCCCATTTCGCCCGATGTATGCCTCAGGGATCGCCTTCAACGCCCTCCTGTAGACGATCCTCGGGGCACCCCATGCGACCAGGGCGATCACCCCGAGCATCCCGACAAGGACCAGTGCCGTGAGACCCCCGGCTTCCCCACCCAGAGCGAGGAGGACGAGGATGGCAACGACGAAAAAGCCCCCGACAACGATGAAGAGCGCCCGGTTTGCCTCCTGATACTCCATGAACTCGCGGTCTGCACTGACGGAAGAGGCCTCGGGGGAGTAGGTCCAGTGGGCGATGATGTTCCGCCCGTCGAGGAGCATGTCCACCGTCCGTGCCCGGCTCCAGAAGAGCAGGGCCACCGCGACCAGCGTGAGAGCGATGAAGAACGAGACGAACATGACCGCGTACCTACCGGACATGGGGTCCATGAACTGGTTCGCATAGCCGATCAGGACAAGTGAGACCACAACGCCGACGACCGAGAGATACACCCATCTCCACTCGTGGTTTTTCATCACTCTCCTCCGTTCCTGGGAAATCCACCCACACTACACTTCGCGGACCCTCCAGAGGAGCAGGGCGACCATGACCGCCGACAGTCCCATGATTGGGTGAGCTGAAGCCCTGGTGGTGGGGGCAGTCGTCGTCGGTGTCGTGGTCTGGAGTGCCGCGGACGCTGCCGCTGCAACGGACCGGAAATGGGCCGCCTCCGTTTCCCGGCCGAGTGATTCGAGGAGATCGGCCTTGAGATCGTTCGAGTCCCGGTCTTTCGGTTCGATTACGAGGGCCCTGTCGACGGCAGCAAGCGCCTCGTCCGTTCGGTTGAGTCTGGCGAGGCTGTAGGCCTTCAGGTACCACGCGGCCATCCAGGAGGGGTCGGCCTCGACCGCCTCGGAGAAATGCTCGACCGCCTCGTCGAACCGCCCTGCCTGGAGGGCGGTCTGACCGGCGTAGACAGCGAGCGAGGCGTTGTCGATCGAATGGAACGCCCGCACATCGGCTTCGGATGCGATCTCATCGGTGATAATCGCGCCAGCCGCAGTTCCGGAAAGGGCGAGCATCGCGGCGAAGAGGGCACGAACCAGATATCTGAGAGATCCCTGCATGGCAGGCATTGTATCAGCAGAGCTCATCAAGGTATACTCCAGGATGCCAGGGACACGAAGAGGAGAATGGATCAGGCCAGTGAATAGCCCCAGGACCCCCAGGACTACGTGCCCGGCTTCACGATTTTTCCGCACGAGGACCAGGGTACTTCGACCGCAAACCACGGGTTATCTGCCCGCTCCATAAACGACGTTGTGACAGGGACTTGAACCGTCTCCAGGTGTTCGGAGGTCCTTCGTGACACTGCGCCAGTGACCCGTTGTTCTCTTGCAGACACGGCAGCACCGGCTGCGCGAACAAAAGCGAAAGGCTATCCGTCGGGGCGTTCTGACAGAGATAAGGTCGACCGGTGCGCGGCAAAGTCCGTGGCCGTCCTTCGAGGTAACGTCGTGCTCTCCCGATCCTTTCTCATTCTCCTACTCCTGTTCATCGCCGTCGCCGGCGCCGTGCCTGCGGGGGCTGACCAGCCCTCCGTGATCGTCGAGGAGGCCCGGGTGAACCCCCCGGTGCTGATGCCCGGCGACCAGGGGCTCATAAGCATCACTCTCACCAACACAGCGAGCACCGCAACGAAGACCGAGTCGTCCGTGCCCGGGACCGGGCCTGGCACCTCAATTTCGAGGAGCACGGAGATCAACCCGGTGATCGAACAGGTCGTTCTCGACGGAAAGGGAGACATCCGCGTCCTTGGAGGCATCTCGACGTACCGGGGCGAGCTCGGGCCCCGTCAGTCGGTCACCCTGACCTTCCTGGTGGAAGCTCCGACCTACACGGGGGTCTTCTTCCCGGTCCTCTCCGTCAGGATCCGGGACGCCGAGGGGCTGAAGTTCCCGATCCCGGTGAACGTCAACACCCCGATCGCGGGGCTCCGGCAACCGGCCCTCGTGCTGAAACAGTCGACGATCGGACCTTTCGCCCCCGGTGAGCGGGTCACCCTCCCGGTTTCGCTCCTGAACGCCGGGTCGGCAGACGCCGCTGACATCCTGGTCCGGGTCGGTGGAAACAGCACCGGCCTCTTCCCGGTCGGGGCTCGATCGGTCGACCTCCCCCGCCTCCCCCGCGGGGGTAACCACTCCTTCGTGATCGACCTCCAGGTGGACCGCACCGCTGGCACCGGGCTGCGCGAGGTCCCGGTCGAGATCGTCTACACGACGACGGACGGGACGCGGGTGCAGGGGCTTGACACCCTCGGTGTCGACCTCCGGGGGAGGGGCGAACTCGCCGTCGCGTCCCTCAAGACAGACCCCGTCCGAGTGCGTCAGGGCGACGCGTTCGACCTGGTCGTCCGGATGGACAACACGGGAACCGGGGACGCCCGGTCGGCCTCGGCCCGGGTCGACCTCCCTCTCCAGGGAGCGAAGGAGGCCTTCGTCGGCACCGTGCGGCCGGGCTCCAACGCCCCCGCGGTCTTCACGCTCGAGGCAGACCGGGCCGGGGAGTTCGAGTACACCTTCAATGCCACCTTCGAGGACGACTGGGGCACCCACTCGACCGTCCGCGTGCTGCACCTTTCGGTTGTTCCGTCCGGCGACGCCCTCCTGGCGGTCGCCCTCGTCGCCCTCGTTGTCGTCGGGGGACTGCTGGCGCTCGCCCTCTGGTGGCGGCGGCGCAGGGCCGGGCATGCTTGAGCGGGAGCGGGTCGCGGTCTACCTCGCCTGGCGATCGCTCGCCCGGGGGAGCCGGACCAGCCTCCTGTTGAACGTGGTCATCATCGGCCTGGTCTTTACGAACATGATCCTGCTCCCATCGATCATCTCGGGGGCAGTCGACCTCTTCAACGAGCAGACGATCGACTACCAGACATCAGACATCCGGGTACGGCCGGTCGAGGGCGACCAGTACATCGAGCGCGTCGGCACCCTGCTCGAGACGATCAACCGGGTCCCAGGGGTGCGGCGCGCCGCCGCCCGGCACGCGATCGGGGCGACGTTGCTCGCCCGGAACCGGTCGGTATCGGTTCCCGTCACTGCCCTCAACCCGCGCGACGAGATCGAGGTGACGACCATCCACGAGCGGATGAAAGACGGGGAGTTCTTCTCGGGGGGGGAGCGGGGCGAGGTCCTGATCGGCCAGTTCGTCGCCGGGAACGAGGACACTCGCCTCGACCTCTTCACGTCTCTCGGGGGCGTCCGCGTTGGGGAGCGGATCGAGGTCTCGTTCGCCAACGGGGTGACCCGGGAGTACGTGGTGAAGGGGATCTACGAGACCCGCTCCTACCTGGTCGATTATTCGGCCCTCGTCACCTGGGAGGAACTCGAGTCGGTGATCGGTGGACCGGTCGATGAGGCGACCGAGGTCCTGGTCAGGACCGACCGGGCCCACGACCTCAGGGTGGTGAAACGGGGCCTGCTCGAAGCGGGGGTGCAGGAGGAGGTCAAGACCTGGAAGGAGGCGATCACGAGCACGGTGGAGGACTCGATCGAGACCTTCGGGATCATCAACAGCATCTCGATGCTGGTCAGCCTCGTGATCGCGGTCGTGGTGATCTTCATCGTGATCACCATCAAGGCGATGAACCAGCGGCGGCAGATCGCGATCCTGAAGGCGATCGGGATCCACCGGGGAGTGATCATCCGGGCGTACCTGCTCCAGGTGCTCGTGATCTGCACCCTCGGCACCCTGGTCGGGCTGGTCGCGGTGGGCGCGATCGAGACCTGGTTCACGGCGCACCCCCTGGTCTTCCCGGACGGCGAACTGGTCCCCCGTTTCGAGCCGGCAGCCCTGGTCGAGAACGCCGCCTGGCTCTTTGTGGTCTCGCTCGTCGCCGGCTATGTCCCCGCCTGGCGGATCACCCGTGAGAACATCCTCTCGGCGATGAAGGCGGCATGATGATCCGAGTCGAGGGGCTCCGGAAGACCTACCGGATGGGAAACGTCGAGGTCCGCGCCCTGGACGGGGTGACGCTCGAGGTGACGAGGGGTGAGTTCGTCGGGATCACAGGCCCGAGCGGGAGCGGCAAGTCCACCCTGCTTCACCTGGTAGGCCTCCTGGACGACCCGACGGCCGGATCGATCTCGATCCAGGGGACCGACGTCCTCCGCCTCACCGACGACGAGCGGACGCTATTCCGGCTGACCCGGATCGGCTACATATTCCAGGACTACGCCCTGGTCCCGGATCTCACGGCGCTCGAGAACGTGGTCCTCCCAACGCTCGCCCGGGGCAGGGCCGAACGGGAAGGGATCGAGCGGGCCGCCGGGCTGCTCCGGCGCGTTGGGCTCGAAGAGCGGACGGACCACCTCCCGGCAGAGCTCTCTGGCGGGGAGCAGCAACGGATCGCGATCGCCCGGGCGCTCGTGAATGAGCCCGCCCTCCTCCTCGCCGACGAGCCCTGCGCGAACCTGGACACCCAGGCTTCGACGATGGTCCTGGACCTCTTCGCCTCGATCAACCGGGAGTTGGGGCAGACGGTACTGATGGTGAGCCACGAAGAGTCGCACCGGCAGTACTTCGGGAGGACGGTCCGGCTCCAGGACGGCGTGGTCGTGGACGACACCGGGGAGACGCCCGAAGGCGGGTAGGTGAACCGAGGTGGAGCGCTGGAATGGCAGAATTCGGCCGGAAGAGGGGGGGTCTGCGACGCGAGGCTATATCCAGTCCTCTTTCCCCATGATCGTGGAGGGCACATGACCGCAGATCCCGGCATCGCCAAGGGGCGCGTCGAGACCCTGATCGACGGGATCTACGCGATTGCGATGACCCTGCTGGTCCTGACGATCGACGTCCCCAAAATGCCGGAGGGCGTCTCGCCGGACGCGGCGCTGCCCGCCCTCGTGCTCGGACTCGACGATCAGGTGCTCGCGTGCCTTATCGCCTTTCTCGTGCTCACCGGGTTCTGGATGGCCCACGAGGAGATCTTCCAGCGGGTGGCGCGGATCGACCGTACCTTTCTGAACCTGAACCTCCTCGTTCTCCTCTGTACGATCTTCGTCCCCTTCACAACCTGGCTCGTCGCGGACTTCCCCACAGCGAGGCTGGCGATCGGCCTCTTCGCCCTCAACCTCACGATCATCGGACTCCTCTTCACCGGCCAGTGGCTCTACATCTCCCGTCACCCGGCCCAGGTCTACGTACGGGTATCGGGTTCCGTCCTGCGGCGGGGACTCCTCCGCTCGCTCAGTACCACGGCCGCCGCGCTCGTCTCCGTCCTGATCGCAGGCCCCATGCCGGACTTTGCCCTCTGGGCCTACCTGTTAATCCCGTTCATTCTCGTCGTTGCCGACCGGTTCCCGGACCGGTATCGGCGTTGAAAATGGTGGGGGAAGACGCGGGGCCGGTCGGCCGGATCAGGTTGACAGGGGGTGGGCCGGCCGTCCGGCCGATCCGTCCGCTGTCGCCTAGGTTAAAAAGGTCATGAGCCAGTCGCGCCAGGAGTTTGCCGTGCCGATCAGGGCCCGGTCGACGCCGACGGCCGGCGGGGCGAGCGGGCGCCAGTCGATTCCTGCCCCGTCGGGAAGGACGTATGGCACATCTACGAACCCGTCACGGTTGTTGTCACGGTGGGTCTCGGAGAACCCTGTCCGGTTCATGTCGCCCCAGAAGTTGCCGCCGATGACGGACCCACCGAAGAGGTTCGGGCCCGCCGCATCAGAGAGGTTCCAGGTGGCCGTGAAGGGACCGGTCGGGGGACGGATGTTCTGCCGGTTCCGGACATAGTTGTCGAAGACCGTCAGGTTATCCGCCGAGGTGAGGTTCAGTCCGTAGTAGCGGCTCTCCCAGACGAGGTTCTGCGCGATCTCACTGTTCACCGTCTTCTCCACCTCTATCCCCTCGTCGTTGTAACCGATCCGGTTCGCGAGCAGGCGTACGCCGTCGGCTCCTCCTGCCAGGTGGATCCCCGAGCCACGGAAGTTCTCGGTCACGGTGTTGTTGATCACGACTGTCCGGTCGGTTCCGGTCAGGTTGATGCCGTCGTCATCCTGGTGGATCACATTGCAGGCGATCTGGTTGTCGGCGCCGCCCGAGGTCATGATCCCATCATAGGTGTTGGACGAGGCGTTCACGTAGACAATCGTGCTGTTCGTCACGTTATAGAGGCTGATGCCGTACGCGAAGTCGGTCACGGTCAGGTTCTGGATGAAGAGGTTGTCCACGGTCGAGTCGTTCATGACACGGATACCGTGGGTTCCGAACCCGTCGCGCCCGTCCAGGGTTTGGCCGTTCCCGTCTATCGTGACGTTCGACGCCCAGACCTCGAGCCAGACAGTCTCGTTCACGTCGATGAACGAGTCGGCGAACCGGTAGAAGCCAGGGGTCGTGATCCGGGTCGGCCCGGTGATCACGGTCTCGTCGCCCGTCGAGACACGGGTCGGCGGGCAGAGGCCCGGGATGGGGGTCGGCATATCGATCGGCAGGGTCGGGAGGACGAAGGTCCCGGTCGGCCAGGGTGTCGGGGTGGCCGTCGGTGACGGGGTGATGACGGTCGGGACCCCCGTCCGCGTTGGCGCCGGGCCCTGGGTGGTGGGGGCCGGCGAGGTGGGCTGGGTCGCTGGCTGGGTGCCGGTCATGCTCGGGGTCGGTTGCAGGGTCCCGGGAGCGCTGGTGGGGGCGGTCGTGCTTGCAGTGGTTCCGGCGGGGGTCGGGGTGGTGGTCCCGGTCTGGGGTTGGCCCTCCGTGATAGTCGGCTCGGGGATCGGCGTGCCCGTCGGGACCCCGGTCGTCTCTGTCGGGGGCTCCGTCACCGTCGGGGGCTGGCCCTCAGTGATCGTCGGCTCGGGAGTCGGCGTACCCGTCGGGACCCCGGTCGTCTCTGTCGGGGGCTCCGTCACCGTCGGGGGCTGGCCCTCAGTGATCGTCGGCTCGGGAGTCGGCGTGCCCGTCGGGACCCCGGTCGTCTCTGTCGGGGGCTCCGTCACCGTCGGGGGCTGGCCCTCAGTGATCGTCGGCTCGGGAGTCGGCGTACCCGTCGGGACCCCGGTCGTCTCTGTCGGGGG
>JBFXGJ010000016.1:0-42337 GCA_050178135.1 Methanoregulaceae archaeon | reverse complement strand
TGGCGATCCGGCGTTCCTCGATCCGGGTGATCGGGTAGAATGGATCGACCGCGATATGAGATGCGGGCACCCAGGCACGGTTGTTCTCAACGCACCAGACCTTTCCGTCCTGGAACGACGCGTTCCTGTTGGACCAGGGTATCGCCCGCCCGGTCCCGTGATAGAACTGGACGAGATCGCCGAGGGTGCCCCCGTTACCGGCCCAGTACTGCCCTTCACCGCCGTTGTGACCCGAGTCAACGTACTGGACCGAAAGCCGTTCACGGACCCCGTCCTGGATGGAATGCGCGATCTCGAGCAACCCGTTTCCTGCCCACACCCAGCAGTTACCGGTCGGCTGCTGGTTCCGTTCCGCGGGGATGTAATCAATCTGACCGAGAAGGCTGTGGGAGCGGAATGTCGCCTCGACACCGCGGAACGAGGGGAGTTCCGGGTAGAGTTCAGGGACTGCGTCGTACGCAGCGATCTGGCGGGCCAGCTCCCGGTCATCGGGTCGCATGATCGGCAGCAGGTCTGGATTACCCTCCCCAGACGCGTTCGTCCCGGCCATCGTAGCGGGGACGAGGAGTCCAGAGAGCAGCACCATCAGTAGTACGAGAAGAAACCGACGGTCAAGTCCAACGGTCATGCCCAACGCCGCCTCCGCCAGGACCGAAAGCCACCAGCTGGTGGCGTCTTAAGGTCCGATCATTACCTAATGCGAGTTCCAGAGAATAAATATTTGGATTAGAGAACTGTGCATCATTCACGATGATCAACCGTTTGAGAAAAAACCGGGGTCGAATTGTGCCCCGTTCAACCGATGCAGTGTTGGAAGAAGAAACGGCATGGCCCAGATGGTGTCGTCGCCCTCCTTTTTGGGTACCCAGCGTTTTGGTACGGACCCAAAACTGTTAACCGCTCCCGAGACCCATCGAACGGAGAATGAGTGCCGAGAGGGATCGCGTCTTGACCCCCCGGAGGATCGCGTACCTCAAGTACCTCCTCGAACAGAAGGGAGCCGTCACGAACGCGGAGATCGCGACTCGTTTCTCGGTCGACCCTTCCACAAGCAGTAAGACCATCCGGATGCTGGTGGAAGCGGGCATGGTCGATCATGCACCGTACCGACGGGTACATCTCTCTGAGAAGGGGCGGCGTTGTGCTGAGTTCCTGCTCAGGCGGCACCGGCTCCTCTCGCTTGCCTTCTCTCGACTGGGGGTCGACCCTGCCGTCGCCTGCGAACAGGCGTCGAAGTGCGAGGCGCAGATCCCACGCGAGGTCGTCAACACCATCTGCGCTGCATTGGGCCATCCGACGACCTCGGTCTGCGGGGCGATCACGCAGGATCGAGGCTGCTGTTCGTCCCGGGGAAGGTGAGAAGGTAATGCGCAACGGATCGTTCTCCGGTCACATACCCGACCCGCACCTGATCACGCTCCACGCAGAACGGGGAAAGACGCCCGTTCACCGGATCGACCCTGCGGTCAAGGCCGCCATGCTCGTATGGCTTGTCCTGCTCGTCACGCTCGCCCAGTCGACGTGGCTCCTCCTTGGCGCATGGGCTGCGACCATCATCGTCTATCGCGCTGCAGGCCTTCCGCTTCGGGAGCTCGCGCGATGGTCCACCGTGCCGGCGATCTTCGTCCTATCCCTCGTCGTGCTCCTCGTCTGGGGAGAGCCGGGACGGCCGATCCTCGCACTCGGCAGCCTTGTTTTGACCGACGGTGGGGTACTGCTCGCCCTCGCGCTTATCGCCCGTGCCCTCGCCACCGTCACCTTCACGCTCACCCTGCTGATGACCACCCGGTACGCACACCTGGCCCGCTTTGCCTCGATGGTCCTTCCGAACCCGATCGACCAGGTCTGCCTCCTCTCCTATCGGTTCCTCTTCACGACCACCGGGATGGTCGGTGACCTCCTCACCGCTGTCCACTCACGGGGGGGCGGGCTCGCCCGCGGTATCATGACCCGGTCACGCCTCTTCGCCTCGATCTTCGGCTTATCGTTCATCCGGGCATACGACCGGGCTGAGCGGGTCGGGCAGGCAATGAGTGCGCGTGGGTACCGCGGCCGGCTCGCTCCACTCGAACCCCTCCCACGACCCGGCCCGGTTGAGACGTTCGCGGTCGGAATTGCCTTCGTGGGACTGATCCTTGCGGCCATAACCGGCCAGCCCGGTTTCGGAGGGGGTGCGCCGTGACGGAAACCAGGGCCCCGGGATGTTCGACCGATCCCTCCATGATCATCCATGTTGACTGCGCGAGCCATGTGTACGCCGATGGCTCGGTCGGGCTGCACCAGATGTGCTTTTTTATCCGTAAAGGCGAGGTGGTGGTGGTGTGCGGGGCGAACGGGTCCGGCAAGTCCACGCTGATCGAGCATCTGAACGGCACGCTTGTTCCCGAAGAGGGACGGATCGAGGTGCATGGAGAGAGAGTGGACGAGAACCGGCGGCGTGAACTCTGGCGAACCGTCGGCGTGGTCTTCCAGGACGCTGACAGCCAGCTCTTCGCACCGACGGTGCTCGAGGACGTTGCGTTCGGCCCAATCAACCTGGGCGTCCCCCCCGACGAGGCGAGGCGGGAGGCGAGAGAGGCCCTCGAGGCGGTCGATGCCGTCCGGCTCATCGAGAAGATCCCGGCGTACATGAGCGGCGGGGAGAAGAGGCTGGCGGCGATCGCCGGGGTCCTCGCGATGCACCCCGAGGTGATCGCCCTCGACGAGCCCACGTCCGACCTCGACCCGGTCCACGCAGCACGGGTTGAGACCCTCATCCTGGAACTGCGCAACAAGCAGGAGTACGGGATCGTCCTCTCGACCCACGACCTCGATCTGGCCGCGCGGGTCGCCAACCGGGTCGTCATCCTCCAGGCGGGCTCGGTGATCGCCGAGGGACCGCCCCGGGACCTCTTCTACGACCGCGCCCTCCTCGAACGGTCCGGCCTGATCGAGCCCGGCGTCGTCCGGATCTGGCGTGCACTCCGTGAAAACGAGGACGGCGGTCTGGACCCGCGTCCAATCACGGAGCACGAGCTCGTCACCACGCTCGAAAGGAAATACGCGGGAGAATCCCGAATGATCCGCGATATCACAGATCACTGAGGAGACCGAACAGCATGGCACACATCCATCTTCAGGACGGCTCACTCCCGGTCGAATGGCTCGCAGTCTGGTGGACGATATCGATCGTCCTCCTCCTCGTCTGCCTGGTTCACCTGCGTAAAAGGGAGCTCGAGCCGGCGCGGCTCACCCTTGCGGCCCTCTGCACCGCAACGGTCTTCGCGATCTTCCAGGTCAGCCTACCGATCTTCGGAGGGGTCCACCTCTCCCTCATGCCGCTCGTCGGCATCCTGCTCGGCCCGTTCCTCGGGCCGATCGTTGCCCTGGTCGTGAACCTCTTCTCCGCCGCGATCGGACACGGGGGTTGGGGTTTGATCGGGGCAAACCTGATCGTCAATACGATCGAGATCATCACCGCCTGGGCAGTGTATCGCGCAACGTCGCGATGGCGGGACTCAGTGATGGTGCGCGGAACGGCTGCCGTGCTGGTCGCGCTCTTCGCTGGTAACCTTGCAATGATCCTAATCGTCCTTGTCTCGGGACTGCAGGGTGTCTCCCAGGGGCTTGCCGCCACGGCGGCGGGGCTCGTCGTGATCGGGGCAGTCAACATGAGTGTTGGAGCGGTGGAGGCCATCCTTTGCGGGTACCTTCTGGCCTACATCGCCCGAGTGAGACCCGGAATTCTCGGAAACAAGGCAGATGGCACCGCTGAAACGACCTAGACCGAGGACCGTGTTGCTCCTGGCGGTCGGTCTCGCCCTCGCGGGAGCTGCGGGGATCGCTGCGTGGGCATTCACCGGGGACCAGGAGATCGAAGAGCGGTTCACGTCTGCCCTCGGCATCGAAGAGGAGGAGGGGCATGAGCACGCATCCACCGGCCCTATCGAGGGTGACCCCTGGCTGTTCCTGGCGGGATTGGCCGTCCTTGGAGGCGCCGCCTTCTTCCTCTTCCAGCGTCATCCATTCTGAGGGATGATTCTATACCCTTTCGGCACCCCATACCAATCGAGACTGATATGCAACCCAGAGTGAGCCTGGCAATTGGCGCCCTTGTCCTCGTCGTCCTGGTCATCGGCCTGTCGACGATGGCAGGGAATGGGGGGTCGCCCGGATTCGACCACCTGTACCAGGTCTCCACGATAGACGCCCTCCTGGAAGGAGAGTACAATGGAACGGTAACGATCGATGAGCTCGGTCATAAGGGCGACACCGGTATCGGCACATTTCATCGCCTCGACGGGGAACTGGTGATGCTCGAGGGAGTCGTCTACCAGGCCCTCGCCACCGGGGAAGTGATCCGGGCGTCACCGGACCAGACCACCCCGTTTGCCGCCGTGAACCGGTTCAGGACCGATCGTTCCATGGATCTGGGACCGTTCTCCAACCTATCGACCCTCGAGAGACAGCTCGACGGCCTGCTCATGTCGAAAGAGCATTTCACGATGGTACGGATTGACGGGACCTTTGATTACGTAAAGGTGCGGGCCCCGCCGGCACAGGATCTGCCCTACCCGAGGCTGGTCGATGCGATCGCGGAGCAGCGCATCTATGAACTCGACCGGGTTGAGGGGACCCTTGTCGGAACGTTCAGCCCCGATGCGGCAAAGGGCACCTCCGTCCCGGGGTGGCACCTCCACTTCATCTCCGCTGATCGTCATTCGGGAGGTCACCTCCTGGAGGTCGTTTCGAACGAGCCCACCGTGGTGCAGCTCGACGAGCTCTTCTCCATCACGGTCAAACCCCCTGAAGGCGATAGCGCACGAGGGACGAACCTCTCCCAGAACCTCACATCCTACCTGATCGTGGTCGAAAAGGGACGGTGACCGGGACCCACCCGGACATTCCCGGAGAAGGCTTGACCAGCCACCAGTCGGCCCAGCGGTGGAAACCGTCCTCGATCCGCTCCATTATTATCGCACAGGATCTACGCGTCAGAAATGGACATCTCCCTCCGACGGTATGCCCTCTACCTGGTGCGGTGGCAGCTCTCGACGCCGCTGCTCGCCGTCGCACTCGTCTGGCTGGCTTCACTCGGTCCACTCGCCGCAACGATCGTTGCAAACCTGATCGGTGGCCTGATCTTCTTCTGGGTTGACCGTTTCATCTTCACCTCTCGGACGATCGACGCCGAGTGGGAGGTGCGCGAAGAGGTCCGCTGCGCCGACTGCGGCGCGCTCTGCAGGGGATACCGCCTCGTCCGTGCCGGCCGGTACGACCGGACCGGGGATCCTGCACCACAGTTCCGTTGCGAGGCCTGCTCGACCGCGAAGGCGGCCGAGCTCCGGAAACAGGGGGTCACCTGCTGACGGTGCCAGCATTCAGTGCGCACTGGCGACCGTAGTGTTCTCCTGTAACTGCCAACCAGGGGATCTCCCTATCGACCCGAACCCATTTTCTATCAGTCGAATGAAAAGGAGTCCGCGACCTCTCGCTCAGCCGCATCTCCATCAGCCGAGCTCGAAGGTCGTGATCCCGTAGGTCCGGTCGAGAGGTAGGTCTGGCACCCGTCGTGAGTACATCCGCGCGGTCCCGAATACCGGGACCATGTGGTGCCGCTCCACGAGGTCGAGGGCCAACCGGTTCGACTCGGGCACGTCCAGGTAGACGAGCTCGCCCGGAACGGCGGCGAGCAGGGCGGAGAAGAGATCACCGGCGATCTCTTGCGTGTCGGCAAAGAGTGGTCCGACCTTGAAACCAACCCTGCAGGGCCGGGCGAACCCATATCCCGTCACCTCGCCCCCAGGTCCGGTACATGCAAATCCTACAGAGTCGGACTGAGCCAGGAACCCTTTGAGAAACCTTTCGCGGGGACCAGGGAAGAACGGGCGGTCGTAGTTGACCACCGCATCGATCGGGACGTCATCGAGCGGTGTGACGCCTCCTGGCTCGGTCCCCCCGCCGGTCCCCTCAAAGCGCAGGTTCCGGTGCGAGAAGAGAAAACCGGCGCGGGCGTAGCGGGGCTGCATCTCAAAAACCCCGTCGATCCCGAGATTTCTGCCGCCAGCGAACGGAAGCGTGAACTCCTGCTGGAGAGCATAACCGATTCCCCGTCCCCGTAGATCGGGCCGGAGGATATACAACCCGCCGAACGCAAACTCCTCCCCGTAGCGAACGACCGAGACTGTGCCGATCACCCTGCCATCCGCTTCGAGAGCGAAGAAACCACCTGGGTCGGCGGAATAGAAGGTCTCGGCATCGTGCAGTCCCGGGTTCCAGCCCTCCTCAGCCGCCCAGTCCACCGCTATCGCGAGCTCCCCGCGGGAGAGCCTGCGAACCGTCACCGGCGGGCTGGTCGATAGGGTGAATGGGAGATTCATGCTCGATCCACGATCCCCGGACGTTTCAAGGTTCATAGCCGGTTGAAGAGTGCGACCACGTCCGCGAAGTCGAGACGGCCATTTCGGTTGAAGTCGAACGCCTCGACCGGCTCGGACTCTCCGCACCAGTCGAGCTGGTTGAAGAAGAGGACCACGTCTGCAAAGTCCTGCCGACCATTGCCATTCACGTCCTCGCAGATCCCGTCATGGTCCAGGTCCCGCGGCGATGCCGTGGTTCCAGGGAAGGGGACAAGGGGGCGGGAGTAGGTGACCGTCACCAGGTCCGTGCATGTAATGCTGGTAGATCCCCAGGGGCTGCCGGCGGTGAGCGTCACCGAGTAGGTGCCGGGCGCCGAATAGACGTGGATCGGGTGCTGCTGGGTAGACGTGGTGTTGTCGCCGAAATCCCAGGTCCACGAGGTGGGAGTCCCGAGCGACAGGTCGATAAACCGGACGGTGAGCGGTGGGCTGCCGAACGTGGGATCTGCCTGGAAGTTCGGATCGGGTACGACCCGGATGTAATCGGTCTTCTGCTCGACATCGGTCGTCCCGGGATACGTTGCCGTCAACCGGACGGTGTAGAGCCCTGACTGGAGATACCTGTGGGTGGGATCTCTTTCAGACGACCGGGCGCCATCCCCGAACTCCCAGTGCCAGGCCGACGGCGTCCCGAGGGACCGGTCCGTGAACGAGACAGCCTTACCGACAGCGACAGTCCTGGGCAACGCGGAGAATGCAGCAAAGGGCGCGGAGCCGACGGTGACGTACCCGGCGGTCATGTTCGAACCGTGCTGGTTCGTGACCGTCAGGGTGACCGTCCTTGACCCTTCCATCGTATAGAGATGGGTTGGGTTCTGCTCGGTCGACACTGAACCGTCCCCGAACGCCCAGAGCCAGGACGATGGCACCCCCGTTGAACGGTCAGTGAAGGTGACGTTCAGCGGTGGACGCCCCTGTGACGTGGAGAGGTCGAATGCAGCAACGGGAACCGAGGGGCTCGGGGTCGCCGTCGGGCTGAGGGAGGGAGTCGGGGTTGGCGTGAAAGTGGGCCCCTCATCCCAGCGGAGGAGGTAGGTGTTCCCCGCCGGTTGGTTGATAATCGGGACCGAACGGTTGCCTGACGCTGTGATGTCAAACGTGGACCCGGTCACTGGCAGCTCGTACGACGGGTTGCCGTAGTACCACCCCAGGATCGACTGGAACCCGCGCCCACCAACCGAGTCGACCTGGTGGAACCGGGCAAGCGTGAGGTTCGAGGCGAATGCAGACCAGAGCGCCCATTCCTCGGCACCATAACTGGCACAGTCCTCGAGTCGGATGTTGCGGGCACTCTTGACGATCTTCCAGCCGTACGTGGAATTCCGGTCGGTACACCGGGAGAAGACAACCTGGTCTCCTCCTTCCACGTAAAAGCCTGCGTTCTTGTTGTCAATCGACTGACAGTCGGTCACGGCAGCATTGAAGTGGACGTAGAACCCCGAGAGAAAGGTCGAGGTGTAGGGATAGGTGGCAGGGTTCCGCTGCCCGTTCCGGGACGCAACGCAGCGGGTGAGAGTGATCGCCTTCTTGACCGTTCCCTTGTCTTCTCCCGGTTCGAAGTGGAACCCCGACTGCCAGTTATCCTCCGCGCGGCAGTCGATCACCTGGACATCATATAGGTCGTTGTCCTCCTGGATGTCGAACCCGGTCACCCAGTCCGACTTGGAGCCGCCGGCGACTCCGTACCCACAGCTCCGGGCGACGCAGTTGACGAACTTGATGTTTCGGGTCTCCCTTGGAGAGTTGATGGCATTCAGGTTGAACCCGTGGGTATTCGCTTCCTGTGCAGTGCAGTCGATGAACGCGACGTCTTCGATCGTCTCCCCATCGGCCCAGATGTAGAACATCCCGTTCCCGCGTGCCGGTTGGAGCGTCCCGTCCGGGCTCCGGCTCGTCGCGAACACCTCCTCAACGACGACCCGGCTCTCCTTAATCATCACCGCGCCGCTCCCCATCAGCGAGAAGCCGCGGAGATGGACGTCCGGGACAATCACACTGATCGGCTTGTATGGGCTCTGAGGATTGATCACCACGATCCTCGTGGACGCCGGGCCTGCACCGACGAGGGTCGTCCTCTCGTTCGGGAAGATACTCTCGGGGCAGGAGAAGGTCCCCGTCGAGAGCTGAACGGTGCCGCCCTCGGCAGGAAGGCGGTTGAACGCGTTGTTGATATCACGCTGGTCTTCAACCCCGTCGCACAGGATGTCTGCCGCCATACGTTCAGCGGGCGACGCATCCTTCGCGGCGACCACGATCGTCGTCGCACTCACCACCTGTCCGAGGACCAGCCCGAGCAGAACCAGGCCGAAGAGAATGCGCAGCGCCCTCATGACATTATCCAGTGCTGAGTACGCATGGAACGACGGAATAATCAACCTATCCCCCTCCTCCAATCAGCTCGGTGGGGGCCTCGAGGGTGATGGTATATCGGTCGAGATTTTCAGGAGCAACGATCAGGTAGAACTCCCGGTTGGAGGTGCGGATCACACGGTAGGCGGTCCCCGGATACTTCAGGTCCATTCCGGTGATCACCTGACCAGACGAATTGTCGACGAGGGCGAGCCTGAGGCGGGCATGCTCAGGCCATGATGAACTGGACGTCCGGGTGACCAGTTTCCAGGTCGAGTACGAGACGTAGAAGGGTTCGCTCACCCCTCCTCGAGACCCGTTGATATAACCGAAGACGATCGAGTCGTTGAATCGCCATGGGGGATCGGACGCCCCGTAGACCTCCAGGTTCGCCGGCATCCGAAAGAGTGGGAACTCCCAGGGGTGTTCAGAAAAACCGATCGCACGAGTCTCGACCTGTTCGCTTGTCGACGCCGATAGGATCGTGGGGGTCGGGATCGTGGTCGGGATGGGGATCGGAATGGTCGGCAACGTCGGAGTGGGAGTCGGCGTCGGGGACACGAGTGCGAGGAGAGGAGCCGGCGGCCTGATGACAAGGGCAATCAGGACCACGACCAGGATGCCGGCGCCAATCGCTCCGATACTCCGCGTCTCCATGATGAGAGCATGGGGGTTCGGACCGGAAATGAGTTTTCGTCCTGGGTCAGTCCAAGTTTTATATCCGCTCGCTGCTGATCATGAAAGAGATGGAGATCCCGGGCATTCGAACGTGGATCATCTACTTCCTGATCTCATTCGTTGTGCTCCTCTGGGCCGTCTTTCTCTCGGTCAAGGGGGCGATGCTCTGGGTCAGCCTGATGCTCGTGATCGTCGTGACCGGGATCAACATCGGGATCATGGTCGGCGAGGTCCGTCGGCACACGGCCCGGCAGGAGCTGATGAAGGAGCTCTCATCAGATACAAAGGAGGGGGGAGGGCTCCTGCCCCCTGGGGAGTGAAGCTCGGGTCTCAATCGTTTTTGACAAAGACCTTCTGGGAAGAGTTGTGGGTCTTGAAGAGATGGTCGACCTCGCGTGAGAGGTACTCGGTCTTTCCCATTACATAGAAGCCGCCCGGAGAGAGGGCACCGTGAAAGAGCCGAGCCAGGTCGTTCTTCTGTGCCTCGGTGAAGTAGATCGTAACGTTCCGGCAGGAGACCATGTCTAGGAAGCGCGCGATCGGCTGCCCCATCATAAGGTCGTGTCGAGTGAAACGGATCATCGAGCGGAGGTGGGGCCGCACCTCGTAGAGGCCGTCCTCCCTCCGAGTGAGGTGCTTACGGACCAGTGCCTCGGGTATCTTCGACAGCGCTTTTTCTTCGTACACCCCGTCCTTCGCCCGGGCGAGCACCATCTCGTCGATATCGGTGGCGTAGATCACGGCATTGCGGATGTTCGTGATACCGAGAGTCTCCGCGAGGAGGATCGCGAGCGTGTAGGCCTCTTCACCCGAGGAGCATCCAGCGCACCAGAGCCGGACTCTGCCCCGGTTCTTCAGGATCGTGGGGAAGAGTTCCCGGTGGACGATTTCAAAGACCTCGGGGTCCCGATAGAACTCGGTGACGTTGATGGTCAGCGCGTTCCGAAGGAGCTCGAACTCTCCTGGATTATCGCGAAGATACCGAAGGTAGGCATCGTAGGACTCGCATCCGGCAGAGCGCATGCGCGACAGGAGTCTCCGGCGGATATACGCCTCCTTGTAGTTCTGGCACTTGATGCGGAGTGTCTTCTCGATGAGCCTCTTCAGGGCCTCAAAGTCGTCGCTCTCCATGGTCACGATGACTGGGCGATCAGTCCCTCGAGGATCGCAGGCATATCGATCCAGATAACAAGGTTCCTCTGATCCTCTTCACCCTCGGTGGACTCCTGTCGGATGATGCCCCGGACGAACCCGGTGTAGTCAGCCGACGAACCCTCGCCCTTGAGTTCGATCCGGTGGGCCGGCACCTGGTTCACCGAGTGAACGTTGTCGACGATGATGCCCACGTTCGATCCATCGGCCGCTTCCGGCACGAGAACCACGATCTTCTGCCCCTCGCCAGTCCCCGGGTCGGGAAGCCCGAGAAGCTGGTAGAGGTTCAGGATTGTCGTTATCTCCCCACGAAGGTTGATGATACCGGTGATGTGGGACGGCGATCGGGGGATCGGTGTGATCGGGATCATCTCCACGATCTCCCGCGCGAGGCGGATATCCAGTGCGTACTGTTGACCGGCCATCTCGAAGGTGACCACCTCCACGTCGGCACCGAGGCCCGCTGCAGGATCGGCGGCGGGTGCTGCAAATCCTTCCATCCCTGGAAGGGAAACACGCCCAACGGGCGTTTCGGACATCACCTCCGGTGATGGGGGGACTGAGGGCTGCATGATCTGGTCGTACAGGGTAATCTCCTCTTGTATCGGGGGTTCTGGTTCGGTCTGATTCAGGACCGGCAGGTCCTGTTCTGGTGCGTTTCGGGGGAGCTCATCCGGGCTCAGGAAAGGCGCAGACAGGACTTCTTGCCCGGATCCCGGAAGATCGGGCTCATCGATTGGACCGGTGAGTGGCGCACTTTCCACCAGCACAAGGTCATTTTGCCCTTCAGGCACACTCTCGAGCCGATCGAGCGCCTCGTTCACCTCCGCACGAAGCGGCATGAGTGGGTCTGCCTCGTCGAGGAGGAGACGTTCGCCCCGTTCCCCGGTGAGGGCGCCGAGGAGGAGACCCGTGATCTCCGCCGCGCTCATCATCATGCGCCCATCGGGATCGGGGGTCGTTTCGGACGGGACGACCTCTGACCGTGCGCCGAGGGTGGTTATCCGACCCCTCAACTTCTCTGTCGCTAGGTTGAAGGACGAGGCAAGGGAGGCAAACCGGCTGTCCGGTGCGAACTCGATGGAGTGGTCCAGATCGCCCTCTGAGAGGCAGAGGAGGGCATGTTCGAGGTCGGCCATTTGCTCCTGGTCCTGCTCCTGGAGCAGAGCGGCCCTCTCCTCCAGTCCGGCGATCCGATTGGCCTGGAGGTCTCCATCGGTCCGGTCCATGAAGGTGACCAGCAGTCGGAAGAACTGACCGGCAGCGTCCCTCACGGGGAGTGCGTATCGTTCAAGACGGCGGCGCTCACCGCCGAGCTCGATCACCACTTCTCCAAATGCCTCTTCGCCCCGATCAACGATCTCGTCGAGGGTGGGACCCGTCTCCTCGACCAGGTGCAGGTCGGCGAGCATGTGGTCCGCGAGCCACGCATCATCGAGCCCGAGGAGTGCACCGAACGCAGGAGTGTGGTCAAGGACGCGGAACGAGGCATCGAGGAGCGCGATGGGAAGCGGCGCCTCCTGCATCAGGGCCTCGAATAGACGGGCGAACCCGTCACCATCCTGCACCGGCGAGACCGGTTCGGAGGCATATATCACAACGAGCCCCTCGACCTCTCCCACGTCGTTTCGAACAGGGCTCGCGTACTCGACAAAACGTGCCTCGCCATCAGCCGTATCCAGGCTGACCGTCGCCCGGGTGGGCGCCTCCCGGCGGAGGGCCAGGACTGGTGGGTCGCCGTCTCGCCGACGGATAAAACGCGACATGGGGGTGCCGACAAGCGCTTCTGCGGTCAGACCGCAGAGCTCACTGAAGGCCTCGGTCGCGTCGAGGAGACCGAGGTCGCGCCCGACCAGGAGAGCCGGCAGGGGCAGATCGTGGATCTCCACGGCGGGACGCAGTTTACGTGCCGGACCGGGCACGATCATTTGAGGACGCCTGGCTGCCTCTTCCTCGGCGCGTTCGAGACGGGCGCGGGTCTCGGCCAGTTCCTCCAGGAGGCGGTTGACCACCATAACCACCGGCCCGTACACCTCATCAACCGCTCCCGGGTCGACAGGGGCTCGATCAGTCACTGCCCGTTCGAGGACTCCGGCGAGGAGGCTCGGGGCAGGAGCAGGAGGAGCTGTTGTCGTCGTTTCGTCCCGAACCTCGGGAGGCGAAACCGGCGCTCGGGCCTTCCTGGTGGGCGGAGTAGCCGGTGAGAAGAGGGCGCGACGCCCGGGGCGTTCTCCCGTCTCTCGATTCACTCCGCCTCGACGGCCTTCGGGCTCCCGGCGATCATCTGTCACCATGAAAGAACCCCCTGCGCGATCCGACGGTAGGCCACTCCTGCAGCCGAGTCGGGGGCGTACTGGGCGATTGGCAGACCTCGCTGCTGCGCCTCATAGACCTCGCGTGAGAAGGGGACGGTCTCGACCCTGCCAAACCGTCGCTTCACTTCCGCCTCGATCCGTGCACGCCGATCGTCCTCTGCCGCCGCACCTCGAGCCGCATTCGCCGCTTCCTCCGAACGAAATCCATCTCGACCGAAAAGGCGGGCAACAAGGCCGGACAGCCCGGAACGGGCAGGGGGGACTCCTACCGCTACCGATGACTCTTCCCACCGCGTCAGAACGGCAAGGTCGGCAGTCACCCGGTGACCGACGATCTCGCTGATGTCAGCGAAGATCGTCTCCAGACCGTCGATTCCACGGAGTGCGAAGATGCCGGCATCGATCGTTACCACGACGTGATCGGCCGCAACCAGACCATTGACCACGAACTGCCCCATCGATGGAGGGGTGTCGATAAGGATGTAATCATAGGAGTGCCGCACCGGCTCGAGGAGGTCACGAAGGATCCCCGCCCGGTCGTCGATCATGTAGAGGGAGGGTTCCACTCCGACCAGGTCCAGATTTGAGGGGGCGAGGTCCACCCCAGCCTCGGTCCTGGTAATGACCTCGGTGATTGGGACGTCGGGGAAACCTTCAAAGACTGACATGAAGACGTCATACATGTGGCGCCGCCGGGAGTCAGGGTAGATGCCCAGGCCCATGGTTGCATTTGCCTGTGGATCGGCATCCACCACAAGAACCCTCTTCCCTGCCAGTGCGAGAAAACCGGCGATGTTCAGACACGTGGTCGTCTTCCCCGTGCCGCCCTTATGATGGGAGAAGGTGATGCAGGAGATGGTACCACCCGTAATCAAACGGTACTCGTCTGGACGTAAAAAGGGGTATGGTCACACCCAAGGAGAATGAATGTCAGGAGAGGGCACGTTCGAGCGCCAAGACCAGTTCAGCGATGCTGTAGGGCTTGGGAAGCACACCGACGAACCCATGCTCCACGGGACGTATCATGACCGGGTCGTTGGAGTGACCGCTCGAAACGAGAGCCCGCACCCCGGGGTCGATCTCGAGGAGCAGGTGAATTGCCTCGCGTCCACCCATACCTCCCGGGATGGAGAGGTCCATCACGACAGCGTCGAAACAGGTCCCCGACTCCAGCGCATCCCGATACGCGGAGACAGCTTCCGAACCGTCCCTGGCGCAGGAAACCTCGAACCCCCGTCGGCGCAACATCTGGCTCATGACTTCGAGGATGCTCTCTTCGTCATCCATGAGAAGTACACGTCCGCGGGGTCCAGAACTCGGAATCGGCTCTACCATCGATACTGCACCTTTTTTATCTTTTTACGAGAGATACGAAGAGTTGAACGGTCTTCCGGCCAACCTCTGGTTAAATACGTGTTTGGATTCTCGTGCTTAAAATCGTATCCTATTTATTATGGCCGGCATAAATACCAGGGACTACAGGATGACAGTCTCCCGGCGTTTTACCATCATCTGCCTTGTCGCCCTTCTCTCAATCGCGGGCTGTACAGGAACCGAGCCAAAATTCGGAGATGTGGAGTACCGGGACGGCGAGTTCGCTGTGACCGTCTCCAGCGGTGTTTTGATCGAACACGCCGGCCTGCAGGTGGCGATCGCCTACCTGGAGCCTCTTGGGCAGCGCCAGGTCTTCTCCGAGGCGCAATACGTCAACATCACAGCGGGAATAAACCGGTTCGTCTACCCGGTAACGCTCTCGCCGGGAGATTACCGGTGCTATCTTCACCTCCACAAGGGGGACGAACGGCTGGCGGCCGTAATCCAGGAACTGACGGTTCCCAGGGGTGACAGGGCGTGAACGAGACGATCCGGGCCGCGCTGGGCGAGGTGCCTGCCGACCTCTTGCTCCACGATGCCTGTATCTTCAACCCATTTCTCGGCGAATGGGAGGAGACGGACCTCGGTATCCATTCAGGGACGGTACTCGGCCCAGGCACGTACCGCGCGCGCAGGACGCTCGACCTTGCCGGAGCACGGGTGGTCCCCGGACTGATCGATGCACATGTACATGTCGAGTCCTCCCTTCTCTCGCCCTTCGAGTTCGCGAGAGTAGCTGCAGCGCACGGGACGACGACCGTCGTCGCCGACCCCCATGAGATCGCAAACGTACTCGGCGCGGCGGGAATCGAATACATGCTCTCCTGCAGGCTGTTCCTCCCGGTCGACCTCCTCCTGATGCTGCCCTCCTGCGTCCCGGCGACTTCGCTCGACCGTGGAGGGGCAGTCCTCGACGCGGAGGCACTGCGGCCGTTCGTAGACAGGGAAGGCGTGCTCGGTCTCGGAGAGGTGATGAACGTTCCAGGACTCCTGGCCCAGGACCCGGACCTGGTGGCCAAGACCACCGGGTTCGACCTGATCGACGGGCATGCTCCCGGGCTGGAAGGGGCGTCACTGAATGCGTACGTCATGCTCGGGGTCCAGAGCGACCACGAATCGACCACGCTGGCTGAAGGACGAGACCGCCTCTCCCGAGGCATGTGGCTCTTCGTCAGGGAGGGGTCGACCGAACGGAACCTCACAACTCTGCTGCCTCTCGTGGTGCCGGCAACCGCACCTCGAATGGCGTTCTGCACGGACGACCGGCACGCCGATCTCCTTGTCCGGGCTGGGAGTATCGATGATTGTGTCCGCAAGGCGGTCGACGCCGGCCTTGAACTCGAGCTCGCGCTCCGGATGGCGACACTTTCTGCTGCCGAACGGTTCGGCCTTGCGGATCGTGGAGCGCTCACCCCCGGTCGACGAGCCGACATCTGCGTGCTTGCCCCGGGAAAAGAGTTCCGGGTGACCCGGACCTTCGTGGGCGGAGCAGAGGTGAAAGATCAGGGGCCCGCACTCGCCCGGGTGACGGGGCCGATCCGGCCGATGCAGTGCCGGATCCCGACGGCAGCGCACCTCGCAGTACATCTCCGTGGCATTGCTCGGGTTATCGAGCTCGTGCCCGGCCAGATCCGGACCCGTGCCGTGGACCTCCCGCTCTCGGACTGCTCGCTCCCCGACCCGTCCGCCGACCTGCTTGTCGGTGTGGTCTGCGATGCTTACCGGGGAACGGGTTTCGGGATGGGCATCGTCCGGGGGTTCGGCCTGCGCGCCGGGGCGATTGCGGGTTCGGTCGCCCACGATGCACACCAGGTGGTTGCGGTCGGAGCCGATCCGGAGGCGATCGTCACCGCGATCCACGCCGTCACCTCGACAGGAGGGGGACTCGGCGTGGTCGGAGATGGCAAAACCACCCTCCTGCCGCTCCCCATCGCGGGCCTCATGTCCGACCGTCCTCACGACGAGGTGGTTGAAGGGCTTGACCGCCTCCATACCCATGCATCCGCCCTCGGGGCGTGTGAGGGTGCCTTCATGCATCTCTCCTTTATGGCCCTGACCGTGATCCCCGAACGCCGGTTGACAGAGCGCGGGGTCTTCGATTCGAGCACGTGGTCCGACGTGCCGTTCGTCTACCAGGGTTAGAACAGGATGATTTCCGCAGCCCCGAGTACCATCATTCCTGCTCCTGCCACTCACTTCACCGGACCCCTCTCACCATCGATCGTGCACCCGAAGAGGACCGAGATGAGCCCACTGGTCCGCCACAGCGCGTTCGCATGCGGCACCATCGCAAAGAGGAAGGCGGCGTACAGCGCCATGATCCCGACGGCGAAGAGAAAGCCGAGAGGCGTGATCTTCCTTCGTGCTCGCCATGCGACCGATGGTGTGACAGATGTCCGACGACGCGTTGCAGCAAGGGCCAGAAAGAATCCGCCGATCTGCTGAGTCCCCAGTGCGGAACCGAAGATGGGGTCGGACTGCTGCACTCCACTGTTCGAGCTGTGACGAGAACGCGCAGGAGTCCCGTTTCAGGGCGATGACCGGCGTCAGAAGTCAGCTCTCACCCTGAACCATGAGGAGAACGCAGGTTTTCAGGTCGAGCACCGGGGTGTCAATCACGCTGGTGGAGGAAGAAAGCCGAGAGGTGACCGTCACCGCCGAAAAGTCCCTACAGTTGAGCCCCGCCAGGCACCTGATACCCGAGAGGTAGCCCACCCTCGCAACGGGGGAGCCAACCAAGAGCGGGACTCGGGTATCACCGGGTCGACCACCCACGGAGTACTCGCCAGTGTTTCAGGTGAGACAGGACGAGGAGGCCTGGAGACACCGCTCAAATAGACGAGAAGTGAACCGGATCGCGCCTTTCGGTTCGGTCAGGAACGCTGTCATGCCGACTCCCGGTCCAGGTTGACCAGATCCGAGGGATTGGAGAAGAGAGGACGCGATAGAAAAAAAGGGGATGGACGGTGCCGGCATCAAGCCGCCGCCGTCACCGTTCCCGGCCCTTACTTCGGGACCGAGACATTGACCGCCGGAACGGTCACGTTGATCGCCGGAACGGCGGGAACAGACGAATTGTTGACCGGGATCGTTACGTTCTCAGCGCCAGTCGGGGCTGCAACGGTGGTCGCCGCCGCGACAGCGGTGGTGGTCAGATTCGGCGCCTGGTTGTTGTTGATCTTCAGGATCGTGTTGTTCATCGTCGGTGCAGCGGACGCTGCCGGCGAGGGGGTGGTGCTGCCTGACGGGGCCTGGGTCGTGCATCCGGCCACGAAGAGCATCCCCACTGCTGCAAGGCAGACGAGGCAGAGGATCATGCGGTGATTGAGTGACATAACTCTCCATCCGGTGCCTCCCACGATGGGCAGGAGACATCGCTATATAAATTGACCGGATCAGGCATTTATGCATTATGATCCATCACCGTGTCCCTCGTCAGGATAATGGTCAGGGATGGGCAGGATACTGGAAGGCCGCCTCAATCTCCGCCCGCATGAGCGGCTCACCGCGAACTCTGAGCGACCAGCGGACCGTCTTGAGACAGACCGTCTTCATCCCCGGGAAGAGTGATGCCACCTCGTCCTCAGTAAAATAGTGGGTCAACTGGCCGTTCTTTCGAAGGCGGGACCCTTCCTCGACAAGGTCTCCCCTGGTCGCACGAAGATCCTCACGAGAGAAGACCCGGAGGTGTACACAGCCCCCCGGAGCGATCACTCGCTCTGCCTCGGTGAGGATCATACACCGCTCGGACCGATACCCATGGCCGATCACATGGAGCATCAGGACCAGGTCGAAAGATCGGTCCCGAAAAGGGAGACGCCCGGCATCGGCGAGCACCAGGTCTGGCGGGGTACCCCGGTGCTGTTCACGACAGAGAACGAGTGCCGAACGAGCTGAGTCGACGCCCACGGCTGAACATGTGCGCCCGGCAAGTGCGTGCAGGGATCGCCCGTCTCCACACCCGAGGTCGATGACCCGGGACCCGTGCGGAATTGGAGGAAGGCGGACCTCACCCCGGTACAGCCTGCCGCGAAGCCGATAGTCAGCCTCCCATCCCCCGGTCGGCATGTACTGAAAGTCGGCGGTTGGACAGGTAATCCTGCCGTATCGATCCGGATCACCGGGCTTATCCCCAGGTCCAACGATACCCTAGTGCATGGGGATCCTGAGCCCGCCGAACCGGTACCTTATACTCGCGGTCGTGCTCGCAGGGGTCTTCATGGCAGTGCTCGATGGGGTCGTTGTCTCCATCGCCCTTCCGACCATCACCGCACGGTTTGGGGTGGATCTCGACACCACGCAATGGGTGATCACGGCCTATCTCTTGACCATGACCGTCCTCCTCCTGCCGGCGGGAAGACTCTCGGAGTTCATCGGAAGAACCCCACTCTTCGTGTCAGGGCTGGTTCTGTTCACCCTGGCATCAGGCGCCTGCGGGATCGCTCCATCCTTACCGGTGCTGGTCGCGGCAAGGATGGTGCAGGCAACCGGGGGTGCCATGGTCTTCTCGCTTTCGAATGCCCTCATCTTTGATGCCTTCCCGTTCAGCGAGCGGGCCAGAGCCCTCGGTTACCTCGGTTCAACCGTTGCGATCGCCTCGATCGCCGCGCCTGTGCTCGGGGGACTGCTCGTGGAGACCTGCGGCTGGGAGTCGATCTTTTTCGTCAACCTGCCCATCGGTATCGTTGTTACTGCCGCGGCGTTGCGTATCCTGCCGCGGGGCCATATCCGACCCGACCGCCCGTCGTTCGACCTTCCCGGCGCAATCACGCTCGGTATCGCCCTCTCCGGCCTCATGCTCTGCCTCGGACACCTGGCCGACAGCGTCGCGATAGACCTCGCTTCTCTACTTTATGCACTCGTGGCGGTCGCAGGAACGGTGACCTTCGTCCATGTTGAACTCCACCAGGCCGACCCGCTCATCGACCTGGCCCTGCTTCACGAGCCGCTATACATGCTGCCTGTCCTGGCCATGCTTCTCTTCTTCGTCGCAAGTTTCATGCTCAACCTGGTGGGCCCCTTTTACTTCGAGCTGGTGATGGGGCTTTCGCCAGGCACGGTCGGCCTCGTGTTCATGGTCCTCCCCGGGGTAATGGCGGTCACAGCCCCTATCTCGGGGTGGCTGTACGACCGCTCGCACTACCCGTACCTTGCCGCTCTCGGGATGGCTATTGTCGCCGGGGGTTACATCATGGCTGGAATCGCCGCCATCGACGGTCTCCTCCTCCCGATCCTCGGGGCATTCGCGGTCATGGGTTTTGGGTCCGCCATCTTCCAGGCACCCAATAACACGGACCAGATGAACTCGGTGCCCGCTCGCCGGCTTGGGATCGCTTCGGCGGTCACAGCAGCCGGGAGAAACCTGGGAATGTCACTCGGAGTCTCGATCGGCTCAATCCTGCTGAACACCCTCCTCTTGGCCGGGGGGCACGTTGGACCGGTCCTCGAGGCCGATCCCACCCTGGTTGGGGAGGCTATCGGCGTGGTATTCTTCGTTGGAGCCGGCCTGGTAACCCTCTCCGCGCTCCTCTCCGCCCTGCGGGGGTGGAGGGTTGCGGCAGCACCTGCACACCGCTGACCCCGTCCACCATCGGAGGGGAGACGTGGGAAACCCCTTCTCTCGGGGAGAGAAGGAACAGGTTTTTCTACGCATCACTCGTACGATCCGTGAGGAGGGACCCCTATCGAGTACTCGAAGATCTACGCAACCCTGGTCGACGACGACACGAACGCGGCGGGAGGGGACACCGCGGCCGACTGGGTGAAGCGGGGCCTGTGTCTGCTCGAGAATGGCGATGCCGCACGAGCTCTCTGGTGTTTCGAGGCGGCCCGCGAACGCGAACCCGAGAATGGGCCGGCGCTCAGGGCGTCCGCGAAGGCGCTCCACCACCTGGGTCGCGAGAAGGAGGCCTTCGAACTGATCGAACTTACTTCGCAGATCAGGGCAAACCGTTTCGACGCATGGCTCCAGCGCGGATTCGACCTGATGGACGAGGAGCAGCACGAAAAGGCCTGCTGGTGCTTCGAGGCCGCCCTCGAGATCAACCCGGAGGACCCGACAGCATGGCTGATGAGGGGCATGATGGAACAGGTTCTCGATTGCTGCGAAAAGGCGCTCTACTCGCTTGAACGCTCCCTCGACCTCGACCCACAGCGAGCGACCACCTGGGCACTCGTCGCCGAGGTGATGGAGACGCTCGGGAGAAGTGACGAGGCGCAGCTCTGTCGAGAGACGGCAGCGAAACTCGGGCTGTGACGAACCTTTCAAGTAGCCGCCTCGCCATTCTTCTCGCATGGAGGAAGAGGTCTCAATCTACGACATCGCGGAGGGGCGGGCCGTGCCAATGCGGCGTTGTCGCCTCTCCGACGAGGAGTGGCGGAAGCGTCTGACCCCCGAGCAGTTCTTGGTTGCCAGGAAAAAGGGGACCGAGCCGGCCTATCGAAACGAGTACTATGCAAACAACCGTACCGGCATCTATCGCTGCGCCTGCTGCGGTATCGACCTCTTTTCGTCCCGGGATAAGTTTGACTCGGGAACGGGCTGGCCGAGTTTCCTTCAACCGATCTCCCCTTCGAACGTCTACGAGGAGACCGACCGTTCGCTCGGCATGACCCGTGACGAGGTCCTCTGCCGACGGTGCGACGCCCATCTGGGTCACGTCTTTCCTGACGGACCACCCCCGACGAACCGTCGGTATTGCATGAATTCCGTATCCCTCCGGTTTGTCGAGGAGTGAGCGGCTTGGAAAAGACAGAAATATTCGATCTTCTCTGGCGGCATCCGCCGGGGATGACAAGGAGCAGGGTAGTGGCGTCCGACACAGGCCTCTCGGTCCACGAGGTCGTTGAGGTCGTCCGGCCGGCACTGGAAGCGGCCGGCATCCAGGTCGTGCTGCGGGAAGAGGAGCATGATGGCGAGGAGGAACTGGAAGGGAATGGACGGGACCTCTTCACCCTGTTAGAGCGCGTCCGCGAGGGAGACCTCTACTGCCGGGCAAGGTCCAGGCGTGAAGAGATCGCCGCCAGGCGCCACCCGCTCGCCGAGGACGAACTGCCGGCAGGGCACTTTACCGAGTTCATGATCCGTAAGGCGATCCTCCTCGCGGTCGAGGGCGAGGACTAGGCGAAGTGTTGCCAGGCGAGGAGGACCAACAGGATCGCCGGTTCATGAAGCAGGTAGACCGCAAGAGTGTGGCGACCAATCCAGGAGAGCGGACGGGTCCAGTCTGGAATGGGGCCGAGAGAGAAACGTCGTTCTCCTCCAGGATAGACAAGACGACCGAGACCGACTCCGAGCAGCAGAACGCCGAACCATGGTAGGATCGGGACGTAATCGAGCGAGATGAAGTCGACAGGGTGGAACCCGAGCCAGGCAAGATACATGGGGCCAGGGATGGTCGAAACCACCGGTCCGAGCGAGATGCAGGTGATCCCGACCACTGTAGCGACAATGGGGTGGCGGAGAAACGGGATGGCCAGAAGGGTGCCCACTCCAATCAGGTGGAGGATGCCGAAGAGGATCATCCCCTGCTCGAGCGCGACCCCTGTCACAACCGTGATCACGAGCCCCCACCCGATCAGTTCGAATCCCCGCCTGCCAATCCGCAGTGTGATCGCTCGGGGCGTGGCGCCGCGGCGCCGCTGGGCGCTCTCGGAGAGAGTGAGCGAAAGACCGGCGATCAGGATGAAGAGTGAGGCTGTGGCATAGGCAAACCAGCGCCAGAATCCCGTCAGCACCTCGATTTCAACAATGCCCAGGTACGTGATGGAGAAGAGCAGGTGATAGACGAGCATCATTACGAGCGCGAGCGCACGCAAGATGTCGACCTCGGCGAGGCGCTCCGTGGTTCTCCCGCCTGAGCTTGGCCGGCGTGTCCTGATCCGGGCAATTATGGCTCGTGCGCCCTCGAAAAACGCGTCGATCCGACCACCGTTCATTCATTACCCATGCGCGTCCATACCTGTTGAATATGGAGGGGATGGAGTACCCGGAGAACGACGAACACGTGATCGAGGCAGTCGGAAAGACACGTGTCGTTATCCGGAAGGGCTGCGTGGTGGAGGTCGGTGAACCTGTGATCGCGGATTGTCCCCTTGCTCGGCGTTTTGCCGTCCCGGTCGACGAGATGACACCGGGAGCGATTCGGGCCAACATGGAAGCCCGGATCAGGAGTTTCGGGATGTGCACTCCCGAACGGGAGGTCGTCTCGGAGACCGACTTTGTCCTCTTCGGCGCTTCAGAATTAATGATGGAGGGACTCCGGTCCGGGCTTATCGACGCTGCGGTGCTCGCCTGCGACGGTGCAGGCACCGTGGTCGTCTCGACTCCCGAACTGGTCCAGGGGATCGGGGGTCGCATGTCGGGCCTGGTTGTGACCACGCCCTACCTCCCGGTAATCGATCGAATTCGGCAGCACGGCGGGTTTGCCGCCTTCCCCGATACCGGGACGATTGACCAGGTGGCCGGTACACGCGCAGCGCTGGAACACGGTAAGACACGGATTGCCGTCACCGTCGCCGGCGCGCGGATGGCCGAGGAGATCCGCGAGACGGTACCCGGCGCCCTGATTATCGCCGTGCATACCACTGGCATCTCGCGGGAGGAGGCAGCGCGAGTCGTCGAGGTGGCCGATATCGTGACTGCGTGCGCCTCGGGCACCATCCGCGAGGCAGCCCGAGCCCGGGCCCTGGTCCAGGGAGGGACGGGAGTCCCTGTCTATGCGCTCACTCCCCGGGGTAAGGCCCTCGTGATGGCCAAGCTCTCAGCCACGACCGTACCGCTCCTTGTCAAGGGGGGTCCGCTGCCGGAGGACCCCGGGCGGGCACCCACCCCCCTCGTTTAAAGACCGTTCCGAACTACGAGCGCCTGGACCGGGAATACCGAGATTTCGGTCTCTCTTCGGTCGGTTCTGGGTCACTATCTGCCCGTTTCTGGAGCTGCCGAACTCGCTCGCGGAGGGCGATCGCCCGTTCGAAATCGAGTTGCTCCGCCGCACGCCGCATCTCGGTCTCCAACTCGACGATGAGGGCCGGGATCTCGCGCTTGGGGACGTGCTTTGCATCCTTGATATCTCCCTCCTGGGCGCGGATCGGCTTATTTATCGTCCGCGGCACGATGCCGTGCTTCTTGTTGAACTCCATCTGCAGCTGCCGGCGGCGTTCGGTCTCGGCAAGGGCGATTCGGATGGAGTCCGTCGGGCGGTCCGCATAGAGCACCACTCGAGAGCGGGCATTCCGTGCGGCTCTCCCGATCGTCTGGATCAGGGACCGGGCGTCGCGGAGAAAACCCTCCTTATCCGCGTCCAGTATTCCGATAAACCCGACCTCGGGGATGTCGAGCCCCTCGCGGAGCAGGTTAATTCCAACCAGGACATCGAAACGGCCCAGGCGGAGTTGCCGTATGATCTCGGTCCGTTCGATCGTATCGATCTCGGAGTGGAGGTAGCGTGTCCTGATCCCCCGCTCGGCGAGCCAGTCGGAGAGCTCCTCGGCGAGCCGCTTGGTGAGCGTGGTGACAAGCGCCCGCTCACCCTTCGCCACGGTCTTCTTCACCTCCTCGATCACGTCGAGGGCCTGCCCTTCGAGCGGCCGCACCTCGACCGGGGGATCCACGAGCCCGGTGGGACGGATGATCTGTTCGACAAGACGAGATGAGACGCCCTGCTCCCAGTCGCCGGGGGTGGCGGAGACGAAGATCACCTGCCGCATGTACTCACGGAACTCCTCCCACTTCAGGGGTCGGTTGTCGAAGGCTGATGGTAGACGGAAACCGTACTCAACGAGAGACATCTTGCGGGAGCGATCGCCCTTGTACATCCCGTGGATCTGGGGTATTGTCTGGTGTGACTCGTCGATCACCATCAAAAAGTCCTCGGGGAAATAGTCGAGGAGGCAGTACGGCTTCACCCCGGGACGGCGGAAGTCAAAGTGACGAGAGTAGTTCTCGATCCCCTTGCAGCTACCGGTTTCCTCGATCATCTCGATGTCGAAGAGGGTCCGCTGCTGGAGGCGGTGGGCCTCGAGTGGGCCCAGTTCGGGCAGGCGCTGCTCGAGTTCCTCCCGAATCGTCTCGATCGCCCGCCCCCTGGTCTCCGCCGGGATCACATAATGCCGCGCCGGGTAGACGTAGAAGTAGTCCATGCGCTCCTGGACGAGCCCCGTTGTCCGGTCGACCTCTACGATCCGCTCGATCTGGTCACCGAAGGTCTCGACCCGGATGATATTGTTGTAGTACCCGGGCACGATGTCGACCGTGTCGCCGCGCACCCTGAACCGGCCCGGCTGAAGCTCGATATCGTTCCGTTCGAACTGGATCTCAACGAGCTGGCGAAGGAGATCGGCTCGCCTGATCCGGTCACCAACCCGGAGCTCGAAGCCCATGTCACGGAAGTTGACGGGGTTGCCGAGACCGTAGATGCACGAGACCGAGGCGACGATGATCGTGTCCCTGCGAGAGAGGACCGATGCGGTGGCCGCGAGTCGCATCTGCTCGATCTTCGGGTTGATCGCCATATCCTTCTCGATGTACATGTCCCGCTGCGGGATGTAGGACTCGGGCTGGTAATAATCGTAGTAGGAGACGAAGTATTCTACCCTGTTCCGGGGAAAGAAGTCCCGGAACTCGTTGTAGAGCTGCGCAGCGAGAGTCTTGTTGTGCGCGATGACAAGCGTGGGTCGCTGCACCTGTTCGACCAGGTTTGCGATTGTGAAGGTCTTGCCCGAGCCCGTTACACCGAGGAGGGTCTGGTACCGTTCACCCGCTCTGACTCCCTCGACGAGCGAGGTGATCGCCGTCGGTTGAGACCCCGCCGGCGAAAACGGGGCGACGAGTTCAAACCGTTGATCGGTCATTGGAGCACCGCCTTCTTTCTCAGGTTCCGGTTGTAGGTGATGGCGAACCGATGGGCTTCATCGCGGACCTCCTGGAGGAAGAGGCTCGCCTTCGAGCTCCGCGCAAGAGGGATGGGAATAGAGAAACCCGGCACCCACACCTCCTCCTCGCGCTTTGCGAGCGCGACGACAGGGACCCGAACACCGATTTCGTCAAGAACGGCCTTTGCAGCCGAGAGCTGGCCGCGCCCGCCATCGACCAGGACCAGATCCGGAAGGTCCCCACCCTCTTTCGTGAGCCGGCGGTACCGCCTGCGGACGACCTCCGCAATCGAGGCGAAGTCATCGATGCCCTCGACGGTCCGGATCCGGAAGCGCCGGTAATTTCGCCGGTCGGTCCGACCCCCGCGAAACTGGACCATCACCCCGACAGTCGAGGAGCCAGCAAGATGAGATATATCGAAGCACTCTACAACCTCCGGCGAGACGGGGAGATGGAGGGCTTCGCGAAGGGCCTCGACCTTGATCCGGTCCCCGAAGAACGAGGTCTCGATGTTCGTTTTCACGAGTTCGAGGAGGTGCCGACGGTCGCCGCGTTGCGGCACCGTGACCCTGACGCGGGCACCCTTCAGGCGGGATAGGTAATCAGCGATCACCGGGTCGACCACCTCGGGCAGCACCACCACCTTTGGAACGGGATGCTCGGCGTAGTACTGGACCAGGAACTCGGGTAGGAACTCCTCGCGGTGGTCGAATACAAACTCCTGGCGGCCGGTCAGCGTTCCGAGGTGGATCTTGAAGAGTGCGAGGTAGACAGTCCCCTCGACCTCCAGGTAGTTGAGGATGTCCTCGTCGTAGGCCTTCTGCCGGTCCACCCGCTGCCGCTCGGCGAGCCCCTCGATCGCCCGGATCTGCTCTCGCCGGGCGAGGGCCTGTTCGAACTTCTCCTCGGCGGAGTACCGGGCCATCTCCTCGCGAAGCGTCGCGAGCAGTTCGCGGTCCCGGCCTTTCAGGCACTCTTCGGCCCGAGTCACTGCCTCGGCGTAGTCGTCAGGCGTGATCGCCCCGATGCAGGGGGCAGAACAAGAATCCATGTGGTATCGCAGGCAGGCGCGCTTCGGCAGGCTGCGGCAGCTCCGGAGACGGAAGGTCTTTCTCAGGCCTTTCACGAGTTGGTCGCGCTCGAGACCCGAGACGAAGGGACCATAGTATGTGCCCTGGGCGCCCTTGCGGCGAACGACAACGAGACGAGGAAACGCCTCGTCTGTCCGCTGAATGTAGGCATAGGTCTTGGAGTCCTTGAGGTCGATATTATACCGGGGTTGGTGCTCCTTGATCAGGGTGTTCTCAAGGATCAGGGCCTCGACCTCGTTCGATGTGACGATGAAGTCAAGACTGGCGATGTGGCCGACCAGCGCCGCGGTCTTGGGATCGAGGTCCTGCCGGGAAAAGTACGAGGAGACCCGGCGCCTCAGGTTCTTTGCCTTTCCCACGTAGATGATCACGCCGTTGTCGTCGAAGTATCGATAGCACCCGGGGAGCTCGGGAAGGGTAGAGAGATCGACGGGGGGCCTAATCATAACACCTTCTTTAGAAACGCCCCGGTATAGGAACGCGGGTTCCGGGAAACCGCCTCGGGTGTGCCCGTCGCAACCACCTCGCCGCCTCCGTCTCCGCCCTCGGGGCCCAGGTCGATCACGTAATCGGCAGACTTGATCACGTCCAGGTTGTGCTCGATCACGAGGACGCTGTTCCCCTTCTTGACGAGGTCGTCCAGGACCTGGATCAGTTTCTTGACATCGTGGAAGTGCAGACCCGTGGTCGGCTCGTCAAGGAGGTACAGCGTACGTCCCGTCGCCCGCTTCGAGAGTTCCCGGGTCAGCTTGATTCGCTGGGCCTCTCCGCCCGAGAGCGTTGTCGACGACTGCCCGAGCTTGATGTAGTCTAGGCCGACCCGGCTGAGAACCTCGAGCTTGTTCCGGATGGACGGGATACGTTCGAAGAGGTGGAGAGCCTCTTCGACCGACATGTCGAGGACATCGGCGATCGAATTGCCCTTGTACTTCACCTCCAGGGTCTCCTGGTTGTACCGTCGGCCCTTGCACTCTTCGCACTCGACGTAGACCTCGGGTAAAAAGTTCATCTCGATCTTGATCAGGCCGTCTCCCTGGCAGGCCTCGCAACGTCCCCCGCGGACGTTGAACGAGAACCTGCCCGGGGAGTAGCCACGGACCTTCGCCTCCTGAGTCTCGGCAAAGATCGATCGGATCTCGTCGAAGAGCTTGGTGTATGTCGCCGGGTTCGACCGCGGCGTCCGACCTATGGGGGACTGGTCGATCACGATCACCTTGTCGATCGGGGCGTCGAGCTCGATCGCGTCGTGAACGCCGGGGAGATCCCCTGACCGGTAGAGCTGGCGGTGGAGCGCCTTGTGAAGGATCTCATAAACGAGGGTTGACTTGCCCGATCCGGAGACGCCCGTGACAACGGTGAGCACCCCGATCGGGATCTCCACGTCGATACCCTTCAGGTTGTTCTCCCGCGCATTTTTTATTCGGATGAAGTTTTCGCTGGTTCTCCGCCATGTCGGGGTTTCGATCTTGAGGGAGCGGGAGAGGTAGAGCCCGGTAAGAGAATTGGTCGATCGCTCGATCTCCCGGGGTGTCCCCTTCGCGACGATCTGGCCTCCGTGAACCCCAGCGCCGGGGCCAATGTCGACCACGTAGTCGGCTGCCCGGATCGTGTCCTCATCGTGCTCGACCACTACCAGGGTGTTTCCAAGGTCCCGTAAGGCGCAGAGCGTATCGATAAGGCGCTGATTGTCGCGCTGGTGGAGGCCGATGGAGGGCTCGTCCAGGACGTAGAGGACCCCCATCAGGTTCGCCCCAAGCTGGGTTGCGAGGCGGATCCGCTGCCCCTCTCCACCGGAGAGCGTCCCGGCAGCCCGTGAAAGGGTCAGGTATCCCAGCCCGACGCGTTCCAGAAACTCGAGCCGGTCGGTGATCTCCTTGATGACGAGGCGGGCGATCTGTTGCTCCCGTGCGTCGAGCTCGAGTTCGCGGAAGAATGCAAGGCAGGCCGACACGGAGAGACGAGTTACGTCGACGATGGACGCGCTGGCAATTCGGACCGCACGGATCTTCTCTTTAAGCCGGTCCCCCTTGCATATCGGACAGTCAAAGACCCGCATGAACCGCTCCAGGTCACGCTTACGGTACTCGGACTGCGTCTGCGCATAGAGGCGTTCGGCCTGTGGAAGGAGACCTTCCCAGGGCCCGCGGTGAGACCACTGGGTCTCCCCGTTCCGCGCTCGCATGGTAAAGTTCAGGCGTTCGGTCGTTCCGAACATCAGTCCCCGGAACTGCTCGTCGGTGAGCTGGGAGATCGGCGTGAAAATATCGAACCCGAGCCGACGTGCGACCGTCTCGAGTATCTGCCCCCGGTACCCCTCGACCGAGTTCCTGTACAGGGCAATCGCGCCGTCGACGATACAGAGGTCTCGGTCCGGAATGATCAGGTCGGGGTCGAAGACCATCTTGAAGCCGAGACCGTTGCATTCCTCGCATGCACCGAAGGGGGAGTTGAACGAGAACATCCGGGGCTGGAGCTCCTCGAAGGCAAGGCCGCAGACTGGACAGGCCATCGAGGAGGAGTACGTCGTCTCCGTTCCGCCCTCCGGGGCCACTATAACGAGCCCGTCCGCCTTCTTCAGACCGTTCTCAATCGCCTCGACAAGGCGCGAGCGATCTTCAACCTCGAGGCGGTCGATGACGACCTCGATGTCCTGTTTCCGGTACCGCTCGAGGGGCACTTCCTCGTCGGTCCTGTGGATCTCCCCGTTGATTCGGACGCGGGCATAGCCCTCGCGATGGAGGTCCTTGATCAGCTGCCCATAGGTCCCTTTCCTCTGGCGGATGATCGGGGCGAAGACCGTCACCATGCCCGACGACTCCGCCTGAACCGTATCGGCGATCCGCTCGGGCGACTGGGTCTCGATCCGGATGTTGTGGACCGGGCAGAACGGCACGCCGATGCGTGCAAAGAGAAGACGCAGGTAATCGTAGATCTCGGTGATGGTACCGACGGTTGAACGCGGGTTCTTTGAGGTCGTCTTCTGCTCGATGGAGATCGCAGGACTCAATCCCTCGATCGCATCGACATCGGGCTTATGCATCACCCCAAGAAACTGCCGTGCGTAGGTAGAGAGGGACTCGACGTAGCGGCGCTGTCCCTCGGCATAGAGGGTGTCGAACGCCAGGGTGGACTTCCCGGATCCCGAGAGCCCGGTGAAGACGATCAGGCGGTCGCGGGGCAGGACAAGGTTGACATTTTTAAGGTTATGCTCGCGCGCCCCCTTGATGATGATCTCCTTCATAATCCCGTTCATTTATAAACGCACCCCGGGACCATAAAGAGCCTTCTTTACTGTCAACTGTCCGCCCTCGGTAACCCCCAGGCATAAGAACCCGGAGGGCAAACCTACCACCAGTCGATATGGCGGGAATGAACAGCGTCTACGTAATCGGGCACCGACAGCCCGATACCGACTCGATCTGCAGCGTGATCGGGTATGCCGAGCTCTTAAATTTGGACGAGCCAGGGGTCTACATCCCTGCCCGGTGCGGGGAGTGTACCGCCGAGACACGGTGGGCTCTTGACGAGTTCCGGGCAAATCCCCCGGTCTTCATCGAGTCGGTCGAGCCCGGGATCGCGGACATTCCATACATCGATACCCGGTCGGCCCGGACCGATATACCGACCGTGGACGTTGCAGCCCTGATGGACCAGTACGACATGAGGAACATCCCAATCGTGGATGCATCGGGTCGCCTCGCGGGGCTTGTCTCAGAGTATGGCCTTGCGCGGGCCTACGTGACCGGTCAGCGGGAGGAGCCGCTGACCGTCCCGCCGATCCGGCTCGAGGATTTGGCCCGGATCCTCTACGCGACCGTGCTCGTAGGGGCCCACGACCACCTCGAGGGGCGAGTCTACACCGCGATCGATGCCCTGCACGTCACGCTTTCACGCCTGACCTCGCACGATGTAGCGATCGTCGGTGACAATGAGCCCGCACAGCTGACCCTGATCTCCGCCGGGATCGCCGCGATGATTGTCGCCGATGGGGCCCCGGTCGGCGATCGGGTGCTGAATGCGGCCCGGGCACAGGGGGTCACGATCCTCTCGACCGACCTGGACGCGTTCAGCGTGGGTAAAAGGCTCCACCTCTCCGCTCCCGCCGGTATGATCATGGAAGCCGATGTCCCGACCGTCACCCTCGACGATACGCTCGAGCGGGCCAAACACCTGGTCTCCACCTCGAAGTACAGGACAGCCTGTGTGGTGGACGAGGGTGGCCATTTCCTCGGTCTCCTCTCCCGGACCTCGCTGATGCAGGATGTCCAGAAGGCGGTGATCCTGCTCGACCACAACGAGCCGGCCCAGGCGGTGGACGGGATCGAGAATGCCGACATCCTGGAGATCATCGATCACCACCGGCTCGGCGTGATCTCGACCCTGAAACCCGTCCGGTTCCTGAACGAACCGGTCGGTTCGACCTGCACGATCATCACGACGCGGTTCATGGAGGCAGGAAGGGATCCAACTCCCTCAACCGCAGGCCTCCTTCTCTGCGGCATTCTTTCGGACACACTCGTCCTCCGGATGTCGACAACCACGTCTCTCGACCACCGGGCGGTGGAGTACCTCGCCGGGCTGATCAACAAGGATCCCATCACCCTTGGAACGACCCTGATCGAGAAGGGAATGGCCGTCGACGACGTGCCAATCGATGAACAGATTCGCCGGGACAGCAAGTCGTACGAGCTCTTCGGTCGGAGTGTCGTGATCGCCCAGGTGATGGTGCCGTCATTCGCCTTCCCCCAGGCTCACGGGGCGGAGATCCGCCGCGAGCTCGGCCTGTACCGGGCGGGCCAGCGGGCTGATCTCGCCGTGGTGCTGTATACCTCGGTCTTCGAGAACGCATCACTCGCATTCTTCGCGGCAAACGATGACGCCTGGCTTGGAAGGCTCGACCTCGATGGAGAGCCCCTGCTGCTCAAAGACGTGATGAGCCGCAAAAAGGACTTTGTGCCGCGTCTTGGTCAGCTGCTCAGGCAACAGACCTGATCCCTTTTTTCCGCTGATCACGGTTCTTTCGGTTTTATCTATCGGGGGGGCGTACCACCTCATCATGAACGACGCGTCCCGGGCCGCCAGCATGGCCTGTGACCTGATGGCCCTCGCGGCCCGAACGGCGCCGAAAGGAAGAGGGGCGGACTCCGTTGTCGTACGGATCGTCTCCGGGGTGGAACTGGAAGACCTTGCCGACGCAGTGCGTAAGGCGGCGAAGAGGGAGGAGGACGGTTTCTTCGAACGAGACGCCGACAACATTGGAGCGAGCGAAGCCTGCCTGCTGATCGGTGTCCGGGGCTGTGAACCGGTCGGCGTGGACTGCGGAGGGTGTGGGTATCCCGACTGTGAGACGATGCGAAGAGCGGCGGATTCCCGCGGGACGACGACCACCCCATATGGGTCCCCGAACTGCGTCATCAAGATGATGGACCTGGGCATCGCAATCGGATCTGCCGTCAAGACCGCTTCGCTCCTGAACTTGGATAACCGGGTCATGTATACCGTCGGGGTCGGGGGACTCGCCCTCGGGTGGCTCCCCGGGTGCACGGCAGCGTGCGGCATCCCAGTTGCTGCCAGCGGGAAGAACCCCTTCTTCGACCGGCAAGGGAGGCGGTGATCAGATATGCCGATAATGAAGATCCGGGGTGGAGACCTCGACCTCGTGGAGTACGACTTCTCACCGTTCAAGCCGGGAGAACGGGTCCAGACGCTCGGTATCGTACCCCCTGCCCAGCTTCAGCCAATCAAGGAGACCGTCCGAGTCAGGGCGCCCTCGCGGATCCACCTGACCGTCCTGGACATGAACCGTTTCGCCCCCGAGCGACCGGGTGGAGGAGGGATCGGCTTCGCGATCGCGATGCCCCTCATCGTAGACGTGCGGTGCACCGACGGAGCCGACGAGATCAGTTCCAACAGGCTCCCGATCATCTATCACTTCCTCGAAGTGTTCCGGCAGGCGAGCGGGTACACAGGTGGCTTTTCGATAAGAGTGGGGACGCACGGGTACCCGCACGTTGGACTCGGATCGACGAGCACCATCCTGATAGCACTCGCCCATGGGTTGAACGCTGCGGTGGGCTCGCCGTTCACGCGGACCCAGCTCCGGTTGCTGCTGGGACATAACTACGTAGAGGAGACCCACGAAGGCGAGATTGCCTTCGGGTTCGAAACCGGTGTCGGGCCTGCCGCGAGCACGTACGGCGGAATGGCTGTCATGGGGGACCGGTTGACCCTCGCCTACCATCACCCGTTCGCCGAAAAGGAACAGGTCTATGTGATCATTCCAGCGTCCGACATCTCGTCTGCCGGCGCAAAGGAGTTCGACCTGCTGATGAACCGGGCCCGAAGCCTGGACTACCAGGATCGGGAACTCAAGGCGTACATGATCCTGATGGACCTGATCCCCGCACTCGAGCGAGGAGACCTGCGCACGGTCGGAGATGTCATCTGGGAGATCGAGTTCCGGGGGTCGAAACGTGCCGAGATCGAACACCACACCTTCTCGATCTACACGTATATGAGCCGTTTGCGCGAGGCAGGTTTCGAGTTCGTCGGTATGTCATCGGTCGGCCCCTCGATCGCGGTTATCACCTCGAGGCCGCGACAGGACATCGAAGCGGTGATCGCCCCCCTCGGTCTCGAGATCGCGATCGAGACCACCACGGACAACACGGGGATCGTCGTCGAGTATCTGGACGAGCAAACTGGTTAGGCTGGCTCCCGGTTTACCCCAGGAACCCTCTCATTTTCTAAAAAAAGTATCTCGGTCAGAAGCCCATCGAGGGCTGGGGGACCGTTGTCACCGTCACCGGGAAGGGGGTGGGCGGTGGCGTCTGTGTGGTCGGCTTCACGGTGGACGGGATCGGTGTAGGGACGACGGTCTTGATCGTCGTCGGCTTGGCCGTCGGCTTCGTTGTCGTGATCACCGTCGTCGGCTTCGCTGTCGGCTTGGTCGTCGGCTTCGTTGTCGTGATCACCGTCGTCGGCTTTGCTGTCGGATTGGTCGTCGGCTTCGTTGTCGTGATCACTGTCGTCGGGGCGGACGTCGGCTGGGCCGTTGTGATCACCGTCGTCGGCTGGACCGACTGGCTCGGCACGACAGTGATCGGTGCCGTCGGAATTGTGACCGTGATTGATGGCAGCCCCGTCGTCACGATCGAGGTTGGCTGGACCGTCGGGACCGTGATGGGGGCGCTCCAGGAATCGGAGTCCTGCTCCATGTAGGAGGTCGCGGTCACAGTGACCGTCTTTGTCGCGGTCACCGTTGGTGCAGAGGTCTCCGACGCGTTTGTGGTTGCATTCGGCGCCGTCGTGTTCACAGGGGTTGCGGTAACCTCGGCGGTCGTCTCGCCGGTGACAGGGTTCTCGGTTTGGTTGGTGACCGGAGTGACGGTCTCGATGACCGTCGTGGCAGGAGTGGGAGTGGTGGTAGTATTCGTGCCGGGGGTGCTCGTCGTGCAGCACCCGGCGAACAGGAGTCCACCGACAAGCACCGCTACCAGGGCCAGCAGCAGAGCATTTTTTGCCATAAACTAGGTACTGTTCTCTCGCGTGCGGTTAAACCTGTCGAATCCGTTTGACTGGAAACCGCCAGAAATACCCCGGAAAACCAAGAGAAAAATGGGAGCGCGGGTTTCAGGGAGTGGCGCTGTCCTTGAGGTCGGCATCGATTGTCGCAGCAGCCCTTTTTCCTGCACCCATGGCAAGAATGACGGTGGCGGCTCCCGTCGCGATGTCGCCCCCAGCATAGACACGGGGGAGCGAGGTGCGCCCATCCTCGTCGGTCACGAGATTTCCCTTTCGCCCGACCTCGATTCCCTGAAGAAGCCCGACGAGGAGCGGATTCGGACTGGTCCCGATCGCCTGGATAACAGTGTCAGCATCGATGACGAAGGATGAACCGTCGATCTCGCGCGGCGCTGGGCGACCACTTTCATCGAGGGCACACATCTCCATCCGGACACATTCGACCCCGGTGACCGAGGGTTCTCCAAGGATACGGACCGGCACCGCGCAGGTGACAAACTCTATCCCCTCCTCCCGTGCGTGTCGGACCTCGTCGCGCCGTGCCGGCAGGTCCTCTTCGCGACGGCGGTAGATGAGCCAGACCTTCGCCCCGAGACGGCGGGCCACGCGTGCCGCATCCATCGCAACATTTCCACCCCCCGTGACGACAACGCGGCTCCCGCGACGGATAGGAGTCCCCGCAGCGGGGAACCTGTCGGCATGCATCAGGTTCACACGGGTCAGGAACTCGTTCGCAGAATAGACCCCGTTGGTCTGCTCCCCAGGGATACCCATGAATGCGGGTAGCCCAGCACCGGTCGCGATGAAGACCGCATCAAAAGCGAGCAGCTCCTCGACTGAGAGGGAACGCCCAACAAGCATGTTGGTCTGGAGGTCCACACCGAGCGCGAGCACACGGTCGATCTCCCTTCGCACCACGTTCCTGGGGAGACGGAACCCTGGGATACCATAGACAAGCACGCCCCCAGGTTCATGCAACGACTCGAAGAGGACGACGGAGTGACCACGCCGGGCCAGCTCTGCAGCAGCCACGAGGCCAGCTGGACCAGATCCGACCACCGCGACGCGCCGACCCGAAGGAGGAGCTCGGGAGATGGGTTCGCCGATCTCATCTCCACCGAGGTCCGCAGCAAACCGTTCAAGAGCACCGATGTTAATGGCCCGATCCTTCTTGCCGAGGATACAGGCGCCCTCGCACTGCGTCTCCTGCGGGCAGACTCGTCCGCAGATAGAAGGCAGTAAATTCGCCTCCAGGATCGTGGTCCTCGCCTCGTCAAATTGCCCCTCAGCGATGGCAAGGATAAAGCGTGGGATATCGATCCCGACAGGGCAGCCAGAGACGCAGAGCGGTTTTTTACACTGGATGCACCGCTCGGCTTCGGCGCGGGCCTCTTCGACGGAAAAACCCGTTTCAACCTCTTTGAAATCGAGCAGACGTTCGCTCGAAGGGCGTTCACCCATGATGCTCTCCGGTTTGACACCCACACCGATGGGCGTGGTGGTGTTCGAGAGCCTCGCGCTCCTCTTCGAGATAGATCCTCTGGCGCTGCATGAGCCGGTCAAAGTCCACCTGGTGGGCGTCGAACTCGGGCCCGTCCACACAGGCGAACCTGGTCTCGCCGTTAACGACCACACGGCAGGATCCGCACATGCCGGTGCCGTCGACCATGATCGGGTTCAGGCTGACATACGTCCGAATTCCCGGTCCCCTCGTCACCTCGCTTGTGACCTTCATCATGATCGCCGGTCCGATCACCCAGACACAGTCCACCTTCTCGGTCACGATCACTTCCTTCAGCACATCTGCAGCATACCCGTGTCGGCCGTACGAGCCGTCATCGGTCGTTACATGCAGCTCATCGCACGACTCCCGCATCTCGTCCTCGAGGATCATGAGGTCGGCGTTTCGTGCCCCAATGATCCCGATCACCCGGTTCCCGGCTCCCTTAAGGGTTCTCGCGATGATCGGGCAGGAGGCGATTCCCACACCCCCGCCGACCACCACGCAGGTAGCATCCCGGGGAACTTCGCTGGGCTGTCCGAGCGGGCCTGCAACGTCCTGGATCATGTCACCCGGCACCAGCTCGGCAAGACGATACGTGGTCGCGCCGATGGTCATGAAGATGACACGAACAAGGTCTCCATCCGTCCGGGAGATCGTGAGGGGGATCCGCTCGCCATCTTGATCGACTCGCACGATCAGGAACTGCCCGGCCTGCGCGTTATGGGCCACGTGAGGCGCCCTGACCACGAGTTCGTGCACACGATCAGCCAGCTGACCGGCCTTCACCACTGAAAACAATCGACTGCCTCCGACCCCGCGGGGTTCTTCATATTATTCGTTCTTCAGTTTCATTACCTTACGCCTCTTGACCGCGACACCTCGCGTCGATGCCAGCATCTCATCGGCCGACATGGCAGCCCGCCCCGTGGCGAGCGCCAGCGGACCGACAACGAGCACCTCGTCACCGGGCCGGATGCGAGGGTCGGCATCGAGGACGCCGGGTGCCAGTATGTCGCCTTGAGGGACGAAGGCGTCAATTGAGACACGGTACCCATCCCCGAGTCGGCGCCAGCCCTCAAACGTGGGGCGGAGCAGGCCTGCCTCCAGGTCGATTCCGAAAACGGGAGTCGATCCCTGCAGGTATTGCAGCCTCGGGAAGCGGCCCCTGGTCCTGAGGCCGGAGCGGTCCGGTTCGCAGCCGAACTGGAAGAGAGCAAGACCCCGGAGCGGGTCCTCCACCTGCCGGCGATTTCCGTCAAGGGATGCGTCGAGCGCCGAGAGCGATGCCTCCGAAGTGGGGCGCCCGTCCCGGACGGTCTCCTCCAGAACAATGCCGGCCTGCTCGGCGGCAACCCGTGCAACACGGAGAGCCCCCCCTTCGAGATGGGCAATGATCCGGTCGAAGGAATGACGCAGGAGATAGTCCCGAAGGGATGTAGCGATGACTGAGACCTCCTCTGCATCCCAGTACCCGGTCACCGGAACGTCGTAATGACCGGCAGGGTAGCAGAGTTCCAGTTCTCGCGGGACGATCCCGAGCGGCGATGTGACGATCAGCTCGTGAGCGCGCGCCCGGATTGCGGAGGTGTAGAGCCTGTGGCTCCGCGAGAGGGTATAGGGCTTGCGCGCGGAGCACGGCAGGAGCACGACTGTGTCCGTTCGGAGGGGACGGTATCGTTCGAGCACGCGCGCAGCGAACCGCCGCACTTCGGGACGGGAAAGAGCCTCGGCCGAATTTGCCCGCATTGGAGTGGGACCCGTGATTGGCGTCCATCGTTCGACGAACGAATACTCCCGGTCGAGTAGACGAAGGGCCCCGACCTGCGTGGCGTCAAGCCGGCACCGGGATTCGACCAGGTCTCTCAGTCGCCCATCGTGGATAAAACGCCGGACGAGCGAAAGTTCCCGGTCAAGCGCCCCGCGGTTGTGGCGCGCCAGGTCGCCTTTCACGCAACCCTCGCAGGTGCAGACACCGCTTGACAGCGCGTCCGACCCAAGTTCCCCCTCCGGGAGGAGAAAACGCCCCTGGATGGAGGCGAGGTCGGTGGCTCCGTAATCAAAGAGATCGAAACCGGTCCACGCAAGGAGGGACACGTTCATGGGCGTCGCAACCGCCGGAGCATACCGGGGAGCATCGGGAGGAACCGACCCAATCACAGTCATCAGGTGCCGGACATGGGTGGATGGATCGGGGAGGACCGTTCCCCAGTTCGCGACCATCACCGTCTCACCCGGAGGGAACCGCCCGTGGAACAGGGGGTGAACCGCGTGGGGTTCGTTTCCCGAGACAAACCAGGCGGAGACAAACGCCTCGTCGGCAGCAAGAGGGACGTTCTCGTACGCCCTGTCCCGAAGAGACGGGAAGAGATCGACGACATTCGTGACCGCCGGACTCGGGAGGGACAGTTCACCATGGACCAGGAGACCCGCCCTGGCAAGTCCGTCGCGGAAACGGATCTCAATCCTCATCGACACGTACCTCGATTCCAGGCACTTCGCCGGCCACGATACCTGCCCACCGACCCTCACACCGCACTGCGAAGGTCGCACCGGGGTTTGATTCGACCAGGGTCGCAATCCCGCGGCAGCCGGTCCGGACCATCGACTCATCCCAGGACGGGATTTCACACTGGCCGATCGGGAAAGTCTCGGCGAGACCGGGCGGGTAAGGACCAAACGGGGGACGAAATGCAAGGCACCGATCAAACCCGGGCTCGGATCTTCCGTCGAACGAGACCAGCACTCTCCCGGCGAGGGCGAACCGTGCAAGGTCACGGTGGTAGCGAACAACCTCCGTGCGCCGGCAGGACTCGTCACCACGATAAAAGAATCGCCTCTTGGTACTCCGATCGAAGGGCTCAAGCGAGGGGCCAGACCGTAGAAGCTCCCGATAGCCCTCCAGCAGACGGGGATGAGACCGGCATCGCTCGTCGACCAGCTCCCACAGGGTGCCGTCCAGGATCGCCTGGCGGATCCGCGCAATCTCGGCAAGGGTGACATTGAGGTTGTGCAGGGCGAGGAGTCGTTCCCGGTCGGGAGAGCGACGGAGCGATTCTGGCGTGTGCGAACGGCAGACCGCACAGGAGCAGGGGAGCTCTGTTAGTTCTCCGAGAAAGAGCGTGCCGTGAACCGTGAGGTAGCGCCCCTCCTTCGCGTACAGGGCGTACGCGGCAGAGTCGAAGAGGTCGCATCCCATCGCCACCGCAAGCGCGAGCATGGCGGGATGCCCGGCTCCAAAAAGATGCACGCAGGCACCGGGCGAGAGGCCGCGCTTTGCGGCAAGAACAACACGCACGAGGTCACGGTAACGATAGTTCTCCATCAGAGGAACGACTGCCCCGATGGGAGTGACGATACACCCTCGTCGGCTCACCTCCTGTCCCGCCCGTTCCCGGAGATCCTCGAAGATCCCACCCTGGACCGGCGCCGCAAGCACCGAGTTCTCCCCGACGAAAGAGCATGCTTCGTCAATACGTTCAAGTGTGACCGTGAGTTCCTGTTCGGCCCTTTCGCGTTCTGCAGATGGCGGGGTAGGCAGGTCAAGGGGCACGACAATCTCAGATCCGATCTGCTGCTGGAACGTGAGGGTCTCCCGGTTTCCTACCTCGACGTCTCCGTAGACCGAGAGCTGGAACGACCCCGAGTCGGTCATAATCACTCCAGGAAAGTCAAGGACGGCATGGAGCCCCCGCTTGAGGGCGTCATCCCGGTACTGTTCGCTTCGGAAGAAGATGTAGGCATTCGTGATCAGCGCTTCGACCCCCATCGTGTGCATCTCTGCCGGGGTCACAACCTGGAGATGGGGATTGATCACCGGCAGAAGCGCCGGCGTCCGAACAGTCTTCGATCCGATCCTGAGCCGACCAACGCGGCCCGCAATATCCTTGTGCAGCACTTCGAATCCGAACGCCATCCACCCACCTACTCTTTAAATATCTGCCCCTCGAAGAGGCTCACCTCGATCTCTGGACGCCTCCAGCACCCTGCAGGGAGTCCGGCCTTTCGACAGGTCTGATCGAGGAACTCGGTTGCATTCCAACCGTACTCGGTCGCTACCTGCGGAAGGAGGAGGCCGCTCGTACCATGACCCCTGACGATAAGCCCGTGGCGCCCGACCTTCACCGAATCCGGACGCGCCGATGGAGGACCGCTCAGTGGAATGGGCGTCGTGAGGACGGTCAGCTCCACGCGGACCCGGTCGAGTTCCCCCGGGGCGACAGGCGAAAATCTCGGGTCCTGGAGAGCAGCCGATGCCCCCGCCTCGATGATCGCTTGCCCAAGGGGAGCGACCGGGTACGGAAGACCGATACAGCCCCGGAGCTCACCGTCCCGGGTGAGGGTGACGAAGACACCGCGGGGCTCGAAGAAGACTGGGGAGAGCTCCCCGGGTACCGGGTGCGATCGCTGGACCGCCGCCTCGACCGCCCGCCTGGCGAGAGCCAGTCCTACCCGCCCCTCTTCGTCGGAGAGCTGCGTCATGGTCCATACCATATGCATTCGCGCTTCATAAGCCTGCCCGCCCGGCTCAATAGCTGTCGAAACCGTGATGGAGACGCGGACAGGGAACGCTTCATGATTGAATTCCGAGTTCGGGAACGATGCTCACATCGCTCAAGCCATAGAAGAGACCGGGGTGAGCAGGGAAACCCGGTTTCATCTGTTTCACTCGGCGACCAGTCGCCCGTCCGATTGTGTCCTTCTTGTACCGGCGCCACCCCTTCATACAAGGCTGGCCCAAGACCGTTGATGAACAGTCCGTTCATGAATGATCAGGAGAGGGGGTGGTGCTTCACTCTATTAAAAAAGAGGGGTACGCTCGTTAGAGCGATTGGTAGAGCGCCGTGACGTCGCTATAGTCGATCCTCTTGTTCTGGTTAAAGTCAAAGACGGATGCTGGATAGGAGGCAGTCACGGCATCGAGGTTGTTGAAGAGGAGGACCACGTCCGAGAAGTCAACCCTCCCGTTACCGTTCACATCCTCGTACAGACCATCACCGTCGATATCCCGGGGCGGGTTGGACGCGCCGGGAAGTGCAGGAATCGATTGTTCCTGATCGCCCAGGGTTGGAGTGACAGTCGATGTCGCAGTGGCGGATGGCGTAACCTCGGGCGGAAGGGGGATCGTTGGAATGGTAGTAACGGTCGTCAGAACAGTCGGCGTTGCAGTGGTCGTCACAGGGGCGGTGGGAGAACTGGTGCTGCCGGACTTTGCCAGCGGGTAGAGGTCGGAGTTCCCCGAGAAGGCATAGGGACGATCGCAGATGCCATCCTTGTTGGCATCCGGACTCGTCTCCGAGAAACCAGCCCCAGACGGGTGACCCCAATAATTGCCCCCGAGCATCGAACCACCGGTGATCGAGGTTCCTGCCTGTCGTTCCACATTCCAGGCGTTCGTTCCGCAGGAGGTGCCGAACCCCGTGTTGGTCGGGTTCGAGAAAAGGTTATTCGTGATTGTATTCCCGTTCGAACGGCAGAGATAGATACCAAGCTTTCCGTTATCCCGGATGGTATTCGAGATGACCGTGTTGTCGTTGGTCGGGATCCCCTCTTCTCCGTTCAGGACGAGGCCACCCCTACCATTTCTCGTGATGGTGTTGGAGCGAATGGTGTTGCCGCTGGAAGACGAGATCCAGATCCCGAAATCGGCTGCACCTGAGACCGTGTTGCCGATCAGATGCGTACTGTCTGCGTCATAGAGGTAGATCGCCTGTTCCGATCCGCCAGAGACGGTGTTGGATTCGATCCGGGTGCGGGAGGAGTAATCCAGGAAGATACCGAACTGATCGTTGGAGGTGACCTGGTTGTTCGATAACGTATTTCCATCGGAGAAGTCCACGTAGAGACCCATCCTCCCATTTCCGCTCGCGGTGTTGCCGGTCACCACGTTATCGGTCGAATCATACACGATCCCGGTCGAGGTTCGCCCGGTCGAGGCGAGCCAGAGACCCATCTCACCGTTGTCCTTCATGGTGCATGACTCAATCCGGTTCCGGGAACACTGCGACCAGATGTAAAACCCCTCGCCGTTCTGGCTGACCGTGCAGCGGGAGATGACATTCTCATTCGAGCTGCGAAGGCTGATGCCTGCCCGCACGTTACTCGTTGCAGTTACAGACTCGATTCGACCTCCGTTCACCCCCTTGAAATAAAGACCGTCGTAAAAGTCACTGAGACGGACATTCTTTACAGTGATGCCCGTAAGGGGACCGTTGTTGCCTGAGACGATGATCCCGAACGTTCCGCTGGCGTCAGTTCCATCGATCGTATGCCCATCTCCATCAAAGACCACGTTCGAGCACTGGATCTTAATGGGTGTGCCCTGGCTCACACAGATATCCTTTCCAAGGATGTATGTTCCAGGGGCAGTGATCACCGTTTGACCGGTGATCTGAACTGGCGCAGCCGACGTGATCGGTGCAACGATCAGGGAGGCAAGCGCAATAAGACCTATCGTAAAAAAGAGGTTGCACTTCATCTGATCAAAACTTGAAGTTCACCCCTTAAAACAGTTGTTATATTTCCGAAGGTAATATTCGACACGAATTCAGGAGTAAATTTTTGCGTACATTCATATAGATCTTTATGTTTTTACCGAGCCAGAGCACTTAGAATTCCCATTAAGCCGTTTATCATCAGGGGAATTAGAACCGCTTGACTCTCGAGAAATTATTCTTGAGATGAATAATACGGGTTTCGTCATACTGAGTGACCGCAGGCACGGGGCCGGGATCATCGTATAAGGAAAAAAAGATACGCGCGAACCGGTCGAAAACCAAACAGAACCGTCCCGGGAAAAAATACTCCAGGGTTCCCAGGATGGGATTCTTCAAGAAAGGCCAGTCCAAATTGACCTCAATTCCTGTCCGGAGGAATCTCGATCCATCATCAATGCCGAATCCCTCGTGGGACCGTACAACGGAACGACAGGGAATATTCAGGGCAGGAAGAATTAAAAAAAAAGGTTTTAGTGGGTGGCTTTAGTTCCGGCGGAGGACGAGGACCGCGACAGCGCCGAGGCCGACCAGTGCGACGAGCGCACCGAAGCCGGGCGACTGCGTCGGAGTGGCCGTGGCCGTACC
>JBFXGJ010000015.1:0-44660 GCA_050178135.1 Methanoregulaceae archaeon | reverse complement strand
AGATGGGGGTGGTCGAGCGACGCCCCCGACGAGTGGAGGTAGTTCCAGTTGATCGACGCGTATCCGGGGGCGGCAGCGATGGACTCAGCGGCACCCAGCAGGGCATCGGCGAGCTGGCGGGGCTCGAAACGATCCAGAGCATGGGCCCGGGTGATCACCGTGACCGTGTGGCAGGGAGCAAACGGGTAGAGGTTCGGGAAGGTGACCGACTCCCCCCGCCGGATCCGAGAGCCGTCCGGGAAGGTCGGTGTCTCGCGCTCCACCTGGCCCGGACAGAACGGGCAGTCTCCCGGTGCGGGAACAGGGGTCGGCACCGGGGGATGGTTGAGGCCGCGGGAGAGTCGTGTCGGGCTGATCGTGCACGCAAGGCCGGTCAGGCGTTCGCGCCGGTACTCGATCGCCCGGGCACCGGACCGGCTGCGCTCGATCATGAACATGGATGGTCGAGCATTCGGGCCAGGACGATATAAACGCTTGGAAAAAAGGAGTTGGGGGTATCCTGGGCTCAGACGACGTACTTACCGAGCAGGCGGATCGAGTTGGTCATGTCCGGGCCGAGCGGCGAGCCGAAGATGATCTGGGTGACACCGGATGCCTCAAGGGCTGCGCACTTCTCCTTGACCATCTCGGGGGTGCCGGCGATGGTGAAGGCGTCGATCTCCTTGTCGCCGACGAGCTCGCCGACCGACTTGAAGTCGAACTTGCCGAGGGCCTCCTTGATCTTCGCGACGTTCGCGAGGTCGAGACCGTGGCGGGTAAGCAGGGGCTCAGGCGAGCCGGCAGCGATGAACGCGGCCACGATCTTCGCGGCGTTCCGGGCCTTCTTCTCGGACTTGTCGATCGACATTGCGGTGTACGCGCCGATGTCGAAGCCCTTCTTGCCGACCTTGTCGGTCGCAGCCTTGATGATCGGGATCGCAGCGGCGAAGTCCTTGGGGTTCGAGGCGTTGATCAGCGCACCGTCACCGACCGAGCCGGCGAGCTCGAGGACCTTGGGGCCCTGGGCACCGATATAGACGGGGATGCCCTTCTTTCCGGGGAGGTTGACGCCGGTCAGCTTCGCACCGTCATACTTGAAGAACTCCATCTCGGGGGTCGAGACGGTCTCGCCGGCGAGGAGCTTGCGGATGACCGCGACGGCCTCTCCGAGGCGGGCGACGGGCTTCGCGGGCGCGATGGCGAGCTTCGGCAGGGTCGAAAGGTCGCCCGGTCCAATGCCGAGCACGGCGCGTCCGTCCGAGATCTCGTTGAGCGTCGCGGCGAACGAGGCCATCGCGGCCGGCGTGTCCGTAAACGCGTTCATGATACCCGGGCCCATCTTGATCGTGTTGGTCGCCTGCGCGATCGCAGCGAGGGTGGGGTAGCAGTGGCGGTTGTTGTAGTGGTTCGTGATCCACGCGTAGTCGATGTCCTTCGACTCGGCGAGCTTGCAGTAGTTCACGACCTGCTTGACGTTGACATTTCCAGGAACGAATTCGATACCATAGGTTGCCATGAGGTCACCTCACTCTGTATTTACCGCCCAAAATGTTATTAACGTTGTCATTTCTTCCCGGACCGCGTAGAATCCGGATTTGGGCCTCCCGGAGGCGAGATATGGGCCCTGCCCCCCATTCCCCTCTCGAGGGGTACGGGGAGGAGGTTTGACGGACCACCTCCCAGATTCGAACCCAATATAGGCGTTCGATCGGCGATCAGGAGGGTTCATGAAGCCCGGGGGTCTTTGGGACGCAGACCACCCATTTAACCGCCCGGGGAACTGGCAACGGGGTCTGTCGAAGAGACTCCGGAACCCTGCCGGCGACAGGCATCACCAGGGGGTCCCCACCCCCTGGCCCGGCCCGACCCCTGCCGTTTCCTTCAATACCGACCACGGCTCACACTTCACCAACGGATACCGCCCTTCCCGCCCATCCCCCATGTACTGCAAGGAACCGCTCTCCCGCTCGCTGATCACCCTGATCGAGCTGACCGAGCGGCTGCTCGAGACCGAGATCACGATCCGGTGTCTGAAAGACGCCCCGTACCGGGGAGTGCTGGTCGACCCCTACACCCACGAGACGGACGTGCCCGTGATCGTCGCCTCGACGAGTTACCTCGGGATGCTGAAAGATTATATCATCGCCCGGCATGTCGTCACCCTGCTGCTCCGGGGTGCGGCGGACGCCCGGGGAGATTACCGCATCCTCTCCTACGACCAGGACTCGCTCTCGCGGGGGATGCGCCAGATCTACCTCGACATCCTGAAGGAGGACAGCGCCCGGGGCCAGCGGATCGAGACCCGGAAGCTGCTGCAGATCCTGTTCGAGCTCTACACCTACTTCCACGAGGGGCTCGCCGAGGTCCCGTGGGACGTGATCGTCAACCGCTGGCTCTACCTCCACTGCCCCAAGATGCGCCAGGCTCAGCTCTACTACCTGGTCAAGGAGTCGAAGCGGGACATGGCCAAGCTCCTCGAGTTCAAGGATACCCTGCCGCACAAGTTCTTCGTCGTCTCGAAGGCGATCTACTACACCCGCGACCTCTACCTCGCCGAGGTGCTCCCCTCGATCGACCTTTCGCCCACGAAGAACATCCCGCAGATGCGCCGGTTCGAGAACCTGGATCTCAAGGAGATGCTGACCAACCGGTGGACCCGGTCCTCCTGGTACAAGACGAAGCTGGTGGGGGACCGGATGGTCCTCACGCTCAGGGACACCTTCGAGGGCGAGGTGGACACGATCAAGGACGTGACCTACTTTAAGAAGGTCTACGACCAGGGCCGGTCGATCACCGACCTCTGGAGCCGGGAGATGCACATGGACGACTGGTTTATCTGGAACGAGCCCTCCCGGCACGCGGAGATGGTGCGGGCCGGCGAGGGAATGAACCGCGAGGCCCTCGTGCGGATCTTCGGCAACCTCCTCGTCGACGAGGCGGACCGATGAGCCCGGTGCGGAGAGAGGAATGAACAGCCGGCCCGACGCCCTCCTGTTCGACATCGACGGGGTCCTCATCGTCGGCGGCCGCCCGGTCCCCGGGGCGGCCAGGGCACTGCACTGGCTGAAGGAGAACGCGGTCCCCTTCCGGTGCGTCTCCAACGCGACTCGCCGGTCCAGGTCGACGATCGCCGCCCATCTCGCCGGGTTCGGGTTCCCGGTTGAGCCGTCCCTCGTCTTCACCCCTGCCGTCGCTGCCGTTCGGCGGATCCGGGGCGAAGGGGCAGACTCGTGCCACCTCGTCGCCACCGGTGACGTCCACCGTGACTTCCTGGCGGGCGATTGCCGGCTTGTCGACGCCGACGCTCCCTTCGTCGTCGTGGGGGACGCCGGCGAGAACTGGACCTACGGGGCGATGAACCGGGCCTTCCGCCTCCTGGCAGACGGTGCCCGCCTGCTCGCGCTCGAACGGGACCGGTACTGGCGTGATCGGGACGGCCTCTCGCTCGGGGCCGGGCCGTTCGTCGCCGGCCTCGAGTACGCGGCAGGATGCACCGCCGAGGTGATGGGGAAGCCCTCGCCCGCCTTCTTCCGCCTCGCCCTTGACGATCTCGGTGTTCCCGCCGGATCCGTGCTGATGATCGGCGACGACCCCGTCTCGGATGTCGAGGGGGCACGGGGGGCTGGCTGCGATGCCTGGCTTGTCCGGACCGGCAAGTTCCGTGAAGTGTTCCTCGAGAAGGCTCCCGCCCGGCCCGAGCGGGTGATCGACTCCGTTGCCGACCTCCCGGCCCTCCTCGGGTGAAACGCGTGGACCGCGCGGTGCCCATCGCCCTCGCCTGCCTCGCCCTCCTCGCGGCCGGGTGCACGACACTGCTCGGCCCGGCCGTCGAATACCCGGCGATCGCCCCCGCGCCCGGTGTGGGAGACTCCCTGTACGCGAAAGAGACGTTCCGTTTCGAGACGGTGACCGTGACGGTGGGGTGCCCCGTCGACGCAGCAGTCTACCGGGGGGCGAAGAGGACGCCAAAGGAGGTCTTACTCCGGGGGCCGGTGCCCGAAGAGGAGTGGATCGCCGGCCACTACCTCGCCCAGGTCGACGACCCGGCCCAGGACCGTTTCTGGGCCGACCTCATCGGGGCGTTTCGCGCTGAAAAAGACCGCCTCGGCCTCGACGACGACCGGTACCTCGAGCTCCTCACGGCGGCAGTCCAGCAGCTGCCGTATGAGACCGCCCCCGAGACAGCGTCCCGGTTCCCGGTCGAGACCTGGATCGACCAGGCCGGCGACTGCGACGACAGGTCCCTCCTCCTCGCCGGCCTCCTCGCTCACGAGGGCTACCGTGTCGCGCTCCTCGTCTTCCTCCCCGAGGCGCATATGGCGATCGGGGTCGGCTGCGCCCCGGAGCACGCCTACAACGGCACCGGTTACGCTTACCTCGAGGCGACCAACACCTCGTTCATCGGGGTCGCTCCGACCGGACTCGACAGGGGCGAACGGCTCGAATCGGCCCCGATCGTCGTCCCGGTGGGCGACGGAAAAAAGGAGTACGGTGCGATACAGGAGACGGTCGCGATCGAAAGGGCCGTCCGGGTTGCCCGTGCCCAGGCGGATGAACTCAGCCACCAGATCGACCGCCGTCGAGCGGCCCTCGATCAGGACCGGGAGCGGCTCGAGGCGCTGCAAACAGCGGGGGACCAGGAGGCCTTCGCGTCAGGGCTTGACCGCTATCGGGCCGACTCTGCCGCCATCGCCCGCCTGGTGGAAGAGCACAACCGACAGGTCGAGCTCGTCAACTACTGCGCTTCGCACGGGTTCGACCGGGTCGGCACCGCGGCATACATCTCGGCACGCCTGCCGTAGGTCTCGGCACGGGCGACGAGCCCGGCAAAGAAAGTGGGTCGGCCCAGGTCCGGCTGGACGGGGCCTGCCCGTACGAGCTGTCCGCGTCGCTGCAGGGTCGGGTACCGGGCGGCACGTTCGACAATGTACCGGAAAGTCTCTCGTTCCATACAGACGTCCTTGCCGGGAGAGGTCGATAAGAACCGTGCTCGCCCCGTGAAAGTGTTCGCCCGATCGGCAACGGTATAATCTGGACGCACGATATATCTGCCGAAGAGCCATGCTCGAGATCACAGACCTGCACGTCTCGATCGAGGGGAGAGAGGTCCTCCACGACATCAACCTCGTGATCAGAGACGGCGAGACCCACGTGATGATGGGACCCAACGGATCGGGCAAGACGACGCTGCTCCGGGCGATCATGGGCTTTGGGGGGTACACGGTGACCTCAGGTTCTATCGTCTTCAACGGCGAGGACGTCACCCAGATGCCCCTCCACGAGCGGGCCAAGCGCGGGATGGGAATGCTCTACCAGCGGCCCCCCACGATACCGGGCCTGAAGCTCGGAAAGCTCCTGGACGTCACTGCGAAGGACCGGGCGGACACGATCCCGGTGCTCGCCGAGGAGTTGAACATGGACCGGTTCCTGGAGCGCGACGTGAACGCCGGCTTCTCGGGCGGCGAGATCAAGCGGAGCGAGGTGCTGCAGCTCCTCGTCCAGGACCCATCGTTCGTGATGCTCGACGAGCCCGAGTCCGGTGTCGACCTCGAGAACATCTCCCTGATCGGGAACGCCACCGCCCGCCTGCTCGAGAAGGACCAGCACATCATGCACCGGACCAAGAGCGGGCTGATCATCACCCACACGGGGTACATCCTCGACTACATCGACGCGGACATGGGACACGTGCTCTGCGACGGCGTCTTCAAGTGCCATGGCAACCCCCGCGAGATCCTGAAGTCGATCAAGACCCACGGATACCAGGAGTGTATCGCATGCCAGCGGATGTAGAAGGACTCAAGGACCTCTCCGAGGAGGACCGCAACCGGCTCGAACTCGCGGGCCTGGACATGGAGATGGAGGAACGCTCGGGCTCGTTCTTCCAGGTCGACCAGGAGATCCGGCATGTCCACTCGGGGACCGAGGGGATCGAGGTGCTGCCGATCGCCGAGGCCCTCCAGAAGTACGAATGGTTCAAGGATTATTACTGGAACGCGGTCGATAAGGACCTGGACCGGTTCACCCAGTACGTCGCGAAGCAGGAGGCGCAGCGGGGCTTCGCGATCATCGCTCACAAGGGGGCGAAAGCGATCTACCCGCTCCAGGCATGCCTGTACCTTGCCGGTGCAAAGGTCCAGTACGTCCACAACATCGTGATCGCCGAGGAGGGAGCCGAGCTCCACCTGATCTCGGGGTGCGTCTCGGCTGCCGGGACGACCGCCGGGGCGCACATCGGTGTCACCGAGATCTACGTCGGTAAGAACGCCCGCGTCACCTCCACGATGATCCACAACTGGTCCGAGTCGATCTCGGTCTACCCTCGCTCGGCGACGGTGATCGAGGAGGGCGGGGTCTTCCTCTCCAACTACGTCTGTATGCAGCCGGTACGGCACATCGATATGAACCCGATCGCCACCCTGAAGGGTAAGGATGCGGTCGCCCGGTTCTCGTCGGTCGTGGTCGGCCTTCCGGGCTCGGAGCTCGACCTCGGTTCCCGCGCCATCCTCAAGGCCTCGGGGTGCTCCGCCGAGGTGGTGAGCCGGATGATCACCCGTGGCGGCAATATCATCAGCCGGGGTGAGATCCGCGGCGAGGTCTCCGGCACGAAGGGCCACATCGAGTGCAAGGGCCTGATCCTCGAGGACGGCATGATCCACGCGATCCCCGAGATCGCCGGCCTCGTGGTAGATACCGAGCTATCGCACGAGGCGGCCGTCGGCCGGATCGCACGCGACGAGATCGAGTACCTGATGTCGCGCGGCCTGGACGAGGAGACCGCCACCGCAACGATTATCAGGGGGTTCCTCGATGTAAAGATCCGGGGGCTGCCCGAGACACTCCAGCGGCAGATCGACGCTGCGATCGACGCCGCGGAGGCCGGGTTCTAAGGATGGAGCGGGACCCGTATGAGACGATGCGCCTGGCGATGGTCGAACACCAGATCGCCGCTCGGGGGATTCACGACCCCCGGGTGCTTGACGCGCTCCGCCTGGTCCCGCGTCATCTCTTCGTTCCGTCCGGGCTCGAACGGGAGGCGTATGGAGATGCTCCCCTCCCAATCGGCCAGGGCCAGACGATCTCCCAGCCGTATATCGTCGCACTCATGACTGCTCTTCTCGAGATCGGGCCGGCCGACCGGGTGCTGGAGATCGGGGCCGGGTCGGGATACCAGGCGGCGGTCCTCGCCCGCCTCGCCTCAAACGTGATCACGGTCGAACGGCTCCCCGAGGTCGCCGCGATGGCCCGTCGGAACCTCGACCGGGCAGACGTCCCAAACGTCGAGGTGCTGGTCGGCGACGGGACCCGGGGTCGGCCCGAGACCGCGCCCTACCAGGGGATCATCGTCACTGCAGCGGCGCCGCAGGTCCCCGCACCCCTCCTCGAACAGCTCGCCGACGGAGGACGGCTCGTCGCCCCCGTCGGCGGGCGCGAGCTCCAGGAGCTGCTCCGTGTCGTCCGGCGCGGCGACCGGTTCGGGTATGAGCGCGCCGGGCCCGTCCGGTTCGTCCCGCTGATGGGGGAGCACGGATGGTGAGGTATATCGACGTCACCCGAGTGCTCTCACCTGCGGTGGTGACCTACCCGGGGGACATCGAGCCCCGGATCGAGAAGCAGGACACCGGCGACTACCTGATCAGCAGCCTTTCGCTCAGCTCGCACTCGGGGACGCACATCGACGCCCCCGACCACTTCCTCCGGGACGGGCGTACCGTGGACGGGCTCCCGCTCGGGCTCCTGATCGGCCCCTGTCGGGTGATCGAGACCCAGACGACGGCGATCGGCCCCGATGTCTTCGAGGGGCGCCTCCAGGGCGTGACCAGGGTCCTCTTTCGGACGTGGTTCTCCCGGCGCACCCGGTTCGTCGCCCCGTTCCCGGCGCTCACGCCGGAAGCGGCGCGGCAGCTCGCGACAGCGGGCGTCCGCGTCGTCGGGACCGATGCCCCGTCGATCGAACCCCACGGTTCGGATGGCACGGTTCACCGGGCCCTGCTCGCCAGAGGAGGCGCCGTGATCGAGCTCCTCGACCTCTCCCACGTCCCCGAGGGGGACTACCGCCTGATCGCCCTCCCGCTCCGGATCCGCGATGGCGACGGCGCGCCGGCACGGGTCGTGCTGGAGGTGGACCAGTGAACCTCTTCGTCCACGCGGCACGGGCCCTCATGGACCGGATCGCCGGCTGCGGGTGCGAGGACGGGGCGATCACGATCACCCGGAACCACGACGCCAGGATCTGCCCGTACGAGCGGGGCGTTCCGCTCGAGGCCGAGCACGGCGGACGCGTCGCCCAGTTCGTGACCGGGAGCCCGGTCGAGGCCCGGGTCCGGATCACGATGCTGGACGGGGCGCCGCTCGCAGGAGAGCGCGAGCGTTCGGCCGCCGGCGCCGCGATCAACGCAGTGACCGGGTTCTTCGGGTTTTCGCGGCACCTCGCGGGCTGCGAGATCGAGGACCGTCCGACCTGCCTGGGCCGCCTGGAGCAGGAGACCGCAGGGTGCCGCGTCTACCTGGTCGGGTCATCACCGGTCCTCGAGCACCGCCTCGGGGACCGGCTGGTATCGGCACCGGGCGAGGCGGACCTCCTGCTCGTCCTGGGTCACGGACTCGTGACCGATGCAGGCCTCTCCGCCGTCGAAGGAGCGACCGAGGGGCAGCGGGTCCTCATGCTTGGACCGTCGACAGGGGGGGTCGGTATCCTCCTCGAATGTTCACACTGGTGCCCGTATGGGCGCTGAGGCCATTACCGAAGTCTCATATCCGGTGAGGACAATACTATTGATATGTACCACGGCACCGCCGGGGAGCCGTCAACCGGCCCTCAGCCCTTACCGGGGCGGCGTCACCGGTGCCGGGCATCCCCCGCCCGGGTCCACTTGACCCATGACCAGGAGGCATTTCCCTGATGCAATGCGTGATCCTCGCCGCTGGCGAGGGCAAACGGATGCGCCCGCTCACGGCGTCCCGTCCGAAAGTGATGTTGCCGGTCGCGAACCGACCGATACTCGAACACCTGATCGCGGCCGCGGTCAGGGCGGGTTTTTCCCGGATCCTGCTCGTCGTCGGGTACGGAGAGCGGGAGATCCGCGAGCACTTCGGTGACGGAACGGCGTTCAAATGCCAGATCCGGTACGTGACCCAGCGGCAGCAACTCGGAACGGCCGATGCGGTCCGGGCCTGTGCCGGCCTCGTCTCGGGCCCCTTTCTGCTGATGAACGGGGACATGATCGTCGGCTCGGAGGACATCGCCGCGATCGCGGCGATGGACGGGGCCGTCATGGGGATCCACCGGACCGACCATCCCAAGGACTTCGGGGTTGTCACCTGCGACGACGGGTTCATCACCGGCCTCGAGGAGAAGTCGCCCGAACCCAGGAGCAACCTGATAAACGCCGGCGTCTACCGGTTTGACGAGGAGATCTTCGACCGTATCGGGCGGATAGGGGTCTCGAGTCGTGGTGAGCTGGAATTGACCGACGCCCTCGCCGCGTACATCGGCGAGCGCCGCCTCCGGTCGCACATGCTCGAAACCTGGCTCGACATGGGCTACCCCTGGGACCTGCTCGACGCCAACACCCGCCTGCTCGCCGACCAGGAGCCGGTCATCGAGGGTGAGATCGAGGAGGGAGTCGTGATGAAGGGCGCCGTCTCGGTCGGAAAGGGGAGCCTTGTGATGGCCGGCACCTACATCGAGGGGCCGTGCGTGATCGGGCGTGGTTGCAAGATCGGGCCGCACGCGTACCTCCGCCCCGCGACTTCGATCGGGGACCGCTGCCATATCGGCCACTCCACCGAGGTCAAGAACACGATCGTCCTCCCCGACACCAAGGTTCCGCACTTCAACTATGTCGGAGACTCGGTGATCGGCAGCCACTGCAACTTCGGGGCCGGCTCCAAGGTGGCAAACCTCCGCAACGACCATGCGATCGTCAAGGTGGCCGGAAAGGCGACCGGGCGGAAGAAGCTCGGCGCGATCGTGGGCGACCGCGTGAACCTCGGTATCAACTGTTCGGTCAATGTCGGGACCGTGATCGGTCCCGGCGTGAACATCGCCCCCCACGCCTTCGTCGAGGGGTGGATCGACGAGGGGACCTCATTCCAGTCATAGGTGAGAAAATGCAGGCTGTAATTCTCGCAGCGGGCGAGGGAACGCGTCTCCGCCCCCTGACCCGGTCGAGGCCGAAGGCCCTCGTCCCGGTCGCCAATACGCCGATCCTGAAGTATGTGATCGATGCCCTGCTCGAGAACGGGATCCGTGAGATCATCGTGGTCGTCGGGTACCGCAAGGAGCATGTGATCCGGTACCTGAACGAGCGTGACCTGCCCGTTCGGGTCGTGTACCAGGAGAACCAGCTCGGGACCGCTCACGCGCTCCGCTGCGCGGAGCCGTACCTGCGCGACCGGTTCCTTCTCCTTGCCGGGGACAACTATATCGACGCCGCCTCGATCACCCGTATCAAGAACGAGCGGAACGCGGTCCTCGTCACCAACCACAACAGCCCGACCAACTTCGGCGTGGTCGTCGCGAGAGACGGGCTGGTCCGCGAGATCAAGGAGAAACCGGCCACGACGGACGGGAAGATCGTCTCAACGGGGGTCTACGCGCTCGATCGATCGTTCTTTAAGTACGCCGTCGGTCCGGAGATCCCGGACGCACTCCAGGCGATGATCCATGACGGGGGGCGGGTGGTACCGGTCCAGGCAGTTGACTGGCAGGACGCGATCAACCCCTGGGACCTGCTCGAGATGAACACGAAGCTCCTGGCTCGGATCGACGCACAGCGCGCTGGGACGATCTCGCGCTCATCCAAGCTGTACGGGCTTATCCACATCGGGAAGGACAGCGAGATCGGCCCCAACACCTACATTCACGGCCCGGTCGTGATCGGTGACTCCTGCAAGATCGGCCCGAACTGCGTGATCCTGCCGAACACCTCGATCGGTTCACGGGTGAAGATCGAACCCTTGAGTTACATTGCCCACTCCCTGGTGATGGACGACGTGGTGATCGGCTCCCACTCGCGGGTGATCGACGCGGTCGTCGGAGAGGGGTGCCGCCTTGCCGACCACACGGCCACCTGGACGTCCGAGGCCGTCTTCGAGCGGGATAAGGAAGGGTTCCAGAAGGCCTCATTCGGGGCCGTCCTGGGCGACCGCGTCTGCTCGGCGCCGTTCACAATCCTCAAGAACTGCATCATCGGCAACAACGTCTCGATCCAGGCCGGCAACACCACGGTGACCGGGGTCATCCCGGACGACGCGGTGGTGATCTAGGGTGTGCGGCATCGTCGGCTACATTGGGTTCCGTTCGGCCGCGAACGTGATCGTGGAGGGGCTCCAGAAGCTCGAGTACCGGGGGTATGACTCGTTCGGGGTGGCGACCAACAACCCGCACCTCGACGTCTACAAGTGTGCCGGCAAGATCTCGGAGAAAGCGGAAGCGGCGCGGCGGCTCCACGGTTCTATCGGGGTCGGGCACACGCGCTGGGCGACCCACGGGGTCCCGAGCGACCGGAACGCGCACCCGCACCTGGACTGCACGGGCCGGATCGCGGTGGTACACAACGGGATCATCGAGAACTACACTGCACTCACCCGTGAACTGGAGGGGCGGGGCCACCGGTTCCGCTCTGAGACCGATACCGAGGTCATCGCGCACCTGATCGAGGAGTACTATACAGGGGACCTGGTCTCGGCGGTCAGGCAGGCGATCACACGCCTGAAGGGCTCGTACGCGCTCCTGGTGACGGCGGAGGGGCACGAAGAGATCGTCGCCGCACGCGACGCGTCTCCGCTGGTCCTCGGGATCGGTGACCAGGAGCTCTTCGCCGCCTCGGACGTGACCCCCCTGCTCGGGTATACCGAGCGGGTCGTCTACCTGGAGGACGGGGACCTGGCGACCCTCGACCGCGAAGGATGGCACGTCTTCCGGAACGAGACCCCGGTCAAACGCGACATCGAGCACGTCACCTGGGACGTCGAGACCGTCCGAAAGGGAGGGTTCGCCCACTATATGCTGAAAGAGATCTTCGAGCAGCCGAAGGTCTTTTACGACACGTTCCACGGCATCACCCCCGACTCGCTCCCCGAGCGCTATCGGCGCCCGTCCGAGATCACGGTCGTGGCCTGCGGCTCGTCGTACCACGCGGGGCTGGTCTTCAAGTACCTCTGCGAGTCAACCTGCCGGATCCCGGTCCGGGCTGAGCTCGGCTCGGAGTTCAAGTACTTCACCCCGCCCCTGAAGGGGATCGTGATGGTGATCACCCAGTCCGGTGAGACCGCGGACACGCTCGCCGCACTGAAAAAAGCGAAGGCCTACAACTGCCCGACGCTGGCGATCACGAACGTGCTCGGCTCGAGCGTGACCCGGATCGCCGACCACACCCTCTACATGCGGGCCGGCCCTGAGATCTCGGTTGCCGCGACCAAGTCGTTCGTGGCCCAGCTCGCGGTCCTGATGCAGCTCGTCAACCTGATGAGCCCGAAGAACGACTTCGCCGAATCGCTCGAGCGAACGAACAGTGCGATCGAGGAGGTATTGCTGCAGGACATCAGCCGCGCAGTCCAGATCTGCCAGCCGGCCCAGCACCTTTTCTACGTCGGGAGGGGTCTCTTCTACCCGATCGCGCTCGAAGGGGCCCTCAAGATGAAGGAGATCTCCTACATCCACGCCGAGGGGTACGCGGCCGGCGAGCTCAAGCATGGACCGTTCGCCCTCCTGTCGGAGGAGACGCCAGTGGTCGCGCTCTGTTCGCCCGGAGACACCTACTCGATCATGCTCTCGAACATCAAGGAGATGAAGGCACGAAACGCCCCGATCATCGGGATTGGGGCACGGGGCGACCGGGAGCTGATCGATATCGTCGACGTCTTCCTCCCGATCCCCGAGTGCCACGAACTTATCCAGATGATCTCGGCATCGGTCCTCCTCCAGCAGCTCGCCTACCAGACAGCGGTCGCCCTCAACCGGGACGTGGACCAGCCCAGAAACCTCGCAAAGAGCGTGACCGTCGAATGACCGGGTTCGGCAGGAATACCATCGGGGAGGGGGCGCGCCTATTCGAGCCCGTCACCCTCGGCTTTCCCTCGAGAGAGTTTCTCGGGGCGACCGACTTTCCCGGCGTGACCCTCGGGCGGAACGCAACGATCCGCTCGGGGACGATCCTCTACTGTGAGGTGGTCGCCGGCGACGACTTCCAGACCGGGCACAACGTGATGATCCGGGAGAAGACCCGGATCGGTGACCGGGTCGCCATCGGGACGAACACGATCTGCGAGGGCAACTGCCGGTTCGGCTCGGACGTCTCGGTCCAGTCGATGGCCTTCATCCCGACCAACACCTGGATCGGGGACCGGGTCTTTATTGGGCCCCATGTGGTCCTGACCAACGACCGGTATCCGCCGACCGGCATCGGGGGCCTCGCCGGACCGGTGATCGAGGACGGGGCGGCGATCGGTGCCAACACGACCGTCCTGCCCGGAGTCCGGATCGGAGCCGGGGCGCTCGTCGCAGCGGGCTCGGTCGTCACCAGGGACGTGCCGCCCGGGATGCTCGCCGTCGGCAACCCGGCCCGGTTCCGTCCAAAGCCCGTTCCGGAGGTCCGCCGGTGATCCCGATCGCCCGCCCCCTGCTCGGGGACGAGGAGGCGGAGGCCGCCTCCCGGGTGATCCGCTCCGGGATGCTCGCCTCCGGGCCCGAGGTGGCCGGGTTCGAGACCGAGTTCGCGGCGTTCGTCGGTGTCCGGCACGCGATCGCGGTCTCGAACGGTACCACTGCGCTCCACGCGGCCCTGCTAGGGGCCGGGATCGGACCGGGGGATGAGGTGATCGTCCCTTCCTTCACCTTCATCGCGACCGCAACAACGGTCTCGATGTGCGGCGCCACGCCGGTCTTCGCCGACGTCCGGTCCGACCTCTTCACCCTCGACCCCGACCGGCTCCCGGACCTTGTCACCCCCCGGACGAAGGCGGTGATCGGGGTCCACCTCTTCGGTCAGCCCTTCGACATCGATCCGATCCGGGAGGTCTGTGAGTCGCGAGACCTCCTCCTCATCGAGGACGCGGCCCAGGCGCACGGCGCGACCTACGGGGGCCGGCAGGTCGGCTCGCACGGGGATGCCGGGTGCTTCTCCTTCTACCCCACGAAGAACATGACGACCGGCGAGGGCGGGATGGTCACGACGGACGACGACGCGCTCGCCGGGCGGGTCCGGCGCCTGGTCAACCACGGCCAGGCGGAGAAGTACCTCCATACCGAACTGGGCTACAACTACCGGATGACCGACATCGGTGCGGCGATCGGGCGCGTCCAGCTCCGCCGCCTGCCCGAGTTCAACCGCAGACGGCAGGAGAACGCCGCCTATCTCTCCTCGCACCTGGACGCGATGGGAGTCGTTCCCCCGTTGACCGCCGACGACCGGGTCCACGTCTTTCACCAGTACGTGGTGACGGTCACCGACGACTGCCCCCTCTCCCGGGATATGCTTGCCGCCCGCCTCCGGGAGGAGGGGGTCGGGTCTGCGGTTCACTATCCAATCCCGGTCCACGAACAGCCGCTCTACCGAGGCGCGGTCCTCCCGGACGCCTGCCCGGAGGCCGGTCGGCTCAGCCATCGGGTGCTCTCGCTCCCGGTCCACCCGGCCGTCGAATCCGCTGAGCTCGCACAGGTGGTCAGGGCAGTGAACGGGGCGTGCCGATGAAGATCGGTGTGATCGGCGCCGGGGTGATGGGGAAAAACCACATCCGGGTTCTCTCCGAGCTCAGATTGGTCCGAGAGGTGCTGGTCTTCGACCTTGATGGGACAGCAGCGGCGCAGGCGGCGGATGCCGTCGGGGCGACCGTGGCACCCTCGCTCGAGGCCCTCGTCGACGAGGCGGATGCGGTCAGCATCTGCGTCCCGACACCGTACCACCTCGCCACCGCAGAGCGGTTGGCGTCCGCCGGCGTCCCGATGCTGATCGAGAAGCCGGTCTGCGCCTGCGTCGAGGAGGGAGAGCGACTGATGGACGCCGTCCCCAGCGGGCTCGTGACAGGCGTCGGGCAGATCGAGCGCTTCAACCCGGTCGTCGAGGAGGTCGCCCGGCTCGTCTCGCAGCCGCTCTACGTCGAGATGAAGCGCCACAACCCGGCCTCGTCCCGGGTCATGGGGACCTCCGTCATCGAGGACCTGATGATCCACGATATCGACATCCTCGCTCATATCCTATTTCCCGGGGCCCCGTACCAGGTCGTTGCCGCCGGGGGCGATGACGTCTGTTCGGCCCTCTTCTCCTTCGGCTCCTGCCACGCGGACATCTCGGCCTCCCGGAAGTCATCGAAGAAGATCCGTTCCCTCTACATCGAGGAGGAAGACCTGACGATCGAGGCGGACTTCATGACGCAGGAGGTCTATGTCTACCGCAAGCCTGACCGGTACACACACAACGGGGGCCGGTATGTCCAGGAGAACATCATCGAAAAGCTCCTGGTCAACCGCGTAGAGCCCCTCCGGGTCGAACTCCTGGACTTCATCTCGGCGGTCGCCGGAGGGCCTGCCTTCCCGGTCACCCTGGCACAGGGGGTCGAGAACCTCCGGATCGCCGATGCGATCCAGGCCGCTCTCTAGGGCCAGCGGCACTCGCGGCCGATCTCTCCTGCCCGGGCGTTCTTGAGGGCGATCGAGGCGGCGACCGTGTCCTGGACCGCGATACCGACCGACTTGAAGACGGTCACCTGCTCCGGGGAGGTCCGTCCCGGGACCCGCCCGACGACGAGCTCGCCGAGCTCGGCGTAAACGTGGTCCGGAGTGATCACACCCTTGGCGATCGCCTGGACCAGGTCACCGGCCGCCGACAGGGCCGCGGCGCGCGAGTCGACCACGAGCAGGGCCCGGGCGAGGGTCCGGTGCGGGATCTCGGCGGCGATCGGTGAAAAAGAGCCGATACCGTTGATATGGACCCCATCGTCGAGGTCCCGGTCGGCGAATACGGGAGTGGACGAGGTGGTCGCCGTGCAGACGATGTCGGCCCCGGTGATTGCGGCGGCCGGGGTCTTCGCCGCGATGACCTCCTGCGGGACGCAACCCCTCCCGGCCATCTCGGAGATGAACGCCCTGGTGGACGAGGGGTCGCGCCCATAGACATGGACCGACTCGATCGCGCGGACGTGGCAGACCCCCTCGACCTGGGTGCGTGCCTGGACCCCGGTCCCGATCACCGCGAGCGTCCTGGCCGAGCGGCGGGAGAGGAGATCGGTGGCGACTGCGCTCGTAGCCCCGGTGCGGACCGCAGAAAGGCTACCCGCCTCGACCAGGGCATCGGGGGTTCCGGTCGAGGGATCGACGAGCAGGACAGCCCCCTGGTCGACCGGGCGTCCACGGCCCGGGTTCTCGGGCCAGGTCGTCGCCAGGCGAAGACCCAGGACCTCCCCCTCGTGGTTCTGCACGTGGACGAGAGCTGCATCACCCTCGCCCCGCCCCCCGGGGACCGAGAGGCGCGCGGGCGGGGGCATCTCGGTCCGCCCGCTCGAGAAGGCCGCAAAAGCCCGCCTCATGCCTGCAATCGCAGCCTCCATTGGGAGGGCGGCGTGCACGTCGTCAGCCGAGAGGATCCTCATCCCGTTTCTGCTGACGAGGTGGACCCGGATAGAGTTAACCATTTCTTTCCCATTCGGCGTCGGGATTATCACCTCGGGGAGTACATCGATCAGGGCATGAAGTGCAGGGGGATTCGGCGAGAGCTCCTGGACCTCCTGCTCGCGATCGCGGCCTCGAATGACCCGAACGAGTTCGTGGCCCTGCTCCGGGAGGAGAACGGCGTAATAGAGGAGTGCGACCTGGTCCCGGGCACGGTCACCAACGAGGACTCGGCGAGCGTGCTCCTCGACATGATGCCCCTCGACCCTCGACGTGCCGGCTCGGCCCATTCGCACCCGAACGGAGTGCTGGAGCCCTCGGACGCGGACCTCTCGTTCTTCCCCCGGACCGGCCGGTACCACCTGATCATCGGCTGGCCGTACGAAGAGGGGGACTGGGCCTGCTTCACGGCCGATGGGGGGCCGTATGACCTTGAGGTGATCGAATGACCCGCGTCGTCGCGACCGGGACCTTCGATCTCCTCCACCCGGGCCATCTCTACTACCTCGCCGAGTCGCGCCGGCTCGGCGACGAACTGCACGTGATCGTCGCCCGTGACGCGAACGTGAAGCACAAGCCCCGCCCAATCGTGCCCGAAGTCCAGCGGCTCGAGATGGTCCGGGCCCTGAAACCGGTCGACTTCGCCCGCCTGGGCGACAGCGAGGACATGTTTCGCCCGATCGAAGAGATTCGGCCGGAGATCATCACGATCGGCTGTAACCAGCACTTCGACGAGAAGGCGCTCTCCGCCGCCCTCGAAGCGCGAGGATGCGGGTGCCGCGTCGTCCGGATCGGCGGTTTCTCGGGGACGCCGCTCTGCTCCTCGCGCCGGATCGTCACCCGCGTCTGCGACGAACGGTGCCGGCCCGACTAGCGGGAGAGAAGGAGTTCCACCTCGCGCCGACCGGTCGCCCGTGCCTCGGCGAGCGCGGTCGGGTGTCCCTGGATTCGGCCGCCGTAGCGGTCCAGCGCGTTGACAACAACGTTCCCGGCGTAGCTGAATCCCAGCCCGGAGAAGAGGGCCTGCACGACCGGGTAGGACCCGTCGAAGACGGTCGGCCAGTCGGAGCCGGCGGTCGAGAGAAAGACTCCCCGGTGACGGTCCAGGTGCTCCTGAGGGTAGTCGAGCGTGTTCGTCACCATTCGGCGGGCCCAGAGAAACTGCGCCCGGTCGATCAGCCCCTTCAGCTCGGCCGTGATCCCCATGCTGTAGATCGGGGAGGCGACGGCGAGGACGTCGACTCCAGCCATCTCCTCGAGCAGGAGGCCCGCATCGTCGTTCACCACGCAGACCCCGGTCCGGTGGCAGGCATTACACCCCCGGCAAGCAGTGTACGATAGGGTCGAGAGCACCACCTTTCTCGTCTCGGCGCCAGCATCGCGGGCCCCCTCGAGAAAGGCGTCCAGGAGCCGCTCCGTGTTGCCGTGCCGGTGCGGGCTGCCCGACACCCCGAGGACCAGGGTCATGCGCCGAGCCGCTCGCGGAGGGTTGCCACCGTGTCGAGACCGAGCGCCCGCGCCTCCTCTCTCGCCGTCGGGTGGTGCCGGACGGCACCGGACTCGTCGACGCTCCGGACGAGGAGGTATCGCATGTCCCGCTCACGGAACCCTGCGACATGGTAGAAGCACTTCACCGAGGGAAGGGCCGCCTCGAAGACGTGGTCCCAGTCCTGGCCGGCGGTTCCAAGAAAGAGGCCGAGCCTTTTCCCCTTCCGTTCCTCGGGGATGACCGGCCAGCCCAGCACGTACTTCCTGGAACGAAAGACCTGCGCCCGGTCGACGAGCGCCTTCGCCTGCGCTGGAAGCCCCATGCAGTAGATCGGGGCGGCGAGCACCACGCAGTCCGCCGCCAGGATACGGTCGTACAGGGGGATCATCCCGTCCTTCTGGACGCAGTCCCCGGTCCGCTCGCAGGCATTGCAGCCGCGGCAGGGCTTGATATCGGCATTGACCACCACCACCTTCTCGACCTCGACGCCGGGTTCGGAGGCCATCGCTTCAAGGACCCAGTCGAGCAGGGTCTCGGAGTTGCCGTGTCGGCGCGGGGAACCCGCGAACCCGAGGACGGTGATCGGCATGTACCCCCGTGTTGGCAGGGAGGCTATAAAAAAGGTTCAGAGGGACTTAAAGCAGAGGTACCAGTCCTTGCACTCGTACCCTGCTTTGTCCCGCTCCGCCATCTCCGCCGCCGTCTTCGGGGCCGGCACCACGACCTTGTCGCCGGGCTGCCAGTTCGCCGGGGTGGCGACGCCGTGGGCGTCCGTCGTCTGGAAGGCCTTGAGGAGCCGGAGGATCTCGGGCATGTACCGCCCGTTCGAGAGCGGGTAGTAGAGCATGCCCCGGAGGATCCCCTTGTCGTCGATGAAGAAGACCGCACGAACGGCCGCCGTGTTCGACTGGCCCGGCTGGATCATCCCGTAGACCTTCGCGACCTTCATCTCGAGGTCGGCGATGATCGGGAACGGGATCTCGACGCCCATCTTCTCCTTGATCGCCCTGACCCACGCCAGGTGGGCCGAGACCGAGTCGACCGAGAGGCCGATCAGCTCGGCGTTCAGGCTCTTCAGCTCGTCCGCGATCTCCGCGAACGCCATGAACTCGGTCGTGCAGACCGGCGTGAAGTCGGCCGGGTGCGAGAACATCACGACCCAGCGGCCCCGGTAATCCGAGAGCCGGAGAGGTCCGTGGGTCGAGTCGGCCAGGAAGTCGGGGGCGGGCTGTCCGAGCCCCGGGAGCGTTGCGGCCGGTGCAGCACCGGATGAGCAGTCTTTCAGATCGTCACACATGATCGTACCTGGAAAATGGGGGTTATTTTTTATAGATCTCTTCCGCAGCGGCTCGTCCGTGGACGTAGGCCGGCATTCCCGCGAGCAGGAACGTCACCCGGAGCGCCTCCTCGATCTCGGCGAGCGAGATCCCGAGGTGCGGAGCGCCGGCAATCTGAGCCCGGACCGCGTGTGCGTCACGCATGGCCGCTGCGATCGCGATTGCGATCAGTTTCTTGTCCTTCCTCGATAGCAGCCCATCGGCCCAGACCATCTGGTCGAGGCCCATCACCGAGTTGTAGAGTTCGGGGTTGCTGTCTTTCAGGTCCCGGAAGATCTTCGGGACCTTTCCAATCTTCTCCTCGAGGCTCTCGAGGCGTGCGTCGTCAGTCATTCTCACTCCTTCAGCTCCATCGGTTCGCCGCAACAGACGAGCTCGCCGCCGCCGGCTTCCTTGACCTCAACCACGTTGCCGCAGATGTTGCAGACAAAGATCTGGCCCGCGCTGGATACGTTTACCATGGTTCTTCTACCTCTACTCTCAATTTCCGTCTCATTCCACCCGGCCCGCCGGGCCGGCATGCCGAACGGTTCACCGCTTGGGTGGGTTCATCGCGTCTTCGGGGGTCTTGATGTCCGGCCGGATATGCGTCATGGGAAAGCACTGGTACTCTTCGCACGAGCACTTCGGACACTTGCGCAGGTCCTGTTCCACCGCAGAGAGCTCCTCCTCGTAGCCGCAGTCGAGACAGACGTACTTGCCGGGGCCGACCTTCTCGCCGGCCTTCTTCTCGATTCCTTCCATCCGTGGATTCACCATCTGTTCCATGAACAGCGCAGGTATATATCGGTTCTCTTTCTGCCAATTCAAAAGAGAGCGCCCTCGATAGACCGGAAGGGCACGATGCAGCCCGAATCAAGATAGTTTGAGATAGCCCGAAGATCGGGGAAATGCCCTGCTCCGGCCCCCGATGCGCACGCCGAACCGGGATGCCGGGCCTGCCAGGGGTGGTGAGGCGGGAAGGAGCACCTGATGAGCACCCTTTTTATCCGGGCACGTCAGACTGCATCATCATGCCCCAGATCATCGCCCTCTTTGGCTCGCCGCTCCCCCGAGGCAACACCGCCATGCTCCTCGAACAGGCCATCGCCGGCGCCGTCGAGAGCGGGTGCACGGTTGAGCGGGTGAACGTCCCGTTCCTGACGTTCGAGCCCTGCCTGGAGTCGCTCCACTGCATGACCCAGCCCGAGTGCTCGCAGCTCGACGACCTGACGCCGTACTACGACCGTTTGGTCGAGGCGGACGGGGTGATCATCGCGACGCCCGTGATGACCATGGGTGTCCCGGGAAAGTTGAAGGGGTTTTTCGACCGTTTTCAGGTCCTCTACTGGGCGAAGTACGGGAGAAAGGACCCCCTCGTTCCCCGCGAGCGACTGGCGGAGCGGCATGGGCTCCTGATTGCGATATCGGGCCTCTCACGGAAGCGGGTTCCACATGTCTTTGACGGGCTGCGGTACACGGTCGACGCCTTCTTCGACATCACGGACGTGACCCAGGGGGAGGAACTCCTGGTCGACCACATGGACGGCAAGCGCGACCTTACGCAGTTTCCCGAGCTCCTCGCGGAGGCGCGGGCGGCGGGTCGGCGCCTCGGCGAGCGGCTCGTCGCCGAGTCCCAGGTGTAGAACCCAATACCCGACCCGGTCAATCGATCCGGAGTGCGCCGGCGCCCCGGAGCGATCGGTGCCCCTTCCGGGAGATGATCAGGTGGTCCAGGACCTGGATCCCGAGGAGGTCGCCTGCCTCGACGAGCTGTCGCGTGATCGCGGTATCCTGAGCCGAGGGCTCGAGTGAGCCCGAGGGGTGGTTATGCACGAAGACGACAGCGGCGGCACGGTCGGTGATCGCGTCGGCGAAGGCCTCGCGGGGGTGGACCTGGCTTGCGTTCAGAAGGCCGACGGTGAGCGTCCGGGCACGGATCACCTCGCCGGCCCCGTTCAGGGTGATCGCGAGGAAGTGCTCCTGCTGCCGGTTCCGGATCGCATCGACATCGGGCAGGCAGAGCACCTCATCGGGACTTGAGATCCGCAGCCCCTCGTTCGGGTCCCCGAACCGCCGGGAGAGTTCGAGCCCGGCGAGGAGCTCGCAGGCCTTCGCTGTCCCGATCCCGGGCACCTCCATGAGGTCCTCTATGGTGACGTCATGCTGCTTCTTTGTAAAGAGATCCCGGACATCGGATGCGACCGCCAGCACGTCCCGTTCCCGCGTACCCCGGCCGATGATCACGGCGATCAGGTCGCGGGTCGAGAGCGCCCGGGGACCCTTCCGGATCAGCCTCTCACGCGGCCGATCCCGCCTGGGGATCTCGGCCATGCGTCGCACCGCCACGTTGAGAGATGGGACTGTCCATCACTTCAACGTTCTTTTTTCATCTGGTTCGTATTGTGACGAAATAATAAGGTTTAAGTAGGGTGTGGGCGCCACTAGTCTGCATGGCGACCATGGACAACGTGAAGGCCGCATTTGCGGGCGAATCCCAGGCGAACCGGAAGTACCTCTCCTTCTCGGAGAAGGCCGTCCAGGACGGGTACCCGGGGGTCGCGCGCCTCTTCCGCGCCGCCTCCGACGCTGAGGCGATCCACGCCCGTACCCTTCTGAACGTGATGGGCGCGGTGAAGTCGACCGCCGAGAACCTCGCCGCCTCGGTCGATGGCGAGACCCACGAGTTCACTGAGATGTACCCCGCATTCATCAGCGAGGCCGAGAACGAGGGGCAGAAGGCGGCGATCACGCCGTTCACCTACGCGATGAAGGCCGAAGAGGTCCACGCCGGGCTCTACGCGAAGGCCGCAGAGGCTGTCAAGGCAGGAAAGGACCTCGAGGCGACGAAAGTGCTGCTCTGCCCCGTCTGCGGCAACGTCGTCCTCGACGAAGCCCCCGAGCGCTGCCCCATCTGCAACATCCCCGGGGCCCGCTTCCGAGAGATCACCGTCTAAAAAAAGAGACCGGCGTTCGCCGGCTCCATCACTCTTTCTTCGGATCGTCGTGCTTTTCGCAGTAGATCTCGGACTGAATGTCTTTGCCGAGGAGGCCGATCGCGTCGGAGCGACACCGCTGGCAGTGGCGCATCTGCTTGATGTAGGGTGCGCACTGGTCCTGCATCTCCCGCTTCTGGGCGGGCGTCGGGGGGACGACGTCTTTGAACTTGTACTGCGGGATCACCGGGATCAGGTTGAAGGTGTAGGCCCCCAGTTCCGAGGTCTTCTTCGCGATCTCGAGGATCTGGTCGTCGTTGACGCCGGGGATCCAGACCGTGTTAATCTTGACGATCATGCCGAGCCGGACCGACTCCTCGACCCCCTTCAGCTGGTTGGCGATCAGGATCTTCGCCGCCTCGGCCCCGGTGTAGCGCTTCCCGTGGTAGTCGACGTGATCGTAGATCTTCGCGCCCACCTCGGGGTCGAGAGCGTTCATCGTGACCGTGATGTTCCCGACGCCGAGCTCGGCGAGTTCCTCCACCCGCTCGGGGAGCATCAGGCCGTTCGTGGAGAGGCAGCGCATCGCGTCGGGGAAGTGCTCTTTGATCAGGCGGAGGGCCTCGAAGGTCTCCTCATTCGCGAGCGGGTCTCCCGGGCCCGCGATCCCGATCACCTTGATATACTTATGCTCATCGAGCACCTTCTGGATGAGCGGGACCGCCTCATCAGGGGTCACCACCCGGCTCGTAACGCCAGGACGGGACTCGTTGACGCAGTCGTAGTCCCGGACGCAGTAGTTGCACTGGATGTTGCACTTCGGCGCGATCGGCAGGTGCATCCGACCGAAGGCGTGGCAGGCCTTCTCGGAGAAGCACGGGTGCTCCTTGACTCGACGGAGCGTCGACGGGTCGTACGGAACTTCCCGGCCGTCGACGGTTGTGGTGCGGTAGCCTTCGGTCATGCGTTCACCACTAGGTCTCTCGATATGTGACTATAAATTATTGATGGGAGCGGCAACGGAGCGCAAGCGCACAGTCGTACGCCTGGTGCGCCTCGTTGCACCGACCCAGTGCTTCGAGTGCGTTCGACCGGGCGAGGTGCAGGGCCGGCCGTTCGGGCGCCACCGCGAGAGCCCGGTCGTATGCCTGCAGGGCATCGTCGTACCGTTCGAGGGCAAAGAACGCATTACCCATCCCGACCATCGCCTCGACCATGGTTGCGTTGAGGTGCAGCGCCCGTTCGAAGGCCACGACTGCCTCGTTATACTGCCGCCGCCGCGTGCAGGTCATCCCCCGGAAGACCCAGGAGGCCGCATCGTCCCCGCCCGGGGGGCAGGCGGACCGCGAAGAACCGTTCATGATCCGGGAGAGGGAACCCCGGGAGCATAAAGTACCCGCCGGCAGTTCCCGGTCAATCCGCGCGCCGGACCACAAGCCACGAACCCGGGCCGGCTCGTCGGAACGGTACGAAGAGGTACGTCCCCTCGTAGCGCTGCCCATGGAGCCGGACCTCACGCCGGTCGCTCTCCCAGGCAACCAGGTCGAACTCCCCCCGGTCGTGGATCCGCACCTCGCCCGCCCCGTATTCCCCCTCGGGGATCGTCCCCTCGAAGTCGAGGTACTCGTTCGCGTGGTCCTCCGTCGCGATCGCGAGGCGGCGCTCCCCCGGGCGCTCGGGAAGGCCTTTCGGGACCGCCCACGAGACCAGGACGCCCCCGTGCTCGAACCGCACGTCGTGGTGGTGCGTGCGGGACCGGTGGTCGTGAACCACGAACCGCGGCATAAAAAATGAGTTACTCGATCGGGATCCGGGTCCCGCGCTCGATAGCGGTCTTGGTGAGCCGGATCTCCAGGACACCGTTCGTGAAAGACGAACGGGCTCCTTCCGCCGTCACGGGGTGCGGGAGAGGGACGATCCGTGACATGTAACCAAAGGTCCGCTCCTGCCGGAAGAACTGGCCGGTCTCGGCACCCTCCTGCCGCTCCGAGCGGCGCTCGCAGGCGATCTCCAGCTCGTCCGGCGAAAGAAGCCGGACGGTGATCTGTTCACGGTCGACCCCGGGGAGGTCGGCGACCACCAGGACGTCGTCCTGATCCTCCCGGACATCGATCCGGAATTCGCCCCTGACCGCGGGCATGAGCCGGTCCCCGACCCCGCCAGGGCCCAACCCGCCGGCCGGCAGGAAGGTTCCCGATCCCAGCATCAGGGTGCGGAAACGGCTCTCCATCTCGTTCAGCATGTCGTCGAACTGGCGTCCCAGTCCTTCAAACGGGTTCTCTCGGTACGGCATTCTCATCTCCTCTTCGGTCGCGGAGGTCCGTGACCTAACCAGAGGTGAATCCCACAAAATATTAATTTTTTGCATCGTGGCCAGATGGTCAACACCTTTTTACCCCCCGCCTCCCGATCATTCTGCGGCTCATCATGATCACCCTCGCGCTCGCCGGAAAACCGAACTGCGGCAAGTCCACCTTCTTCAAGGCGGCGACCCTCGCCGACGCGGAGATCGCAAACTACCCATTCACGACGATCGATGCGAACCACGGCGTCGCCTACCTCAGGGCCCCCTGCCCCTGCACCGGACTGGAGCTCCCCGGTGGGAAAGCCCAATGCGGCCACTGCACCGACGGCGTGCGGTTCATTCCCATCAACCTGATCGACGTCGCCGGGCTCGTGCCGGACGCCCACCTCGGGCGGGGACTGGGAAACCAGTTCCTTGACCACCTCCGCCAGGCGGATGCGATCATCCACGTCGTGGACGGGTCCGGGTCGACTGACTCCGAGGGGAACCCCGTCGGGATCGGTGAGCAGGATCCCGGGGAGGAGATCGCCTTCCTCCCGCAGGAGATGACCCTCTGGGTCCACGGGATCCTTGACAAGCACTGGGCAAAGCTGATGCGGCAGGCGCAGCAGCGGGGCTTCTCGCTCCACGCGGCGATCGCCGAGGCCCTCGCCGGCATCTCCATCAGCCCCGAGCAGGTGGGAGACGTGGTGCGTGACACCGGCATCGACCTCCTCCACGCGGACTCGGCGGCGCTCGTCGCCTTCTGCGGCGAGCTGCTCGCCCGGGCGAAGCCGATGCTCGCGGTCGCGAACAAGGCCGACCTCGCACCCGACGCCCTCCTCGAGCAGCTCGCCGCACGGGGCGTGCCGCCCGCAACAGCGGCGGGGGAGCTTGCCCTCCGGAACGCGGCGAAGGCGGACCTGATCCGATACCTGCCCGGGGACGCCACCTTCGAGATCATCGACCGGGCGGCGCTCTCGAAGGCACAGGCAGCGGGGCTCGAGGCCCTTCTGAAGGTGATGACCCGGCTCGGCGGAACGGGGATCCAGGCAGCGCTCAACCGCGCGGTCTTCGAGCTCCTCGACCGGATTGTGGTCTACCCGGTCGAGGACGAGGTCCACTACATGGACGGCCGGGGGAGGGTCCTCCCCGATGCGTTCCTGATGCCGAGCGGGTCCACACCCCGGGACCTCGCGTTCGCCGTCCACACCGAGATCGGAAAGGGGTTCCTCTACGCGGTCGACGCCCGCACCCGGATGCGAATCCGCGACACACAGCCGCTCAAGAACGGGGACATCATCCGGATCGTCTCGGCTGCAAAATAAGCAATGCGGAAGATTGGTATAGGAGAACGCGATAATAATCAGCAGGCATGGGCGGTGAGATCTATCAGGCGCAGATCGTGCGCAACTTTTTTGAGATCGTCACGGGCACGGACCGGAACATCACCCGGATCTCGATGTGTGTGATCGCCGTCGCGAAACTCCGGAACGAGGCCCCCGACAAGCTCACGCTCCTCCTCGACCAGGTTCGGAAGTCCCGGCAGAACCGCGAGCTCTCGATCGATATCCTGGACTACATGTGCGACGTCGCGTACGCCCTCGACGCCCACGCGGTCCAGACCGCCTTCGGGGTGCGCGAGCCGGCATCGGTGGCCCAGGAGTTCAACAGCATCAGCCTGGACACCCTGTAGGTCCGCCCGGTTCGGGCGGCCCGACTCACTCGGACGGCAGGCCGGACCGGTCCCGGCCCTTTCCCGCCGACCGGCGGGCGGCATGCTGGAGCCAGAGGCCGACCCCAATGCAGAACAGGGCCGCCGCCGAGAGGAGGGCGAAGTACTGCAGGCCGGCCTCCGCCAGGATCGGGAACTCGGGGGCCCGGTTCACCGCCAGGACGTAGATCGCCGCGCCGTAGAAGAAGAGGCCGGCGGCGAGCGTCAGGAACGGCAGGATCAGGACGCGCCAGACCTCCTCCCGCTCCCCGAGGTAGACGTCGATCAGCCGTCCCGCGGAGGAGATGAGTCCGGCCGCGACGAACCATGGGACGGCACCGTAGGCGAACGCGAGGAACATGAAGAGGCCGTTTGCCTGGTCGCCGCCCATGTAGTGGATGATCATCGTGGTCATCCCGTTGATCGCCCCCACGATCACGAACAGAAGGGCTGCCAGGTTCGTCACCAGGGTGAACCGGCCCCGCGAGAGGGAGTTCGCGATCGCCCGGTAGGACGAGCCGAAGATGTCCTCATACCCGAGGCCCCGGAAGAGGAGGTAGGTCCCGATCACCCCTACAACGACGATCATCGCCCCCTCGGGGTACCCGAGCAGGTAGGCGATCGCGAAGAGGAGCATCGCGAGCCCGACGGGGACCAGGAGCGGTCGTGAGATCTTGGGGTCGTCGAGGAGCTTCTTCAGGATATAGTAGGTCCCCTCCAGATTCACCATCTGGGAGACCACCACCCGCCGGACCGACGAGACGGCGATCCGCGACTGGATGATCGGCAGAACGAAGTCGTCCTCGGCCCCGTCTGTGACCAGGATACACTCGGTCGCCCCGGTGCGGGCGATCACCCGCTCGAGGTCGCGGGCGATCTTCCGGTCCCCCTCGATCATGTGGAGGTGGTCGCCGGCGACGATCGCGACCTCGACCAGCTCGCCGCTCGCGGCAAGCCCGTCGGCGACCTTGACCGCCTGGAAGATCGCGTTCACGTCCGAGTCCTCGGGGTCGACGAGCGCGAGTGAGTTGGCAGCGGCGAGGCAGGCGTCACGCCCGACCACGGGAACGTCGATTCCCGCCTTGAACCCGACGTCGTCGTCCCGGTCCACCGAGAGCACGAGGGTGCGTCGCTCCGCCATCACAAGGAGTGTTACACCGGAACTATTAAATTGTTGTTGACTAGGGCGGATTTCAAAAAAAGAGAAGAATCAGACCATTTTCGACCGCTGGAGGAGGAGCAGGTCCTCGGTCGTAAGCTTCTCGCCGCCCCGGAACGACGTGAAGATCCGCTCTGCCTCCTGGCGGACCGCCTTCTGCTCTTTCGTGGCCTTGGTCGAGCGGGTCTTCTTCCTGAGACCCCCGATCACCTTGTCGTAGTCGCGGAGCTCCTTCTGGCAGGCGAGGAAAGACTTGTGCTCGGCGTCGGCGGATTCCTGGGCCTCGACGAACTGCCGGTGCGCCGCGTCGGCGGCCTCGCGGGACTTGTCGGCGTTGCGGTAGTTCTCGACCATCAGGTCGTGGTGCTTCTGGGCGAGCTCGGCGAGCTCGGTGACCCGGGCGTGGACCTCGGAGGCCTGGTGGCGAAACTCACGGGCGTCCGTGAGCTTGGTCCGCATCTCCTTATTCTGCTCGAGCTCGGTCTCCTGGTCCCGGATCTCCGTGCGCAGCGCCTTGATCTTCTCGATCAGTTCCCGCTCCTTGTCGACGGAGAAGACCTCGGTCTGCTGCCGGAACTCCATGTGCTCGATCTGCTTCTGGAGCTCCTTGATCCCCCGGTTCTTGAGCGTCCCGTGCTCCTTCTTGAAGCCCTCGATCTCCTCGAAGAGCACGTTCGCCTGCTCGTTGAAGGAGTTGCGCACCTCTTTCTGGGCCTGGACGTCCTTGTTCGCCTGGTCACGCAGCTCCTTGTTCTTCTGCGCCTCCTCGACGAACTCGCGAGTCTTACCGTTCAGAGCGTTCCGCTCGCGGGCGAACTTGCTCGCGGTCGCGTTCAGTTCGTTCCGCCGCTCTTTGTGCTGCTCGGACTCTGCTAGTATCTTCTTTCGCTTCTCGATCAGTTCATTCAGCATGCTTTACCCATCCTCGCCCCTCTGCGCCACGTCCGCCGTCTGAGCGTGTCGGTCGACTATCGGGAAAGAACAGGAGAACAGAACGTGGACGAAACCCGTTGCCGGGCCGCTATTCATCATGCCGCACCTCATGTTCGACCTCCGATACCTCACTCAACCGGCTCATCACACAAGAATCTTGCGGACGCGCACTCGCCCGGCCAGCCGGGACCTCCGGGAGATGTTGTAGTATTCAAAGGGTACGCAAGCTCTTAACGATTTCGCAGCTGAGAAAAGGAGGACGGATCCACCGGGAATCGAACCCGGGTCCTTGGGTTCGAAGCCCAAGAGGATATCCTCTACCCCATAGATCCGCCTGATTGTTGGGCATCGACGACTATTAAGTATTCGGAAGCTCCTGATATTCCTATGATTCTGTCCGGCGAGGAGATCATCCGTCGGCTTCGCACGCTCGAACCAGGTGAACGGCTCACGATCCAGCCATTCGCCAAGGAGTCTCTCCAGGTGGCCAGTTACGACCTTCGCGCCGCCGAGGCGACGGTGATCCCACGCGGCGAGTGCCGCCTGGTCCCTTCGGTCGAGTGGGTGGAGGTGCCGATCGGCCTGGCCGCGACCCTGCGGTGCCGTTCATCGCTCGGACGGAAGGGAGTGCTGCTCGGCGGCGGGTTCGTCGATCCGGGTTTCCGCGGGCAGCTGACGATGGCGCTCTCGAACCTCGGCCCAGAGGATGTCCAGATCACGGCGGGTGACCGGGTCGTCCAGATCCTCTTCTCCGAGGTGATGGAGAACCACCGCGAGTACCGCGGCCGGTACCAGGACAGCCAGGGGGCCGTCAAGGCCCGGGAGTCATGATCCGGACCGAACGCAAGGTGGTCGAGCTCCTCCGGATCCTCAAGGACCAGGCCGAGCCGATCGGCGCAAAACGGCTCTCCGAACTGATGGCCGAACGGGGTTTCGTCCTCTCCGATCGAGCCGTCCAGTATTACCTCCGCTACCTGGACGAGAACGGCTTCACCTTCAAGGTCGGGAACCACGGGCGGGTCCTGACCGATCTGGGCCGGAGCGAGACCGACAAGGCGCTCGTGGACGACCGGACCGGGTTCATCATCTCGAAGCTCGAACGACTTGCCTTTCGGTCCACGTTCGACCCCGAGACGGGGACAGGCGACGTCGCCTACAACCTCTCCATCGTCCCCGAGGAGCGGCTTGACGAAGTCCTTACCGCGTTCGATGCGGTGATCAGGGCCGGCTACGGCTTCTTCTCCCACTACCTGGTCCTGGACCGCCATCCCCGGGTACCACCGGGCTCTGTCGGACTGGTCACCGTCTGCTCCATCACGATGGACGGGGTCTTCCAGCACAACGGGATCCCGGTCCACGTCGCTTACGGGGGGACGCTCCAGGTCCTGGACCGACAGGCGGTCGGGTTCAACGACCTGATCGGCTACCGTGGTACCACGATCGACCCCCTCGCCCTCTTCATCTCGTCGGGCAGGACCTCCATCGGCTCCCTGGTCGAGCACGGGTCCGGGGTGGCCCTGGCGAACATCCGGCAGGTCCCGGACTCGGCCGAGGAGCAGGTGAACGACCTGATCCGGTCCCTCCGCGCAGCAGGGTTCGTCTTCCCGGTCACGATGGGCCACCAGGTCTTCAACGCCCCACCCGACCCGTACCGGCATTCCATCGTCGCCTTCTCGGGGATGAACCTCCCCGGTCTCGTCCGTGAACTCGGGATCCCCCTCACGACCGAGATCGGCGCCGGCAACGTCCCCTACTCCCGGATCGTCGACGGCACCTGACGGGGACCGGGATCACGACGGCATGTCCCGTCTCCCAGGGCCATGCCACTCCTTCTCGACCCGCCCCAAGGCGGCTCACCCGGAGATCACGCGCTGCCCGGACAGGACACCCATCGCGGCGTGTTCATCGGCCGAACCGGAAATGCCCCTCGGGGACCGTGATCTCAAACCGCCCCCCCGCGCCCGGGGTCCCGTTCTCGACGATCGTCATCCCGGTGATTGCCAGGATCTCGCGGGAGAGGAAGAGGCCCAGGCCCGTGTTCCGGCCGTAGCCTTTTGCGAATACCACGGCCTTCTCGTCGTCCAGTACCCCGATTCCGTCGTCCTCGCAGGCGATCACCAGGCCGTTCGGTCCCTGGTGGACCGAGAACTCGATCCGGGTAACCCGTCCCCCGTGGCGAACGGCGTTCTCCACCAGGTTGTAGATCACCTTCTCGAAGAGAGAGTCGGCGTAGACCTCGATGTGTTCCGCGGGCGAGACGACAGACACTCCGGGCGGTGAGAGCACCTTGTCGACCCGTTCAACGATCGGCCCGAGGGCCTGCCACCCCGAGGCGTGGGCCCCGATCTCCTGGTAGTCCCCGATGAACGCGACCAGGCCCTGTACAAGGGAGACGGCCCGTTCGGCCCGGTCGAGGCCGTCCTGGCACGCCCCGGGGTCTGGCTCCCGGGCGAGAGCGAGCGAACCCAGAAGGACCGTGAGCTGGTTCAGGATATCATGGCGGGTGATGCTGTTCAAAAGGCCCATCCGGCGGAGGGCCTCCTTCTGGGCGTCCATCGAGCGCCGCTGTTCGGTCATGTCGACCAGGATGCCCCGGACGCCGAGGCACGTCCCCACTGCCGTCACGGGGGCGGCGGTCATCAAGACCGGCAGGCGGGACCCGTCTCTTCTGGCGGCGACAAACTCGACCTCGCCCCGTTCGCCCCCATCGCAGATCTGCCGGATCGCCTCCAGCACCCGGGCCCGCTCCTCCGCGTCCAGGCCGTCGACGAGCGAGACTCCGGTCTCCACGTCCCCCGGCATCCAGCCGAAGACCCGGTGGGCCCGCGAGTTGACGTAGCGGAGGCGCCCGTCGGGATCCGCCTCGAAGACCACCTCGGGGAGGAGGTCGACCAGTTCCCGGTGCCGCCCCTCGCTCTCCCGGAGGGCTTCGAGAGCCCACACCCGGTCAGTGACGTCGCGGAGGATCAGGAGGTGACCCCGCTCGCTCCCGCCGGCGGAGCGGATCGTGAGGGCAGAGACCTCGTAGACCCGGTCACCGCCGGCACCGGGTAGAGTTACCTCGGCACGGGTCCCCTCGCCCCGACTCCGCACCCCCTCGAGGAGGGGGATGGCGGTGGGGAAGACCAGGTCCACGCGCTCTCCACCCAGGGACGACGCGGCGCCCAGGACCCGTTCTGCCGCCGGGTTCAGGTCGGTGATTCGGCCCTCGAGGTCGACGGCAATCACGCCGTCCTGCATCGCGGCGATGACCAGGGGACTCGAGACAGGCATCAGCGAGAGGACCCGGTACCGAAAGATGGCCGGCGCGATCACAAGGACTGAGACCGCGAAGGCGATCCCGGTCAGGCTGACGTAGTGAGGAAAGAGCCCTCCCTGGACGACGTAGGCCAGGTTGGCGAGGATCGGGAGGATGGAGCCCGCCAGGATCACCAGGAGCTGCTTTCTGTAGATCCCGGACGAGACGAGGGCCCCCGAGACGAGCAGGAGGAGGGCGGCCAGCACGACCAGGTAGTTGAAGGCGGCGGCAGGCAGAAAGAGCGGGCCATGGAGGTACTGCCACATCACATACCCGTCCATCTGGACCGGGATGTACCCGGTGTAGAAGAGGTGATGATAGCCGTTCGTGGCGACCAGGAGGACGATGAGCACCGGCACGAGAGAGGCAAGGAGGACGTTCCGACGGGTCGCCAGGTGCTCGTGCCCCGTGCAGTAGAGGGCGAGAAAGAGGAACGCCGGCGGGACCGCCTCCATCCCGACGTAGCTCAGGGCATTGATAGCGGCGTGCATCGGCAGGTCGGCGGTCACCACCTCGAGGGCGTCCCCGAGCGACCAGACCGTCATCGTGACGGTGAGGACGAGGAACGGGGGAACGACGGGGGAGGCCCGCCGGCGCCAGCTCGCGATGGCCAGGGCACCCGTGACAAGCGCCGAGACGAGGAACGGGACGAACCAGGGGGAGTACTGCAGGATCACACGTCGTCCTCCGTCGAGAGGGGTGCCAGTGACCAGGGCGCTCCACGGCCCCGGTGCTGCTTGGCCGAGGTGAAGCTATTGGTGAATCGGGGGAAAAAAGGCTTCGGAACCTGCCGGAATCGCCGGGGCACCGGCATGCAGGGCCGGACTGCTCACTCGAACCAGTCCTGCCAGGCGACCTGGTGGCGGATATCGTCGGCGTCGGAGCGGTGGTCCGCGGAGAGGAGCGAGCGGACGAAGGACCGGTCCCACCCGAGCCGTTCGAGCCCGACGACCATCCCGGGGGGGCGCGGGCCCGAGGCCACGAGGGCGAGGAGGCGTTCGGCACGGTGGCGCGATCCGGGGGAAGCAAGTGCACCGGGGGATGCAGGGGTCCAGTGGGCAGTGTCGGCTGAGAACCAGAGCCGCTCCCGCGAGAGCATCGGAGGGAGGAGGTCCCGGAGGGTGACCCGGGCAAGGGCCGCCTCCAGGTCGCCGTCACGGAGCCGGTCCGGGTCGACGAGCGCCGCCTCGAGGGCGAGCCCGAGGAGGGCCTGGCGGACGGCGCCCGGGGACGGGCCGAAACTGGCGCGAGCCCGCCGCTCGGTGGCCTCGAGGAGGTCGGCCACGTCGGTCACAGGAATCGAGAGGTCGCCGTCGGCCGCGAGGAGGCAGAGGACGGCGACCTCCTCGGCGTCGAGACCGGAAGAGGACATCAGCGGTCACCCCCCGGAGGGCAGGGGCCCATGCGCGAGTGATGCGGGGCCTGGGCAATAAGGGTTTGCTCCCCGGCAAGCGCGGCGGGTGATCTGGACGATCCCAGCCCTCACCGGACGACCCGGTAGCCGGCAGCCTCGAGCAGACGGACGAGGGCCTCGTCCCAGTCCCGTTCGTCGTCGATCCGGCCGAGCCGCTCCCGGTGTGGGGCGAGGAAGGCCGCGAGAGCGGGGTCGTCGACGGCGAGGTGGCGCCGGCCCATCACCCGGGCAGCCCGCCGGCCGGCAGGGTCGAGGACCAGGAGGCGCCAGCAGGCGTACTCGGCGCAGATCGCCGGCCAGGTCTCGTGGACCGGGCAGACGGCGACGCCGTCCGTGTCGTGGCGGAGAAGGGGACAGGCACCGGGGATCGGCGGCTCGTCGAGGAGCCCGGCTTTATCGGGGTCGATGGTGGCCCGCGTCACCTCGCCGGTGTACCGGTTGCGGACCGCGAGGGCGCCGGCCGGACCCCGCTCCAGGGCATGGACCTCGCCCATGGCTGAGCAGCACTCACCGCAGCGGAGACAGTAGAAGGGCATGGATGACCTGGGGACGTCGTGGCCCTACCGGGCAAGGAGGTCGATGAACGCCTCACGCGGACGACCGGGCCGTCTCGTGTTCGAATGTGGCATGCATACCCTGAGCCTGGAGAGTGGCACGGACCTCCCCGTCCTCCCGGTACGGGCCGAGTGCCTCCCAGCGCATGGCGGCGAGCCGGTCACGGATCATATGGATCCCAGATGGAGGTTCACGGCCCATTACCGTTGTGATCAGAAGAGAAGGGTGGCAGAGCAACCTCCTCGGCGTCCCACCGGGAACCACCGGGTGCATGCGCCCGGAGATGGGGAGTCCCCGGTTTGATCGTGTCCTCGCCTGGCTGGACCGATGGAACGGGAGAAAAACCGTATCGTTACGGACGGAACACGGGCCGCAGGACGCCGTACCCCGAGTGGATCAGGGCCGGGCCCGATCCCCGGGCGCCGGTCGCAAAGTTCACGCTGAGCCGTTCATCAGGGACGGCGCCGCTCTACGTGCGGTTCGCGGAAACCTCGACCGCCCGCCGGCCTCGTGGCGGTGGAACTTCGGCGGGCTGGCCTGGACCACGGCACGAGGCATGTCCGAAGTCCGACGCACCCCGGATGTTCAGGTCACCTGGGCACCGGGACAGTCCGGGCCTCTTTCCCACCCCGGGCCGGTCAGATGCCCAGCCGCCGCAGGACCCGGATCACCAGGAACCCCACGACGCAGCCGGTACTGACCGTAATGAGACCCATGCTCGCATATGCGAGCGCCGCCACGGTATCGGCCCACGTTTCGACCGTCGCACGGATCGAATCGTCTCGCCGGATGCGAGCGTGACCGCTGTCCGCGAGAACGTGACGGTGAAGATCTCGCCGATCACCGCGGGGCACCGGGCATGGCCGAGGAGGTGTCGTGTTCCAGGGTATGCACGGCCGTTTCGCCCATCGTGGTGGCGACGGCCGTGCTCGCCATGTACCGCTCCCACTCTTCTCCACGGCCGGATCCATCCTCACGCCGAACAGGTTCCCGGTGCACCCGAACGGGCCCCAGATCCGCCGGCTCCGGGAGCGGTGCGACAGTGTTTGGGAGGCGCCACCGACCGAAACGGTCCGTGACTCCAGGTCGGGACGTGTGGGGGACCGTACAGACGGCTATTCGACACAGCCACCGGGTAGATCGACCGAGGCGCGTCGCCCGGCAGGACAACGGCCCGGTGGACGCGGGCGATCTGCGCAGTCGCAGAACAACATAAGTCGTTGTTTCGCGACTCTAGTGAATGGAGCATTGCAGGACCGAGAGAGCCGCGTTCCTCGTTCTCATGGTCACCAGCATCGCCATCTCTATGATCGTCCCAACCATCGCCCAGGAGATATCCCATCCGTTCACCGCGGAAGACCTGGTATCGCTCGAGAGGATCGGCGCACCGTCCGCGTCGCCGGACGGAGCCTGGATCGTCTTTTCCCTGCGAAACACAGACCTGGCCGAGGACCGGGGACGGACCAACCTCTGGATCGTCAGGCCGGACGGGACCGATCTCCGCCGGTTGACGTCCCAGCCGGGAGACGACGCCGACCCGTGCTGGTCGCCGGACGGCTCGACCGTCTACTATCTCTCGACACGATCGGGCAGTTCGCAGGTCTGGAAGGCCCCGCTCTCCGGGGCTGAGCCCGTGCAGGTCACCGACCTCCCGCTGGACCTTGCGAACCTGAAGATCTCGTCCGACGGACTGTACCTCGCGTTCAGCATGCCGGTGTTTCCCGGGTCCGGCTATACGGAGACGGCGGCGCGGCTCGCCGCGATCGGCGAGCAGAAAGCGTCCGGCAGGGTCTTTGATACGCTCCCGGTCCGCCACTGGGATGCGTTCGACGACGGGCGGCGAAACCACCTCTTCGTTATTGACCTCTCGGCCCAGACCGTGGTCGACGTCATGCTCGGAATGGACGCCGACTGCCCCTCGAAACCGTTCGGCGGTCGAGAGGAGTACACGTTCACGCCCGACAATGCCGGGATCGTCTTCTCCGCCGCCGATACCGGCAGGGAGAAGATGTGGTGCACCGAGCACAGTCTCTATCGTGCCGCGTTCTCCACGTGCAACCCCCCGGTCAATCTGACGCCGGCGAACCGTGCCTGGGCCACGAACCCGGTCTTCTCACCGGACGGCCAATGGCTCGCGTACCTGGCGACGACTCGCTCGGGATATGAGTCCGACCGGTACCGGATCATGCTCCGCTCGTGGCCCGACGGTGACGACCGGGAGGTGGTCCCATCATGGGACCGGTCGCCGTCCGCCCTCGCCTGGTCGGAGGACGGAACAACACTTTACGCGATCGCCATGGACACGGGGAGCAGCGCTCTCTTCGCGATCAATCCGGCCACGGGAGCGGTCCGGCCGCTGGTCGAGAGAGGGTCGGTCCTGTCGGTCGACACGGTCGGGACCCGCCTCGTGTTCAGCCTGGCCAACCAGTCCTCGCCCGCCGATCTCTCCACGATCCGGCCCGATGGAACCGACACGAGGCGGATCACGCAGGTGAACCGGGACCGGCTGGCGCAGGTCCGAATGGGGGTGTCCGAGCAGTTTTCGTTCGCGGGCTGGAACAACGAGACCGTGCACGGGTTCGTGGTGAAGCCCGTGGACTTCGACCCGATGAAGCGATACCCGGTTGCGCTCCTGGTCCACGGTGGCCCCCAGTGCTCGTTCTCGGACGAGTTCAGCTACCGCTGGAACCCCCAGGTGTTCGCCGGGCGAGGCTACGCCGTGGTCCTGATCGATTTCCACGGGTCGGTCGGCTACGGGCAGGCGTTCACCGATTCCGTACGGGACGACTGGGGGGGCAAACCGCTCGAGGACCTCCAGAAGGGGCTGAACGCGACGCTCGAACGCTATCCCTGGATAGACGGGGACCGCGTCTCGGCACTCGGGGCCTCGTATGGGGGGTTCATGATCACCTGGATCGCCGGCGCCTGGCCCGACCGTTTCCGGTGCCTGGTGACGCACGACGGCCTGTTCGATCCCCGGAGCGCCTACTATTCGACGGACGAACTCTGGTTCGACGAGTGGGAGCGGAACGGCACGCCGTGGGAGAACCCCGATGCCTATAACCGGTCCAATCCATCAGCGCATGTCGCCGACTGGAAGACCCCGATGCTGGTGGTCCAGGGGGGGAAGGATTACCGGGTGCCGGAGACGGAAGGGTTCGCCATCTTCACCGCCCTCCAGCGGAGAAACATCCCGAGCAGACTCCTCTACTTCCCCGATGAGAACCACTGGGTGCTGAAACCCTCGAACAGTCTCCTCTGGCACCAAACGGTCCTCGACTGGCTGGACCAGTGGAACGGAAGCACCGTGACACCGCCACCGCCGGAGGAGGCGGGTCAGGGCCCTGGATAGCGGGAGACGAGGGTTGTCGACCTCAAGGATAAAACGGCGGGCCGGCAAACAGGAGAGTGATGAGGGAACCAGCCATCCCATCCTCCGCACCCGGCCTGGAGAACTGCTATGGATGATGACCAGATCGCCCGCGAATGCGCGATCCTCGGCTCGAAGACGACCCGGAGATCGCTCGGCGAGGCGATCGCGGCACTCGTTCTGACCTACTCGACTCGCGACCTGCAGGAGATGCGGCGCAACTTCGCCATGACGATCCGGGACTTCAATCCCGATTACCGGGAGCAACTGGAGACAACGATCACCGGGCACCTCAACGGCACCTACCAGGCCCTCCGGCGCATGCACGAGCTCCGGACGTTCACCAACATGCAGGAAAACCTGGCGCGCGGTGCGGCCGCATACTGGGCGATGGTGGCGACGCAGTGCTCCGCCGGGGACCGAGCGCAGGTCCGGCTCCGGTTCCTGAAGTTCCTCCTCTCGGGGTTCTGCATGTTCGTGCAGGGTCTTCCCGGCCATCCGGTGGGCATGCCCTTTCCAGGCGGGGACCGTGTCACGCTCGTCGAAGGGGTGTATTACTGCCCGGTCCGCGAGAAGGCCTCCGATGTCGACTCCGCGCTCTGCCCGTTCTGCCCAGCCCTGCAGACCCCGGAGATCGGGTACCTCAAGCCGCCTGTGAAGGCAAGCGAGTACCGGAAGCAGGAGTTCATCCAGAACACCTACGAGCATCACCACTTCAACGGGTGAACCCGCCCGTCATATTTTTAATCCGGGTCTCGGCACCATCGCATCCCCCGGATCGACGCGCCCACCGTCCGCTCGGCCTGGACGGCGTGCCCTGTCGTCACGAGGAGAACGGGACGATTCGCCCGTGTGGGGAAAGGTCGTCCCCGTACCCCGGATGGACGTCTGGAACCGGTCTCGGCCACGTGAACGAGGAGGGGGAGAGAGGGGGGCCGTTTAATGGTGGGCCGGTCATATCCGGGTGCCGTTCCGTAAGTACGTGGAACTGGCCAGTTCCTGGGGGGTGAAGGCTCACGTACCCGTGAACGGGTTCATGTCGGGGCAGAGCGTAAACTCGTCCGTCCCGTTGAACTTGCTCAGGGTCCCAGTCAGCGTGGTGCCGGTGACGTGGCCGGAGATCGTGGGGGTGGAGCCCCCGAATGTCCCGCTCACGGACGAGCCGGCCTCGTGAAGGTTCATGAGCGGGGAGAGGTGCTCGTCTTCCTCAATCCAGGTCGTGTTCCATATCCCGGTCCTGGCCGCTCATCGCCGTCGACCATGACACGCCGGTGACGATGCGGACCGGGAACCGGACAGAACCGGCCAGGCACGCACCGGGCAGATGTTCAGCTATAACTATCGGAACATCAATCTCTCTTCACCTGATCGATCCCCCCGTGAATCGAGTACGAAGGCTGTTCCGGGCGATCATCAGAGACCACAGGTGAGGTGGAAACGGTACATGCTGGAGACGTCCTGGTCATCTCGGCTTCTTCTCGTCGTCGCGCTCTGCGGCCTGATCGGCGGCGTGCAGGGGATGAACCTGTCGCAGGAGGACGCCTACGGCGTCGTCCTCTCGCAGGTGATGCAGGGGAACACCGAAGGCAGGTGGGTGTATGCGCACCCCGGGCCGGTCCCCGCCGGCACCTCGATCACGACCCTGTACGGCCCCGTCGACCTCCCAGGGCGCGAGGGCTGGCTCTTCTTCATCGACGATGCGCCGAAGCAGGGCTGGGCGCACCCGTGCCGGTACGTGCATGTCGATCTGACCGGCGCCGTCGTCGTGAAGGACGCGAACGGACCGCCCAGGGGGCTCCAGGCGTGGACGATGGTGGCGGGCTCTCTCTCGGCGACCCAGCCGGTCGGACCCCCGAGCCGCTGGCGGACGCGAGACGGCGGGCGGATCCCTGCCCCGTGCGCGGACACAAGCCACGCGTACGCCGTGCTCATCAGCGGCGGGGCGGACGCCTACAATAACTGGGAGCGTTACTACGGCGACATCTCCTTCATGTACCGCACCCTCGTAAACGACTACGGGTACCAGGACGACCACATCTCCGTCCTGATGTCCGACGGCGCCGATCCCGGCCTCGACCAGCACAGAGACACCGGGGGCTACGTCTCATCCGACCCCGACCTGGACGGGGATGGGGACCAGGACGTCGAGTACGCGGCGACGACCGAGAACATCACCGCGGTCTTCGAACACCTCCGGACCGCCCTGGAGCCGGGGGACCAGCTCTTCGTCTTTACGACGGACCACGGTGGCCCGGAACACGATCCACAGCAGGGCACGAATGTCGTTCTGAACCTCTGGGAGTTTACCCAGATCACGGACGACGAGTTCGCCGCCGAGGTCGACCGAGTGGCGTCCGCCGTCCCCGTCATGATCACGATGGAGCAGTGCTACAGCGGCGGGTTCGTCGACGACATCGTCCCCGGCCTTCCCGGCCAGCAGAGGGTGATCGCGACCGCGGCCAACGCGTACGAGTCGTCGTGGGGAGATACCTTCAGCACCCTCTGGATCTCCGCGGTGGCAAGCCGCGACCGGAGCGGCACCGCGGTCGATGCCGACGCGATCGGCGACGGGATCGTCTCGATGCGGGAGGCGTTCGAGTATGCGAAGCAGCACGATCACGAGGCCGAGCACCCCCAGTACGCCGAGACGCCGGGCGGAGTCGGTGCCAACCTCGCGCTGGGCTCCTGCTTTTGCCCCACCCTCGTGGCCCACTTCATCCCGACCCGGACCACGGGGTATGCTCCGGTCACCGTCGGGTTCGCGGACGCCTCTACGGGCATGCCTACGGCGTGGTCGTGGACCTTCGGGGACGGCGAAACCTCGACCCTGCGGAATCCGAGCCACACCTACACCACAACGGGCACCTACATCGTGAACCTGACCGTGGAGAACGCAACCGGTCACGCGTCGGGTCCGGTCTCCAGGGTGATCACCGTGATGAGCCTGTCCGCGCTCGGCGATGCCGTCGATGCCCCGACCCTGCCCTGGACGACGGACTCGGACGCGGAGTGGACCGTCGACCGCGCGGTCGCGCACGACGACCGGAGCGCGGCGCGTTCGGGAGCGATCGGCGGTCTGGCCGCATCGAACCTGTCGACCTCCGTCAAGGGTCCCGTCATCGTCTCGTTCTGGTGGAAGGTCTCGAGCGAGACCGATTTCGACTATCTCCGCCTCCTGGTGGATGGCGTCGAGTCGGCCGCGATCACGGGCGAGGTCGACTGGTCCCGTCACCAGTTCGCACTGCCGTCCGGGCAGCACACGCTCACCTGGCGGTACGCGAAGGATGAGGCCGCTCGATCGGGCAGGGATGCGGGCTGGGTCGACCAGGTGGCCACGGCGGAGCTGATCCCGGGCGGCCCGGCACCGGCATTCTCCGCCTATCCCCAGTCGGGGCCGGCACCCCACTCGGTGCGGTTCATGGACTACACGACAGGAGCCGCCGCGTGGTTCTGGGCCTTTGGGGACGGGAAAACGTCGACCGAGCAGTCCCCGACCCATATCTATGATCAGAGCGGCCGCTACCCGGTGACCCTGACCGTGCTCGACGCGGCCGGGAGGGCGGGGACGAAGACGGAGCACCAGTTCATCCTCGTCACCGACCCGCTGACGCCGGCGCCGACCCCGGTCGCCGACTTCTCGGCGAACGAGACCGATGGGTCGGCGCCGATGACCGTTGGGTTCACGGACGAGTCGGACCCCACGCCGGCGTACCGGTGGTGGCAGTTCGGCGATGGGGGTTCGTCGACCGACGCGAACCCGGTGCACACGTTCACGAAGGCCGGGACGTACACGGTGAACCTCACGGTCTGGACCGGGATCGGAACGGCGACGGTCGCCAGACCGGCGTTCATCACGGTCGGCCCCGACCCCCGGGCGCCGGTGGCGAACGTCACGATAAGCCGTTCGTCGGGGACGGCGCCGCTCTACGTCCGGTTCACCGATACGTCGACGAACGCGACGTCATGGCACTGGGACTTCGGCGGCATGGCCTGGACCACGATGCAGAGCCCGAACGTCGTCTTCCGACGGCCCGGGGAGTACGCGGTCACCCTGACCGCATCGAACGCCTACGGCAGCTCGACGGTGACACGGAACCTCTCCGTGACCGGGGCGATGCCCCGCGGTGCGTCGGGCTCGCCCGTCAGCGTGGTCGGGTAATCCACGAACCGTTTTTCGCGGTCTTCGAAGCCCCCCTGCCGGAGACGCACCAGCCGGTATAGTGTGGACATAGAATGGGCGGATACGATGCCGGGCACTGCGGCTCTCTCTGTTCGAAGGTGTATACCCTCGAGTGCGTCGACGCGTTCAGGCGCGAGGGGATGACGGATCGGGCGACCGGCATGCGGTTTCGGCCCACGATCCTGGAGCAGGGCACCATGGAGGACGGTGGGGTTCTGCTCGAGGAGTTCCTCGGCCGAAAACCCGGGGACCAGGCGCTTTTCACGCACCTCGGGATCAACGGCCCCGAAGCGGCGAACCGTGAGGATGGATGCGTCCTGGTCAGTCGAACCGTGTTTCGCCCACGAGACGCCTGGGGGGGGCGCCCGTCTTCGCGGCGGCATCACCTCCAGACCCGACCGTGGACCCATCCTCGAAACGGCACCCGTCCACCCTGTCGTCAGGGTGCCCGTCCACCGGCCTTCTGGAAACCCGGTTCACCCGTGGAGCCCGGCGGCGAGACTGTTCAAAAATGAGAGATTCAGATAGTGCCGACGTAACTCTTGGCCTGTGGAGCGAAAGCGTTCTCCACCAGTTCGCGGTCGAAGGCGGCCGGCACCCGGCCAGTCTTCGCGTAGGTATACAGGGCCACCACGAAGATGCCCTGCATCGCCGTTGCAAGGATCGCGAGAACGGCCACGAGCACGATAAACAGGGCACCTGCCGCAAGGAAGACGACGGGGTTGCCCAGCAGCAGGGTGGCGAGCACGAGCAGGAACCCGACAGCACCGACGGCGAAGAAGACCAGCCCGATAGAGAGGCTGCCGACCGCGTTCTCGCCCCAGGTCTTCTTGAACAGGCGGAGCGCCTCTTTCATCGCATCGACCACGCCTGTGTCCTCGAAGACCAGCACCGGGACGACGAAGATGGTGACGAGGCTCCAGACACCACCGACCAGTCCCGCCGCGATCTGCCCCAGACCCCCTGCACGGTCTTCGATCATCCGAAGAATCAGACCGACCGTGGCGGCGACGAGCGACCATGCGATGATGGAGCCGAGGTGCGCGACGGCCGCGGAGAGCCCCGCTCCCACGGTGATCTCTCTTCCCTGAATTTTCGCGTAGACACAGGCGATCAGACCGACGTTGAAGAAGATCACGACAAAGGAGCTGAGGAGGTAGAAGAGGAACAAAAGGACGATCCCCGTGATCGAGTTGGTGGAGAGCGAGAGTGCACCATTCGAGAAGACGAGCGGCAGGATGAACATGGCGATCACGAGCAGCACGACGATCCCCGAGAGCACGGGGAAGAGCAGGAGCTTTTTATCCTCCATCAGGATGCGCCAGCTCATCTTCACGAGCTCGATACTTCGCGAGATCCCTTCGAACATGAATGTTACGTTGGCGGTGACGGGGGAATAAGGGGGTACGTGTTTCTTTGATGAGCCGGCAGTCGAACGGTGCTGCTCTACGTCCGGTTCACGGACTCGTCAACGAACGCGACGTCGTGGCACCGGGAATTCGGTGGGCTCGCCCGCCCGCGTGGTCGGGTAATCCACGACCTTTTTTGGTCCTCGTGGCCTGCATCATAGCGGGGAGATGGTGGCCTGGCAGGAGGGGACAGGGAGAACGATGCACGGGATCAGCACTGTCATCAATCAGATCCTGAGGCGCCATCGCCGTCATGCGAGGAATACGATCGGCAGGAAAAGGGCTGTGGGATATGAGAACCCATTCTCTTCGTCTCCGCCCCTGCAGTCAGGTCATCCTCTAATCCCATCTGTCGACCATCTTCAGGATATAATCACGCGCTTTCGGGTAGACCGGCGCGAGCAGGTCCGTCAGATCCCGCTTCCCGATCGTGAACCGCGATGGCCCAAGGCGTTTGAGGGCTGCCGCTTCCAGTTCAGGCTTTGTATGGAGGTATATCGGAAAGGTGTCAAGGAACTCCCCGGCATCCCAGAACGTGTCCAGACACTCGGCGAGCGGCGGTCCCCTGGACCCGTCGGGCTCGTGAGATGATGAAAGGGCCGGACCCGGTTGATGCTCCTCATCTTCTGGATCAACGCTGCTCCGCCGGCTTCGGAGGCTTTCGAGCACCGTCTCGCGGTCCCGCCCACGGAGGGTGAAGATCAGGAACGGGTCACGGTCAAACTGCTCGGCGAGAATGTAATACACGGCAGCGATATGCTTGCACGGATTTGCCGAGTCCGGGCAACTGCAGTCAGTCTTGAGATCGTTCTGTGTGGCCGGCAGGAGGGAGAGGTGAACACTGGCAAAGACGGTCTCAATCTCCTGTGGGAACTCTCCCCCCAGGAGCAGGGCAGTGAAGAGCGCCTGCGATGAGAGCGCATCAAAGATTGTGTCCCACTGGCGGTCGGTGAACCGGCGAAAGGAGATCGTGATTCGGTACGGCCGGCGGGTGGTTCCCTGAACCTGGGCATGGACGACGCCATCGTGGATGGAGATCGTCTTGACCTGACCCTTCCGGGCGTATGCCTTGCCCCGCTGGAGGCGTGAACCGATCCCGATCGTCTCCAGGGCACCGATAAACCGTTGTGACCACCACGTCTCCCCGATCGCCCCCTTTTTACTTCGTGCCGTGATCCCATCCTTCACCGCGATCGGTTTCGCCGGCGGGTAATACCCTCCCCAGTCGCTCATATCGTCACGTCCCCCGTGACACTCTTTCGGAGCGAGAGCAGGTCGCGGAGGTCGTCGGTCGAAAGGCCGGTGATCCAGTCTTCCCCGGTACCGATGATGCTCCCTGCCAGTTCCCGCTTCTCCTCAAGCACCGCATCGATCCTCTCCTCAAGCGTTCCCCCGGCGATCATGAGGTGAACCTCCACGTTCCGTGATTGCCCGATACGGAACGCACGATCCGTTGCCTGGTCCTCGACAGCCGGATTCCACCAGCGGTCGATATGGAAGACATGATTTGCCGCCGTTAGGTTCAGCCCGGTGCCCCCGGCCTTCAAAGACAGGATGAAGATCTTCGGCCCTCTCTTTTCGGCAAACCGGGCGACCATCTCATCCCGGGTGGCCCGCCTGGTCCTCCCGTGCAGGAAGAGAACCTCGGTGGAGAAGACCGCTTCTAGATAGGGTTTGAGAATCTCGCCAAACGAGGCAAACTGGGTGAAGATGAGCGTACGTTCGTCGTTTGCGAGTACTTCTTCCAGGATCTCGCAGAGCCGCTCCAGTTTCCCTGACCGGGAGGCGAGCGTACTGCCGTCATTGAGAAAGAGGGACGGGTGGTTGCAGATCTGTTTTAACCGCGTCAGGGTGACAAGGACCGCTCCTCTTCGTGCCACCCCCTTCAAGGTCTCGATCTTTTCGAGCATATCCTGCACCGCGGCTTCATAGAGCGAGACCTGCTCTTTTGTGAGGGGGCAGAACTCCTTCATGATCATCTTGTCCGGAAGATCGCTGATGATCTGCCGGTCGGT
>JBFXGJ010000014.1:0-46237 GCA_050178135.1 Methanoregulaceae archaeon | reverse complement strand
GGCCGCCGAGGACGTAACTCGGACGGACGAGGACCGGGTACCCGATCTGGTTCGCCATCTGCAGGGCATCCTGCTCGGAGTAGGCGGAGGAGTTCGGCGGGATCGGGATCTCGAGCCGGTCGAGCATCGCGGAGAACCTGTCCCGGTCTTCGGCCATGTCCATTGCGTCCGGGCTCGTCCCCAGGATCCGGGTCGTGAGGCCCCGCGCCTGGATCGCCTGCAGGATGGGGACCGCGAGGTTGACCGCGTTCTGTCCGCCGAACTGGACCATCACGCCCTCGTACTCGTCCGAGAGGAGGATGTTCACCACGTCCTCGAGCTGCATCGGCTCGAAGAAGAGCCGGTCCGAGGTGTCAAAGTCCGTGGAGACCGTCTCGGGGTTGTTGTTGACGATGTGGACCTCGACACCCTCGTCGCGGAGGGCGGAGACGGCATGGACCGTGCAGTAATCGAACTCGATCCCCTGCCCGATACGGATCGGGCCCGAGCCCAGGATCAATACCTTGCGGGACCCGGTCGAGGTCAGTTCCGTCGTGGGCTCGGCCGTCGAGTAGAAGTACGGCGTCTCTGCCGGGAATTCGGCCGCGCAGGTGTCGACCATCTTGTAGGCCGGGTGGCCGAAGAGGGCCTCGAACGAGGAGGGGGCCATGCCGGTCAGCTCCCGGAGCTCGGCGATGGAGAACCCGTACTGCCGTGCGAGAAGAAGGTCGGCCTCCGAGGGGCCGGAGGAGTCCTTCAGCCTGCCCTCCAGTTCCACGATGTTCCGGATCTTCTCGAGGAAGAAGGAGGAGATGAAGGTGAGGCGCGTGACCTCCTCGACCGAGAAGCCCTGCCGGAAGGCGTCGAAGAGGCAGCCGAACCGCTCATCGGTCGGGTGCGAGAGGAGCATCCGGATCTCGTTCCGGTCGGTGTGGGTCGTCACGTCCGTGTCAAGGGAGCGGAGCGCCTTCTTGAAGGCCTCCTCGATCGTCCGGCCGATCGCCATCACCTCTCCGGTCGACTTCATCGCCGTCGTCAGGGTCCGGTCGGCCCGGGTGAACTTGTCGAAGGGCCAGCGCGGCACCTTGACCACGATATAGTCGATCGAAGGCTCGAACGAGGCGGGGGTGCAGCCGGTCACCGTGTTCGTGATCTCGTCGAGGGTGAGGCCGATCGCGATCTTGGCCGCGACACGGGCGATCGGGTAGCCGGTCGCCTTGGAGGCGAGGGCCGAGGAGCGCGAGACTCGGGGGTTGACCTCGATGACCCGGTAATCGCCGTCCTGGAACCCGAACTGGATGTTGCACCCGCCCTGGACCCCGAGCGCGCGGATGATCTTGATCGACGCGCTCCGGAGGGTCTGGAACTCGTCGTCACGGAGGGTCAGGATCGGGGCGACCACGACCGATTCGCCGGTATGGATACCCATCGCATCGACGTTCTCCATGCCGCAGATGATGATGCAGCAGTCGTTCTTGTCGCGCATCACCTCGAACTCGATCTCTTTCCACCCGATCACGGACTCCTCGACGAGCACCTGGTGGATGCGGGAGTGCTGGAGCCCGAGCTCGACGATCCGCCGGAGTTCCTCCTCCGTCGTGGCGACCCCTCCGCCGGCGCCGCCGAGGGTGTACGCCGGCCGGATGATCGCCGGAAGCCCGACGGTTTTCAGAGCCGAGTCGACCTGGTCGATCGAGTTCAGGATCATCGACCGGGGGACCGGTTCCCCGATCTCCTGCATCAGGGCCTTGAACTGCTCCCGGTCCTCGCCCCGGTAGATCGCCTCGAGGGGCGTGCCCAAGATCTCGACGCCATCGAGCGCCCCCATCTCCGCCAGTTCAGCGGTCAGGTTCAGGCCGGTCTGGCCTCCCATGCCGGAGAGGATCCCGTCGGGTCGCTCCTTCTCTATGATCTTCGCGATGATCGAGGCCTTGAGGGGCTCGATGTAGATCACGTCCGCCGTGTCCGGGTCGGTCTGGATCGTGGCCGGGTTGGAGTTGACGAGCACGACCTCGACGCCCTCCTCGCGCAGTGCACGGCATGCCTGGGAGCCGGAGAAGTCGAACTCGGCTGCCTGGCCGATCTGGATCGGGCCCGAACCGATCAGCATGACCTTCCGGATATCGTTTCGCCGGGGCATCAAATCCTCCGCATCATGTTGTCAAAGAAGTGTGTCTCGGTGTCCCGGGGACCGCCATGCGCCTCGGGATGAAACTGGACGCAGTGGATGTCGAGGTCCGGCACCTCGAAGCCCTCGACCGTCCCGTCGTTCAGGTTCGTGTAGCAGGCGTCCGCCCCCTCGGGGAGCGAGTCGCAGTCGACGACGAAACCGTGGTTCTGGGTAGTGATGAAGATCTGGCCGTCGCGGTAGCGGACCGGCTGGTTCGATCCCCGGTGACCGAACTTCATCTTGTACGTGGTCCCCCCGAGCGCCAGGGCGGTCAGCTGGTTGCCCATGCAGATCCCGTAGACCGGCAGAGTGCCGATCAGCTCCCTGATGCACCGGATCGCCTCGGTCGCCCGCTGGGGATCCCCGGGGCCGTTCGAGATGAAGAGCGCCGAGGGGTTCCAGGCCTCGATCACGTCCGACGGGGTGTTGTGCGGGAAGATGCCGATGTTGGCTCCCCGCCGGAAGAGGCTGATCACCATGTTCTTCTTGATCCCCAGGTCCAGGACGGCGACGCGCTTTCCGCTACCGGGGATCTCGTAGGGCTCCAGGGTGGAGACCAGGGGGATCCAGTCCTGCTCGGTGATCGGCGCAACGGCTCGTGCCAGTTCGACCGCGTGCTCATCGGTCGCATCGTCACCGCAGACGAGCGCGGCGCGGAGCGCCCCGTGCTGTCGCGTCCTGATGGTGAGCGCGCGGGTGTCCATCCCCGAGCACCCGAGAAGACCATGCTCCCGGTAGTATTGCCCGAGCGGCTGGTTCTCCTCGGGCCTGCCGGCGACCTCGCGCGCGATGCACGCGAGCGCCTTCACCTCCGGTGATTGAAAGTTCTTCGTGTCGACCCCATAGTTCCCGACCTGCGGGAACGTGAACATCAGGATCTGCCCGGCATAACTCGCGTCGGTCAGGGCTTCCATGTAGCCTGACATCTGGGTCGTGAAGACGAGCTCTCCAGCCGTCTCGCCCTCAACCCCGAACCCAGTTCCGACGACCGAGGTGCCGTCTTCGAGCCCCAGCACCGCCTTCATGTATAACCAGATCCATTGGGCGTGGATCGGTATTAACCGTAGTGAGAAGACGGGGAAAAAAAGGGTTGAATCGATCCGGGGCTCAGATGAGCTTGAAGATCGGGTGGTTCTCGGACTTGACGTCGATACCGAGGTCGCGCGCGGCCTCGAGGATCGTGATGTCCCCGTACGCCTGGGCGGTGATCATCGCCTCGACGTTCTCGATCGGGCCGAACATGATCAGGTCCGCGCCGAGCGTGGAGGCGATCAGGTTGCAGCCGATGTCGGGGGCAGACCATGCAGCCTGGATCATACCGTCCATCCCACCGAGATAGTGGTGGAGGAGCTGGGCCTTGACGTTGTCCTTGCCCTCGAGCGTTGCGGCCATCTGGGACGGGTTCTTCTTGGAGCCCTTCCACCGCTTGAGCCAGGTCCAGGAGACGGTCATGTTGTGGTATGCACCACCCGTGGGGTAGCCGTGGATCGCCTTGCAGGCGAGGATCTCACGGTACGAGCCGCCCGAGCCGAGCCCGAGCGGAGTCGCGGCAGTGTCGAGGATCGGGCGCGTGATCCCGCACTCCTCGGCGATCTGGATCATGCCCCTTTCCTGGCCGGCGACGCCACCCTCGTTGAGCACCTTCTGGCGCCCGGCGACCGACGGGTCGGCCGGGTTGAATGCGAGCACAATCGCGGCGTTGACATCGGACGCGGCGATCACGTCGATATTCTCCTGGCCGATCGACCCGTTGATCGAGTTGTAGATCGCGCGGTCCGCGACGCCGACGTCGGTGACGTACTTCGTCGCGTGGGCAAGGGCTGCCGGGGCTGACGAGTCCATCAGGAACGCCGTCTTGTTGTCGATCGACGTGAACCAGTCGATGTAGCTCTCGAACGCCTCGCCGAACTCGCCGATGATCTGGATGAAGAACGGGATGCCGGTGATATCCGTCAGCTCGAGGCAACGGTTCCACAGGCCCTCGGCCGTGTCCTTGTCGATCTCGCCCGTGTGGTCGTTCTTCACAATCTCGTGCTTGTTGTAGAAGATCGAGGCTCCGAGCACGGTCGGGTACTCCCCGGGCTGGCCTCCGATCTTGGTGCCGTTGAAATCCCAGACACTCTGTTCCTTCTCAAACCTGAACATGGTTACTCACACCTCCATAGTTACTGCATCAATAAGGCCAGCTTCGGGAGCAGGACACTGAGGATGATAAAGACCATCAGACCTGCCACGAGGCCATACAGAATCCCGATGTCGCGACCGACCTTGCGGCCGACGCGCTGTGCGATCTCGGCATCCGCAAACTCGATCTTCTTTTCGATCCCGTCGAGGCGTCGCTCGATCTCGAGGAACTGGGGGTTCGCAGACGCAGCCGCGACCTCCGCGCCGGCACCGCCGGCTTCCTTGACCTCGACGACCATCGGTTCGCCGGCAAAGGCGCCTGGGTCGCGACCCGTCAGTTCGGCGATCTTCGCCTTGATCTGACCGAGGTCCTCGGTCTCCATGATGTTGACGATCTCGATCTGCTCCTGGAACCGCTTGATCGCGGCGTCGTCAACGTTCTCGATGAACGGGATTGCGCCCTGTGCGCCGACGACCTTGCCCTTGTCCACGCCGTTGGCGTGGAGAGCGGCGAGCGTCTGGCCCGACAGGTGACCCTTGACCTCGGTACCGCAGAGGAGCAGGAACCGAATGTTCGGGTTCGAGATGATGTTTGCGATGACCTTCTCGAGCCCGAGGTTCTCGGTCTTGCACGAGCCGCAGATCGCGGCCCCGGCATCGCAGATGCCCTGCTCATCCAGGTGCGAGCCCATCGTCGCGACGGCCACCGGGCTTTCTGCCTTGCCCGAGTGGAAGTCGCCCTGGATGATCGGCCATCCGCTGGCCGGTGACTTCTTGTCAGCCATTCTCCTCCACCTCAAATGAAGAGTACCGGCACCAGGACCAGTACCATCGCGACTGCTGCACCGGCCGCAAAGCCGATGAGCCCCGATGCGTTGATCCCGGATTCGAGTTTATTCGTCCGGGCGAGGATCTGTCCCTTGTACTGGATGCCCGAGATCATGTTCTGGATCGCGACCATCCGGATCGGACCGGCCTGTGTAACTTCTTCTGCCATCTCCTCACCTCACATCAACAGGAACCCGATCACGGCGAACGAGACGATCAGCCCGATCATGACTCCCTCGATCTTCCCCGAGTAGACCCCGGCGGCAAACTTGTCGCGGTACCCGATGTCGGTGACCATCCGCTCGATCACCTTCATCCGGGCCGTGATCAGTGCGACCTCGCCCGAGAGCGGCCGAGCCTCGCCGGTCGCCTCCTCGGCACCGCCTTCTGCCTCCTTGACCTCGACGATCATCGGTTCGCCGGCAAAGGCGCCCGGATCGCGGCCAGTCAGTTCGGCGATCTTCGCCTTGATCTGACCGAGGTCCTCGGTCTCCATGATGTTGACGATCTCGATCTGCTCCTGGAACCGCTTGATCGCGGCGTCGTCAACGTTCTCGATGAACGGGATTGCGCCCTGTGCGCCGACGACCTTGCCCTTGTCCACGCCGTTGGCGTGGAGAGCGGCGAGCGTCTGGCCCGACAGGTGACCCTTCACTTCGGTACCGCAGAGGAGCAGGAACCGGATGTTCGGGTTCGAGATGATGTTTGCGATGACCTTCTCGAGCCCGAGGTTCTCGGTCTTGCACGAGCCGCAGATCGCGGCCCCTGCGTCGCAGATGCCCTGTTCGTCAAGGTGCGACCCCATCGTGGCGACCGCCACCGGGCTTTCTGCCTTGCCCGAGTGGAAGTCGCCCTGGATGATCGGCCATCCGCTGGCTGGTGATTTCTTTTCCGCCATCGCTCTATCCCATCCTGATCAGTTGAAACGCGATGATCCCTGCGACGAAGAGCCCGATCGCGATGCCGTACCAGAACGAGGTGACGCCACCTGCGATCACGAGCGAATTCTCGCGGCCCGGGAAGGACGCGGCCATCGCGCCCTCACCTGAGAGCATGTTCACGAGGTCGTCGGCGACTGTCTCGAGCAGTCCGACCTGCTCGAGGATCGGCGCGTACGACTCACCCATCGTGGTGACGATGCCGACCATCGGGTCGACGACAAGCCCGTATTCGGGAAGGACCTGGATGAACATCGTCAGTGTCCCTCCGCTTCAACGATGGGCTTGGTGTCAAGCCACGCTGCGGCATCGCGCTTCGAGAGCGTGATGTACTGCGAGTAGGTGTAGTACCAGCCGATCACCGAGATGATGATCGAGACGATGAGCGCCCCGATGCCGATGAAGGCGAAGCTGAAGATCGCGACCATCAGCATCGAGAGGAACCCGACTTCGGCCGTGAGCATCAGCGTTCGGTCCTGCTTCTCGGACGGGCCGAGACAGGCGTTGAAACCGTGCTGGAGTGCAATCGAGCCGAGCATGAAGATCGCCGCGAGGAGCCCGCCGCCGATCAGCGACGTCGCGTACGAGTTCGCTGCCGCGCCGAGGACGGTCACCTGGATGACCGAGAGAGGCGAGAACGTGAACGAGCCCGTCGCCATTGCGGTGAAGCCGATCATGACCAGGGCACCGACAGCTGCAAGTTCAGCGATCGACTGGATCATGACCGGGATCTTCATGGCAAGGATGTTGTTCGCGATGTAGCCGAGGATCGCCCCGATGATCAGACCGAGCACCAGTGCAACGATCGGCGATGCGATCCCGAACTTCGTTGCGAGGAGCATCGCGATCACGCCGGAGCCGAACGCGAGCATCCCCGCAGAGGGGACGCCCGTGCCGATACCGTAGCTGCAGAGGCGCTTGATTGTGTCCGAGCCCCAGACGAGGGCTGCGATTGCACCGAGCCCCCCGAAGAACGAGAAGAGCTGGGTGCCGGTGACCGTGTTCAGGTAGGTCAGGTAGATCCCGACAAGCGAACCGATGAGTCCGTAGATCATCAGCGTGTTGTGGGAGAGTCCACCCTCTGTTACCGTAATCTGTGCCGTCATGTCGTCACCTCAGATGTTCAGGTTCACCACCACGATCAGGATCGCAACGAGGCCGCAGAGCGCCGAGGCGACAAGCGACGCCACGATCGCTCGTGGGAACCGCTTGAACTTCGGGTCGTGCGGGCCCTCGATGGTGCCCGTGATGTTGTAGGCCGCAAGCACTGCGTTCACGAGGAACATGCCGATCGCGAAGATCCCGGCGAGCGAGACGGCGACGGGCATGACCTCTTCGACCTTGGCGTTGAAGAGCGCAGGCAGGAACTGCTCGTACACGCCGAGCAGCATCAGGTAGATCAGCGTGCCGCCGGCGCCGCCGAAGATGCCGCCCACGACACCGCCGACGAACGAGATGAACGGCAGGCCGTGACCTTCCGTCCCCTGGCTCTTATACTCGGCCTGGGTGTCACCGGTCAGGGGGTCTTTCGCGACCTTGCCCGAGGCGGCGGGGATGCCCATGCCGAAGACGTAGATCACGTTGACCATCAGACAGGTGACCGCCATCATCAGGCCGCCACCAATACCACCGGTGATGGTCGCGACGACGACACCGAGTTCAGCCGCCCAGGCACCGCCGAAGAGACCGGCAAGACCGGCACCTGCGGCGAGCATCGCGACACCTGTCGCGATACCGGGGGCCTGTCCCATTGCTGCCGGCGCACCGCCGACGGGGACGAAGTGAACGCCGAACCCGATCAGGATGCCGCCCAGGATGATCCCGAGCAGCGGCATCAGGGCCGTGGGAGCGACGACAAAGACGACGCCGATGAAGATGACGGCGAGGACGAGCCCGATCACCGAGGAGACGGGGTCCATCGCACCGCCTGGGGCGGGGCCCGATCCACCGAGAGCGCTCATGAGGAGGCCTCCTCAGGGACCGTGTACGCACCGTAGTTCTTACGGGCGTAGACCTCGACCCAGCGGTCGATCACGACGAAGACCAGGATGATCGCGAGCCCGACGATGATCGCACCCCACCCGGCGGCGATGTGCTCGAAGAGCACCGTACGCCAGAGTTCGAGGAAGACGATCAGGCCGAAACAGATACCCGATGCCGGACCGCCGAGCTTGGACGAGAACCAGCCGTTGTCGAGCGAGTTCCGCTGGCCCGCCTCGGCGTACCGGACGATGTTGCCCGAGGCCGAGATCGGAACGCCGGCACCGAACTTCTGGTTCTGGTACTGGCGCTCCTTGCCGTAGAAGGGGTTACCCGTCGCAGAGCCGGCCGCACCGAGCGCGATACCCCAGACGAGTCCGAGGAGCGGGAGCGGGAACGGGTGACCGAGGGTCGCGTTCATCAGGTAGCACATGGCCACCGTCGTGAAGATCGCCACGAAGGCGTGAGCCATCGTGACCGAGAGCATCGACTTCAAGATGTCGATGTACACCGGCTGGCCAAACTTGGCCAGACTTGCCGTGCGTCCGAGGTAACCGGACGTCGCGTAGACGCCCTGGACAAACGTCGCGATCGTCGCGCCGAGGATCAGCGCGAGGATCGGATTGACGTCCTTTGCCAGGAACGCCCACGCAAGGCCGGCGCCGAGCGCACACCAGAGACCGTATGCCGGGGGCTCCCCAGCCACCGCCTTGTTGAAGATACGGTGGATGAAGCCCATCTGCGGAGCGAGCTGGACCTGCGAGTTCGGGTCTCCCTGAGACCCGATATCGGACTCCGTGTCCTCCGCAGCACCGGCGACGGCAGCTAGCGCACCTGCCAATGCAGTGATTCCAATTCCGAATACGATGTTTTCTACCATTGAGCCTCCTCCCGTGCCAGTGAATAGGCGCATGAGAGTTTGGGAAATTGCATCGCCACGTATATGAGTACAAACCCTTTGTGGTTCATTTAACGGTTGGCCGAGAATGAGTTAAAGGTTTCGAAATCTTGTTTGGAAAGAGCGGCTTATTTTGCGTAATATCGATTTTTAACCCGAAATTGTCGGATTTATCATAATTACTTGTGTTAATGAAAAAAAAGTTGCGTAATAATCCGGGTTTCTGAAGTCGGTACGGCCGATCAGGAGAGGAAGAAGGGCATGCGATGACGCCCCCCCGTCATGCATACCGGGCGAGGAGACGGGTGACCGCCCGGATCGTCTCCCCCTGTGCCCGAGCTTCGGCCAGGTAGGCGTCGAAGGTCGCCGTCACCGCCGCCTTGAGCTGCGGCTTGAAGAGATCGGCGTGGAGGAGGAGGTCAAAGCAGCGCGACTCGCTCACCGTGAGGCCGAAGGGCCGGTACTCACCCGAGTCGGAGACGAACGTCGGGTTCTGCTCCTCGCCGGCGTCGAGCACCTGCCGGGCGAGCGGGGTGCCGGGGATCGGTTCGGCGATGCTGACGAAGACGTCGTCCAGGCCCTGCGACGCGATGAACTCCTTCGTCGCCCGGTAGTCATCCTCTTCCTCCATCGGGTGGCCGACGATGAAGCTCCCCGCCACCTTCAATCCCGCCTCGCGACAGGCCTGGACCCCCTCTTTCATGACCCGGACGGTGATCCCCTTCCCCATCAGGCGGAGGACCCGATCGCTCCCCGACTCGATGCCGAAGAAGACCCACCCGATGGTGTAGCGGCGGATCGCGTCGAGCACCTCGGGAGAGAGGCAGTCTGCCCGGATGTCCGGAGCCGAGAGGTTTTTGGGGCCGACCACCCCGGCGATCGAACGGAGGAGCTCGGCGTATGCATCCGGGTCCATCGTGCCGTCATGGGAGCGGTACAGGGAACCGGTCCCCCCGCTGATCGAGATCCGCGTCACTCCCTTCTCCTTCAAGGCCCGGACCTCCTGCAGGACGTCCTCCAGCGATCGGCTCCGGATCTCGTGGCCGAAGAACCTGGGCACCTGGCAGAACGTGCAGGTGCCGATGCACCCGCGGTGAGTCTCGATGTAGATGTTGGCACCCCGGATGTCCTGCCGTGCAATGTCGTCGGGGACCAGGAGGGGCGGTCGATCCAGGGAGGGAGGGGGTGAGAGAGGGGTACGGACGACCCGTCCCCCGTCTTCGTACGCGATCCCCGGCACGTCGAGAGAGGGGCCGTCCTGGAGGAGCGGGAGAAGGGCCAACTCACCCTCGCCCACCACGACGGAGTCGGGGTGCAGCTCGCCGAGCACCATCTCCGGTGCCGAGGAGACGGGGCCGCCGACGTGGCAGATCTCACCCGACTCCCGGTGACGAGCGACGAAGGACCGGACCTCGGGGTCGAGAAGGTGACTGGTGGAGAACAGGGAGAGGAAGACCGTCTCACCCGGACGGGCGTCGAGCCGCCTGCTGATCGTGACCGGGTACCCTGCATCGCGGATGATCCCGCCGATCAGCATCGCGCCGTAGGTATAGATCCCGGGTGAGATGACCCTCACGGACATAGAGGTACAGGTGGTCGAGCAAGATTGAAACGCTTTCGCTCGAGGAAACAGAGCGCAGAAAAAAAGTGGGGGATTGGGTTTACCGGGCCGGGATGATCAGCGAGCGCTCGCCGGCGGGCATGAACTCGCGGATCGCACCCTTCGCGAACTCGCGGCGCGGCTCCGAGAAGTCGAAGACGAGCGCGGGGTCCGCGAACGTGATCTTGATCAGCGGGTTCAGCGACCAGGCGTCCTTGCGGCCGTAGTGCGAACCGCCGACGATGGCGGCATACTCGCCCTGGTGCCCGACGTTCATCGCGTAGTTCGGGTAGTTCGGGCCACGGAGCTCGCCGATCAGACCCTCGTCGGGGCGGATCGAGAGCGAGTTCGTGGAACCGCACTGGTCCTGCAGGTCGTAGCCGAAGAAGCCGAGACGCGACCAGCCCTCCTTGTGCATGAGCATGGAGAGGTACCAGCCGTTCAGGCCAGCGTTCGAGTTGGCCGTTCCGATCGAACAGGTCAGGCCGGACGCTGCGGCGATGACACCCGCACGCTGGGAACCGCCGAAGTGGTCCTCCATCATGGTCGGGAACTCCTCGTACTGCTCCATCGAGTAGAGCGTGACCTCGCCCGCGAGGTCGTTGACGACCTCCTGGGTGGCCGGCGCCTGCGCGAAGCCGCCGTACTTGTCCTTGAGGTAGTCCATACCGTAGTAGGTGAACTCATCGAGGATGTTGTCGGTGTACGCGGCAGTCGCGTACTGCGTGAACCCGACACCGCCGGACATGTACGAGCCGAGCCAGATCTGGTCGAACAGCATCGTGCCGGCGCCGACGACTTCGAGCGAGGCCCTCGCGGGGTCGTTCGGGTACTTGCGGTCAGCCTGGATCATGTCGGCGAAGTGGCCGAACTTGATGCCACCGGGCTCGTTCGGGCCGCGGGCGCGGCGAGCAGGCAGGATGTCGGCCATCTGGATGACACCGGCGTGCTTCGCGGCGTACGACAGGTCGGCAACGGCTGCCTCACCGGCGCACATGCGGTACGCGGCGATGAAGGACATGCCGAGCTGCATCGCAGACCAGCGCGAGGTGGTGCCACCGTCGCAGGTGCGGCTGACGATCGTCGGGATGTGAACAGCCTGCCACATCGACTTGCCGACCGCCTTCTTGAGGTCCTCTGCCGACTTCGCGGGGAAGAGCTTCTCGATGTTCAGGAGGAACTGCGGCTCGATGTCGTCCGCGACCTCGTCGTCACCGGTGAAGACCTTGACGTAGCAGTCGGACGTGAGCGCGGGGTGCGTCTCGACCATGTGCTCCTGGACGACTGCCGCACCGGGCATCGCGTGGTTGAGGATGTGCAGGTACTCGTTGATCGTCTCGGGCGTGACTTCCTTGCCGAGGCGCTTCTGGAGCGTCTGGTGGGCGAGGTCCATGCCGACGACGATCGTCCGGCGGATGTCGTCCCACATCTGCTGCATCGCCGCGTTGTTGACGAAGTGCAGGTCGTCACCCTCGACGAAGGTGCCGGTGGTCGAGACCTCGTAGGTCATCAGCTGGCGCTGTCCGAGCGGGATACCGCCGAGGTGGCAGCGCTTGGGGTCGTACTGGGAGATGCCGCGCTCCATCTCGACGGCCTTGCCGACCTTCATGAACTCGCGCTTGCGCTCGGACTGCTCCAGCCCGGCCCGTGCGAAGGTGGTCGACGTGCCGGCCGGGTCTTCTCCGGCGAACTTCTCCTTGAGCGCCTTCAGGAAGAGCTTCTGGGATCTCTCGATTTTTGCCATGTCAGATCACTCCTTCGGCATGAAGCCGTACTTGGTCCTGAGCGAGTGGATGCGCTGGATGTACTCGATCGCCTCGGCGTCGTCACGGTAGGCCGTACCCGCGACCGAGTGGTAGATCGTGGTGTGCGCCTTGAGCCACTTCTCGTCCAGCGGCTTGCCGGCCTTGACCTCGCGGTCGAGCGCCTCGCCGATCTGGTTCTTGACGTACTTGACAACGCCGTCCTTCTTGTCGAGGACGCAGCGCTGGAGCATGTCGAACATCATGCCGTCTTCATCGAGACGGAGCGAGTGACCGTGCACGGTCGCACCGCGGATGCCGACGAGGGCGGGGTCGAAGAGCTCGGTGTTGACGAGTTCCTTCGCGTACTTCTCGAGGTCGCGCTCGCGGCACTCGACGATCTGACGACCGGAGAGCGTACCGGGGTCGACACCGCGGAAGCGGTAGGCTTCGAGGTACGACCGGAGGTAGGGCTGGGACGGCGCGTTGTACATCGAGTCAGCGAACTGGATGTAGCGGACGCGGTCGCCGGCCTTCGCACCCTCGGTGGGGGTGACGAGCTTCCGGATTGGGCAGTCGGGTTCGCCCTGCTCCGCCAGCGGCGGGTGGGCGGTCGGGTATGCCGATCCGGGTGCGCGGTGCCCCATGACCAGCACGATGTCCTCGTCCGTGACGTCACGGACCGTCTCGAGCTTGTACCCGGGGTTCATGTACTTGCGCCGGTTCTCGGCGACGACAGTGGACCCAGGTCCGTACTGAGGTTTGTATGCCATATCTGATTTCACTCCAAAGTGATCTCTTTCATCAATCTCATCACCTGCTTAATGACTTCCGCCATCTTCTCTCGCGTGGGGGTCTGTCCGCGGGTCACCCCGCTGACGATCGCCATCACGGTCCCCTGCGTCCGGATCTTGTCGGGCGGGGGCATGACGAACGCGGTCTTCACTCCTTCTTTCGCCAGATCCTCGAAGTCGATCGGAGCCTGTGAGACGACGATCGCCGGGATATTGCAGTATTGAAGGATGAATCTGACCTTGTGGACCACGTGAGAGCGGACATTGCCGTGGTGCAGGATTGCAACCTTATGCCGCTCGATCTGCTTGATCTCTTTCTCGGTGAGGCCGAAGTATGCGCCGAGCACCCCTCCTGCTATGCTGGGCGCGTCCGGCGGGACACCGCTGCCTGCGTTGAGGATGAGCGTGCTGATGCAGTACTCGATCCCCTGCTCCCGCAGGGCGGAGGTGATATCACAGACCGGCTTGGTGACGTGGCGCCGCCCGGGGGACATGCCGACGACGATGACGTCGGGAGAACGGCACTCGGATATGGTGCCACGCTGGGCAATGCCGCCTCCCTTGCCCATCCCCATCGCCTCGCGGCAATCGACCACCTGGGTCACACGTCCCATCGGCATGATTATTTGTATCCCTGCAGGATCACGGGGCCTTTCCGGCTCTTCGGGTCAACCAGCCCGAGCAGGATCTCGTCCGCGTTCGGGCCGTACTTCGCATAGTCAGAGGTTGTCGGCTTCGTCTTCATGAATCGACCTTCCAGGATGGAGAACGAGAACTTCGTGAAGATCTCCTCGCATGCCGCCCGGATTGCGGGCAGCGAATCCTCCGACTCCAGTTCCATGTCGATCATGCCGACATGGGTGTTGAGCTGGACTTCCTCGCCGAGAACGGTGATCGTCTGGCGCCTGGAATGGGGGTTGACCGCCCCCCGGGCGGGCCCGTAGGGCACCGTCGCGGGGAGGTTCTGCCCCTTCAGGAGGATCCGGCGGATCCCGGGGTTCGCGGCGAGACGGTTGAGCAGCTGCTCGACCGTCTCGGGGTTGAGGAGACGCGCTGGCGCGACCCTGACCTGAGGATATTTGGCGTCTGTCATTCGTCAGGCAAATTCTTTCGTGGTTAGATGGACTGCGCGATGGTCTGCATCGGCGTCTTGAACTCCGGCAGCTGGCCGAAGGTGTCCTGGTAGATCTTCGCGGTGCCCTCGGGCGAGAACATCTGCGTCCCGGCGTCGAGCGCGGTTGCCGCGACGATACACGGGATACCGAAGCCGGCCGAGTGGCGCGTCACGACGTGGTTGCCGTTGAAGATACCGGGACCGCCGCCACCGTAGATCGAGTGGCTGAAGAACGAGAACCCGACAGCAACACCCATGACACGGCCGTAGTCGCATCCGGGCAGGCCCGTCTCGTGCTCGAGCAGGTCGTTGAAGTACAGGAGCGTCGAGGAGACGGCCTGGGCGAACCGGCCCGCACCACAGTTGACCATCGTGGCAGCCATGGTACCGGCGGCGGCGTAGGCGTTCCAGAGCATCGGGTCCTTGGTCTCGTAGAAGATGTAGCCCGACTTGCCCTTCTTGCCGGCCTTGATGACCTTGTCCTCGATCGCGCGCTCGACGAGCGACTGGACGACCGTTCCGATCGTGCCGGTGGCACCGTTCTTCTTGACGAGGTCGTAGACGAGGTTGTTCGCGTTCAGGCCCTGGTATGCAAACCCGAGGAGCTGTGCCCGCTCGAAGGGTCCGATACCGTTGCCCATCTCGAACTCGCCGGCCTGCTCGAAGGTCGAGGCGAGCGCGGCGCCCTGCATCGCGTTCCGGTGAGTCATCATGACGAACTGGTTCGCTGCGACGTTCCGGAGCGCAAAGCCGAGACCCTCGTTGTTCTGGGGGATGGAGAGAATGCCGACGACGTTCGCGCCCTGCATGTCCATCGTCTGGGGGTAGGTGCCCATGACACCGGCCTTGACGTACGAGCCGTTGAACATGTCAACGTTGTACTGCTCGATGACCGCGAGCGTGGTTGCCGAGGCGACGGCGGTGATGGCCGCGTCGTAGGTGGCTGCTGCAGACAGACGTGCCGAGGGGACCTCGACCATCAGCATCTTGCCGCCGCCGTACGTGCGGATGTTGGTGTCATCGCCCTCTTCGACCTGCACCATCGACTTGATCTTCGCAGCGATCGCCTCGTGGTCCTTGACGATCGAGAAGTCCATGCCGCGGCCCAGGATCTGGTTCATCTTCCCGCCGACCTTTCCGCTGGAAAGAGCTGCCTCGAGTCCTCCGAGGTTGACAGCAACCGTGCGCTTGGTCAGGTCGATGATCTTCCTGATGCCGGCGTTGCCGACAGGGCTGATCTTGTCGATCGTGACGCCGCTCTTGAGCAGCTTGCCCCCATCATCGTAGAGGTCAATTGTTTCGGTATATTTTGCCATAACGTTCCTCTGGTTAAGTGGTTCGTCTGATCAGTTCGTGCCTGTAACTGAATAGTGAAGGTGACTACAGGAGTTGCTGGCGATCAGTGACGGTCACTACTGCACGTCCCCTCTTGGGACATTGCACATATTCTCAATCGCGTTATATATGATTTCCGTTTTATTCCAATGCAACATTATTATTTTTATATTCCAATAATGTCAAATTGAGGGAGAATGTTCAAATATGGAGTCAATATCCAGTTTCCTCAATCGACCAGGTATGTAAAATTTGGAAATTTGTGTTACTAAGTCAAAAAACTCAAGATAAAGTTTTCGAATATCATGTGCGCGCAATCAGGTGGGCTCCGTTCGGGTCGAAGACGGCACAGACCTGCAGTCCTGGTTCGAGCGACAATGAGAGGAACGTGAGGCGCCGTATCAGCGCGACAAGCGGGAAACCGCAGTCGAGGTTCACCCGGACCAGCGGGCCGTCGGACTCAACCGCGGTGACCCGACCATAGAGGTGGTTCGGGATGTCCGTCCGGCAGGCGTCGTCGTGCGAGAGGACGATCTCCTCGGGCCGGATCGCGACCGTGACGTTCCCGGAGACCGGGTCGTGGACGGCGATGGCGAGGACACCCCCCGCCGTCCGGACGAAGGCCACCCCGCGGTCCATCCGCTCCACCGTCCCGTCGACCAGGTTCTCGGCCCCGACGAACCGCGCCACCTCGCTGGTCCTCGGGCGATAAAAGACCTCGAGGGGCGTCCCGGTCTGCATGAGCCGGCCCGTCGCCATCACCGCCAGGCGGTCGCAGAGCCGCTGGCCCTGGTCCAGGTTGTGAGTCGCCATCACAATCGTGGTGCCGAGATCCGACCGTGCCTTCCGGACGACGTCCTCGATCACCTGTGTGGAGAGCGGGTCCAGGTTCGCGGTCGGCTCGTCGAGGAAGAGGACGGTTGGACGGGTGACGAGTGCTCGGGCGATCGCGACCCGCTGAAGCTCGCCTCCCGAGAGGGTCGAGGCACGGCGCGGGCCAAAACCGGTGAGCCCCACCATCTCCAGGGCGTCCTCGACGAGGGGACGAACGATGTCGGGACGCTCGCCCCTAAGCCCGAGACCGATCGAGACGTTGCGATAGACGTCCCCGGAGAAGACCGCCGGGCGCTGGAAGACCATGCCCATTTGTCGCCGCAGGGCGACGAGGTCGACCCCGCCGGCGGTCACCTCGGTCGAGTCGATCCAGAGCCGACCGCTCGTCGGAGCGACGAGCAGGTCCATGATCCGGATCAGGCTCGATTTTCCAGAGCCCGACGGCCCGATCAGGCCGAAGACCTCTCCGGGCGCCACTTCGATCGAGATGGTGTCGAGGACGGTCTTCCCCTCGATCTTCCACCCGATCTCCTCGCACCGGATCATCGGCGTCCACTCCCCTGGAGCAGGTTCACACCGAAGTTGACCACGAGTGCGAGGATGAGCAGGATGATCCCGAGGGCGAGCGAGAGAGATATGTTGCCCATCGAGGTCTCCAGGCTGATCGCCGTGGTCAGGACACGGGTAAACCCACGGATATTGCCGCCGATCATGATCGCGACCCCGACCTCGGAGATCGCCCGTCCGAACCCGAGCGCCACCGCCGCCAGGAGGGCGAACCGTGCCTCCCGCAGAAGGGCGAGGAGCTGCTGCGACCAGGTGGCCCCGAGCGAGACGAGGGTGTCGCGGAGTCCGCGGTCGAGCCCGTCGAGTGCGGCGACGGTGAGGCCCATCAGGATCGGAAGGATCAGCAGGGTCTGGCCGATGACCATGCCGGTCGACGTGAAGAGGAGCTTGAGGGAGCCGAACGGACCGGAGGACGAGATCAGGAGAAAGAGGAGCAGGCCTATGATCACCGTCGGCACCGAGTACAGCGTCTGGACCAGGTACATCAGGGTCCGCTTGCCCCGAAACTCGTTCATCGAGATGATCCCGCCAACAGGGACGGCGATCGCGGTTCCGAGGAGGGTCGACGAGAGCGAGATGACGAGGGTCCGGATCGTGATCTCGATCACCTCGGGGTCGAGCGAGACGATCAGGTCGACGGCCTGAATAAACCCTTCCAGGATCTCATTCACGATACAAAACCCCTGTACAATGCGCGTCCCGCTCGCGGTGTCGGCGGGAGGCAAAATTCAATCCTGATATGCCAACTGGTGAACCAGTTGGTCCACTCTTTTTGCTGAATAATAGAGAAAGATTCAACTAGGTTATTAAACACATCGGTTCTGATCAAAATGAACAGTAGAGCACTCTGGACAGGAGCGGGGCTGCTCGCCCTCCTCCTCGTCCTCTTCATCGGCGTCTCGGGCTGCACGGGCACCACCCCCGGCGGCAACGCGACAGCAACCCCGATCGTCACGGGCCAGGTGACGGTAGCGCCCACCGGCGCCACGACAGGCGACGTGACGGCGGTCCCGACGAACGTCACCGGGCCCCGGACAGACCTTCTGATCGCGACCACGACGAGCCTGGACGACACCGGGCTGCTCGACTACCTGACGCCGATCTACGAGGCGACGCACCCGGTGAACCTGAAGATCACGTCCCAGGGAACCGGCAAGGCGATCGAACTCGCAAAGCGCGGTGACGCGGACCTGCTCCTCGTCCACTCGCCCTCGCAGGAGACTGCGTTCATGGAGGGAGGCAACGGTGTCAACCGGCGCTCGTTCGCCTATAACTACTTCGTGATCGTCGGTCCCGAGAGCGATCCCGCCGGGATCAAGGGACTCACCCCCGAGGAGGCGTTCACCAAGTTGATGAAGGACGGCAAGGCCGGCAACAAGGGCGTCGTCTTCGTCTCACGCGGTGACAACTCGGGAACTCACTCGGCCGAGAAGACAATCTGGGGCAAGGCGAAGGTGAACTACGCCACCGATGTCCAGAAGTCCGGAGCCTGGTACGTCGAGGCCGGCAAGGGCATGGGCGAGACCCTCCAGATGGCCTCGGAGAAGGGGGCATACACCCTGTCGGACGAGGGGACCTTCCTCGCGTACAAGGGCAACCTGAAGCTGACACCCCTGATCACCGAGGGTGCGAGCCTGCTCAACATCTACTCCGCCATCACCGTGGTGCAGAAAGGCAACGCGACTGCCGCCCTCGAGGCAGCCAACCAGTACATTGACTTCCTGATCTCCGCCGACACGCAGGCGAAGATCGCCGACTTCGGCAAGGAACAGTACGGCAAGGGCCTCTTCTCCCCCATGACGGCCGAGAAGGCGAAGGAGTTCAAGGTCGACAGCTCGACGCCGGCGACGGCGACGAAGCCGGTGCTCATCTACGCCGCCGGCAGCCTCGCCTCGCCCTTCGCCAAGCTGAAGAAGACCTTCGATGCCAACACCACGGGCGCGGAGCTCGGCGTGTATACGGGCGCCTCGGTCACGCAGATCGAGAAGGTGACGAAGAAGAACGCGAACGCGGACGCCGTCGCGTCCGCGGACGCCTACCTGATCCCGAAGCTGATGTTCCCGAACAACGCCAGCTGGATGCTCTCCTTCGCCCGCAACGCGATGGTGCTCGCGTACAACAACACGACCTCGGACTACGCCTCGGAGATCACGGACAAGAACTGGTATGAGATCCTCGACCGGAAGGATGTCAGTTACGCCACCTCGGACCCGACCTCGGACCCCGGCGGCTACCGGTCGTACATGGTGATCAAGCTCGCCGAGAAGCACTACGGCAAGAACACCATCTTCAAGAGCCTGGTCGGCGACCACTCGAAGATCACCTACACCTTCGCGAACGACAAGGCCACCATCGATGTCTCGAAGCCCACGCCTGACGGCGTCACCCTGGTGATCCCGAAGACTGGCGACCCCAGCTACACGGACCAGCTCAAGTCCGGAAAGGTCGACTACGTCTTCACCTACCGGTCGAACGCGGTGCAGAACGGGTTCGCGTTCGTCACCCTGCCGACCGAGATCGACCTCTCCGACCCGGCCCACGAGGCCGGGTACGCGAAGGTCGAGGTGAAGCGCCCCGATGGCTCGACCGAGGCGGGCATGCCGATCATCTACGGCATCACGGTCCCGTCGGTCGCGAAGAATCCCGAGCTCGGGGAAGCCTTCGTGCGCCTCCTGACCGGGCCCGAGGGGGCAGCGGTGCTCGAGGCTGAGGGCTTCACCCCCATCACCCCCGCCGGTGCCACGGGAACGGTCCCCGCCGGCGCTGCTGGCGCCTAGACGCCTGATCGACCACAGAATCCCCCTTTTTTCATCACAGGGCGAACGTCGCCTCCGCTTCATTCAGTCCACCTAATAGACCGTAATGGATCCAAAAAAGCCCCAACGGGATTAAAATCACGAAAGTATATCAGAAAGTATATATGGCATCTGTAACCATAAGACTCGCCGTTGACACCAGTCGAATGTCCTACCGACATATCGGCCGGCATCGGAGCGTGAACCATGGAAGAGAAGGGCACTTCGGGGAAGACCAACCGTGGCCTGGCCTCCGCCGATGCGGAGACTCGCCAGCGAGTTGCCCGGGCTGGAGGCGAAGCCCGGCATGTGAAACGAGGCCTCCAGGCGGCGGACGAGAAGACACGTGAGAGAGTCGCACGTGCCGGGGGAGAGGCGCCGCACAGGCTGCGCGGACTCCAGGCGGCGGACGAGAAGACACGCGAGAGAGTCGCACGTGCCGGGGGAGAGGCGCCGCACAGGCTGCGCGGGCTCCAGGCGGCGGACGAGGAGACACGCGAGAGGGTCGCACGCGCCGGGGGAGAGGCGCCGCACCAGAAGCGCGGGCTCCAGGCGGCGGACGAGAAGACACGTGAGAGGGTTGCACGCGCCGGGGGAGAGGCCTCACGCGGAGGCGGGACCACGACTCGCGGAGCGTCCCCCGAGAGCACCAGGGCTGACGAACGGCCCGCCCGTTGACCGGTTCTAACCTGAAACCCCAGGACCCACGGTTCCGGGATTCGTCGAGAGAGAGTACTCCTTTTTGAGTGAACCATCCCGCGATACCGCCAGCTCCGCTGGGCGGTTCGTAGAGAGGGATCCGGTCAGGATACCCGCAGGAGCTCGTCGTCCGGGACGGTTTCACCGGGGGATGGAGCTGGACCTGGCGTCACGTCCCAGGGCATCGGCGAGACGGTCAGGGTCGTACCCCCGTCCACGCTGTCCACCCGGTGTCCGTCCGCGTCGTAGAGAAAGGCTCGATCCCCGGACGGGTGAAAGACGTCGCTGGCATCCCAGTAGAGTACCCCGTTTCCGTCGACACCGCTCCCAACCTGGACCAGGACTGTCCCCCCGGGCGGAAGCTCGTAGGCGGGGAACCGGAACGACGCGGAACCGTCGCCGTTCCCCAGGCGCCAGCCCGTCAGGTTCACCGGGTCGGCCCCCGTATTCTGGACCAGGACCCGTGCGGCACCGAGGTCGAGCCCACCCAGTCGCACGGTGTTCCCGGGCACCGTGACCGTGGGCCAGGGTTCCGTCCCGGTCGGCACGACCGTGAACGGTGGCGGGTACGGCGGCTCGAGTCGATAAGGAGTCGGGGTGGCGGAGGGGGCCGGCGCATCGCGGTCGGCCGGCCGCTCCGGCCTGAACGGCGTGGCCCGGACCGGTTCGCACCCCGAGCCGTTGCAGGTAAAGACCACGGTCCCGGTCTCGTTCGTGAGATAGACCTTCGAACCAAGCGTCAACAGGTTCTGGACCAGGCGGTCGTCGACCCGGCTCACCGGGGGGCTTCCCGTGCTGATCACCGCGTACCGGGGATGGACCGCCTCGAGAAACGCCGAGGCGGCGGCCCCCGGTTCGCCCTGCCGGGGGACCTGGAGCACGTCCGCCGCAAGGTCCTCACCCGACGCGAGGATCCGACCGGCCGAACCCGTTCCGAGTCCCCCCGTCAGTACAACCGCCGTCCCTTCGTAGACCAGGCGAAGGACCAGGGAGTCCTCGTGCTGGTCCCCCGATCGGTCGGTTGACGGGTTGAGCACGTCGAGCCAGACCTCGGGGTCGAGGTGCACCCTCTGGCCCGCCCGGAGCTCCGATCGGGTGACGTTGAAGGTCTCGAGCGTCGTAAGGAGCCGCTCGTACGCCACCGGGTGCCCCTCGGGCAGACCCCCGTCGAGGAAGTGCCCGACCCGGTAGAGGCCCTCGATGAGGGTGGGCATCCCCCCCACCTGGTCGGCATGGGCGTGGGTAGCAATCAGCAGGTCCAGGTCCGTCACGCCCATGGACCGGAGGTACCGGAGCAGTTCGGGACCACGAGACACGGGCCCCCCGTCCACCAGGACAGCACGCCCGCGTGGCGTCTCGATCAGGACCGCGTCGCCAGTCCCAACCGCGATAAAATGAACCACCAGGGGCCCCCTCTGAGCCGGGAGCCGGACCGGGGTCGGCACCGGGGTGGAAGGGAGCGGGGGCGGTGTGGCGATTGTCCTGGTGGATGGTGCCGCGACCGTATCGTTGGGTCCCGGCGTCTGCACCCCACTCTCGACCCGGGATGGACCGGGAGAGAACTGTGAGAATCCTCCCAGGAGGGCGAAGAGCACCAGGACGAGGACGAGCAGGATCAGCAGGGTAGGGAGCGTACGCGCCATGGTCCCGGTTTCCTCGACGTAGGGTTTGACCCGCGACCATATAGACCCGCGTCCGCCCCCGGAATCACCGGGGAACCGGGACACCCGCCGGGGTGATCAGACCTCGTGGACCGGTCCCAACCGGGAGAGCGCACCCCGAAGAGACCGGTCCCCCACCTGGAGGCAGGGGGCGAGCCGGCGACAGAGGATGCCCGCCCCATCACGGCGATCACCCTCAAGGGACTAGAGCTGCTCGAAGAGAAGCACGATGTCGGCGAAGTCTATCCGCCCATTCTTATTGAAGTCGAAGGCGGCGATCGGCGCATGTTCGGCCACCCAGTCGGCCTGGTTGAAGAGGAGGACCACGTCCGCGAAGTCGGCGCGATTGTTGCCGTTCACATCCTCGTACAGCCCGTCTTTATCCAGGTCCTGCGGCGTGCCGCCGCCCGGCAGCGGGGGGACGACCGGACCCACCGGGGTCGGCGAAAGGAGGGCATGCATCGCGGTGGCGTTCAGGAGCCCGGCGCCAAAGGCCGGATCCCACCCCGCCGGCCCGAGATCGGTGGCCGACGCGAGGAGCGCCTTCCGGACATCCGCTGCTGGTGCGGAGAGGTTTCCCGACCAGACGAGCGCGGCGATACCGGCGGCGTGGGGTGCGGCGGCGCTCGTCCCCCAGAAGACCGACGGGAAACCGCCCGCTCCGGTCACACGGACCCCGTCGAGGCCGGCACAGTCGGGTTTCTGGCGCAGCTCCGTGCCGGGCGCAATGATCGTCACGGGACCGCGCGACGAGAAGTACTCGAGACCGGAAGATGTCGGGTCACCAGCATCGATCGCTGCGACCCCGATCGCCCCCTTCGCCGCAGGATGACCGTAGATGGAGTCCGCCATCACCGCGTTTGTCGAGGAGAACGATGCCCCACTCGCCGGGTAGACAAAGACCTCGAGGGTTGCCGGGGGCGCGGAGTAGGGGTTGTGCACATCGATCTCCGCCGCCACCGTCTGGAGACCGTCGTTCTCCCAGAAGAGGTACTCGAGCGGGTCGTTCCCACCCGACTGGTCCATCGCGCTGATCGCCAGCGGCGACGAGGTGTCGGCCGTTTTATAGAGGTACAGGTCGTAGTCCGAGGACGACGCCCCAAACGGCTCGGACCACTGGAGGACCACCTCGACCGAACCGCCCCGCGGGATCGTGACGTAGAGCCGGTTCTTGTCCGGGTTTGTTCCCCCCGAGAAGTCGTGCCACTGGTCGCCGTCGTCCCGGTACGCACCCTGGTAGTGAACGTCGGCATCGTTGCCGGTCGCCGAGACGAAGACGACACCCCGGTCACGGACCACGTCCTCGACGTGCGCCGCGACGAGCCCGTCCTCGAAGAATGGCTCCTCGACCCAGCCGATGTCGTCCACGATCACCTGGCAGCCGGCGTCGGCGAGCGCATCGATCGCCTGGTTGAACTCGATCACGCTCCAGCCGCAGTCGTGGAAGGCGAGGCTCGCGTTTGGTGCCAGGTCGTGGACGATCTCCAGCATGGCGGTCCCCTCGTTCCCCCCGAGCGAGTTCTTGAGCACCTGGATGCTCGCCGGCAGGTCGCCCGAAGAACGCGACGTCTGCCAGGCATCGACCCCATCCGAGATCACGCCGACCTTGATGCCCGAGCCCGAAACGCCGGTCGCCTGCCGGAGCTCCTGAGCATGCAGCACCGTGTCGCCCACAGTCGTCACCGAGCCGGTCCGGACGCGCGGACGGAGGACCGGGCGCACTTCGCGCACCGACGGTTGCTGGGCGAGCGTGAGAAGGCGGCGGGGCTCGACCCATGCGGCGACAAGCCCGTACTCCGGGTCCTCTGCCATGAGACTGTTGATGTAGGGACGCAGCGGGCCGGCACCGGTGCCGGAGAGGGTCCGGACGTAGACCCCGACCAGGTCGGTGGCCGGCGTCCCGAGCCCGCGATATCGCTGCCCCCCACGGGCGTAGCGGCCGCTCTGGGCGAGGGCCGCAACGGTGTCCGCCCTCGACTGGTTGGGCAGGAGGAACCGGTCGTCGACCAGGGCGAGAAGGTCGGACGAGAGTTTCTCGTGTCCGGGCGGGAGGTCCCACGACGGCCCGGCGTACGGCACAGGCGGGTCCACGGGAGCACCGATCGCCGGCACGGCGAGCAGGGCGAGAAGGGCGACGAGCAGGCAGGCGGCGGCCCACCCTCTCCCGCGCACCATCTCAGAGACCCCCGAAGAGCACGACGATGTCGGCAAAATCAAAACGGCTGTTGTTGTTGAAGTCATAGTAGGGCTCCCACCCGGACCGGGCGACCAGGTCGGCGTGGTTGAAGAGGAGGACGACGTCGGCAAAGTCGGGCCGGTCATTTCCGTTGACGTCTTCAAAGAGGCCGTCCCCGTCGTGGTCCAACGGAGCGGCATGACCGGGGAAGGGTCCGGGCCCGGTCCCCCGTGCCTCGCCCGAGTCGGGGTCGACCACCAGGGACGAGACGTCGACCGCCTCGAAGGCAGAGCCCGGAACCTGCCGGAGTTCCCGGAGATCCTCGTCGTCCCAGCGGGGGTCCGGTGCGCCCGACAGGAACCAGGACGACCCGTTGTCGGCAAGGACCATCCCGTAGGTCCTGAGCGCCTGGAGGATCACCCAGGTCTGCGGCGAGTACCCGGAGAGATCGAAGTCGGCCTTCAGGCGAAATCGCTGGCCCATCGGCGGATAGTGGGGTCCGGTGAGGGACGAGGCAAAATGACGGGCGGGCCAGACATAGGCTCTCCTCGTCTCGGGTGCGGTGAACCGGATGGCATGGGTGATCTCGCCCGAGGCGACCTCGTCAAAGCGGACCAGCCCCGGCAGGATCGGCAGGCCGGCAGCATCGGCGGAGGTCCAGGATGCCGGGCGGAGCGTGTTCGACCGGAGATCGAAGACCGCCCCCGACCCTGCGTGCCAGCTCCCGTCGGGCTGCTCTTCGGCGTCGAACACCTCGTAGAGGAGACCGTTATCGCGGTCCAGCACGATGACGTGGTGGTCGCTCCCCCACTCGCGCGGCACACCGGATGGAATGGGGTACGGACCGGGATCGCTCTCGTCCGCGTAGTAAAACTCGATCGGCACCTTCTGCTGCGTCCCGGAAACGGTCGCAAAGGGGATCCCGATCGGCCCGCCGTCCCAGGTGCCGGCGCCGAAGTCGGCACGCAGGGTTCGATCGGCCCCGATCGTCGCGACGAAGGCGGATGAGTCCGCCGCAACGGGGAGACGGTCCACCGGCGTGTTCCAGATGCTGGTATCGGGAAAGACGGCGACACCATCGATCACCGGCGCCGCCGCGAGGACAGGAGCCGGGGCGGTTCCGAGAAGGAGGAGGAGGACCATCCAGTGCACCGCCGTCCGGTGACCACCGATGGTCGCACCTGTTCTGTTCGGACTCCCGGTCGACATCGTTCCCAGGATCTCGTGTGCCGGGAGGATATATGGAAGTATAAGTCGTGTCAATGAACCGTGATACCACCCCTTCGGAGGAGATAGTAGCCTGCGGAGAGCGAGAGGACGACGATGCCGAGCCCTATCACTTCGAAGTCCCCGGCAGTATCGAGTTCCACCAGGATCACCTTCCGCGCGATCGCCGTGATCGCGATCGCGATGATCAGCTCGAAGTGGATCACGTTCTCTTTCAAATAGGCCTTGATCGACTCGACGAACTCGATCCCGATCAGGACGAGCAGGAACATTCCGAAGAGGTCGAGGAGTTCGTGGTTCTCCAGCAGGTAGACCGGCGGCGAGAGAAGCCGCTCGACCGTGACGACGACCAGGGAGACCAGCGAGAACCCGATCACCACCAGGAGGAGCAGAAGGAGTATCGTGTAGACAGCCCGTTCAAACCGGTTCACGAGGTCTATCATCCGGTTCGATCCGTCGGGGGGCGGGTCCATAATCAGAATGGGATCCAGAACGTATAAACCGACGGGAACCGAGTTCCTCCAGATGAGTGGCGCCCGGGACCATGCACTGACCCCGATCGACCTCAACACCGTCCCCGTCCGGATCAGTCGCCGGCGCAGGAACCCTGCAGTGGTCGTGCACCCGGACCTCCGGGTGGAGGTGGTCGTGCCGCCCGGCACCCCGGCAGCGGTGATCGAGGACCTCTACCGGAGGTCGACCCCCTGGATTGAGAGGACCCTCACACGGTTTCGCGAGCGGCACAAGGCGGTCCCCGAGCGGCGCTACGCCGCCGGAGAACACTTCCTTCTCGGCGGAGAGGCGCACCGGCTCGTCATCGAACCGGGGGAACCGGAGGACGTCGTTGCATTCGGGGGTACCCTGCGGGTGGCCCTTCCCGGCGGTTCGACAGCCGAAGAGGTGCGCGCGCTCGTCATCGGGTTCTACAGGGAGAGGGCGACCGAGACGATCGAAGAGATGCTCGCCGCCCACGCCCCCCGGTTCGGGCTCACGGTTCCACCCTTCCGCGTCAAGCTCCTCAGGCGCCGCTGGGGTAGCTGCAGCAGCACGGGACGGCTCAACTTCAACCTCCGACTGGCCATGGCTCCGCCCGCCCAGGTGGAGTACGTCGTGGTGCACGAGCTCTGCCACCTGCTGCATCCCGACCATTCCGCCGCGTTCTGGCGTGCCGTCGGTCGGCACCTTCCGGACTTCACGGCCCGCCGCCAGGCCCTGAAGGAGGCGGGAGCAACGTACGTCCTCTGAGCATTATACGAGGCCCTTCAAGGCCCTATACGGCACTGCAGGGAGTCCTACGTGCGGGCAACCAGCCGACCCAGAGCAGCATCTGATCTTTTTATAATCCTTCGTCGTCAAACAAGTACACGAGATTCATGGGGCGAACACGCTCTCCCTCGCGACCGATTTCACATTCGAAAACGGTTCACAGGAGTATAATCACAATCTGCTGGGTCCTGCTGACGTTCCTCGTCGTCGGTACCGGCACCGTCACCGGGTTCCTCCCGTTCGGCATCGACGGAGCCACCGAGCAGCCCACCGTCCCGCCTCCGATCCCCACGGAAACGGTTACGACGACCCAGACACCGCCCCCCGAGACGCCGACGACCGTACCGCCGACTCCCACGCCGACGACCGTACTGCCCACACCGACGACGGCACCGCCGACTCCCACGCCCACCGCCGAGGCGCCCACGCCGACGACGGCACCGCCGACTCCCACGCAACCCCCGAAGACACCCACACCGACGACGGCACCGCCGACTCCCTCGCAACCCCCGAAGACACCCACCTCGACGACGGCGCCGCCGACAACGGTTCAGACGACATCCGCCGTCTCGCTTCCGCCCGTCCTCTCCCTGGCACCGCCGGAAACGAGCGGCCTGAGTGCAAGGATCGGTGGAGGCGCTCTCTCCGGAGCTGCCGGCCAGTCGGTCATCGAGGTCTACTGGGACTGGGGTGACGGGTCCCACGAGGTGCATGCGTTTCCGAACACCCACACCTACGCGGGGAGCGGGACGTACATCGTCGTGGTGAGGGCCACCCAGAGCGACGGGCGGTCCACCGAGAAGACCACCTCGGTCACCGTCACGAACCCGACCACGGTGAAGACCACAGCGACGACAGCGCAGGTGACCACGGCATTGACCACGGTCCCGGCCACCACGGAGGGCCCTGCGGGTATCCCCATCATCGGGCTCACCCAGCCCTCGGTGGAGAACCAGACCGTCGTGATCGGCGGCTCCGTGCTGCCCGGTGGACCCACCGTCACCGTGGACGCGATCGAGTGGGACTGGGGAGACCAGACGCGGATCCGGTCCAACGAGATACCGGCGACGCACACCTACCTGGCGGCCGGCAGTTACACGATCACGGTCACCGTCTTCCAGAGCGATGGCCAGACAGCGACCGCCAGTTTCCCTGTCGGCATCATCCAGGTGCCCGGCACCTACGTGACCACCGGGACGCCGATGCCGAACGGGAGCGGGTGGCAGTTCCCCACGGTACGGCTCTTCGGCATCAACATACTGCCCCTGATCCTGCTCCTGATGGTTGGCCTGATCGCTGGGGGAATCCTCTATGCCAGGAACCGGGAGAGCGACGCCCCGGAGATCCCGACCACGGACGCGATCGAACAGGCGGCGGCGGCGTACCACGAGGCGAAAGAGCGGGGCGACCTGCCCGAGGCGAAGAGACAGGCACTCGACGCAGCCAGGCTGCTGGTGATCCAGGCAGAGGCCGTACCCCGCTACCGCAACGCTTACCTCGAGAAGGCGGAGATCTGGAAGGAGATCGCCCGCCCGATCATCGACGGACCGGCCCAGGGAGCCGGCGACCCGACGGATACGGCGGCACCCCTACCGGGCAGCGTCTTCATCCCGGGGACTGCGGTCCTTCCTGACGACGATATGAAGGACCCTGTCGACGAGACCTCGTTCGAGGGAGGGGCCCTGCTGACCGGGACCGACGTGGAGCCCGCCGTCTTCGATGCCGTCCTCCGGATCGCACTCGAGATCGCACGGGAAGGACGCGAAGGCAAGCCCGTCGGGACTGCCTTCCTCGTGGGCGACCTCGACGGCGTTCTCGCCTATTCGACCCAGTTCATCCTGAACCCCTTCAAGGGACACACCATGGAGGAGCGGCGGGTCACGAACGAGGAGCTGGCGGAGAACATCAAGGAGTTTGCCCAGCTCGACGGGGCGTTCGTGATCGCCGGCGACGGCCTGGTCGAGGCGGCCGGACGGTACATCACGGTCGACACGAGCGCGGTCCAGATCCCCCCGGGACTGGGCTCGCGCCATGCATCCGTCGCGGGGATCACGCTCGTGACCCGCGCGATCGGGATCGTCGTCTCCCAGTCGGGCGGGCTGATCAAGGTCTTCAGGGGCGGCCAGATCGTCCGGACGGTCTCCCCCTGGTAATTCTCTTCTCGTGACCCGGGGAGGGGATCCCTCCCCCCGAGGCCGACCGATGAGCGGGTAGACCATTAGTATGAAGACGAACATATAAGTGGTCCTGCCCCAATCTCTAAGGTGATTCACATGATCACGGATAGGCTCGGGGGGGAGTCCGAAAAGGCCGGGCTCGGACTCTTTCGTACGGCGCAGGGCCTCAGGGTGGTGGACAGCCCAACACGCGCTCGGATCCTGGGCCTGCTCGGTGGCGGCGAACTCTCGTTCGAGGAGATCGTTTCACAGACAGACAGGGCCAAGTCCACGATCTCGGTCCACCTGCGTGACCTTGTCGCCGACGGCGTGCTCGGGGCACGCACCGATCCCGACGATGGACGGCGCAAGTACTTCTACATCGACTCCGAGTATCTCGGCCGGCTCTCGGATTCCGAGCGGCTCGAGGCGGACATCGGCCGTCTCATGGCCGACTACGACCCGCTCTCGGGAGACCTTTCGGCCTTCTACCGGGCGATGTTTCGCTCGATCCGGGTGACGCTTCTCGCCGACGGCGTGAACATCGACCCGATCCTGAACGCTGCCGGGACGCACCTGGGCCGGCGCCTCGCCCGAGCCTTCGACGGAATGCCCCTCGAGGAGCTGGTCGAAGCCCTGGGCCGCTTCTGGAAGGACCATGCCCTCGGACGGCTCTCGGTGACCCTGGGATCCCCCCTCATCATCGAGGTGCACGACTGCTTCGAGTGCGTCGACCTCCCGTACCTGGGTCGACCGGCCTGTGCCTTCGATTGCGGCGTCCTGGAGGCGATCTTCTCCACGCATTGCAGCGACGAGGCGCGGGTGGTCGAGACGGCCTGCTACGCGATGGGCGACGGTATCTGCCGCTTCGAGATCGACCTCCCGCCCGCCCCTGCGAGCGAGATCGAAGTCTGAACGCGGCCGAACGGCCGGTTTCACACCCCTTTTTTCCGCCTGTTCCATCCCGGATACTCCGTTGCAGCGGACATTCTCTGCCGAACAGGAGCACCGACGTTCGAAGGCAGACCGATGGCGGCTGCCGTGATCCCACTCACCCCGGTCGACACGCACACAAAGAAGAGATCGAAGGAGGGCTCGTGGGCACGAAGGAGGGTGCGGACGGAGAGCGGCAGCGCACCGTCCCCGCCTTATCCCTTGCGCTCGACCAGGGCGTCGACCCGCGCCTCGAGTGCCCTGACCTCTTCGAGCCCCGCCTTTGTCGCCGCCATCCGCGGGACCGCCCCGCAGCCGGCCCCGGCGGTGGTCGACGGGCGGAACGTACCGATACGGCGGGCGATCCTGACGATCTCGTCCTTATCGAGGCCGATCAGGGGCCGGTATACCGGGAGACGAGCGGCCTCGTCCAGGACCATCAGGTTGTCGAGCGTCTGCGAGGCGACCTGGCCGAGCGACTCGCCCGTCACGATCCCGAGCGCCCCGACCTCTTTTGCCAGTTCCTCGGCAAGGCGGTACATACGGCGCTTGCAGACCACGCAGGTCAGGCGCTGGTCGCTCTGGCGCATCAGCCCCTTCGCCCGGGCGAGGTAGCCGTCGGTGCGCACCCGGAGTTCGAGCGCGGGGTCGAACCTGCGGAGGACCTCGAGCACCTCCCGGGTGCGGGCAAGAGAGTCCGCGTCCAGGTAGGGTTCGAGCCCGACGTAGAGCGGCACGATCCGGCATCCTCGCTTCATCATCAGGTATGCGGCGACGGGGGAGTCGATCCCGCCCGAGAGGAGGGCGACGAGCGTCCCCTCCACCCCCACGGGCAATCCGCCCGGACCAGGGGTGACTCCGTGGTAGAGGTAGCACCGGTCGTCGCGGATCTCGACATGAAGCTCGAATTCCGGACGGTCGAGGTCGACCGAGAGGTCCGGGTAGGTCCCGAGGATGACACCGCCGAGGGCCGCCGCCTTCTCGGGGGAGCGGAAGTCGTGCCGCCCGGACCGCTTCACCCGAACAGCGAAGCTCGTTGCCCGGCCGATCTCGTGGTTGGCGACGTACGCGAGGACCACCCGGTCCAGGTCCTCGAGCCGGCAGGGGACGACCTCTGAGAACGAGGCGATCCCGAAGACCGTGCTGAGCCGCTCGGGGTCGACCGGCCCGGTGAGCCAGAGGCGGCCCCGTTCCACCCGGACGGCGACCCCGGGCAGGCGGTCGCGGATCGACTGGGCAAGGACCTGCTCCCAGTGCCGCCGGACCGGGTCGGATTTCAGGAAGATCTCGGCGTACCGGACCAGCCAGACCGTCTCCATCTCAGCGCCTGACCGCAAGCTCGTACTTCTCCGCGATCTCGTCAAGGGCATCGGCGAGGTACTCGACCCGCCGCCAGGAGAGGCCATAGGTCGAGAGCTTCCACATGCGCGTGGCGCCGGCGAACTGGCCGACGATCCCCCGCTTCGACATCTCATCCGAGAGGAAGTACCCCTTGCGCTTGTGGGTCTTCGCCACCCGGTCGAATGAACCGGTCGTATCGACCTTGGAGAGGGCGTGCTTGCGCGGGTACTCCGAGACGCAGGCGGACCCCTCGATCGCGAGGAGGCGGTCGATGAAGTAGTTCGACTTCTTCACCTCCTCGTCCCACCGGGTGACCCGCTCCTGGACGGCCGGGAAGGAGGCGATCATCGCGACGAGGTTGCCGCCCATCAGGGTGCAGCCGAGCATCTGGATCTCCTTCACGCCGAACCGGCGCCCGGTGAGGTCGCCCTCCATCCCGGTGGTCTTGAAGACCTGGTCGGCATACTCCTCGGTGGTGGCGAGCACCCCCGAGGGCGCGGGCGCCGCCATCGACTTGTGTCCCGAGCCGACCACGAAGTCGGCGCCGATCGCCTTGCCGTCGACCGGCATCACGCCGACCGTGTAGGCCCCGTTGTAGAGGAACGGCACGTCGTACTGGTGCGCGACCTTCGCGATCCCCCGGACGTCGTGCTCGTTCGCGTTCTGGTAGTCGATGTGGTCGCACATCACCAGGGCGGGGGGGCGCCCCGTCTCGCGGACGCACGCCTCTATCCGCTCGGCGGCGGCATCGCCGGTCACGATCGCCCGGTCGTTCACCGGGATCTCGCGCACGATCCCGCCCACCTGCTCGACCGCGATGTACTCGGTGTAGTGGCCGAGCGAAGAGAGGACGACCGTGTCCCCCTTTCCAACCAGTGCCGAGGCGACGGCCTGGAACCCCCGCCGGGCGCCGGGGACCACACGGGCCTGGTCCATGTTCAGGAACCGGGCGAGGTCCTCGTGGAACCGGGCGGACGGCGGCTTCGTAATCTTGTCGAGGCGGAAGGGGGCCCGGCAGGCGTCGCAGACCGAGTACCCGTCGCCGTAGACGGCGAGCGCCTTCCTCGCCTCGGGGGTGAGCCGGCCGCCGGCCTGGATCGGCTGGATGTTGATCGACTGCTCCTCGCGCGTCCGGAGTTCGATCGAGCCGGCGATCCGGGTCACCCGGGGATGCCCCGTCCGGTGCCTGATGTCGGAAACGATTCCCTCGAGCTCGGCAAGCTTCGCTTCGAACGCCGTCTCCTCCTCGTCCGAGAGGCCCGTCGGCAGGGCCTGCCGGTAGACCTCCCGCAGGTCCTCGAGGCAGAAGAGCCCCTCGATGATCTTCTGGATCCGGATATCCATTGGCAACTCCCCGAGGCGTTCGCGGGGAGCGGACTTATCCCTTTGGTTCGTCAGCCCGGCCTGGAATGGGGAAAAAAAGAGGTTATTTCTCGCTCTTCACGGTCTTCTGACCACGAAGCACCGCGATCCGGCCCGTGCGATAGAGCTCGCGGATCCCGTAAACGGCGAGGAGACGCTGGAGCGCATCGATCTTGTCGGAGTCCCCCGTCACCTCGAGGGTCACCGTCTTCGGGCCGACGTCGATGATCTGCGACCGGAAGATGGTCGCGATCTGCATCACCTCGGCACGGGCTCCCCCGGGCTCCGCCGCGACCTTGATCAGGGCGAGCTCGCGTTCGACCCGTTCGCGATCGGTGAGGTCCGAGACCTTGATCACGTCGATCAGCTTGTTGAGCTGCTTCTTCACCTGTTCGACCTCGCGGTCATCGCCGGAGCCGACGAGCGTGATCCGGCTCGTCCCCTCCTCCTCGCAGGTGCCCACCGCGAGCGACTCGATGTTGAAGCCCCGGCGGCTGAAGAGCCCCGTGACCCTGGAGAGGACCCCCGCCCGGTTCTCGACCAGGACCGAGAGTGTGTGCTGTTTCATTGTCGGCTCCCGATCATCTCGTTGATCGCCGCACCCGCCGGCACCATCGGGAAGACGTTCTCCTCCCGTTCGACATGGACGTCCACGATGAACGGCCCCTCGTGGGCGATCGCGGTGCGGAGCGCGTCTTTCACCGCTCCACGCTCCTCGACGACCATGCCGTCGATCCCGTAGGCGCGGGCGATCCCGACGAAGTCGACCGGGGGCAGCTCGGTGTAGGCGTAGCGGTGCTCGTAGAAGAGCTCCTGCCACTGCCGGACCATACCCAGGAACCCATTGTTCAGGACCACGACCTTGACCGGGATCCGGTACTGCGCGATCGTCCCGAACTCCTGGATGTTCATCTGGAGGCTGCCGTCCCCGGCGATCAGGACGACCTGCTCCCCGGGACGGGCGAAGCAGGCGCCCATCGCGGCCGGCAGACCATACCCCATAGTGCCGAGACCCCCGGAGGTGATCCAGGAGCGGGGCTTCTTGAAGCAGAAGTGCTGCGCCGCCCACATCTGGTTCTGGCCGACCTCGGAGACGATGACCCCTTCGCCGTCCAGGAGCTCCGAGAGGGTCCGGACGACGTACTGGGGGTGGAGCAGTCCATCGTCCTGGATCGTGAGGGGATGGGTCGCCCGCCACTGGTCGACCCGCTTGAGCCAGGGGCCGGTTCGATCCCCCTGTGGCAGGCGCTCAAGGACCTGCGCCAGGACCTGCCTGACATCGCCCACGATCGGGACGTCGACCGGCTTGTTCTTGCCGATCTCGGCCGGGTCGATGTCGATATGGATCACCTGTGCATTCGGGGCGAAGGTCTCGATCCGGCCCGTGACCCGGTCGTCGAACCGGGCCCCGATCGCGACGAGAAGGTCGCACTCCGTCACCGCGTAGTTCGCATACGCGGTCCCGTGCATCCCGAGCATCCCCAGGTTGAGCGGGTGGTCGCCGCAGATCGCCCCGAGGCCCATCAGGGTGGTCGTGACGGGGGCGCCGAGCCGCTCGGCAAGGACGAGGAGTTCCTGCTCCGCCCCCGAGAGGATGACCCCGCCGCCGACATACAGCAGGGGGCGCTCCGCCTTCGCCAGGAGCTCGACCGCCCGCTCGATCTGCCGGGGATGGCCCTTCACCGTCGGCTGGTACCCCCGGAGATTGACCGTCGTCGGGAACTCGATGTCGTCCGGGACCTCCCCCGTCGAGACGTCCTTCGGCAGGTCGATCAGCACCGGGCCCGGGCGGCCCGTCGAGGCGATGTAGAAGGCCTCCGCGATCACCCGCGGAAGGTCCTCTGCGCGGGTGACCAGGTAGTTGTGCTTGGTGATCGGCATCGTGATCCCGTGGATGTCCGACTCCTGGAACGCGTCGTTGCCGAGGAGGCTGGTCGGGACCTGGCCCGTCAGGGCGACCACCGGGATCGAGTCCATATAGGCGGTCGCGATCCCGGTGACCAGGTTGCAGGCACCGGGCCCGGAGGTGGCGAGGCAGACCCCGACACGGCCCGAGGCCCGGGCGTAGCCGTCCGCCGCGTGGGCGGCGGCCTGCTCGTGCCGGACCAGGATGTGCTGGAGCGGAGAGTCGTAGAGCACGTCGTAGATGGGCAGGACCACCCCGCCGGGGTACCCGAAGATCGTCGTCGTCCCCTGGCGGAGCAGGCCCTCTATCAGCACCTTGGCACCGGTTGTCATGTCTCCGTATCCCTGAGGAGCCGGTTCATGCCCGCGACGACGGCCTCCACGGAGGCCGTGATGATGTCGGTTCGGGCACCGCGGCTCGTGATCATCTTTCCGTCCTTCGCCATCTTAACCGTTACATCAACGAGCGCGTCGGTCCCGCCCGAGATCGCGTCGACGTGGTACTCCAGGAGCTCGATCTCGCCGACCCCGGCGACGGAACGGCGGAGGGCCTCGACCGCGGCGTCGACGGGGCCCGTCCCGGTGGCGGCGCTGGTGTGCTCCTCGCCGTTCATCCGGATGGTGACCGACGCGGTCGGGATCGCGTTCGAACCCGAGACGACCGTGTACTGCCGGAGCGAGAGGACCGGGGCGCACTCGATCGCGAGGACCGCCTCGGCGATCGCGAGCAGGTCCGCATCGGTGACCCGCTTGCCCTCGTCACCGAGCGCCTTGATCCGCCGGACGATCTCGGCGAGCCGGGGTGGATCCGGGTGGTAGCCCCGCTCGGCAAGCGCTGCCTCGACGGCCGCCGAGCCCGTGTGCTTGCCGAGCAGGATCCGGCGGGTCCGGCCGACCAGCTCGGGCGGGAGCGCCTCGTAGGTCGACGCCTCGCGAAGGACGCCGTGGGCGTGGATCCCCGACTCGTGAGTAAAGGCCATCTCGCCTGAGACGGGGGCCTGGGTCGCGAGCGGCACCCTCGTGAGGCGCGAGACCAGGGCCGAGAGGGCGTAGAGCCGCTGCGTCCTGATCCCCGTGCGGTAGCCATAGAGCCGTTCCAGGGCCATCACCAGGGCCTCGAAGGCCGTGTTCCCCGCCCGTTCGCCCAGGCCGTTCACGGTGGTGTGGGCGCAGGTCGCTCCCGCCTTCAGGGCGGCGACCGTGGTCGCGAGGGCGAACCCCAGGTCATCGTGGCAGTGGATCGAGAGCGGGGCGAGGTCTGCAAGCGGCGGGACCACGACGGCGGCGCGCTCGGGGGTGAGGAGCCCGACCGTGTCGCAGAAGCAGAGCCGGTCCGCCCCGCGCTCGACCCCGCCGGCGAAGAGCTCGGCGACGAAGGCCTGGTCGGCCCGCGAGGCGTCCTCACCCGAGAGCTCGACCACGAGCCCGCGTCCCTTCGCGTACTCCACCGCGTCGAACGCCATCCGTCGGACCGCGTCGCGGTCTTTCCGGAGCTTCTTCTCGATGTGCAGGTCGGAGACCGGTACCACCAGGTGGACCGAGTCGGCGCCGGAATCGGCTGCCCAGTCGATGTCGATCGGCAGTGCCCGTACGTAGCAGCAGACCTCTGAGCCGAGGCCGGCATCTGCCAGGAGACGGATCGCGTCCCGCTCGCCGGCAGAGGCGGCGGCGGAGCCGGCCTCGATCACGTCGACGCCGACGTCGGCGAGCACACGGGCGATATCGAGTTTCTGGTCGGGTCCAAGGGACACCCCGGGCGTCTGTTCGCCGTCGCGGAGCGTCGTGTCAAAAAAGCGCAGTTTACCGGCGAATAAAGCCCTCACTTACGGAGGTAGAGTCCATGCAGACTGGTCGGACGGCGGGACATAAAAAGGTAGGGATCGGGCCTTAATACGCGCGAGGGCGAACCTGATCCCCATGGGCACGACGATCGACGGCGTCCTGGTCACGCCGCTCCGGCTGATCCCCGACGAGCGCGGCTGGCTGATGGAGATCCTCCGCTGCGATGACCCGCACTTCTCCGCCTTCGGCCAGGTCTACATGACGACGGCCTATCCGAACGTGGTCAAGGCGTGGCACTATCACAAGAAGCAGACCGACAACTTCACCTGCGTCCACGGTATGATGAAGGTCGCACTCTACGACGCCCGCACCGACTCCCCGACGCACGGGGTGCTGATGGAGGTCTTCATCGGCGAGAAGAACCCCGCGCTGATCACGGTCCCGCCCGGCGTCTACCACGGGTTCAAGGCGGTCGGGAACGAGACGGCGTTCTTCGTCTCGGTCCCGAACCTGCCCTACAACCGCGAGGAGCCCGACGAGTTCCGGCTCCCGCCCGACACCACCGAGATCCCCTACGACTGGGGACTCCTGCCGGGCCTCCGGCACGGGTGAGACGATGCGGCTCCTCGTCACCGGCGGGTGCGGGTTCATCGGCGCCAACTTCGTCATCGACCAGCTCGCCCGCCACCCCGACCGCTCGATCGTCAACCTGGACCGGCTCACCTACGCGGGCAACCCGGCGAACCTCGCCGACGTCGCCGGCGATCCGCGGTACCGGTTCGTCCAGGGCGATATCCGCGACGCGGCCCTCGTCGGCCGGCTGATGGAAGAGGTCGACGCGGTCGTCCACTTCGCGGCCGAGAGCCACGTAGACCGCTCCATCACGGACCCGGGGGCGTTCGTCTCGACCAACGTCCAGGGCACCTTCACCCTCCTCGAGGCGGCACGCTGGGCAGGCATCGACCGGTTCGTCCATGTCTCGACCGACGAGGTCTACGGCTCGATCCCCGAGGGGGCGTTCGTTGAGACCGACCCCCTCCGGCCCTCGTCCCCGTATTCCGCCTCGAAGGCCGGCTCCGACCTCCTCGCGCTCGCGTACCACACCACCCACAACCTGCCGGTGGTCGTGACGCGCTGCTCCAACAACTACGGGCCCTACCAGTTTCCCGAGAAGCTGATCCCGCTCTTCGTCACCCACCTCCTGGAGGGGAAGAAGGTCCCCGTCTACGGCAGCGGCACGAACGTGCGCGAGTGGATCTACGTGCTGGACCACTGCCGGGCCGTGGACTTCGTGCTCGGGCGCGGCACGCCCGGCGAGGTCTACAACATCGGCTCCGGGGTGGAGAAGACCAACCTGGAGATCACCGCGGCACTCCTCGCGCTCCTCGGAAAGGACGACGCCTGGGTGGAGCACGTCGAGGACCGGAAGGGGCACGACTTCCGCTACGCGATCGACTGCAGCAGGCTCAGGTGCCTCGGGTGGGCTCCCGAGTTCACCTTCGAGCAGGCCCTCGCCGAGACGGTGGCGTGGTACCGGGCGCACGAGGCATGGTGGCAGCCCCTGAAGCACCGGTCCTGATCCTCGGCGCGACCGGTCGCCTCGGGCGAGCCCTTGCGCGGGTCTACCCGGGCGCAGTCCTGGTCGGCCACGAGCTGGAGCTGACGGACAAGTCAGCCGTACAGGTAGCGATCGAGGCCCATCGGCCCCGCCTCGTCTTCAACTGCGCCGCGTTCACCGACGTCGACGCCTGCGAGGACGAGCCGGAGCGGGCGATGGCCGTGAACGGCCACGCGGCAGGGACGGTTGCCATCGCCTGCGCCGGGATCGGGGCGACGCTCGTGCATATCTCCACGGACTACGTCTTCGCCGGCGACCGGAACGGCTACACCGAGGCGGACCCGCCGGACCCGGTCAACACCTACGGTCGGTCCAAGGCCCTCGGGGAGGCACGGGTCCGGTCGGCCGGCGGGGACTGGCGGATCGTCCGGACGAGCCGGCTCTTCGGGCCGGGCGAGAACGACTTCGCCAGCCAGATGCGGACCCGTTCGCTGATCAAGCCGGTCGTCCCGGTGATCGAGGACGAGTGGTCCCGGTTCACCTACCTCCCCGAGTTCGCCGCACGCCTGCCCGAGGTGATCGATGCCCCGTGCGGCACCTACCACCTCACGAACGAGGGCGCCGTCTCGTGGTACGGGTTCGCCCGGGCCCTCATCCCGAACGCGACGCCGGTACACGGCGGGCAATGCCACCGGCGGGCGCTCCGGCCCCGCTGCTCGGCCCTCCTCAACACGCGCCTTCACCCGATGCGCTCCTGGCAGGAGGCGCTCTCAGACTATATACACTCCGAGGACGAACAGGTGATCAGATGAAGGGTGTCATCCTTGCCGGCGGCACCGGCTCCCGCCTCCTGCCGCTGACCAAGGTCACGAACAAGCATCTCCTCCCGGTCTATGACAAGCCGATGATCTTCTACCCCCTCGAGAAGCTGATCGAGGCGGGCGTACAGGAGATCATGATCGTCTCGGGCAGGGGGCACGCCGGCCACTTTCTCGAACTCCTCGGCTCGGGCTCGGCGTACGGTGTCCGGCTGACCTACGAGATACAGGATGCAGCCGGCGGGATCGCCCAGGCGCTGGGCCTGGCGCACCGGTGGGCCGGCGACGAGCCGGTGGTCGTGATCCTCGGCGACAACATCTTCGAGGACTCGTTCCGGGACGACATCCAGGACTTCCGCTCGGGTGGTAAGATCTTCTTAAAAGAGGTCCCCGACGCGAACCGCTTCGGCGTGGCGGAGGTGAGCGGAGACCGGGTGATCGGGATCGAAGAGAAGCCCTCCCGGCCGAAGTCGAACCTCGCGGTGACCGGCTGCTACCTCTACGATGCACGGGTCTTCGAGATCATCCAGACCCTCGTCCCCTCGGGCCGGGGGGAGCTCGAGATCACGGACGTGAACAACGCCTACATCCGGATGGGAGAGATGCAGTTCTCGGTCCTCCCGGGCTTCTGGTCCGACGCCGGTACCTTCGACTCGCTGATCCGGGCCGGCGTGATGGTCCAGCAGCACCGGAAGGCGGCGCAGGGAGGCGACGGGGCATGACCCGCATCGGGATTGTCGGCACGGGGTACATCGCGAAGGGGGTCCTCTTTGCCCTCGAGCGGACCGACGACCTCGAGGTGACGAAGGTCTTCACCCACTCGTCGCCCGAGACGCGGACGGACTACCCGAACCGGGCGCTCCTCACCAACGCCATCGACGCGCTGGTCGAGGAGTCCGACCTCGTCGTCGTCGCCTCGGGCGACCCGGTGCGGGCGACGGAGCCGGTCGAGGCGGCGATCGAGGCATCGCTCCCGGTGGTCACGATGGACGCCGAGCTCCAGGTGACGGTCGGCTCGTACTTCGCCCGCCGCGGGTACATCACCGAGGCGGAGGGAGACCAGCCCGGTTGCCTCGCGGCGCTCCGGGAGGAGGCCCTCGCGATGGGCTTTACCCCTCTCGTCTACGGGAACCTGAAGGGCTTCCTCAACCACCGTCCGACCCTCGAAGAGATGCGCTACTGGTCGGGGGTCCAGGGGATCAGCCTGGACAAGACGACCGCGTTCACGGACGGGACCAAGGTCCAGATCGAGCAGGCGCTCGTGGCGAACGGCCTCGGCGCGACGATCGTCCAGGACGGGCTCCTCGGCCCGACGGCCGACGACGTCGCCTCCGGAGGGGCGGCGCTCGCGAAGATGGCCGAAGAGCGAAACGAGTCCCTCTCGGACTACCTGCTCGGGGTCCCGGGCGCGCCGGCAGGCGTCTTCCTGACAGGCCGGCACGAAGAGGAGATGCAGCCCTACCTCCGCTACTACAAGATGGGGGACGGGCCGTACTACACCCTCCTGCGCAACTACCACCTCTGCCACCTGGAGGTTGCCAAGACGGTCCGCCGGGCGATCGAGAAGCGGCCGCCCCTCCTCAACAACGGGACTGCGCCGACCGTCCAGGTGGTCGGGGTTGCGAAGCGCGACCTCGCGGAGGGTGAGATCCTCCGGCACCCGATGGGGTCGTTCGACGTGCGCGGTGTCGCGATCCGGATTGCCGAGCACCGAAACCATGTCCCGATCGGCCTCCTCGACGGCGCCCGACTGACCCGGCCCGTGCCGTCGGACGAAACGATCACGCTCGACGACGTGGAGCTGGTCGAGAGCCGCGCCCTCGAGATCTGGCGCGGCCTTCGATAACCCCTTTTTTTACCGCCGGTGCCGGAGGAGGATCGTCAGGGACTTGAGCACCAGCGCCGCGCCGATCAGTAGGAGGCCGGCGGCGATCAGGAGGCCGCCGATGATCGAGGAGAAGATCGGCACCTGGGAGGTGGCCGAGAACTGGGCGGCGGCGATGGTCCCAAGGAGGAGGCCGAGCGAGGCGAGCACGAGGCCGGGTACGCCGAAGGAGAGGAGAGGACGCCGGGCCCCGATAAGGGCGATGATGTTCGCAAGCACCCCGAGCCCGTGGGTGATCGGGTTCTTTTTGTGCTTGTGCGGCACCTCGTACCGAACCGAGATCGGGACCTCGGTGATCTCGATCTCCCGCGCCGAGAGGTAGGCGATCATGTCGGACTCGACGTTGTAGCCGTCGGTGATGAAACCGGCCGCTATCTCGAGAGCGCGGTTCGAAAGGGCCCTGAAGCCCGACTGCGAATCGCTCGACTTGAAGTCGGCGGAGGCGTTCGTGAAGATGTTCAGGACGATCTGGCCGAACCGCCGGTAGAGCGGTACATCGGCCCGCGTCCCGAGGAACCGGGAGCCGATCACGAGGTCGGCCTTTCCGTCGAGGACCGGAGCGACCACGGCGGGGATCTCGTCCGGGTTGTGCTGCCCATCCCCGTCGATCAGGACCACCGCGTCGAAGCCGCCCTCCCTGCCGTACCGCATCGCGTCCAGGACGCCGGCACCCTTCCCCTGCTGCCGCTCGTGCACCAGCACGGTCGCACCCGAGAGGCGGGCGATCGAGGCGGTGTCGTCCCTCGAACCGTCGTCGATCACCAGGACCTCGGCGGCGTGACGCCGTGCCTTCAGGACGAGGGAGCCGATCGTGAGCCCCTCGTTGTAACAGGGTATGGCGACCAGGGTCCGTTTCGGAGCGGTCATGGGTGAAGGAGAGGAGGTCGGCATGGGAATCCAGCGGGTGTCGCCGCCTCCGGAAGGCCCGGGACCGTCGGGAGGGGAGACCCGGGAGGAGGGGGGGAAGCTGGTACTGATCTCGCCCCCGCTGCTTATGAGCGTTATGCCGATCCCCCGGACCGGCGCGGCAGGATTCGGGGACGATCCCTGAGGGCTTCCACCAGCAGGCGAATACCGGCCTCGAGGTCGGCCAGGTCGATCACCTCGACCGGGGAGTGGATGTACCGGGCCGGGGTCGAGAGGACGGTCGAGGGGATTCCCTCACGTGAGAGATGGATGGCCGAGGCATCGGTCGTGCCGCCCGACCCGACCTCGAACTGGACGGGGATGCCGTGCGCTTCGGCAGTCTCACGCATCCAGTCGAGCATCGCGGGATGGGCGAGGAGTCCGCGCCCGTTCGCATCGGCGATCGAGACGACGGGGCCCTTCCCCATCTCGATCGGAGCGTCCTTGAGCTGGACGCCGGGGTGGTCGCCCGGGATCGTGACGTCGGTGGCGATGGCGCAGTCGGGATCGAGGGCATAGGACGAGGTCCTTGCCCCCTTGAGGCCCACCTCCTCCTGCACGGTGAAGACGCCGTAGATGGTGGAGGGGGATGAGGCCCGCCGCATCACCTCGATCAGCAGGGCGACGCCGGCGCGGTTGTCGAAGGCCTTGCCAGTGACGCGGTCGTTCACGAGCCGGCAGAACTGGCGGTCGATCGTGACCGGGGTGCCGGGTGCTATCCCGAGGTCACGAACTTCGTCGGCCGACCGGGCACCCACGTCGATGAACATCTCCTCGATCTTGAGGGGCCTCTTCTTCTCGTCGTCCTCCATGACGTGCGGCGGCTTGGTGCCGAGGACGCCGATCATTGGGCCGTTCCGGGCGTGGACCCAGACCCGCTGGCCCGCGAGCATCGGGGCGTACCAGCCCCCGATCGGGGCGAAGCGAAGGAACCCCTTCTCCTCGACGTACTTGACCATGCAGCCGATCTCGTCCATGTGGGAGGCGAGCATCACCCGGAAGTCGTCGCCCCGGCGGACCGCGACCAGGTTGCCGAGCCGGTCTTCATAGAGCTCGTCCACGTGGCCCTCGAGCTCTTCGCGGACGATGGCGCGGATCGAGCCCTCGTAGCCCGAGAGGCCGTGGGCGTTGGAGAGGCGGGAGAGGAGGGCGACCAGCCGCTCCCTGTCGGGAGAGGACGTGGAGGTCTCAGTCATCGATGACCCCCCTGATGCGGTCGAGCGCGGTGGTGATATCCCCGCGGGACGCGGAGTACGCGATCCGGGCATGACCGGCGCCGGCGGGCCCGAAGGCCTCGCCCGGCACGATGGTGACGCCGGCGGCGATGATGCGCCGGACCAGGTCGTCGGCCATCGGTGCGAAGAGGTAGAAGGCGCCCTCGGGCCGGGGGGTGTCGATCCCCATGGCGACCAGCCCGTCGCAGAGCAGGGTGCGCCGTGCCGCGTACTCCTCCCGCATCGCCTGGACGCAGTCCTGCGGGCCATTGAGGGCCTCGACGGCGGCGTACTGCGCGATCGAGGTCGCACAGGCCTGGCAGTACTGGTGGACCTTGACCGCCTGGGCGACGACCTCGTCGGGGCCGGCGAGCCAGCCGAGCCGCCAGCCGGTCATCGCGTAGGTCTTGCTCGTGGCGTTGATAGTGACCACATTCTCCCCGAACCGGCCGGGGGAGGTCATGCGGGCCCCGTCGTAGACGAAGTGCTCGTAGACCTCGTCCGAGAGGATGGTGACGCCGGCGTCGTCGGCGTACTCGGCGAGCGCCCGCACCGAATCGGCGGGCTCGACGGCGCCCGTCGGGTTCGCCGGCGAGTTGAGGACGAGCACCTTTGCGCCGTCCATCCGCTCCTTCGCGGCCTCGACGTCGACGTGGAACCGGTTGTCGAGCAGGAGGCCCTCGGGCCGACCCCCCGCCATCGAGGCGAGCGCGGCGTAGGAGACGAAGGCGGGGTCGGCGACGAGGACGCGGTCCCCATCGTCGACAAGAGCCTGCATCGCGATGTGGAGCGCTTCGGACGCCCCCGCCGTCACGATCACCTGGCCGGGAGAGAACTCGAGTCCGTTCTCCCGCCGCGACTTCGCGGCGATCGCCTCCTGGAGCTCGGGGATGCCGCCGTTCGGCGTGTACCCGGTCCGTCCCTCCTCGATCGCCCGGCAGGCGGCGGCCTTGATATGCGTCGGGGTGTCGAGGTCGGGCTGGCCGAGACCCAGGTTGATCGCACCGGGCCCGGCGCCCTCGAACCACTTGCGGATCCCCGAGACCTCGATCCCGGCGACCCGGCGTGAGAACCGTGTCATGATCACTCGATGTTGGTGTGCCGCTTCTTCATCTGTCCTTCGTCGACCTGGCCGAGTTCCATCAGGCGCGAGATGACCGCGTCGGCGAAGACCATCGCCGTCGTCTCGAAGATGGTGCCGAGCGGGGCAAAGGACTTGTGCTCGCCGGTCATCTGCCGCCGCTCGAACTCACACGAGTCGTCGACCCCGGGGTCACGGTTCGACTCGATCTCGACCACGATGTCGGCCATCGTGGCGACGCCCCCGGTGGGGTTGGCCGTGATGACACAGAGTTGTCCGCCGATCTCCTTCGACGTGGAGGCGATGTCCACCACCGTCTTGGTCCGGCCCGAGCCGGAGAAGATCACCATCACGTCATCGGGGCTGAACGACGGCGTGATCGTCTCGCCGACCACGAAGGCCTGGAGCCCGAGGTGCATCAGGCGCATCGCGAACCCCTTGGCCACCAGGCCCGAGCGGCCGGCACCCATCACGAAGACCCGGCGCGCCCCCGAGATCGCCCGGATCAGTTCTTCGACCTCTTCGTCCTCGATCCGCTCCGCGATATGCGAGATGCGGCTTCCCATCAGGCGCATCATGGCCTGGACTCTCCCGGCTCCCATTGCTCTCCAGGCATGGTCCCCCAGGCATGATGAGGGTTGCGGGGCGAAGGGAGCCGGGATCAGGCATCGTCGGACCCGGCGTAGAGGCCGAGCCGACAGAAGAGCTGGGGGGCGCCGGCGATGCACCAGGCCCCGACCGCTGCCGACCGGAGGTAGACCCCGAGGGCGGCCACCACCCCCTGATCCGGAAGGAGCAGCGCGGCCCCGAACCAGAGGAGAGCGAGGACGATGAGGCCGACGAGCGTGGCGACGAGCCCGGCGGGAAGAGAGCGGAACACCCGGCACCCGCGGTCCGCCCCGGTGCCCAGGACGAGGCCGAGGCCGAAACCGGCCGCGATCAGGGTGTACTCAATCGAGACCGGGTCGAGGCCGGCGATCGGGCCGGTCCAGGCGGTGTCGGGGGACCACGGGCCGATGGACGCCGCGACGAGGGCGCTTGCTGCAACCGCGACGAGCGAGAGGAGGAGGGCGGCGAGGGCCACGCGGCGCAGGGGGTGGCGACGGGCGGTCTGCACCGCCTTCGGCCAGGCGAGGACGAAGCCGGCGAGGAGGGCGAGCCCTATCAGGTACCCGCCGATCACGTCGATGGGGTAATGGACGCCGAGTACGAGGCGCGAGAGGCCGATCAGCAGGACGAGGAGGGCACAGCCCACGGTGACGAGAGGCCGGCCGACCCTGAGGGCGACCAGGCCCCAAATGGCGGCGGCGAGCTCGGCGTGGGCCGAGGGAAAGCCGAACGAGGCCTGGGCATCGTAGGGGATGATACCCGCCGTCACCCAGTAGGGCCGGGGGGCATGGACCAGGAGCTTCGCCAGGTCGTTCACGACGACCCCGACGACGATCAGGGCCCCGATCTCGAAGGCGAACCGCCGCTCACGCCACCAGGCGAGGATGGCGACGAACGCAAGATAGAACGCAGGGGAGCCGATGAACGAGAAGAGCGCCATGATGGAAAGCGCCAGCGCCGGTACGGACTGGAACTGGCGGACGATCTCGAGCTCCCAGGACATGGTAGAGGGTCGACACCGTGACGGATAGATGCAGCGTTCGGAGAGAGACCGGACAGAGAAAAGAACAGTATTTATGCAACATTTATTTTGTTACAGTAACGTTATCTGCAGTGGGGATGGCCGGGCGCGGCTGGACCCGAGTCTCGGGTTGACCCACAGCGACACAAGGCGGAAATTCTCATCGCCTGACCTGCCGACGGCCGAAGGGCCGATGGTCACCCAGGGGGAGTTGTATGAGATCGATCTATTCCATACCAATCATCCTGCTCTGCGCCATGCTCTGTTCGGGCATGGCATCCGCATATCCCAGCGGTGCCACACCGCTTGTGAACGCCGCCGATGCCGGCGGGGGTGGCGACGCCGTCACCCTCGAGACGGCCACGATGACGGCGACGGCGAACGTCCCGTTCACCCTGAGCGGGCGGATCTACTCCGTGTCCACCGGTGCACCGTACGCGAACACCGGGGTGACGCTCGAGGAGCGGGCGCCGGGGAGCATCACGTGGCGGCAGATCGGCAGCACCACGACGAACGCCGATGGCCGGTACTCGTTCCAGGTGACGCGGTCGACGCCCGGCGTCTACCTCTACCACGTCGTGGTCTACAACCAGGTGCTCCAGGGCGACTGGGCGGTCACCGTGATCGGTTCGGGCACCGTGCCGACGGTGACGACACTGCCGACGGTGCCGCCGGGAGGCGCGACGATGGCGCAGGCGTACGCGTCCTACGAGGCGGGGAACGCCGCCTGGAGCAGCGCCTGGGGCGCGAGCGACTTCGGGCAGATCCGGTCGTATCTCACCCTGGCGCGGACGCACTTCTCGACCTGCCTCGCCACCGCGAACCTGGTGAACGACCCGGCGAACGCGGCGAACCTGGCGCTGATGAAGAAGGTCTCGACCGCCTACATCGCGCTCGCGGACGCGGCGCTCGGGATGTACGACGGCTCGGACACCTACA
>JBFXGJ010000013.1:0-52383 GCA_050178135.1 Methanoregulaceae archaeon | reverse complement strand
TGAGAGGATCGCCGCGGGCGGCGATGGCCGCATACTCCTGGTGAAGAATAAAGGTCCCGAACGTGCTCATGGAGAAAGATCGATCGAACAAGAGATAAAGGTAAGCTGGGGTTTGTAGCTATTCTCCCGGGATAGTCTGAAAGAGCACCGGTCGTATCAACGTGAGTGCCCGAAGAACCCGTAGTCAATATCAACCCGCAGTGGGATGACCTGGCTGCTCGGTGCAACGAGGAATGGAGTGAGGATTGCGCTCTTTTACATCCAGTCAGATAATGGGGCCCGGGTTGATGACACATCCTTATCGCTGCCGGAGATAAACCCTCTCCGTATGCTCCAGGCGCTTGATGTGGAGACGTGGTTGCGACAGAGACGTTCGAACCTCGACGAGGCGAAGCGGTCCGCTTCGGAGGTGATAGAACTCGTCCGCACCGAGGGTGACGCAGCCCTCCTCCGGATGGCGAGGAAGTATGAGCCCGAGATCGATTCGATCCGGGTCTCGAGAGAGGAAGTCGAGACCGCGTACGACCAGGTGGACGACGCACTCGTCCAGCGGATCGTCGAGGCGGAATCCCGGATCACGCGGTTCCATGAGCGGCAGAAGGAGCGCGACCTCTGGTTCGAACAGGTCGAGCCCGGGATCGTCCTCGGCGTCAAGACGACGCCGATCGACCGTGCCGGCCTGTACGTCCCGGGGCGGCGTGCGGCGTATCCCTCGACCGCGTTGATGAACGCGATCCCGGCACGGGTCGCCGGCGTGCCGGAGATGTGCGCCTGCTCGCCGCCGCCCATCCTGCCGCTGACACTCGTTGCCCTCGACATCGTCGGAGTGACCGAGGTCTACCGGATCGGCGGTGCACAGGCGGTCGCGGCGATGGCGCTTGGGACCGGGACGATCCGGCCCGTCCGAAAGATCGTCGGGCCGGGTAACGCCTATGTGACCGCCGCGAAGATGCTACTGCGGGAGCACGCCGAGATCGACTTCCCCGCCGGGCCAAGTGAGATCGGGATCATCGCCGACGGTTCGGCGAACCCTGCGTTCATCGCCGGTGACATCCTCGCACAGTCCGAGCACGACCCTGACGCGGCCTGCATCCTGATCGCGACCGACGGTCGACTTGTCGAACGCGTCAAGCAGGAGGTCGAACGGCAGCTCGCGGCTGCCCCCAGGAGGGAGATCATGCTCCAGGCACTCGCGCACTCAGGGTTCCTGATCGTCCCCGACCTCGATGCGGCTGTCGAGGCGATGGACCGGGTGGCCCCAGAACACCTCTCGATAATGGTCAAGGACTCGCTCCCGGTGCTGAACGCGGTCAGGAACGCTGGGTCAATCTTCGTCGGCCCCTACGCGCCCGTCGCCGCGGGCGACTATGCGTCGGGGACGAACCATGTGCTCCCTACCGCAGGGTATGCCGCGACCTACTCCGGACTGAACGTGGGGCACTTCACGAAGACGTCGACGGTCCAGGTGATCAGCCGGCAGGGGATCGAGCGAATCGGCGACACGATTGAGGCGATCGCCGGCGCAGAGGGGCTCTTCGCCCACGCGGCATCGGTCCATATGCGGCGTACGTCGGACTGAGGTCTTCCCTACCTTCAACAGGGACGGACAGGTACCGGGTTCTCCATTCCAGAAAGGAGCTCTCGATGACGGACCCCGAGCGCACCGCGCTCCGATCCGTCTATACATACTTCGAACAGGAAGGCTGCCGCGCACCGATTCACCTCGCCGTCTGGCCCCGAGAACGACCGCGGTGACGTGAGCTCGGACCGTGAGGATGGATGGAAAAAATGAGTAAATATTCGGTCAGTCTCAACGTCGGGGTGGCTTCACGTGGATATACCGCGACACCGAGGTGATGGCGGCACCGCTCCCGGTGGTGATCGTCAATGTCACCCGATAGTTCCCAGCGCGGGTAAAGACATGGACCGGGTTCTGCTCGGTCGCCGTCCGCCCGTCTCCGAACGACCATGTCCAGGACTGAGCATCGATACCCTCTGTCCTGTCCTGGAACTGCACTGCGAGTGGGGCGGGACCCGAGGTGACATTGGATGAAAACTGCGCCCTCGGCGGCGGCAGGACCGTGATGAGGCCTCGCTTCTCGATGAAGGCAGACGATGTTGCGGACCAGGCCATCAACCTGATCGAATAGGTTCCCGCCCGGGTGTAGACGTGCACCGGATCCTTATCGGTAGACGTTGCACCGTCTCCGAACCACCACCGGTACCTGACGATCGGCCCCGTCGAGGCATCGGTGAACTGGACAGCGAGAGGCAGCCCACCGCGGGTCTGGTTGACGGAAAAGGCCGGGACAGGCCGGTTCGGATCCGTGACCGTGATATATTGAACCGCGACCCTGACATCAGTGCGTCGTCCATCGATAGACGTGTCACTCCCGACCTTGAGAACGACCGAGTATCGGCCGGCCCGTTCGTAGGTATGAACGGGATTCTGCTTGGTGGAGTTCGTGCCGTCACCGAACTGCCAGTTCCACTTGGTTGGAGCCCCATTCGATGTGTCTGTAAACTGAACCGACAACGGTGCTGGCCCCACGGTCACGTTCGACGTGAAGTTCGCTCTGAGCATATCGAGATCGACGACGACGATGTAGTGCGATCGGACCGCCTGGCCTGATCTCAGGCCGTCCGTGACGACCAGACGGACAGTGTAAGCGCCGGCTCGACGATAGACATGCACCGGGTGCCGCTCATGTGAGACTGTCCCGTCGCCAAAGAACCAGTTCCACCTGGTAACGTCCGTTGAGGAGAGGTCTGTGAACTGCACAGCGAGCGGCATCGAACCGGACGTAACATTCGCCTCGAAGTTCGCCTGCAGGCGGTGTTCGCTTACGGGTACCGCTCCAACCACTGTTGCGACGCATGCCAGAAGCACGAACAGTAGGGCAGTGGCCCAACTAATCCTGGATACCATTGTCAATTCCTCCCGATGCAACCGGGTGGATACGACGAGATACATCACTCAGCACCGGATGCATTACTATTCGATTCATTCATTCATCCATTAAATACATGGCGATTTTTTCTCAGGGGATTACACCGATATTTTCAAAAAATGTTGATAATATGCGGAAAAAAGGATTGATTCGACCGAAACCACGCCACATCACATTTCCGTCGACGTCAACAGACCGGTCGAGACTCCTGGCGAGAAACCGGAAGGCATGATATCAATCTGTGATGATGGACGCACGAGGAGATAGTGGGTGTCATTCGTGGGAAAAATGGTCGGATATCTGGATACTCCTGCCTGAGAAGGGAATTCTGCATCGAGGAGCATGCCCATATACTCAGTCGTAGAATAGTACCTACCACCTTGCCACCAATTTCCTTCGTAGGGGACAGGTGAATCGACACGAAACCCCCGTAGTGTAGCGGTCAATCATGCCGGACTTTGGATCCGACGACGGCGGTTCGAATCCGCCCGGGGGTATCTCTCTTCTCCGACGCGCTTTCCTCCTTCGTCCATCCTGATCTTCCCGCCGGCATGCCGAAGACAAATACCGGCGAACTGATCGTCCAGATACTGGGGGAATCGAGCCTAAGTGGTGACCGAACCCTCGTCCTCATCCACACGAGACACGGGCGCGTGACGATTGTCGTATCACCCCGTCGAGCCGAAATTAAGGCACGGTTCCCCTGTCCAGTGGAAAGAGGAGCAGGAAGCGTGGAGAATGTCTGCTGGGAACATCTGAAGTACTCGCCGTCAGATATGTCTCTACACTCCCCCAGCCCTACCGCCAGGAACTTCTCCTAAAGTGACGGAGTTTTTTTCAAATTGTGTCCAAAAGACGCCGGCGGTGATCCTATCGGTCGACGAACTCCATTCCTGTACCGGCACCGCGCGGTCCTCTCGATATTCGCGTTCTCTGTCAACTCGGGCACGATCGTCGCCATCCTCGGTCCGAACGACGTGGATAAGACGACCGTACTCAAGTGCCTCAACCGCGTCCTGCACCCCAAGGCCGGCAGCATCGTCCAGGAGGGAGAGAAGCTCTCTGATCTTTCGATGGTCAAGCTCGCCCGGCGGGTCGAATCCGTCCCTCCCCCCGGCCGTTCGAGACGGGTCGCCTGACCGCATTCGATGCCGGCCTCCTCGTAAGAAGGCCGCACATCGGCTTGGACACCACGAATCAAGACCTCCAAATCGTCGACGCCGTCTTCCGGTGGCAATCCATGGAAGCATCTCCGGATGGCCTGTAGTGACGAGATGAGCGGGGGCGAACTCCAGAAGATCGCGATCGCCCGCGCACTTGTTCAGGAGCCCAGGGTATCCTGCTCGACGAGCCGACGAGCAACCACGATATCATGAACCAGGTCCATAGCGTCGCAACGATCAGCCAGATAGTCCTGGAGCACCAGATCGCCGAGGTGATGACCATGCATGACCTCAACCAGTCGATCCGGCACGCCGAACGTTTCATTTTTTAGAGGCAGCAGGATACACGCCCACGGGGGCACGAGGTGGTCACCTCCACGTGATCGAGAAGGTCAACGGGCTACCGGTGACGAACGGCCAGCTCGCTGAAATACAGTGCGTAATCCCCCAGGGGGCCGGGGCTCGCATTGGTGAATCCTGAAATAAACAGAGATGAGATGAAAGCACCATGAATGGCCCGTCGATCGAACCAGCATCTTCATCCATAAAGAACTGCGTGAGGTTCCTCGGACATGACCCCCTCGGGCAGGCAATAAAATTTCGGACGACTCCCGCAGTGGAGAGCCACGTCCAATCGGGGAGTCACGGCCTATGACGTTCGAATTGCACTCCATTGGTCATGTCCGGTCTCCGTACCGGGAAAGGAAGGACGCCCCGCGGCAGGGCCAGCTCGCTGACGCAGTATCTGAGATCATCATCGATCCCCCGTACCGCGCCGGCCTCTTCCGGTTAGAAGAGATGAAGCACCTCTTCGTGCTCTGCTGGTTCGACCGTGCCGAGCGGACGACACTCCGAGCGATACCGCCCCACAACCCGGTCGAGCACGGGGTCTTCGCCACCCGTTCACCCAACCGGCCGAACCCGGTGGTGATCTCTATCGTCGCCCTCCTCGAGATGGATGGGGGCGTCCTGCGCGTCAGGGGGCTCGATGCGCTGGATGGGACGCCGGTTATCGACATCAAGCCCTACGTCCCCGAGATAGACGCTCTCTCTGAGGATTGATAGTGCCGGGATTGTTTCACCCCGCAGCATCGTCCCGAGCTGGGTGGGTATGGCACTAGAGTCCTTCGAGCGTCTCTTGTACGAACGAACTCAGGTCGTCGGCAGTCGTGACAACCAGGTCGATCCCCGCTTCTGTAAAGACATATCCCGGCCCCTTCCCGGCGAGATTCTCTCGCGTCGCGACGACCGCAGGTTTGAACGTCGCAATGAAGTTCGCCACCGCGATGCCCTTTCCTTTCTCTGTCTCACGGTGCGGATTCACAACGAATTCAGTCCGTTCGACCTGTTTCATCAGGATGTCGATGTCCACCAGGGCGAAGAGAGGAGCTTCGCCGAAATGGCGATCGATTGCCCCCTCTATCTCCGCGAGTGGGACAACGTACCGGAGTTTCGACGCGTGCCAGGGCTCGTAGTGGATCACGGGATGTTCCACGTTCGGTACCGCTTTCAGGATCTCCTGCTCGAGCCGCTGGCTGATGTGGTGTGCACGGTCGAGGTTCGCCGTGCGAAGAGTGATGTCCGCCTCGACGAAGACGTATCGCCCGGAGTTTCTCCCCTTCAGGTCCCTGATCTCGACGACGGCGGGATCACGGAGGATCGTCGATCGGATCGTCTTCAGGGTCGCCTGGTCAACTGATGCGTCGAGCAGCACCTTCATGCCGCCGACCAGGATCTCCCAGCCGGCGACGAAGATTAGGACAGCAACCACGATCGCGGCGAACCGATCGACGGGAAAATCGAGGAACTGTCCCAGGAGTCCGAGGAAGACGACCATCGAAGCGAGAACGTCCGAGGTGAAGTTCTTGCCGTCGGCGACGAGGCTGGGAGAGTTGAACCGGGCACCCATACGGACCTCGTATCTCCCGAATAGAAAAGGGACGAGGATCAGAGCGGCGGTGACGACGAGCACCCAGGGTTCGATCTCCCGGACCTCCGTGGGTGCGAAGAGCGCCTGGGAGACGATCTCGTACGCAGTCCCAAAAAGCAGGAACGAGATCGCGATCGCGACGAGGTTCTCCACCTTGTAGAGCCCGTAGGGAAACGTGACACTCTCTCTCCGGGAGATGACCAGCCCGAGGATAAGCGCAACAGAGGCAAAAAGATCGATGAAGGAGTGTACGGCGTCGGCCCGGAGCGAGAGGCTGCCGGTCGAGTTGGAGAGGAGGAGTTTTACCAGCACCAGTCCGACGTTCACGAGCAGCGAGGTGAGCGCCACCCCCAAGAGAGAAGCGGATCCATCCCTGCGATCATTCTCCATCTCCTGGGGACCCCCTGCGAGGTATCGCTTCAGGCGGTTAAGAAGTCTGCGGATACCGATGAGACCATCGCCATAACCAGCGCTGCGTGACCAGGATACGCGATCGGGAGGGGGCCGGAGCAGTTCCGAACGGCCGGGATCCTCAACACAAAGGATGAAATGTCTCTCGGACCCATTCTGCATCAACCATCTCAGGATGGATGAAAACAGGGAGCTGTAGACATGAAGAAAGGATTCATCACCGATATCGAGACCGCGACGACGGAGAACACGGACTTCCGCCGTGTCCTGTACACGGGCAAGTACACCCAGCTCGTCCTGATGAACCTCCCACCGGGTGAGGAGATTGGCATGGAGGTACACGACGACGTCGACCAGTTCTTCCGGTTCGAGGAGGGGGAAGGCAAGGTCGTGATCGACGGCGTCGAGACTGCAGTCAAGGATGGCAGCGGCGTGATCGTTCCGAGCGGGGCGATGCACAACGTCGTGAACACGTCGAAGACGGCGAACCTCAAGCTCTACACGATCTACGGACCTCCCGAGCACCTGGACGGGACCGTCCACCGGACGCGGAAAGAGGCCCTTGAGAACGAAGAGCACTTCGACGGAAAGACCACCGAGTGAGCCACCCAGAGCTCTTTTTGAAGCCAGCGACCCCGGTGAGATAAAACTGGCACAACTTTTTTCCACCGTCGGCGCCTGCCACACATCGTCATTTTTCCCCCGCGCGAACCGTTCTCAAATTGCCGACCGCCGATTACTCATTCGGCCATCCCGCGAAGACGGTGGAAGGCCCTGGGCGAGGGGACGATGTGACCTCCACCGCGGGAACCTATATCACCGGCAGGGACGACCGCTCTCCGGTGATGACTGGATGGAGACGGAGTCCAGGCTGGACCTGATGGACCGTGAGGGGTTGCGCGAGTACCTCGACTTCCTCCTCTGGCACTACCGGGTCGTCGACGCATTCTGGTTCATAGAGACGGTGGAGGCGTCCGGGCAGGAGGCAGCAGAAAAGATGAACGAACACGTCTGGGGTCGCGTCGCCGGGATGGCTGCCAGGGACCTGCGTCGCCGGTTCGGGATCGACACAAAGGGCCTTGCCGGGTTCGTCGAGACCCTGCGCCTCTTTCCCTGGGCGATCATCGTCGGGTATACGATCGAGGAACAAGAGGAAGAGGTCCGGATCACGGTCCCGTCGTGCCCATCCCAGGAGGCCCGGCTCCGCCGTGGACTCGGGGAGTACGTCTGCCGGGAGATGCACCGGGCGGAGTTCACCGCTTTTGCCCGTGAGGTCGACCCTCGGATCCAGGTCGAGTGCCTCCACGCCCCGCCGGACCCTCATCCGCCCGACGAGATCTGCGCCTGGCGGTTCACCCTCGGTTCCGCCGACTGAGGAGACCAGGACACCCCCATCGTATCAGCTGGTCGTGCCTCGGGGATACGTCATACCGTGGTCATGGTAGGTATCACGAGGGGGTGCACCGTCCTGGTGGTGGCCGCCATGGCTCGGAACAGCCGGCAGTTCTCCGAGATCGTCATCTGGCCCTTCGAGACGCGGGGGATTGCCCTCACCGGCGACTCCCTCGTGGAGGGGACGACGGAAGCGGCCGCCAACATCTATGAGGCAGTCGATGGCGGTGTCCGGATGGCGATCGTTGGTGGCGGCGACGGCCCTCTCCGGGCTATCCTCCCGCTCTTCACCCGACGCGCTGTCCTGCTCGGAGTGCTCCTGCCCGGAACCGCGAACAACTTCGCCCGATCGAAAGGGTGGCCGATGGATTTCGCCACCGCGGTAGATGTCATTACCGATGGCACCGAGTCCCGTGTCGACGTCGGACTGCTGAACGGGATCCCCTGTGCCAACAACCTCCCGATCGGGTACTCCCGCGAGGTGATCCGGGCGACGCCCGTCGGAATGAAGCGCTGGCTCGCGTCCACCCGATAGGTCCTCGACGAATTCAGCCATCTCATCCGGCAACGACAACGGCTCTTCTGCAGCACCATCACGACCGGATCGGGACAGGAACGGTTTCTCGCACGGCACCTGATGGTGGTGAACGGAGAGCACTACGGTCCGCTCCCGATTGCGCCCGAGACCCGGATCGACGACGACCACCTCGACCTGCTCATCCTGGCTTCGACGAGGCGGTGGCAGGGAGTTCGTTTCTGGGCATGGTTCGTACCCGGATTTCACCTCCGGGACCCCATGATACGTCGGACGCGGGTGCCCCCGTGCGATGGTCGAGACCGAGCCTATCCGTCTCGTGATCGTCGACGGAGCGAAGGGACCGATGACGCCGGTGGAGATCGGACTGGACTCTGGAGCGCTCCGAGTTTTGAAGGGACGACCTCTGGAGCATTGATCAGGAGCCCGTCACCATCAGGACGATCGTGATCGCAGTCATCGAAGCGAGTAAAAGGAGCATGGTGCCGAACCCGGGTGGGTAGATCACGGCGGTCAAACCCACAAGGACGGCTGCCGCCAGGGTCTCGATCACCGCGAAGAGGGCAAGTCGACGGAGAGTCAGGTGACGAAAGGGGAAGTACATGTACCGTTTAGCACCCCGTCAGTACGACTGGCTCGAGCACTCGGCCGAAGACTTTGCGGAAGGGCTCCCTCTGGTCCTCGATTGAGAACCGTTCGAGGTGGCAGTCCTCGCCGCTCGTGATCAGAAGCCGGACACCCGTGCCACGGGTTTCGAAAGCGATAGAAGTGACGAACCCGGAGTGGGTCCGGTCGAGGCTCTCCGCAAGCCTGAGGAGAACGGCGAGGACCAGAACTGTCCTCCGATCAGTATTGGGAACTGCAGAGAGGACCGCACTCCGCGGTCCTGGAAACTTTTTACGGTGGAGCCGGGCGACGGTTGCCAGGACCATCACCTCGCGCTCGTCGAACCCGAGCAATCCAGCGTTCGCGATGATGTACTGGGAGTGCAGGTTATGGTTCGAGAACGATATGAAAGTCCCGCAGTCGTGAAGGAGCGCTGCGTACTCCAGGAGTTCACGCTCCGCGTCGTTGAGACTATGAAGCCCGATCGCCCGACCGGAGTCGAAGAGTTGCCGGGCAAGTCGGCGGACCTGGTCCATGTGAACCTCCGGGCACCCGCAGACGCGGCGGAGACGGTTGACCGACTCCTCTCGCACGGAAAAGGCACCCTGCGGTGGGAGGTGTCCGTGTCGTGAGAGGTAGTCGAAAAGGAGCCCCTCTTTGAGTCCTCGCCGGGTGATCGTCACCGACTCGAGCCCGAGGTGGTCGACGATCGTCTCGAGGATCGCAACGCCGGGCACGATGATGTCAGCCCTCCCGGGGTTGATCCCGGGCACGGCCCGTCGATCTTCGAGGGAGAGGGCGAGGAGGTGACGTGCCGCCCGGCTCAGGCCTTCCCGTGTCACGCGAATAAAGGGACCGGTCGCCCCGGGATCCTCCAGCCGGCCAGCAATCTCGGCGAGGTTCTGAATCGTCCCGGAAGCGCCGAGCACCCGGTCGAACCGTTGTTCCACGAGCCCCTCGAGCGGACGGAGAAGGCCGGAGCGGCAGTACTCTCGCATCGCGCGGTATTCAGCAGGGGTATAGGCCCCGGAAGCCTTCTTCGGGGGATAGAGGGAAGCGAGCCGGATTGAGCCGAGACGAGCGCTCGCGACAAACCGGTGCGACGTAGCGTCACCGACGACGAGCTCGGTGCTCCCCCCGCCGATGTCGATGACGAGGACCGAATCATCGTCGAGTGATAAGCCGCTCGCGACCCCGAGAAAGATCAGGCGCGCCTCCTCGGGGCCCGACACCACGTGCACGTCAAGACGTGCCTCCTCGCGGAGGCGCTCGAGGAAGACCGCCTGGTTGCGAGCCTCCCGCGTCGCTGACGTCGCCACCGCGACGATCTCGTCGGCGTGGAAGGACCGGGCGAGGTCACCGTAGCGCCGGCAGACGGCAACCGCACGGTCCATCGCCTCGCCCGAAAGCCGATCTCGTGACCCGGTAGGTCCGAACTCGCCCTCCCCGAGTCGGACCGTTGCCTTCTGCTCCGAGAGGACAGTAAACGAGCCCCCGACACCGATCCGGACCACGAGGAGGCGAACCGAGTTTGTCCCGATATCGATGAACCCGATGGCCGCTCCCATCAGAACCACGCCCAGGTGAGCTCGCACCGCCGCCCACTTGCCGCCTCGAGCAGGTCGGCCTTCGGGAACGAGACGGAATGAACCTCCACCGTCGGTCTCCAGGTGCGGCACTGGACCTGGATCGTCTCCGGGGTGACCTCGCACCGCACCTCCTTCACGTCCTGCAGGTGAGAACGGTCGAGACCGTCAGCGAGGCGGAGAATGCCGCCGAGCCAGCGGACTGTGATCCGGGTAGGAGGGTCGAGCGCAGCGTAGAGAGGGTGCTTTTCGGGATCGGGCAGCCCTTTCCGGTGATACCGCGCGATGAGGGCCACCGTGACCCGTTCCTCAGGACTGAGTGGGAGGGTCGCGTCGTCCCGGACCAGCTCGCAGCTCCGGCGATGATGACCGCGCCGTCCGTCACGCCACCCGACGTCGTGGAGGAGACCGGCCGCACCAAGCAATTCTCGCTCCCCCGGCCCGAGGCGGTGAAGAGGGACGAGGGCATCGAAGAACTGGTACGCGATGCGGGTCACGTGCTCTGAGTGCGCGAGATCGGCGCCCTCGAGAAGAGGGCTTGCCCGGACCGCCTCGACGAGATCTCGACCCATCGGCGTCATACCGAGCCCCCGTCCTGGTTGCCAGCGGTGGCGAACCTCTCGACGAGCCCTTTGAGAAACTGCTCACGTTGCAGCCGACTCCACGCGTCGAGCGCCATTTCGTGGACGCGGACCCTCTCGGACCGACGATTCGCGAGGAGCGCTTTCACGCCCGGCTCGATCGCGGGGTAGAGGCCCTCGTTGCCGAAGTACACCATGGCGTGATCCCGTTCCTTCTCGAGGAACAGGGGGAGCAAATTGATCCAGACATCGCAGTCGTGGAGGTCGCCCAGCACCTCCTGGAGGGCCTTGATCGCCTTCACCTCGGAGTGGAGCGCGTCTTCGAAGAGCGGTGCGAAAGCTTCGATTGTGTACCGGAGGCGTTTGGCCGCGATTCGCAAGGCATGGTGCTCGGCAAGGCGGGCAGGGTCGGAGAGAGAGGGAGCGAGGACGGCGAGCTCGTCTGCCCGGAGGGCGACCGTGCCGTGCGCCGCCGACAGGACAGCGGGGGAGCGTGCCGCAGTATCCTCTTCTCGGCGCCACCGTTCCACCCGTCGCGAGAGGCGCTCTTCCATCCGTTCGAGGACGTGTGAGTCCTCCAGCCGGTCCAGCGCCCTGATCACTTCGGGTTGAAGCGCCTCGCGCTCCTGGACGAGCCGCAGGAGCAGGCACCGGATCCCCATCCTGTCTTCGGGGCCCGGCGGGCATGTACTGGCGACGGCTTTTTCGTCGCTGCGGGTGGTGAGATGGAAATTACCTGTTGGGCCAAAGAAGAGTGGGTCAACGGTGCCGGCGGCGAGTGGGCGGGCTGCGTACCGGACGATGAAGTCGATCTGCACGTCGACGTCCCGCGCCGCGCCGAGCGCCCGCGTCACTCGCCGGACAGAACGGCGCAAGCGGCGGTTCTCCTGTGCTTCCAGGCAACAACCGAGGAGGGCAAGGGCGGCGCGGATGCGCCTGCTTGTGACGCGCATACGGTGGATATGCTCGATGTCTTCACCTTCGAGCACCCCGGGGATCTCCTTCTCGAGAAGGGGGATCAGGGTGAGCACCCGTTCGGCCAGAAAAGCGCAGTATGCCGGTTCGTCGACCTTCACACCCATCCCTCCTCCATACTCGCTTTAAAACATCTCCCGCGTCTTCGGTCCGATCTCGCCGGATGCAGACGGAGTAAACCAGTCGCCACGGTGTTCGATCATCCACGCCTGGGTATCGAATGGCGGGTTATCTCCCTCCGGTACAGCCCGCTCGTAGGTGTTGTCGGGACGGAGAAGGCGTGCCTGTGCCGTGTCTTGGAGGTGGACCAGCAAGATCTGCTCGACGACCGCTCGCCGCGCCGCCGGGTCAATGAGGGGAAAGAGGACTTCCACGCGCCGGTTCAGGTTGCGCGGCATCAGGTCGGCCGAACCGACGAGCACCTCCTCGTCGCCCCCGTTCCGGAAGTAGTAGATCCGGACGTGTTCGAGGAATCGGCCGACGATCGAGGAGACCGTGATCCGATCCGATATCCCCGGCAGTCCGGGCCGAAGGCAGCAGATCCCGCGCACCTGGAGGTCGACCCTGACTCCCTCCTGCGATGCCCGGTAGAGAGCCGCGATGCATTCACGATCGACAAGGGCATTCATCTTAAAGACGATGTGGCCGTCACCGTGCGCCCGGTGCCGCTCGACCTCGCGTCTGATACGACCGAGCAACCCTTCACGGATAGTGACAGGCGCGACCAGGAGTTCACGATACCGATCGATCCGCGCGTACCCGGTCAGGTAGTTGAAGAGGTCAGAGACATCGACACCACAGGCGGGCCTGCAGGTGAAAAGGCCCAGGTCCGTGTAGATCCGCGCGGTCGAGGCGTTGTAGTTCCCGGTCCCGAGGTGGATGTACCGGACTATCCCCTGTCGCTCCCGCCGGACGACCATGCAGACCTTGGCATGGACCTTCATGTGCAGGAGCCCGTAGACGACATGTACCCCGGCGCGTTCCAGGGCGCGGGCCCACCCGATGTTGTTCTCCTCGTCGAACCGGGCCTTCAACTCGATCACTGCCGTCACCTGTTTTCCGTTCTCCCGCGCCTCCATCAGGGCATCAACGACCGGGGCGTTCTGGCCGACCCGGTAGAGGGTCATCTTGATGGCGAGAACATCGGGATCGCGGGCCGCGAGTTGCAGGAACGAGAGGATCGGGGCGAACGAATCGTAGGGATGGTACAGCAGGACGTCCCCCTTCCGGATGGCGGCAAAGAGGTCTGCGTCAGGGGCGAGCGCCGGTGGAACCGCGGGATGGAATGGAAGGTCGCGGAGTTCAGGAATGGGAAGCGTAGCGATCTGCATCAGATCGGAGAACCCGATCGGAGACTGCTCCCGGTATATCTGATCGGACCCGATTCCGAGGTGGCGGGCCATGAACCCGCAGCGGGCTTCGGGGATCTCGTGGTCGACCTCGATACGGACGGGGGCGCCGATCCGCCGGAGTTCGACCGACTCTTCCACCGCGGTGAGCAGGTCGTCTGCCTCGTCCTCCTCGATCTCCAGGTCTGCGTTCCGCGTGATCCGGAATGGGTATGAGGCGACCACCCCCAAACCGGGAAAGAGCAGGTCCATATGGGCCGCGATAACGTCCTCGAGGAAGACGAACTCCCGTCGGTCAGGCGTCGGCCCACGAGGGAGCTCGATCAGGCGTGGAAAGACCCCGACCGGGACCTTGAGACGGGCGAATCGGTCGCCGCACTCGGGATCGCGGACCACCACGGCGAGGTTGAGCGAGAGATTCGAGATGAAGGGAAACGGGTGGGAAGTGTCAAAAGCGAGGGGGGTCAGGACCGGGAATATCTCGGACTCAAAGAGGTTCCGCAGGTGTGCGCGTGCGGAATCGTCCAGGTCCGCCACCCGGCGGATCCCGATGCCGACCCGTTCGAGTCCTGGGAGCAGGTCGTCTGCCCAGCACCGTTGCGCTGTCGTGAGCAGCGGTTCCAGCGCGATGCGAATCTCCACGAGCTGGCGAGCTGGCGTCATCCCGTCGGGAGGAGTTTCGATCACTCCCTCGTTCCGCTGCCGCTGGAGCCCCGCGACCCGGACCATGAAGAACTCATCCAGGTTGTTGCCGAAGATTGCGAGGAACTTGACCCGTTCAAGGAGGGGGTGCGAGGTGTCCAGGGCCTCCTCCAGCACCCTCCGGTTGAACTCGATCCAGCTCAGTTCCCGGTTGATGAACAGGTCCTGCTCCGCCCACCCGCCGTCCGGGGTATCATCTCTCTCAAACTGTTCCCCGCTCATCCTACAACGACCGTCCAGCCCAGTATGGCGCACAGTAGTTGCGGGTTTCCCGGTAAATAGGTTGACGCCGGACTGTCATCCAGGAGGGGAACGGGCCATCCGGGCGACCTGATCGAGTCGCTCGGAGAGCCGGTCGACATGCGAGCCCGACCAGTACAGCCGGTAGCAGGCGGGGCACCAGAGGTACCGGCACCCATCCTGCCACATAGCGAAAGAAACGGTCCCCACCTCTGCCTCGGTCGCCGATCGGAGAGGAGTGTTGCAGAGAGAGCACCGGTCGAGCCTCAGCACCGGTTCAACCAGGCCTGCCCGGGTGAGTGCGGCGACCTGGTCGATGACGTTGCCGCCGGAGACCAGGACTCCGCCGCGCCGTGAAAGTTCCCGGTCTCGGGTGAGGAGGATCCGCCGCTCGTCCGCCGCGATCCGGAGGAGCCGGGTGTCTTCTCCGGGTCCGCCGGGCCCGAGCTCGGTGGCGGCAGTGGTGTCGTAGCCGAGGAACCTGAGGTAGCGGACAAGCGGCCCGAGCATCCGGTCCACGAGGAACCGGTGCTCCTCAGGTTTGGGGGATCGTCCTGACAACCGGGATCACCTCGCCGCACTGACGGCAACAGCCGTCATCGAGTCCTACCGCGCGACCATGCATCAGACGACGCTCGATCAGGAGGGCGCCGCACCGGGGACACCACGTGTTCTCGTACCGGTTCCCACCGACGTTGCCGAGGTACGGAAAGAGGAGTCCGAGCTCGCGAGCGCGCTCGTATATCCGCTCCAGCGTGGCGATGGGGGTGGCTGGCCGGTCCTGCATCCGGTAGTCGGGGTGAAACCGGGTGAAGTGCATCGGAGTCGCGGGTCCCAGGTGATCGATTACCCAGTGAATCAGCCCGTCCATCTCTTCTTCCCCGTCATTCAAACCCGGGATGACAAGTGTCACCGTCTCGACATGCATCCCGATCTCGTGAGCCCGCTCGGTCGAGGCGAGGACGGGCGCAAGATGCGCTCCGCATACCTCGCGATAGAACGCGTCGTCGAAAGCCTTGATGTCGACCCGGAATGCATTCAGCACCGGTGCGAGCGCCTCGACGGCCTCTTCCGTCATGTAGCCGTTGGTGACGTAGACGGTGCCGAGACCGGCCAAACGGGAGATTCGGCCCATCTCGAGCGTATACTCGAACGATATCGTGGGCTCGTTGTAGGTCCAGGCGACCGATGAGGCGCCGGCATCAAGGGCCCTCCGAACAGCCTCGTCTGGGGAGAGGAGGGGAAGAGCGAGGATCGACCTTGCCGAACTCGAGAGCTGCCAGTTCTGGCAGTGGGAACAGGTGAAGTTGCAGCCGACCGAGCCGAGCGAATAGCAGAGCGTCCCGGGGAGGAAGTGGTTGAGCGGCTTCTTCTCGATCGGATCGACATGTTCGGCAGAGATCCGCCCGAACGAGGCGGTAAAGAGACGACCGTCCTGGTTGTGCCGGACTCCGCAGCGCCCGGACCGTCCGTCGGCGATCCGGCACCCATGGTTGCAGAGCCGGCAGACCACGCTCCTGTCGGGGTTCGGAGTATAGAGTTCCGCTTCGTGCATGCGCCCTTCAATCACCCGGATCGGCGCAGGTCCTATATTAATCCCTTTCCTCTTCTTCAGGTGGATCGACCTCGACAATGAGGGATCCGCGGTATCCGCAGGCGTGGCAGAGGTAGATCGAACCGAGATAACCACCGGCGACCGGGAAGATATCAGAGGACCCGCACGTGGGACATCGGAACATCGCAACAGGTATATCAGGTCTCCATGGCCATTAATTCCTCAGATGTCGGCTCCCTCGCGACTGCCCGGAGGCCGGGCGTGAAGTCGATCGTGCTCTCCCTCGGCGGGTCGATCCTGATCCCATCGCTCGAGACTAACGCGCTCGCATCCTATGCAACGATGCTCACCCGCCTGGCGGAGCGGTTCCAGGTCTATGTCGTCGTTGGTGGCGGCGGCGAGGCGCGCCGTTATATCGGGTGTGCCCGAGATCTCGGAATCGACGAGGCGACGCTCGACGAGATCGGGATCCTGGTCACGCGCCTGAATGCCCGCCTCCTCATAGCGGCGCTTGGGCGCGTGGGATACCCCCGTGTCCCCGAGTCCTATACAGACGCCCAGGTCGCCGGCCTCTCAGGCTGCGTTGTCGTAATGGGAGGGGTGACACCCGGGCAGACCACAGACGCCGTTGCCGCCGTCCTGGCAGAGGAGGTAGGCGCCGACCTGCTGATCAATGCGACCTCGGTCCCGGGAATATTCACGGCAGACCCGAAGCGTGACCCGGCGGCGACTCGGTACGAGACGATGACCCCGGCACAGCTCCTCGACCTTGTCAGCCGGGAACGGATGAACGCCGGCTCGAACACGGTGATCGACCTGGTCGCCGCCAAGGTCGTCGAGCGCTCCGGGTGCCCGATGGTCGTCCTGGAGGGGCGGAACCCGGCCCAGATCGAAGAAGCGGTCTTCTCCGGCAGGTTCATCGGAACGATCGTCACGGAAGAGGCCAGTTCACCCCTTCCCCTGTGAACCCTCCCCCGGTAACCCCCAACAAGAACACTTTTCCCATTCTAGCGCCAACCAATTAGAGCGTCGGGGTAGTAGGGTAGCCTGGTCCATCCTAGAGCGTTTGGGACGCTTTGACGGCAGTTCGAATCTGCCCTACCCCATTCGTGGACGACGCCACCTGTTCCTTCATCTTCGAGACCTTTAAAGAGACCTATCCGCACGCCTGCGACTCTGAGGAGTTCTTCTCGAGCCCGTTCCAGGTGCTCGTCCTGACGATACTCTCGGCACAGACCACTGATGCACAGGTCTGGGCGCTCCGGGTTCCACTCTTCGCTCGTTTTCCGACGGCAGACGTGCTCGCTGACGCCGACCCCCAGGAACTGGAGGCACTCATCCGCCCAACTGGGTATTTTCACGCGAAGGCCCGCCACCTTCTCGGTGCGGCCCGAATGCTGGTCGAGGAGTTCGAGGGCGTCGTTCCGGGAACGATGGAGCAACTCGTTCGGCTTCCCGGTGTTGGGAGAAAGACGGCTAACATTGTCCTCTACCACGCCTTCGGCCGGAATGAGGGGATCGCCGTCGACACCCACGTCCTCCGCCTCTCCCAACGAATCGGGTACACGGATTATTCGGACCCTGTCCGTGTCGAACGTGACCTGATGTCCTGTCACCCCCGCGAGCGGTGGGGGCCCCTGACTGACCTTATGATCGCACACGGGCGCGCCGTCTGCACCGCACGTCGCCCCCGTTGTTCTGATTGCCCTATCTCGCGGTATTGCCGCCACTACAACGCGGAACGATGCGCAACCCCCGACTGAAACAGGATCTAAACGGATTCAAAGGCCTCGTGTGGAAAGCGTTTGCCGCTGGATCACCCGACCTCCAGGGATCCCCTGGGGCGCAGGGGAACCGATCCTTCATGAGGTCTCCGGACAGAATATGCGTACGATGCCGAGTCCGCCACTCGAACTTATCGTCCTGATCATCGGTATCGCCCTTGTCTTCGATTTTACAAACGGTTTTCACGACTCCGCGAACTCGATCTCGACAGTGGTCTCCACCCGCGTTCTCTCCCCCCGCCAGGCGGTCGCATTTGCAGCCTTTTTCAACTTTATCGCCGCATTCGGATTCGGCGTCGCGGTGGCGAGCACGATCAGCAAGATCATCAATCTTGACCATGTCTCAACCGAGATCGTGCCGTACATCGTCCTCTCGGCCCTGATAGGTGCGATCACCTGGAACCTGATCACATGGTTCATCGGTCTTCCCACCTCATCGTCGCACGCGCTGATCGGAGGGCTCGCTGGCGCCGGCATCTCCGCCGCAGGGGTCGGCGCGGTCAAGATCTCGACGGTAGTCGTGGTGGCACAGTTCATGGTGATCTCGCCGATCATCGGACTTATCGCGGGTTTTTTCTTCATGGTCCTGGTGCTCCGCTTATCACGAAACCAGCCCCGTGAGCTCGCGGACAAGTACTTCCGACGCCTCCAGCTCCTCTCGGCTGCCGGGTACAGTTTCAGCCACGGAACGAACGACGCCCAGAAGACGATGGGGATCATCACCCCGCTTCTCTTCAGCATCGGGTACTTCGGCTCGGAAATCGACCCGAATCACCTTCCGGTTCCACTCTGGGTAATACTCGCCGCTCACGCAGCGATCGCGCTCGGCACGTTTACGGGCGGATGGCGGATCGTGAAGACGATGGGGTACAAGATCACCCGCCTCCGCCCGGTCCACGGGTTTGCCGCCGAGACAGTGAGCGCAGGGACGATCGTCGCCATGTCAATCGCTGGCATCCCGGTGAGCACCACCCACATCATCAGTTCGGCGATCATGGGCGTGGGATCGACCAAGGGGCCCGGTGCAGTGCGGTGGGGAATTGCACGTAACATCGTTGGCGCGTGGATCCTGACGATCCCGGCAAGTGCGGTGATCGGGTTCCTCGCTTTTCTGGGGCTATCGCTCCTCTTCTAATACGTTCGGGGTGCCGACCGGTCGATGAGAAAAGGGGGAGGGAGTTCGCGCACCCATCAGGTGTGCCTGATGACGATATCCGATATCATGTTCGCGACGGTCTCGCACCGGTCCGTCGCGCGTTCGAGCTCTTCGTAGATATCCTTGTATTTCAGGATCCGGATCGGGTCGTTGGTCTTGAAGAGGTCCATGAAGGCATGCCCGAGCACGTCGTCAGCCAGGTTTTCAAGCCGATTGATCTCGATTACGCGTTCACCGACGTACCGCGCGTCCTTCAACTCTCGGAGTCCCTGGATCGCGCCCTGGAGTTCCACCGCCGAGAGCTGGATAAGTTTTGCCAGTTGCCGCATCACGTCGTCGGACTCTTCGACCCCGTACACGCGCATCTTCTGGACGGAGCCCTCGACACAATCCAGGACGTCATCGAGCACGGAGGCGAGACGTGAGATCTCCTCGGGCTCCAGTGGCGTGATGAACGTGCGGTTCAGGTGGTGATAGATCCGGTGCGTTACCATGTCACCAGCGTGTTCGAGGTCCTTCATCTGCGGACAGCACTCGACCGGGTTGACCCCGAATTCGGTGAACCGCACGAGGAGATCGGCAGCGTCGACCACGATGTTCGCGAGTTCCTCAAACAGGTCGAAGAAGACCCGGTCCTGCGGGATCAGTACCTCTCTCAAGCCCACGATAGATCAGGGGTACTGTGGGCCAGCACAGGTAAAACAGTTGGGTTGATTCACGACGCGTAAAACCGGCTCGGACAGGGTGAAGGCAGGTGACAAAGTGGGTAATGCGTGGCATCGAGAAGCCTGGTAATTAACCTGGGAAGAAAGATTGAAAGAACAGACGGGAATATGGACCGAGCGGGAATTGAACCCGCGGCCTCTACCATGCCAAGGTAGCGATCTACCCCTGATCTATCGGCCCGTTGCCTTATTCTATAAGTCGGTCGAGCATTTAAGAATTGCCGAAGCGGGGTCCCAAAAAGGGCGAAACCCTGATACTCGCTCCGGATCTACCTTGCCTGAAGGAATTTCGAATGGTGAAGGTTGGAGTGCATGTCTCGATCGCCGGTTCCATCGATCGGGCGGTGATGCGGGCGCTGGATTACGGGTGCGATACGTTCCAGATCTTCTCTCGGAACCCGCGTGGTTGGGCCGCGAAACCACTTGCCGACGAGGATGCCGCCCGCTTTCGCGATGCGCTCGGCGCCTCGAAGATCGGTCCTGTCTTCGACCACATGCCCTATCTCCCGAACCTCGCCACGCCGAAGGACGACCTCTACGAACGTTCAGTAATCGGGCTCCAGGACGAGCTTGGGCGCGCAGCGGCACTCGGCATCCCCTATGTCGTCACGCATCTCGGGCACCACCTGGGTGCGGGGGACGAAGCAGGGGAGGCGCGCGTCGTTGCAGCACTCGACCGTGTGATGGAAGGGGCGCCCGCCTCCGTGATGCTCCTCCTCGAGAACACCGCCGGTGAAAGGAATAGCGTGGGATCCCGCATCGATTCCATCGCGCGGATCATCGGTGCCTGTGACTGTAAACAACGGCTCGGTGTCTGCTTCGACACCTGTCACGCCTTCGGCGCCGGGTACGACCTGCGCACTGAAGAGGGGATAGAAGAGGTGCTGGCGTATTTCGACGAGACGATAGGGCTTGCCCGCCTCCGCATGGTCCACTGCAACGATTCGAAGGGGGAACTCGGGTCCGGGCTCGACCGCCACGAGCATGTCGGTCTCGGAGCGATCGGCGAAGAGGGATTCCGGCTCCTGCTGCACCGCCCCGAACTCCGGGATCTACCCTTTATCTGCGAAACTCCCGAGGACGATCGGCGCGACGGCGCCGGCAACATCGCGAAGGTTCGCGAGCTCGCCGCCTGAAGACGGGCCCATCTACCCCCTTTTTTCAACCTGGACCAGGAAACGCTGTCACGATAAGCGAAAGGTTATACGGTAATCGACGAAAATTATCATGATTTAAGATGAGGATACCATGACCCGAAGAATGCTCAGCGAGTCCGAGGGGTACGATTTGCTCCGCAAGTACGACGTACCAGTTCCAGCATTTGAGAGCGTGACCTCACCCAAGGCAGCCGGAGAGGCGGCCGAGAGGATCGGCTTCCCGGTCGTTATGAAGATCGTCTCGCCGCAGATCGTTCACAAGTCCGATGCAGGTGGGGTAGTCGTGGGCGTCGGGTCGAAAGATCAGGCGGCAGCGGCATTCACGAAGATCGTCGAGTCGGCGAAGGAGTACAACAACGAAGCAGAGGTCAAGGGAGTGATCGTCGAAGAACAGGCGGCTCCCGGCCTCGAGCTGATCATCGGCGGAAAGACCGACCCGGCTTTCGGCAAGGTGCTCACCTTCGGTATGGGAGGCACCCTGGTCGAGCTGATGAAGGACGTGACCCTCCGGATCCTGCCGATCACCGAGGAGGAGATCCGCATCATGGTCCGCGAGATCAACGCGTATCCCCTGATCGCCGGGTATCGAGGCATGAAGCCCCGCGACGAGGAGGGGCTCGTGCAGGCGATCATGGCGGTCACCCGCTTCTTCGAGGAGGAGGAGACGGTCGTGGAGTTCGACATCAACCCCCTCCGTCTCTACGAGCAGGGAAGTCTGGCGGTCGATGCCCGCGTGATCGTCGACGACCAGCCCCCAAAGGCGGTGATCGAGGACCGGATCGAGCTCCCGCTCGAATATTTCAATCCCCGGTCTGTCGCTGTGATTGGCGCTTCCTCCGACTCCAGCAAGATGGGGTACGCGGTGATGCACAACCTGCTCCAGTTCCCCGGGCAGCTCTACCCGGTGAATAATAAGCGAGGTGAGGTCCAGGGGCTCAAGGCCTACCGCTCGGTCAAGGACATACCCGCACCGGTGGACATGGCGGTGGTCACAGTCCCCGCCAACTTCGTCCCGATGGTGATCGAGGAGTGCGGGCAGAAGGGGATCCCCATCGTCGTGGTGATCACTGCGGGGTTCAAGGAGATGGGTGAGAACGGCAAGGCCCTCGAGGAGCGGATCATGGCGATCGCAAAAGGCTACGGAACCCGGGTCATCGGCCCGAACTGTCTCGGCCTGATCGTCCCGCCGCGAGGCCTCGATACGACCTACGTGCACGAATCGCCGAAGCCCGGCAACATCGCATTCATCTCCCAGTCGGGAGCGATCATCAATACCGTGGTCGACTGGTCGCTCGCTGAAGACATCGGATTCTCCGCCGTCGTCTCGGTTGGCAACCAGGCGGATCTCAACTTCCTCGACTACCTGAACTGGGTCAAGCGCGACCCCAAGACCAAGGGCGTCATCCTGTATATCGAAGAGATCAAGAACGGCAAGGCATTCATGAAGGTGGTCGAGGAGGTCGCTCGCGAGAAGCCGGTTGTTGCCATCAAGTCGGGCTCCTCGACCAAAGGGCAGGCGGCCGCCTCGTCCCACACGGGGTCGCTCTCGGGGTCCTACGATGTCTACATGGAGGCGTTCCGGCGTTCCGGCGTCATTCCCGTCCACACCCTGACCGGTACGTTCCAGGTGGCGGAGATGTGCGCCTCTCCGAAGGGCTATCCTCAGGGCAAGCGCGCCATTGTGATCACCAACGCCGGTGGTTTCGCCGTGCTCTCATCGGACTACGCCGAGCGATACGGGATAGAGCTGATCGACCTGCCGCCCGAAGTCATCGGCGAGTTGAACGAGTTTCTTCCTGAATTCTGGAACAAGAACAACCCGATCGACCTGCTCGGCGATGCGACCGACAAGCGGTTCCAGAAGACATTCGAGCTCCTCGCCAGGCACGACGACCTCTGGGATATCGCTTTCGTCGTCGGTTTTCCGAACCTGGTGCTCACTTCCGAGCAGATCGCGAACGAGATCGTCCGGTTCTCAGAGCAGACGGACAAGATGATCGTCGGCACCCTCCTCGGCGGCGACTCCATGCAGCGCGGGCGCAAGATCCTTCGCGAGAACCAGATCCCATCCTTCGACGAGCTCGACTTCACCTTCCGAGTGATGGGACGAATCCTCTGGCAGCGGTTCCGATAGGACTGCTCTCTCTTTTTATTCGCGTTGCCTGGACATACCCTGATATAATCCCGAGGTGCACATACAGAGTATGCTGGTCTCGTCCGAAGCGGGACTTTTGGGAGGTATCATCTGCACCCCGCTCGATCTCCGGTCGTTCGCCGGCACATGATCCTCCGCTACCTTCGATCCTATGCCGTAGCGGTCTTTCTCGTCCTGGCCCTCGTCTCTATTGCAGGGGCAGTAGAAATCACCGGCCCGGTGGAGATCCGGGAACCCGGGGTCTATCACATCTCCGGAGACATCACGTACGCGAATGGGCTCGCGGCAATCACCATCTCCGCCTCGGATGTGGTGATCGAGGGTGCTGGACACCGGATCCAGGGACCGGGGGAGGGGCGTGACGCCGCCGGGATCCACGTCTCGAACTCCGCCTCGCCGCCCCAGAACGTCGTTATCCGTGACCTGGACGTCGAGGGTTTCAGGTACGGTGTTTATCTGGTCGGTGCAACCGACTGCCGGGTCGAGCGTGTGACGGCATCGAAGAACCAGGTCGGGATCGGGGTCAACCAGGGATCGAACGGGGCCAGTCTCTCGTCCAACCACTGCACCGGGAACCGCTACGGGATCGCGCTCGCGTCGTCGAATGGGGCAACGGTCCAGGACTGCGTGATCAGCGGCAACGCTGAAGCAGGACTCTACCTCCATTCGTCTGCCCAGAACACCATCTCGAATAACCGGTTCGATAACTCCCGCAACGTCCTCTTCGGCGACACGCCCCTACCGAATACCTGGAATCGGCCCGCAGCAAGCGGTGCGACCATCGCCGGCGGTTTCGTCCTCGGCGGGAACCTATGGCTCAAGCCCGATGGACAGGGTTTCTCACAGGCGACTCCGGACCGGGGTGACGGGATCTGCTCCTCGTCGTACGAGCTCGCCGCCGGCAACCGTGACGAGCTCCCGTACGCGGCACGGACAGGAGAGCCGGGTGTGACGGTGACCGCTCCAGACACCACGGCGCCAGTGGTGACGACGGTTGCACCCCCCCCCCCGTCGATGTCCCCGACATCGACCCTCACCCCCACCCCGATACCCACGGAGTCACCAGCTCCAGGGACCACACCGGTCCCGATCCTGGGTCCAACGGTGATCAGTGTCCCCGGCGAGTACGTCATCGTCAACGACATCACCAGCACGGGGCCCGAGACCGATACGATCGTGATCGAGTGCTCCGACGTCGTCCTGCACGGCAACGGCCGTATCCTCTCTGGCGCCGGACAGGGGGCGGGAGGGGTGAAGGTGATGCACCCCTATGGAGAGGTCCTGCGGAATGTTCGGATCACGGGCCTCTCGGTCAGGGGGTTCATGTACGGCGTCATCCTCGCCCGCTGCGAAGACGGCGTCGTCCAGGACTGCAGGATCTTCGACTGTGGCCAGTATGGCATCGGACTTTCGAGTGCCCGGAACAACCGCATCACCAACAATCACCTTTCCAATGAAAATAACGTCTACTTCTGGGATCCGCTCCCGAACGCCTGGAATACAGCGAAGACCCCCGGCGAGAACATCGAAGGGGGGCCGAACCGGGGCGGCAACTTCTTCGGACAGCCGAATGGGCAGGGGTTCTCCGAGACCCACCCCGACGCCGACGGAGATGGGATCTGCGACGAAGTCTTTCTCCTGGAACAGGACAACACGGATTCCCTCCCCCTCGCCCGTTACCCACCCGTCACCGGGACGCCGACGACCTTCCCGATCACCACCGGCACGACCGCAGCTCCAACAACGAAGCCGACCTACACGGTCCCGCCGACGAAACCGACGCCCCCCCCGGTCACCAGCACCACCGTCGCTCCGACCGGGACGACTCCGGCCCCGACGCCCTCCGGGACCGGCACCCCGAACGTGACGGTAACCGTGACGCCCACGCCGAACGTGACCGTCACGGTGACCCCGACGGGGAACATCACTCCCACGATCTCACCGACGATCACCCCGTTCCCCACCTCGACCATCATCCCGCCCATTACCCCTGTCCCGACACCGCCGCCGAACGTTCGCTCGATCACCGGCCCGATCGTGATCACCGAACCGGGATACTATCTGCTCCAGAACGATATCTCCGGGACCGACGCACTCGTTGCGATCGATATCCGGTCCTCAGACGTCGTGGTGAACGGAAACGGGCACACGATCTCGGGCAACGGCCTCTTCAACACCTACGGGGTGTCTGCGTACTATCGCGACGGTTCGCTCTCGAACGTGGTGGTCACCAACCTTGAGATCGAGAGTTTTTACTACGGGTGCTCGTTCTGGAACACCCACGGGGGAAGGATCGACGGAGTAAAGGTCCACGATACCGCCTACGGGATCCTCCTCCAGTCCTCGACAAAAAACCTGGTCCATGCCTGCGAGGTGACCGACAACCGGCAGGGGGGCATCCTGCTGCTCGCCGCCTCCGACGGCAATACCCTTCTCAAAAACCACGCCGACCGCCAGAACTGGGGTCTGTACCTGTCCGCCTCGGAGCGGAACCGGGTGATCTCGAATCATGTTCAGGACAACATCATCTCCGGCGTCGGCCTCTTCTCCGCAGGTAACTCCACGATCGTAAACAACTACCTGAACAACCTGGGAAATGCCGGATTCGAAGGCAGTGCGCTTCCCAACCTCTGGAGCAATAACCTCTCGATTGGGCAGAACATCATCGGGGGCACACTCATCGGCGGCAACTTCTGGGCGAAGCCCGACGGAACCGGATTCTCGGAGATCACGGCAGATAGCAACAACGACGGGATCTGCGACGGGCCGTACGACCTCGGGCCCGGAAACGTCGACCAGTTCCCGCTGCATGGGCGCAACGCCTCCTCTGATTACGTCCCTATCACCGGCCCCATCGTGATCACCGAGCCGGGACGGTACCGGCTCTTCAACGACATACAGGCCGACACACCGATCGGGATCGAGATCCGGTCGTCCAACGTCGAGGTCGAGGGGGCGGGGTACCGGCTCACCGGGAGCTGGAGCGGTGACACCGGCAGCGTCCACTCCTACGGTGTGCTTGCCTACAACACCTCGACGCCGCTCTCGAACGTGCGGGTCTCAAATCTCACGGTGGAGAACTGGTACTTCGGGACCTCGTACCGTTCGGTCCGCGACAGCAAGATCAGCTGGCTTACCGCCACCGGCAACGTCTATGGAGTCGTCCTGACCGGATCCTCCACTGTGAACGTCGACTCGGTGACGGCGAGCCGGAACGAACAGGGTGGCGTTCTCCTTCTCGAGGGATCGTCGCACAATACGGTTTACAACGTGACCGCCGAGGAGAACCTCTGGGGAGTCTACCTCTCGGGGTCGGACGCCAACCAGATCACACGCTCGCGTATCGGCAATAACACGATCTCTGGGATCGACCTGGTCTCCGCGGGGGATAACGTCATTGCGGACAACGCCCTCATCAACCGGAACAACACCGCGCTCCAGGGCACAATCCGGGCCAATTCCTGGCATTTCGAACCGGTTCCCGAAAAGAATATTATGGGTGGAAAGAGCCGGGGCGGAAACTACTACGGATCTCCCGACGGGAACGGGTTCTCGGACGTCGTGCCCGATCGCGACGGGGACGGGTTCTGTGACACGCCCTACGAGGTCGGGGCCCAGAACCGGGATCCGTACCCCCTGGCGGCGCCCTGGACCGAGCCCTACACCCCGGTAAAGGGAGCGACCGTGATCACCAGCCCGGGTCTGTACCGGCTCGAAGGAGCCCTCACTCTCGGTGAAGCGGCGAACGGGATCGAGGTTCGGGCATCCGACGTGATCCTGGACGGCGGGGGGTTTACGGTCACAGGTTCTCGCGCTCCGAACAGCAACGGGGTGCTTGTCTCGGGAGGACAGAACGTCACGATCCGAAACCTGACCGCATCGAACTGTCACATCGGGGTGAGCCTGGTGGCAACGAACGGGTCGACCGTCCGGGGTGTCAAGGCCGACAGCAACGACTTTGGCGTCGCCGCGCTCGAATCGGGGGCGGTGCGGATCGAGGACTCGACGACCGACTCCAACACCCATGCAGGAATATCGTTCGAGAGGATGCGGGAATCCATCGTTTTGAACGTCTCCGCGCACCGGAACCGGTACGGGATCACAATCGGCGAATCGTCCAGCTGCGTGGTCCGCGACTCGCGGACGGACGAGAACGACTTCGGACTCCACCTCACCCGGGACCAGGGGAGCGTCGCCAACAACCATACGTCATGGGATAACGTGTTCTGTGGATTCCTGGCGGACAACCGATCGGTCGGCACCCGGTTTGAGCGTGCCGAGGCGTTCAACAACGGCGTGGGCCTCTGGATCGAGGACTCTCCCGGGCTGAAAGTGACCGGGTTGAACGCGACCAACTCGACCGGTTTCAGCGGCGAATTCCCCGGTGATGTTCCGGGCTCGTACAGGAACCTGACCGTCCTGGGATACGGGATCATGGTCGATACGTCCCCCGACATCCTGCTCCAGGGGTGCATTGCCTCGAACGGCTCCTACGGCGCGGCCCTGGTGGGGTCCGACCGTTCGTCGGTCGCCGGGTGCCGCGCTGACGGGAATGTCTACGATGGCGTACTCTTCGACGCCTCGCCCGGGGCGGGTGTCTCTGACGGCACGTTCGGCTCGAACACAGGTGCCGGAGTCCACGTAAAAGGCTCGGACCGCTGCTCGGTAAAGACGAATACTCTCTTTGATAATGCGGTCGGGATCCGCCTGGAGCGGGCGCGGGAGTCGCAGGTCACCGGCAACACGATCGAGAAGAACGACTGGGCCGGCATCGCGCTCTTCCCGGGTGCGGACGCGAACACCATCTCGAACAACCAGGTCAGGAGCGATAAAGCCGCTCTCACCCTCACCTCTTCCAGGGAGAACCGGATTGTCAACAACGTGTTGGTCGGTACTCCCCCGGTCGACCTCTCTGCCGAACCCCGGCCGAACACCTGGCAGAGTCAGCCGGTTGCCGCGACCAACATCATTGGCGGGCCGTCTATCGGCGGTAACTACTACGGGCTTACTGGCGGGTCGGGCTTCTCGAACGTGACGGTTGACGACAACCACGACGGGTTCTGCGACACGCCCTATACCATGGGCGAGGGGAACGTGGACACACTTCCGCTCGCACCCTGGACGGCGGTGCCGACCGTCGCCCCCGTCATCCCCGCGATCGGTGTCGACGGAAGGGCCGGGATGGCCCCCTTCACGGTCCGGTTCCACGACGAGTCGACCGGGCACCCGACCCGCTGGTCCTGGTCGTTCGGCGACGGCACGACGTCGTCCGAGCAACACCCGGTCCACACCTACACGGCATCCGGCATCTACACGGTCACCCTCGTCGCCGAGAACGAGAAAGGGCCGGTGGCGAAGACCGAGCGGAAGTTTATCTCCGTCTGGGGCTCCACTCCCTCGAAACCGGTGGCGAACTTCGTCGTCGACAGGGCGCAGGGAGAGACCTACTTCCCGGTCACGTACGATGGGACCGGGGTGTCCGGGACAGCACCGCTCAGCGTCCGGTTCAATGACACCTCGACCGGGTACCCCGAAGAACGGGTCTGGTCGTTCGGCGACGGTGCAACATCCCACGAGCAGAACCCCGAACACCGGTACACGGGCGAGGGAACCTTTACGGTGACGCTCCTCGTCAGGAACAGCTATGGCGAGGATACCGAGGTGAAGACGGGGATCGTTACCGTGAAGCGGTACATCCGGACGATGCCGAACGGGTGAGGGGCAGCGGTCGAACACCGTGGGAGATGCCGGCGCCCGGTTTCACTCGTCCCCGACCTCCTGCTCCCGCCTGGACGTACCGTCCATGCTTCAGATGATGTTGACCGCCCGCGCGACGACCATGATCACCACCGAAAGGGATACGATCGACTGGAGGGCAACCATCACCTTTGCCGGAACGGAGAGGCAGTCCGTATCGGTCGGTGAGAGGGCAGTCGCGGTGCAGAAGGAGAGAAAGAGGTAGTCCACCACTCCCGGTACCCATCCCCTCCAGGCCTCATCCTGCATCTCTTCCTGGGGAAAACGGAAGTGCGCGCGGACCCGAGGGTCCTCGTTGCGCTCCGCCTGTCGCTCCATATCGAGGGCCCAGTACAGGATTCCCGAGACGAGAATGTTCAGCACCCAAACGGTCGCCGCATCGTTCAGATAGAGAATCGAGTGACCGGCGGGGTTCCAGAGGCTCAAAAATATGATCAGGACAATGGAGACCAGTTCGATCTCGACGAGGCAGATGTACGCGATGAGCAGGAATCGAACCCATCTTTTTCGGCCCAGCAGAACGAGGGCGCAGCCGATTGCACCCAGGAGCGCCACTGTCCTGAGGACTGCATAGAGATCAGGAGAGAACCACTGCACAGCTGAGGCGTGATCAGCGCCGAATGTCTCCGGTGCGAGGCGGACCAGACGGACCAGGCCCCCCGTCGCGAGCGATGTCGTCGAGAGGTTCGCGAACGAGATCGCCTCGACCACGACGAGAAGGATAAGTGCAGCGAGATAATGCACCCATCGTTCAGATTTGAGCGCGGTGATCACCGTGTCACGACGACTCATGCATCTTCACGAGGGGGTTGAACCGAACCCGGCATAGTCGTTGCGATCGGAAAAAAAACGTGAAAGGGTAGGACCAGGTTGTGAGCCCTGAAGGGTGGAAACCCTGCCTTTCTGGTCGAAGAACGCATGAGGTGTGTTAATCTGTGTCGAGCGGTGAAAACGACTCCTTTGTCACCTTTCCCAGACGCTCGGTGAGCCGATCATCCATCGCACAGACCGGGCAGACATAATCGTCGGGGAGATCCTCGAACTTAGTCCCGCGGGGGATTCCCCGATGAGGTTCGCCGCGCTTCTCGTCGTAGATGTACCCACAATACCGGCAGATGTACTTGGTTGGGAGCCACTCTTCGAAACCCCACGTCCCGATCTTTCCCTTGCCCTGGACGCCGCAGAGGGCACAGACATACGTGTCGGGGAGGTCCTCGAACTCGGTTCCTGCCGGAATACCCTGCCTCGGTTCGCCCCGGCGTGGGGAGTAGATGTACCCGCAGACCCTGCACTTGAATCGTCGGACAGCCATTGTAGTCCTCCTGGTAACGTGTAGTGGCCGTCCCCCGGTATTATACCTGCTGATGCTGCACCAGATCATCGGATAAGATGAAGCAGCGCGACCAGCCTGAGTTCCTTCCCATGAGCCGCCGGGAGCTCGACCGCCTCGGTGTCGACGAGATCGACGTCCTGCTGGTCACGGGCGATGCCTACGTCGACCACCCATCGTTCGGAGCAGCAGTGATCGGGCGTGTCCTCTGGAACGCCGGGTACTCCGTTGGGATCTGTGCCCAGCCCGGCGTTGGGACGGATGACCTCCTCCGGTTCGGCCGACCCAGGCTCTTTGTCTCAATTTCATCGGGCGCGGTCGACTCGATGGTGAACCACTACACCCCGAACCTGAAACGACGTTCTCGCGATACTTATTCGCCCGGCGGCGCCCCGTGCCGACCCGATCGAGCGGTCCTGGTCTATGCCGACCGAGCCCATGCAATCTTCCCCGGGACACCGATCGTGCTCGGAGGGATCGAGGCGTCGCTCCGCCGGTTTGCCCATTACGACTACTGGTCCGACACGATCCGAGGGTCCGTTCTTGCCGACGCGCCGGCGGACCTCGTCGTCTACGGCCCGGGAGAACGGCAGGTTGTCGAGATCGCACACCGCCTCGACTCAGGAGAGGGTGCACGGGACCTTAACGATATCAGGGGAACGATGTGGCGGTGCGCCCCGAAAGGGTGGAGAGGAGCTGAGCACGAGGACGTGATCGAACTCCCGTCGCTTGGCGAAGTGCGGTCAGATCCGACCCGGTTCGCCACGGCACACAGGGCGATTGCTGCCGAGATGGATCCCTGCACGGCACGACCGGTTGCACAGCCCCATCCCAAGACCGTGGTCGTCCAGAACCCACCGCCCCCCACGTTCACCCCCGCCGAACTCGATCGTATCTACGAGTTACCATACACCCGTCGGCAGCACCCCTCGTACGCCGAGCCCATCCCTGCCCTCGAACCCGTGCGATTCTCGATCACGACCCATCGCGGCTGCTTCGGCGATTGCTCTTTCTGCGCCATCTCGTGCCACCAGGGCCGCATCGTCCAGTCGAGGACCGTCAAATCGATCGTCCGGGAGGCCGAACGCCTCACCCGTATGCGTGGGTTTCGCGGGGTGATACAGGACGTCGGCGGGCCGAGCGCCAACATGTTCGGCCTCTCCTGTCCCCGCTGGTCGACCGCTGGCGTCTGCCCTGATCGCCGCTGTGGACAGGAATGCCCGTCGCTCCAGACGAGTCATGCGCCCCAGCTCGACCTCCTCGCGCGCCTCCGTGCAATTCCCGGTGTGAAACGGGTCTTCATCGGCTCGGGTATCCGGCACGACCTGGCACTTGCCGCCGAACCCCGGTATTTGGAGACGGTCTGCCGGCACCACGTCTCCGGTCACCTCAAGGTCGCGCCCGAACACATCGTCGACGCCGTCACGGCCCGAATGCACAAGCCGCCTCGAGCCGTCTTCGATGCTTTTCGGGAACGGTTCGAGGAAATCCAGGCCGGAATGAGCCCACGCCAGTACCTCGTCCCCTACCTGATGTCAGGCCACCCCGGGTGCACGGTCCAGGATATGATAACGCTTGCCGAGTACCTGCGGGACCACGGGCTCTATACCGAGCAGGTCCAGGACTTTACCCCGACACCGATGACGCTCTCCACCGCCATCTACGCGAGTGGGGTGGACCCGTACACGGGCGAACCGGTCCATGTCCCGAAAGGACGGGAGAAACAGGTCCAGCGTGCTCTCCTCCACTTCCGGGACGAGCGGCAGCGGACTCTCGTCGAGGAAGGGCTCAGGAAGGCCGGGAGGACCGACCTGATCGGGTCGGCCTGGACGTGCCTGGTCCCGGGGACTGTTACTGGTCCTGGAACGGGATCTCAATCATCACGAGGTCGTCCGGAACGAGGACCTCGCCGGAAAAGACGGCCGTCGCGTTCCTGAGATGGGCGACAGTCGACGTGTATCGCGACGAGAGGTGAACGAGGGCAAGGCGGCGAGCGCCGACACGGGTCGCCGCTTCGCCCGCCTCCCCCGCGGTCGCATGAAAGACTTCCGCCGCCCGCTCCCGGTCTGCATCGTCATAGGTCGCATCGTGGATCAGGAGATCGACACCCTCCGGCACCCCGGCACGGCGGAGATCGATGAAGCGCGTATCGCCCGTATAGGCGACCGAGCGCCCGGGCCGGCCCGGCCCGAGCACCTGCTCCGGGCGGACCTCGTGCTCCTTGCCGTCGACGGTGACAGTGACCGTCTCGCCGCGCTGCAGGCGGCCGAAGAGGGGGCCGGGGCGAACACCCAGGGCGATCGCCTCCTCGCGGTCGAACCGGCCGGGCCTCCCATCTTCCACGAGCACGAACCCGATCGACTGCATACCGTGTCGTGTTGCGAAAGCCCGGACGCGGTAGCCGTTGAACGCGACCTCGTCCCCGGACCTGAGAGATTTCCCGATCACCGGAAACTTCATCGTCGCCGTCGAGAGGTGCTCAATCACATGGATGATCTCATCGACTCCGTCAGGCCCGTAGAGCCGGAGCGGCTCTTCACGCCCGTTGAAAGCCATCGTCTGGACGAGGCCGAGCAGACCGAGGAAATGGTCCGCATGCCAGTGCGTGATGAAGATCGCATCCACACCGAACCCGGTCTGCGCCCGCATCATCTGCTGCTGGGCACCCTCGCCGCAGTCGAAGATGAGCGTGTCCGAGCCGTGCCGAATGACGAAGCAGGCGGGGTTCCGGTGCACGGTGGGAAGCGCCCCTGCGGTCCCCAGGAAGTAGACCTGGAGGGTCTCGCCTGCCATCAACCCCACCCCCGGATGACGTCGAGGGAGCGTCGCCCCTCCTCGACCGAGCGCCCCTCGACAACGGCGATCCCTTGGTAACCCGCGGCGATCTTCGGGCCCATCCGGTCGTAGGCGATCGTCCCCTCACCAACCGCGAGGTGTTCGTCCGACTCGCCGTGGTTGTCGTGCAGGTGAAGGTGATCGGCACGGTCGATCTGGTCCACGAAATCCTGAACGACACCAACTGTGTGAGCGTGCCCCAGATCGAAGCAGACCCCGATCCCCTCGACCCCCTCAGTCATCCCCAAGAGCTCACCCGGGTCGCGGCAGAGAAACTCCCTGACCGAGATCATGTTCTCCAGGCAGGCGAGGACGCCGTGGTCAGCGGCAAGACGACCGATTTCGCGGAGCGCCTGTTTCTGGGTCGCCCACGCCCGTTCGGGATCGAGTTTGGCAAGCGGGGAGAGGTACCCCGGGTGGAAGGTGACGCGGTCGGTCCACTCGGACGCGGTGGCGATGCAGACGGAGATCTGTCGGATCGACTCACGCAGGATCGGATAGTTAAGCGATGCGCAGTTCAGGTCTCCATAGGGGGCATGGACCGTGATCTTGAGCCCGGTGGTCTCGACCAGATGCCGGATCCTGGTGAGCCCCTCGGGGGTGTCAAGGCGGTAATCACCCTCCGCCACGATCTCCCACCCGTCAAACCCGGCAGCATGCAGGTCGTATACCCAATCGGGTGGTGCCGTGATCTTTGTCGAGGACGAGAAGTAGACCGGCCCTCTCATGCGTTCTCCCGGAGGTCGAGAAGAAGGGACTGTACATCCCGGCGGAACTCGTCGAGGTTGCCCTCGTTCTTCAGGGTCCGTTCGGCTCTGGAGAGGGCGGTGCCGAGTCCCCACCCGAGTTCGCGCTCGTCTCGACGATGCAGTCCGCTCGCATCGGAGAGGTCATCGGACCTTCCCCGCCCTGCCAGTCGTCCGAGCCGGGTCGTGAACGATGACTCGACGCCGACCAGGGTAAACCCTGGGACGGCAGAACGGAACTCGTCCACTTCCGCATCCGACCGGATGCCGTCGATCAGGACGACTGGAGCCCTCTGAGCGCGGACGTCGTCGAGCATCAACCGTGCAATCGCCCCTCGTCCGTACTGCTCGCGCAGCTGACCCGATATTCTGCCCAGCACATCGTCCTCTAGCGGAAGCCCTCGCTCCTGGGCGACGCGCCGGATGACGTCCCCCATCACGAGCACCGGGATGCCGAGCTTGGCAGCGCACCTCGAGAATTCACCCTTGCCGCTTCCCGGCAGTCCCACAACTCCAATCAGCCTCATATTCCTGTTCACCGCTCTCTCGTGTCCTGATCCGGCACGTTCTACCTGTCTTTGCGGCAACAGCCGCAAGTTCCTCGAAGGTGAGGGGCACCACGTCTCCGAAAACCCCCTGCTGGAGCACCAGCGGCACCCCGGCAGCCTCTCGAGCAATCGATGAAACCTCGTCCTCGTACCCCCGAAAGAGGGTCACAACCACCTCGAGCTCGGGCAGTCGCCTCTCCAGGTATGCAGTCCGACAGAGGGCGAGCGACTCCTTCACACGGTCGACGAGATCGACACCGAAGAGTCGGGCATAGCGCTCCCAGCGGGCCTTGATATCGAGGGCGACATGGTCGATGAGCCCCTCGTCGATCAGCCGTTCAAGCACGTGGGGATAGACGCCATTCGTGTGCACCCCGATCGCCAGTCCCAGGCGACGGCTCTCTCGTGCAAGGTTAACCAGTGCTTCTCCCTGCATCGTTGGCTCGCCCCCGGAGAAGACAACCCCGGAGACGACGAGGGCGCTCTCGGAGATCATCGCGACAATCTCGTCCTCGTCGCGCATATCATTGCCCGAGAGCAACGGCGTGTTCTGGCAGTAGAAGCACCGGACCGGGCATCCCCTGAGAAAGACCGTGCAGACGGCCCGACCAGGCCAGTCAACAGTGCTGATCGAAACGAACCCTCCAAAGTTGACCGGCAGTCGTATCACCGTCCACCATTCAATGCGCAATGAGTTTTATTCAATCTATTTGTCGGGTATCGGAAACCTGAAGTATCGGCACCTCCGACGCGATCCGATGCTCGCCACGCCCGGACTCCAGGGACCGCCGTTCTACCACCCGGCATTTGAGGAGGCATTCCGGTGGGTGATCGATGAGTATCAACCTTCGCCCCGGAGGCTCGCGGTCTTCATCCCTTGCGCCGTGAGAAAGCCATACAGTACGAGCCCGAGCCACCGTCTCTTTCACCGGGTCTTTGACGAGGTGCTCGATCCCGACCAGTACCAGGTGATCGTCTTCGGGACCTGCGGGGTCGTGCCGAGCGAACTCGAACTCATGTACCCGTTTGCCCACTACCATTACATGCTTGGGAATGTCCACGAGCCCAGGGTCCAGCGGGATTTCCTGGAGATAGAGACCTACCGGCTCTCCCGGTTCCTGGAAAAGACACGGAACCTATACGACCAGCGCGTCGCCTACTGTATCGGCCTCTTTCGACAGGCCCTGGTCCGTGCCGTCGAACGGTCGGGAGTCGAGATGGACCTCGTTCTCCCGACAGACCCGGTCATCCGCCGTGTGTACGACCCCGATTGTCCGTTTCCCGAGGGAAGTCTCTCCCGTGCAGAGTACCTCCAGGAGCTGAGGTCCGCTCTTCGTGAACAGGTCCAATGATCCGCTTTCATAGAGAGGGCTCGGTTCCGTGCTGCAGCACAGGTCCGGTATGGCGCACCCTCCTGCCTCCTGCCCGGAGCAGCCAGTTTCCAAATTAAACCGATACGAAAAGGAAAACCCAGCCTGTGGATGTTCGGAACCGGTGGGTATCCGCGTCCAGTCCACCTCACAGGACGCAGATTCCTGGGGCCATTGCACTACGAGAAGGGTGCCCCCGGACGGATTCTCTCTTCTGTGCCCGTTCAATACAACAGGTCATCACGCCCAATGACCTGCTGTGCTGCCTGGCGTCTCCTGTTCACCGACGCGTCTTCCGAATGACCAGGTCATATCGGATCCCTGCCGCAGGATCCTTGACCTGCCGAAAGGGGTCCCACGTCGATGAACGCCGGAGTTCGATCATCGGTTCGATTCCTGTAATCGTCCGTCCTGGTCGTCTCCGGCACCTCGATCCATCCTGAGGGGCAACCACTGCTAGGTACCGATCATATATATAATTATCGTATTATTACAGATTCGGAATTACATAGTGAGGGGGAAGATCGCCATCGATTCATAAGCCTTTTTTGTCGGTAGCGCCAAAATTGGCAATCATGCAGCGTAATCTTCTTGGATTGCTGGTCCTGCTCCTGGCGGGGTGCGTCCTCCTCGCGGGTTGCACAGGGTCGACTCCAGCCACGAACGGAACAAATGAGACCGGATTGAAGTCGAAATACATAATCGGCCTCGACGGGGCGTACCCGCCATACTCGTACGCTGAGAAGGATGGTAGCTTCGCCGGCTTCGACGTCGACTCCGCACGGTGGATCGCGAACAAGAGCGGTTTCGAGGTCGAGTTCCAGGCCGTTGCCTGGGACGGCATCATCCCGGCGCTTCTTGCGAAGAAGATCGACATGGTCTACAGCGGTATGACGATCACGCCTGAGCGAGCCGCCCAGGTGGCGTTCAGTAAGCCGTACCTGAAGATCAACCAGTCGGTTGCAGTCCGTTCTGACTCGACGGTCACGATGGACGATATCATGGCCGGCAAGGTCGTGATCGGTTCCCAGCGAGGAACCACTGGCGAGATGTGGGTACAGAAGGAGCTGATCGAGAAGGGCAAGATGCCGGCGACGAACTTGAAGTCGTTCGACAACTTCCCGCTTGCCATCACAGCCCTGACCAACAAGCAGGTCGACGCAACTGTCTACGACAAGCCCCCCACAGTCGATATCATCCGGGACAAGGACGTGAAGATCATCAGCGAGATCGACACCAACGAACAGTACGGGATCGCGATCCGGAAGGAAGACACCAAGCTCCTCGAGACGATGAACAAGGGTCTCGACATGCTGATGAACGACCCCTACTGGAATGAGCTCAAGGAGAAGTACAAGCTGGAGGCGGTCTGAGGCGGCCCAAGGTCATCAAATACTACCGAACCCAAGTACTACCTGTAGCAGGAGGGGGTGGCATACTGCCATCTCCTCCCCATCCACTCCGGCCGGCACGCCGGCCCGCACCAGGGACTCGACATGGATATCTCCGCCATCCTCATCGACTGGTTCCCATTCCTTGTTACCGGTATCATCGCGACGCTGGGACTCGTGCTCTCCGCCCTGGGAGTCGGGTTCGTCATCGGCCTCCCGGCGGCGATCGGTCAGGTATACGGCTCCCGCTCAGTGGCCTTTCTGATCAACGTCTACGTATGGTTCTTCCGTGGACTCCCGCTCCTGGTGCTCCTCTTTCTCTTCTACTTCGGGATCTTCCCGGCGATTGGGCTGGGGGACGTCTCCCCCTTCATCGTCGGCGCATTCGTCCTGGGGCTCCACGGAGGAGCCTACCAGGCTGAGATCTTCCGCGGAGCAATCCTCTCGATCGGTGAGGGCCAGATGATCGCAGCCCGCTCGCTCGGGATGAGCCGTACCCAGGCGATCCGCCACGTGATCCTGCCGCAGGCGCTGCTGGTCGCCCTGCCGGGGTGGTCGAACGAGTATCCGACAGTGCTGACCGACACCTCCGTCTGCTACGCGATCGGAGTTGCGGAGCTGCTCACGCGCGCCTCGGTTATCGTATCGACCGAGTACATCGCGATGCCGATCTACCTCGCTTGCGCCGGGATCTACCTCGTCCTGAACTACGCTGGTATGAAGGGCCTCCACTTGCTCGAACGGCGGGTCTCCGTGCCCGGGTTCGAGTCCGGGAGCGATTAGACATGACGACCGACGATATCATACTCCAGGTCGAGGGGCTTCACAAATCCTTCGGCACCACCGAGGTCCTGAAGGGTGTCTCGTTCACTGTACGGAAAGGTGAGACCAAGGTCTTCATCGGCCCCTCCGGCACGGGCAAGAGCACGCTCCTTCGGTGCATCAACCAGTTGATAGTCCCCGACTCGGGGCGGGTCTTTCTCCATGGCGAGGAGGTAACCCACGCCGGTGCGAAGATCAACCAGTATCGAGCCAAGATCGGGATGGTCTTCCAGAACTTCAACCTCTTCGACCACCTCACCGCGGTCCGAAACGTCGAGATCGCGCTGATGAAGGTGAAGGGATTGAAGGAGGAGGAGGCGCGTGAAAAAGCCCTGTTCGAATTGAGGAGGGTTGGAATGGAGGACCGGGCCGATCACTTCCCGGCTCAGCTCTCCGGTGGGCAGGCGCAGCGCGTCTCGATCGCCCGCGCCCTTGCGATGGACCCCGATGTGATGCTCTTCGACGAGCCGACTTCCGCGCTCGACCCCGAGCTGACCGGCGAGGTCCTCGAGGTGATTAGGAGCCTGGCACGCGCCGGCATGACCATGCTAATCGTCACCCACGAGATGCGCTTCGCCCTCTCCATCGCGGACGACCTCCTTTTCATGGAGCACGGGACGATCCTCGAATCCGGCTCGCCGGCAGACCTCGCGACGAGCCCGAACTTCGAACGGACACGCCAGTTCGCCGGGCGTTTCGCTGAACTGTGAGGTAATTGACATGGACCAGGTCGCTTTCATCGTCGAAACCCTTCTCCCAGCGCTCTGGGGCGGGTTCGTGGTCACCCTCGGGCTGATCGCGTGCACAGCCCCGTTCGGCGTTCTGATCGGGGCGGCGGTGGCTGTCGGGCGCGTCTATGGCAATCGGCCGACCCAGTTTCTCTCGCGGGCATATGTTACCTTCTTCAAGGGCTGCCCACTCCTGCTCCTCCTCTTCATCCTCTACTTCGGGCTTCCTTCGGTCGGGATTTCGCTCTCTCCGTTCATCGCCGCCGTACTCGGGTTCATCTTCTGCAACTCGGCGTACGACTCTGAGTATATCCGGGGGTCGATCAGGTCGATCAAGGAGGGGCAGTTCACCGCCGGGCTCGCCCTCGGGATGTCCCGGGCTCAGGTTATCCGGCATGTAATCCTTCCGCAGGCGATGCGCCGATCCATCCCGGGCCTCGTGAACGAGTTCGTCTACCTGATCAAATACTCCTCCCTTGCGTACATGATCACCGTGGTCGAGCTCACAGGTGCCGGCAAGATGGTTGCCACCAGGTACTTCACCTACAACGAGACTTTTTTCGTCGTCGGCCTCGTCTACCTCTTGCTCGTCACCGTCACGACCATCGGTGCACACCTCCTTGAACGGCGTGTGGCAGTCCCGTCGTGATTCAGGGTGGAGGCGTGACGGCCCGTTTCGTATCCTCCACGGCTGCGCCATTGCGAAGTGACGCCGGTCCACCTGAGAATTCGGTGCCCTCAGAGGGCAGTGTGAAGTGAAAGACCGACCCCTCACCCAGAACCGACTCGAGCCAGATCCGGCCCCCGTGCCGCTCGACGATCTTCTTCACGATCGCAAGGCCAATCCCCGTGCCCGGGTATGCATCCCTCGTGTGAAGGCGCTGGAATATCTCAAAGATCCGGTCAAAGTACTCGGGCTCGATCCCGATGCCATTATCGGCAACCTGCACGTGCCACATCTCGTTCTCAGCGCTCGCAGAGACATGGATCTGCGGTGGGATGCCCGGGTGGGAGAACTTAATCGCGTTGTTGATGAGATTGACAAACACCTGGACCACCTGCCTCCTATCGCCCACGATCTCTGGTAGGGGCCAGCAGTGCACAACCGCGCCGCTCTCAGCGATCGCGACGCGGAGATCGTCCAGTGCATCCTGGACGGCGTCCTCAAGGGGAAAGACCGAGGAGGGCTGGGCACGCGTCGAAACCCGGGAGAAAGCGAGGAGGTCGTTGATCAGGGACTGCATCCGGATGCCGCCCTCCGTGACGAAGTCGATGATGTCATCCGCGTCGTCGTCGAGGCGTCCCCGGTACCGGCGTTCGAAGAGCTGGACGAAGCTTACGACCGATCGCAGCGGCTCCTGCAGGTCGTGACTAGCGACGTAGGCAAACTGCTGCAGGTCTTCGTTCGAACGTTTGAGCTCGGCCGCGTACCCCTCGAGGGCTCGAGCAGCGCTTCTCTCCCTGGTCGTGTCGTGCCCGATCAGCAGCACCTCGTCACACTGTCCGTCGTCCTGGACGAGGGGCAGACACGAGACGAAGAGCGTGTGCGTTTCGCCGTCCGCACCCGTGATGAAAGCATCACCGTACTGAGGCACGAGAGACCTGATCGTCTCCTCGAGATACCAGCGATATGCCGGGCAGTTCGCAGACCCGAACACCTCCGCGTCGGTCCGACCCAGCACCTCGTGCTCCTCCAACCCGAGCAACCCGAGCCCGACCTCGTTGATAAAGAGGTATCGACCCATGCGGTCGAAGATGGCAAAGACCTGGGGGATCGAACGAGCCGCCAGCCTGAACCGCTCCTCGCTCGCCCGGACCGCTTCCTCGGCATTCCTGCGGTCGGTGACATCGATAAACGTCGAAACTGCGACGTACATCCGCCCGCCGTCGTCCAGGACCGGGGCCGAACTGATGTTGAAGACCCGGCGCCCCACGTCCTCCCGGAAGAGTTCGCTCTCCTCGTTGATGGTTCGTTCCCCTGCAAGGACCGACCGGGCAAGAGGCCAGGTTTCGGGAGTGTGGGGCTTCCCCGTGGGCCCGGTCCCCTGCCATGCCCCGTATTCGAGGATGGACGACGGTGCAGGAGTTCCCTCGCTCCAGATCGCCGCGAACCCAGGGTTCTGGTAAACCACCCGCCCAGACGGGACCTCGGCAATGACGATTCCGATCGGCATCTGGTCGAGGATCGCTCGCAGGACAGAATTAAGGCGGCCGAGACGGGAGGTGGTGCGTTGCTCGGACTCGAGAAAACGTCGCATCTCTACCCCATCACGGATGGTGACGGCGATGCACCCGGAATTCACGCCGTCAAAGAGGGGCCGAACCGAGTACTCGAAGAACTGGGGAACCCCCGCCACGCCATCAGTCCAGATACCGACCCTCCCGGCCCGGTCCTCGAAGACTCCTGCCGCTTTCAGGGCGATCTCCCGCTCGAGGGAGGAGGCGAGCCCGATCCCGGCCCATGCCTCCCCAATCAGGCGGCTTCGACGGCGTCGCACCGCTGAAGCTCCCGCTGTATTGACGTGAAGCACGCGGAGGTCGGGGCTGAGGATCCAGACCTGGTCGGCAACTGCGTCGAGGACAGGGATGGTCAGCCGATCCGCCCCGGATTCGGTCATAACGTCCCCGTCGTCCACCCCGGTCCATCCTATCCCGGCGAGGACGGCACGGAGGGTCGTCACCTCCTCTTCCAGCGCTGTCACCTGCCGCAACAGGTCCGCGTTTGCGCCCTCGAGCCGCCACAGCTGCTGCTTGGTCTCGGCCAGCTCTCGCCGCCGGACCTGCGCCGCCGCACGCACCTGGGTGACGTCGTGAATCGCGCCGACGGCTCCGATGATTCGATGCCCGGTCCTGGCAAGTGGACCGGCACTGAGGTGCAGGTACAGAGGTTTGCCGTCGGAACCGCGGACCTGGCGTTCGAGTTCGCGATAGTGGCCGATGTACACTTCGGCTGGGAGTGTCGCACCCCGGACCTGTTCGAGGTACGTAACCGCGGCCGAGTTCGCCACCAGGAGCTCCCCCTCACCCCCGGTCGCGATGACGCCGACTGGCAGGGATTCGATCACAGCCGATAGCAGGGCACGGTCGGCTTCCGTCTGGCCCAGAAGCGTCCGGAGGCGCTGGACCTCGTGGACCGGGTTTTCATCGGGGGCTCGCTGCTGGTGAACCCGGATGCCGATCGGCTGTCCCTCCTCGTCCTGGCAGGGGACCGAACGGTGCACGATCCGTCGGACTTCTCCGCTCCTCGTGATGATCCGGCAGCAGAAACTCTGCGCCACAGTCCGGTCCTCCAGGGACTCGCGAACTCGGTTCCGTTCGTCTGGATGGATGGTCCTGGCGAGGAGCGAGGGGTCGGTTCGATAGGCCTCGGGGGGATATCCTGTCAGGTCCTCGCAGGACGGGGAGATGTACGCGCACTCTCCGCCCGTACCTATCCACGCCTCGAGGTCGGGCGACGTCTCGAGAACCCGGGAGAGGAGCCGCTGCCTTCGATGGGTTTCAGTCATCCGGGTGATGAACGCAGCCCACCCCCGGGGGTCCTGATCCATCCTGGTGCCAACGAGCTGGACTGGGCCCCCGTCAGGATCGAACGGGATTGCTCCACGGTCCGAGGGCGGGAGCAGGAGCGCGTCGAAAGTCCGCGCCTCGGCAACATCAGGAATAGCTTCGCCGATGGTCACCTCGAAACCAAGCGCTATGAGCGACTGGAGCAGGGGGTTGAGCCCTTCAACCGGACTGATTGCGAGGAGGCGAGGCATGGAAGAGCCCCGTATGGCAGGATATGAAAGGAGTTTCCCTGGGTGAAGATAAATATTCGGAACTGATCGGGGCCATTTATACCAAGACGAATATCCGTTCGGGCACCAGGTACGTACCGACAATGGCTATCTCTCGACAGACAGAAGAGCAGGTCCTCGACCGTTTATCGCTGTTCATCGATGCGGTGCGTGATCGCAGGGGAGACCTCGTCAAGACCATGATTGCCCCGGAGTTCACGGCTGTCCTCCCCGGGCACCCGGAACGGTACGCCTCCCCGGCGGAATTTGTCGATACGCTTCCGACACCCTTCGTTATCGACCGGGTGGAGGTCAGGGCCGAGGGCACCATCGCCTGGGTCTTCGCTCGCATGGTTGTCGGTAACCTCGAGGGGAAGGAAGGCTGGTTTTCCGCCGTCCTGCGGGGAACCGGTCATGCGTGGCTTATTGCACAGGTTCATGGTTCCCTATCAGCCTGATTTCAGCCCTTATCGGGCAAACAAGGGCATCTCGCCAATACCATTAATGCCGATCGGATGCCACAGATGCAGTGCGAGCAGAGGATGGAGAACGATTTCATCGAACAGAAGTTCGAGCAGGTCAGAGAGCAGTGCGACGAATTGATCCGCTCCCAGGATAGAGTCTGCGAGGGGATCGGCACGGTCACACAGGTGCTCGCTGAGATCGACCTCCGCCAATCGGCACTGGAGGAACATGTCGGGACAACCCTTGTCGAGTGCATCGATGAGATACGGATTGAACTCCGCCGGCTCTCGGATCGTATGGACGCCCTCGAAGGACGCCTCGAAATGGTGCTCGGGGGGGAACTGGATGGCACTGTTCGGAGATCGAGGCTCTGACCTGTTCGAGCGTATCAAACGAGGAATGCTGGTGCCTGATGTTTGACCGTTGCCCCGGGGCGTCACGCCTCCGTACCCCGACCCTCGAGGTTCGACCCTGTCCCCGTTGCGGGGAAGAGGTCGAGATCTTCTCAAACGATCGCGTGGTCGCCTGCAGTGCCTGCGGGTTTGAGATCTACAATGACATCCAATCATGTGTCCGTTGGTGCCGCTACGCACGTGAATGCGTCGGAAACGAGGTCTACGAGAGACTGATGTCCTCGCTCCCCCCAGAGAAGAAACCCTGACCCCGCCTCTTCGGGGAAGGCGCCCCCGACGCCTGGGAGCATCACGCGCTTTAAGTACCTTTACCGCCCCATCCTGGGTGAATGCGGCGAGAACAGGGAGGGCGCAGACCAAAGGACCCGCCCGTGAAGAAGACGCTCTACTGGTGCCCTGAATGCAACGTCCCACTGATCGGCCGGACCTGTGCATCCGGGCACGAGGGCGTACCAGTCCAGCTTCTCGAGCCCTATGATGTCAGGCCCGCCCTGAAGGCCGACCATGACCTGATCGCCGGGCTTGTCCGCAAGCAGTTCGGGGGAGTTCCCGTCCCGAGGGTCCTCCTGCTCAACAAGACTGGAGGCCTCGACCGGAATGAGCTCGTGATCGCGAACGGTTCCCGGTTCGGCTGGCTCACCTTTGACCCGGTCACCCGGAGCCATCGGTTCGATCTTGAGCCGGGTGCCCTCGCCGGTTTGATCGAAGCGGCAACGAGCGGTGTTATCAACCTGGACCTGGACCCGGCATTCGCCGGCGCGAAGGTTCGACTCGGCGGAAAAAAGATCAGGGTCAACTCCAACGAGGCCGACGGAACCGTGATCGTCAGGTACCGTGGACGGTACGGCACCGGTCTCCTCGCCGGGGGGCAGGTGCGCGTACGTGAACTCGTTGCGGTTCAACCGGCCCGATACGCAGACCCTGGGTGGGAGACGGTCGTCGATCGGAACCGCCTTCATCTCAAGAACCTGGAGCGGCACGCGATTCGAACGATACGGGCGCACCTTGGCGACCGTCCGTGTGCGAACGTTTCGTTCTCAGGCGGCAAGGACAGCACGGCGGTACTCGCCCTCGCCCGGAAAGCTGGCGTGAGCGATGCGTTCTTCATTGACACGGGCCTCGAGTTCCCGGAGACGATCGCATTCGTCGAGTCGATGGACGTTCAGGTCATCGAGAAGGGAGGCGACTTCTACCAGGCAGTCGAACGGGCTGGCCCGCCCGGCAAGGACAACCGCTGGTGCTGCAAGCTCCTCAAGCTTCACCCTCTCAAGCGTCACCTCGCCTCCATCGGCCCCTGCGTCACGATCCAGGGTAACCGCTGGTACGAGTCGTGGAACCGGGCCGGCCTGGACGAGACAAGCCAGAATCCCAACAATCCTCTCCAGCTGAACATCTCGCCGATTCGTCACTGGCGTGCACTCGAGGTCTGGCTCTACATCTGGTGGCAGAAGCTGCCCTCGAACCCGCTCTACGACGAAGGGTTCGAGCGGCTCGGGTGCTACCTCTGCCCGGCGATGCTCGAGGCAGAGTACGAACACCTGCGGCGCATACATCCCGAGCTCGCAGAACGTTGGGATGCGTTCCTCGCCGGTTATGCGCGTTCAGCGGGCTTCCCGGAGGAGTTTGCACCGTGGGGACTCTGGCGATGGAAAGTCCTCCCGAGAAAGATGGTGGAACTCTGCCACGATCATGGCCTTGCGCTGACGCCGGAGGGCGAGCTCGCGCAGAGCTGTACACCGTCACCTGCCACAACCGTCGGTGTTCCAGAAGGTCATTCGCACGAGGAAGTCCCCGAGGTAGGCGCGGCGGCACGGGGTGACTTTCCCATCCTCGGCGACACGGCATACCTGGATTCGGCGGCGACAAGCCTCGCACCCGGCGTGGTGATCAATGCCGTGGTAGAGTTCGAGCGCCACTACCGCTCCAACGTCGGGCGTGGAGTCCACCGCCTGGCCCAGCTCGCCGGTCAGCGCTACTGGCACGCGCGGGAGAAGGTGGAGAGGTTTATTAACGGAGGGGGTGGCACGACCGTCTTCACCCGGAACTCGACCGAGGCTGTCGAGATCGTGGCCCACGGTCTTTCCTGGCGGCCAGGAGACCGGGTCGTGACGACGGTACTCGAACACCATTCCAACCTCCTTCCCTGGCTTCGCCTCCGCGCCCGGGGCGTGGAGGTGGTTGTTGTCGACATTCACGACAACCTCTCTCTTGATCTCAGTGCCCTCGAGGCGGCGATAGATAACCGGACACGCCTGGTCGCCGTGACGCACGCGTCGAACGCCGTCGGGACGATCACGCCGGTCGGGCAGATCGGGTGCCTCTGCCGCGAACGAGGTGTCCGCCTCCTCGTCGACGGCGCCCAGTCGGTCCCGCACCTGCCTGTGGACGTGCAACACCTTGGCGTCGACTACTTCGCCTTCTCCGGTCACAAGATGCTCGGGCCGACAGGGACCGGCATCCTCTGGATGAAGGAGCCCGAACCTGAGCCGCTCCTCCTCGGTGGTGGAGCGGTCGAGTCGGTCGGAGAGGACGGATGGGTCCTGGCATCGGGCCCCGCTCGGTACGAGGCCGGCACCCCGAACATCGGGGGCGCAATTGGGCTGGGGACTGCGGTCGATTATCTCTCCGCCATCGGCATGGAGAACGTCCGAAGGCGAGAGGAGCGGCTCACCTCCATTCTCATCGACGGTCTCAATGCAATAGACGGGGTCCAGGTCTACGCCCCCCTCGACCCGGAGTCACGGATTGGCGTGGTCTCCTTCACGGTCGAGGGATTCCATCCCCACGAGATCGCACAGTACCTCTCCGACGAGCTGAACGTGATGGTCCGCTCGGGCCTGCACTGCTGCGAACCGCTGATGCGCCGCCTTGGTCTTCCCAATGGTACGGTCCGCGCAAGCCTCCATTGCTATACGAACAAGGTGGAGATCGAGACAATGCTCGCCGGAATCGAGGAGTGTGCCCGCGGTGCCTGAAGCCGGGGCTCGTCTCCTCGACGAGCAGGCCTGCACCCTCTACCTGAACGGACGGCACTTTATCGCTGTAATGACCGTGCCTGACCGCCTGCCTGCACTCGCTGTGGGCCTTCTCCTCGGCGAACAGGTGATCCGGTCCCACGCCGAGATCGAGTCCATCCTCGAGGAAGAGGGAGTGGTTCGGGTTATGACCACCGATCCGTTCCGGGTGATAATCCCCCGCCGCGGGACGGTCACGGGCTGTGGGGGAGCCGTGACGCAGATCCAGAAACGCCGGCTCCCATCACTCCCCATCGCCGGGCCGGTCCCAATCCGGGAGGTTGAGGCGGCACTCGAACGGGTTTCCTGTCCGCCGGCGGGTCTCTTCTCGGCCAGCCTGGGAACCGCCGATGGCCGGTGGTTCGAGAGCGACGATCTCGGACTCACAACGGCTCTGGCCCGGGTGATTGGGGGAGCGGTTTTAACCGGAGTTGTTCCGGGCAATGCACGGGTGGCGGCAGTCTCGCACCGTGTGACGGCCGAACTGGTACGCAGTGCCGTGCTCGCAGCGGTGCCGATCCTCGCATCCTCCGGCCCGGTTACCGGGTTAGCCGTCGAACTCGCCGAACAGACCGGCCTTTCACTCTGTAGCGCGAGAGGGGCGTCAGGTATCATCTGCCATTCTCACCCGGAGCACCTTCTTGGCTGAGACGTGTCTTTATCCCTGGCAAGAGAGAAGTCAACAAGAAGAACGATGGACGCCCCCCGGCTCTTTTTCTCCCTCTTTTTGGTACTCGCTCTAATTTCAATCCTCAGCCACCGCCGCCGGCTCTCCCCGTTCTTCGTCCTTGTTGGGGGAGCGCTCGTATTCGGTCTCCTCTCTGGACTCGGGATCGACCGCACAGTGAGCGGGATCGTGGAAGGACTCGGGCATGTCTTCTCCGCCTTCGGGTTGATCATCCTCTGCGGCGCCGTCATCGCGAAGGCTCTCGACACCTCGGGGGGGATCATCTCTATCGCCGCCGACCTGAGGAGATACGTTACCGACCCCGCCGCCTCTGCTGGCGTGCTTGGCTACGTGCTCGCGGTTCCGTTCACCTGCTGTATCACGGCGTACATCATGCTCGAGCCGATCCTGTCGGCCTTTGGTGAGGGGGAGCAGAAACGGAAGGCGTTCCTCTATCTTGCCGCCATCTCCTCGGTGCTGAGCTTTGCCCTGATCTACCCGACACCGGTCCTCATTCCGCTCGTGGAGGGGATCGGAGGCGATCTCGACCTATTTGTCTACGACATAATTGCAATCCCCCTCTCCTTCATCCTTGTCGTGCTCCTCGTCCTGGTAGTTCGTGCCCAGGAAAGGAAGACCCTTCACGAAGCGGTACCTCGAGCACCCGGAGAGGAACCTCGACTGCATACCCTTGCATGGATTCCATTCCTGGTGATTCTTGCTGCTGTCATCATCGGCCTCCTTGCTGGAATCTCTCACGTCGCCCTGATCAACCTGGTCATGCTCTCGGGAGCCAGCGCCGCGCTCTTACAGGTGAGTCCCGACGAGCGCCGTTCGACCGTGATGAGCGGGACGCGCCATGCCGGCGTGATCATCTTTGACCTGGTGGGCGCCGGTGCACTCGGGTCGGTGATCATCATGACCGATATCGCCGATGCGGCACTTGCCGCGCTCGCCGTGTCAGCGCCGGTCGTGATCATCCCGTTTCTGATCGCGTCGCTTGTCCAGACAATACAGGGGTCCAGGGTCGTCACCGCGGTGCTGGTCGCCCGTATCCTGGGCGGCAGCGAGCTCGTTGCTTCGTTCGACCCCGTGGCACTCATCCTGATGGTCGGAGGGGGTGCCTGCGTGGTCAGTTATGTAACCGACCCGTTCTTCTGGCTGGTCCAGCGAACGACCGGGGATGAGCCTTCCCGTGTCGGCTTGCGGTACACCCTCCCGCTCGCGGGGCTCGGCCTGGTTATTCTCGGGGTTGCGCTGGTCGTGCAGATCGTGCTCGGCGGTTCACTGCCGAAGTAGAAAGAGAAGTACAAGGTTCTGGGAAAGAACGAGTTCAGGTCGCGTACCGACGCAGGTACGACGAGACCTTCGCAGACTCGAGCCACCCAACATCGAGCTGTCGGACAATCTGGTCGATCTCCCGGGCCTGCAGGATGATCTGGTTTGAAAACTCTCCTCCCTCCAGGTCTGCGAGACCGATGATCACCTGGACGGGGTTCCGGATCTGATCATTCAGGATCTGGAACTGCTCCATGTTCTGCTGGATCTGTTCGAGTGACGTCGCCTGCTCGTTCTCGAGCCGGCGCTCTTCGGAGACGTCACGCGCAATGAGGAGCATCACCATCTGTCCCAGGAGTTTGAACCGGTGCAGGCTGATCGCCACTGTCATCGGCTCATCGTCGTTACGTCGGATGTGGGCGTCGAACCGGTAGGGTCCTTGTTCGGGACGATCCCAGGGTGCGGGACCCGGGACACCACAGGAGAGGGGCAGGTCCCCCGGAGAACGCTTGCGCAGCTCGTCGAGTGAATATCCGAACCAGCGACAGGCCTGGTCGTTCGCCTCGAGACACCGGGGGGGAAAACCGTCCTCGCTCACGTCGTAGAGGAGGATCGCATCGTTCGTCTGGTGGAAGACCTGGCGGAACCGCTCCTCGCTCTCGACGAGCCGCAGGAAGGTTTCCTGACGGACTTGCTCCAGGTGCTGCATGTGAAACGCGAGTGCAATGTCGTCAGCGCATTCTCCCAGGAGTTCTGCCTCCCCGGGTTCCATTCCGTGAGCTTGATGGGTGACGACGATGAGAGTTCCATGCCGGTGGTCATTCACCTCGACAGGAAAGGAGTACAGGCAGGCAGCTGGCGCGGCGTCCTCTTCTGGTTCAATGCCCGTCGTGAACGCGACCGACCAGTAATTGCCCCCTTCCTTCAGCCGCGAAAGGACCTGGTCGATCAGATCCCGGTCCGCCTCACCCCGCGCAATACCTCGCGACAGGTCGCGTGCGGCAGAGAGCAGGGCCTCTCGCCGCTCGAACTGGCTGAGAGAAGGAACTTTCACAGTATCGGAGACGGCCCCGGTCTCTTCTCCTGGCTCCCTGTCTCCGGTAGGTGAATGACCTGCAACCGGCGACCTGGCGGACTGATGCGGCCCTTCTCTCTCCCTGCGAACCTCCACGCCCTCGCTCCTGATCGTGCTGAGATCACATGTCAGCAGCGTCAGTAAATACCTTTCCAATTATTCATCCATGCGGCACATCCCAGCGAAGGAGTGGTCCTTCGCCTCCTCCCCGTCGAGGTCAAGCGTCACCCAAGAACCCTGCACCGTTGCCCTCTCGGAACAACCCAACGACCGAGAAGTCGCTCCAACCTGGTCCCACATCGCGACTGGTTGGGCGAAAGGGGTATGCTGGCGCACAGAGACCAGCAGCAAATGAGGGGAGAACGCGGGGGGCCACAAACCACCGGTTCGCAGGAAAACAGGCAGAGTGAAGGCTTCATCACCCGTCCCGGAACCTGTTGTTGGTCCAACAACCGCAGTACATCGGCCAGATTGTTCTACGGTTCCGCCTGGGAAAAATAAGTACGATCGAGATTAGACGGTGGGACGGGTCGTTTCTGAAGGCCGATACATCAGCGCCGCACCGATCAGATAGAGGGCTGCAAGACCGACTATGAGATAGACTGCCCGTGTGATGAGGGTCTGGGCCCCGAAGAGCCCCTCCACAAGATTGAGATTCATCAGCCCAATCAGTCCCCAGTTCAACCCACCGATGACGGTGAGGATGAGGGCGATCCAGTAGAGGCTCGTGTATGCACGCATTCGTTGTAACCTCGCACGCCGTACGGGCGTCATACTACTTATTATTTTGTTAAAAAAATGAGATTAAAATTGCCAATTCGCATTTTTGAAGGCAATGCTTACGTTTTCCCCACACTGAGATGGGGCACCACTCAGCGTTTCTTGGGGTCGAGTCGGCTCGTGAGATCTCGAAGCACGTCGGAGAGAGCAGAGCCCGCACGGTTGACCTGGTTCTCGATAAACTGGTGACCCTCCTTCGTCACGATCAGGTGCTGGGTGGCCCGCAGCACGTCATCGATCGCCCGACCGACGGATGACGTCGCCTCGGCGATCAGGCTCTCTGCCTCGAACCGAGCATCGGAATTTTCACCGGCCCCTTCCTGGCTTCCGGACGTCTCTTCCACCGATGGTCCCTCGGACGAAGCTTCATCCTGCGAGTCGTCAACCCATCGTCCCTGGACAAACCTTCCACGTACCTCTGCCATACCAACCTACTGAAACAGGGAGGCGTAAGAGCTTTTCGTCGATATCCTGACCGGAAGGCCGAAAGGACGCGCCTTTCACGAGATAGGGCACCAGGCATCCGATGGCCTTGTACACCCTCAAGACGCTCCACGCAGTTCCGAGAAACCGTGACCAACCGTTCGGTTCGCATCTCCAGTCTGGTACCCTATCGAAAGTACTACCGCCCTCGCCGAAGGAAAAGGCCCTGGCAGGACGTCACTGCGATCCGTGCAGTATCACGGACTCGAGGTGGTCCTGAGCGATCATGAGGGAGCCGATCGCTGCGGCGAGGTCCATCCGTTCCGTTTCAGATGCATGCCGCGCAAATGCTGCGAGGTACTGTTTTGTCTGGGTGATCGCGACGAGTGATGGGTAGAGAGGATGAGTTTCCGGCCCCAGCTGCGCATTTTCTTCGGTATCTCGGATAGACTGGGCGTAGATCATCGACACCCGTGCCAGCCATTCCTGGGCGACCGCCGTTGCGAGAGAGCGGTCACCCTCGTTTGGTTCGTTCATTCCATCACGCCCTCAACACTTCCTGGGATTCGGATGAGACCATATCTTCAGTAATCGGTGAACTCACTCTTGTCGTATGACGGGGCATACCTTCGGAGTTCATCCCATCGCGAAGTCGCACCTATGGGGAGTCGCCTGCACAGGGGAAGGGTTTTCCCCTTTCGACCAGGTCAATCTCTTTTATTTAGCCACCGATTAATGAAGGTTCCGATCGATGAGGCCCCCGACCCATCGTGAAGAGAGAAGGAAACCCTCAGGGGTGGACCGATCGATAGATCGACAGTACCCTGCGGGTAACACCGCAGGACGACCGAAAGATCGGCCCTTCTCCTCGATCACGCTCCCGGGGTGAACCGTCGAGAGACGTTCACAAAGCCGAATCCCTGCCGAATACGTTCGCCGAAGCCGGAATCGATCGAGAACGCCATCACCCGTTGAGCGGTCGCGTTGAGCCGCCCGGTGTGAAATTCCCAGTACGACGATGGTGTTCTTCCGCTCCGAGTCGCACGGAGCAGTCTTCCGCCAGCGATCACAGGGATACCCTCATCGAGCCGTGTCGCATGGTAGGTATTGAACCGCCGTATGAGTTCCCTGTTGAGCGCCCGGATGAACACGTCATCCGGGATCGGGGGTTCCCAGTACACAGGCCCCCCCCGGCCATCTTCAGGCGGAACGCGCAGCAGGATCGGCGTCGCGGTGGTGAGGAGGATTCCGGCGCGTTCGACCTGTACGGAGAAGATCTCGTGCCGTTCAGGCCGAAACGCCATGCCGTGGACCCGGAGTGGCTCCTCAGCCCTGGCCACACGGCGTGAGAGAGCCCGGACCACCTCGGGGTTCGGCGAAGCGATCAGGAGACGCCGCCGCTCCCCGGGTCTCACCTCTCCCGGCGGAAAGAGATTGGAGAAAGAGTAGACCGGATTTTTCCCCCCCGGCAGGTCGCTCCGCCACCCCTTCACCAGGAGGTCCGAGACATACCGGGCAAGCCCCCCACGGCGGTCATCACCGGCCTCAGGGAGTTCTTCGGCCCTGAAATGCAGGAGGAGCCGCATGACCGACCTTCAGACGTCGGCATCGGGCCAGTGTTCACCGCGCACCCAACGGTCGTTCCCTTTCGCGCACTCCTTCTTCCAGATCGGGACGCCCTCCTTGATCGCCTCGAGGATCTCCCGACAGGCAGCGAAGGCTGCGTCCCGGTGGGCAGCGGCGGTGACGATCACTACGAGGTCCCCCCCAACCGCTATCCGGCCGGTTCGATGGATGACCGCAACGTACGCCGCTCCGTGCCGCATGCCCACACTGGTGGCGATTCGCCGGAGTTCGGCGAGCGCCACCTCGGTGTAGGCCTCGACCTCCATCGCTTCACAGTCATCATCTCGCACGATCCCGTCAAAAAGGACGATTCCGCCGACGCCGCTCCTCCGCGCCCTGGCAAGGAGCTCGTCGACCGGCACCTCCTCCTCCTGGATCCCGATCCG